>MNTV01000020.1:200658-206116 GCA_001917175.1 Azospirillum sp. 51_20
CGGAAACTTATGCCGGGAAAGCCCGCCTCAAACGCGGGCATCCTTTTTTGCCCGTTTTGTCTCACACGCCGTCCGTTTCTGCGGGCGCTGTCCGCATCCCCGCTTTGGCCGGCGGAAACTTATGCCGGGAAAGCCCGCCTCAAACGCGGGCATCCTTTTTTGCCCGTTTTGTCTCACACGCCGTCCGTTTCCGCAAGTGCTGTCCGCATCCCCGCTTTGGCCGGCGGAAACTTATGCCGGAAAAACCCGCCTCAAAAGCGGGCGTCCTTTTTTGCCCGTTTTGTCTCACACGCCGTCCGTCACACGCCGTCCGTTTCCGCGGGCGCCGTCCGCATCCCCGCTTTGGCCAGCGGATGATTTTTATTCACCGTATCAACCAACTGCTCGGAAATAACATGAGTATATATTTCGGTGGTGGATATGTCTTCGTGCCCCAGCAGTTTTTGCACGCTGCGCAAATCCACGCGGCGGTTTAACAGATGGGTGGCAAAAGAATGGCGGAGAACGTGCGGAGAAACCCGGGCCGGCGAAATGCCGGCCTTAACCGCCAGATTTTTCAAATTTTTAAAGAAATTGTCGCGGGTCACATGTCCGGAAACCGCGGTGTTGGAAGGAAACAGCCACGGCGATTTGCGCCCGTCAAGATACCGTTCGCGCCGCACCGCATATTCCTCAACCGCCGCAAGCGCCGCCGGCGCCGCCGGCACCAGTCTTTCCTTGGCACCTTTGCCGAAAACCAGAATCTGCCTTTTTTCAAAATTGACGCAATTTACCGGCAGCGCCACCAGTTCCGACACCCGCAGACCGCAGGCATACATCAGCGCCAGCATCGCTTTCAGCCGGCAGTGGGCAAAATCCGTTTCCTCTTCCGCCGCCAGCAACAGCCGTTTTATTTCCCCCGCGCTCAAAAACTTCGGCAGCGGTTTTTCCTGCCGGGGCGACAAAACGCCCGCCGCCGGATTCGTTTTGATTTCGTCTTCCGAATAGAGAAACTTGTAAAATTCTTTCACCGCCGAAAGCTTGCGCGCCATGCTTCTCGGCGCAAATCCCCGGCTGCCGAGGTCACGGACAAAGGCGGCAACGTCGTCTTCTTCGGCCAGCGCACAGTCCCTGCCGAAAAAAGCCAGAAACTGCAGCACGTCACGCCGGTAAGCGGCAACCGTATTCGGCGCCGCCCCCTTTTCGGCCGCGATCATGTCGAGAAAATCTTTCAGCCGCCGGTCCGCCATTTTCTTCTACCGGGCAAAAGTGTTTTCGATCGGCTGTTCGACCGTTTCCGGCGTAAACGGAATCTCGCGGGAAATTACCCACAGCACCAATGCCGCGACAACCGCGGCCGCCGCGTAAAACCAAATTTTTCCGTTGCCTTTCTGACGCATATTTTCACCTTCCGCAAAAAAAATATTGATAAAATTTAAACTGTTTATATTATGACAGCAAATATTTGAAATAAAGATTAACAAACCATGAAAAACAACAAAATAATTTTGCTGGTCGGCCTCATGGGCAGCGGCAAAACCAGTGTCGGCAAGCGTCTGGCCAAAAGGCTCGGGCTGCCTTTTGTCGACGGCGATCAGGAGATAGAAAAGGCGGCCGGACTGCCGCTGGTTGACGTTTTAAAATGTTTCGGCGAAGAAGAGTACCGTGCCGGCGAAGCCCGGGTCATGAAACGGCTGCTTCAGGGCGAACCCTGCGTACTGGCTTCGGGCGGCGGCTCTTTCGTGCCCGCCCAGACCCGTGAACTGGCGCGGCAGCACGCCGTCACCATCTGGCTCAAAGCCGACGTTGACGTTCTTTATCACCGCACCGCCGGCCGGCGCCACCGCCCGTTTATCGAAGGCAACGACGAACATCTGAAAAACAAGCTGGAAAAATATATCAGGGAAGAATACCCCTATTATTCCGAAGCGGACATCGTGGTCGAAACCCGGGAAGAAATGGTCGACAACACGGTCGAACGCGTAATTGAGGCTATCCGGAAGTTTATGCAAAAATAATCGTTCCCCAGCCAAATTTTTTACTTGCAAAATAAGCAAAGTGTGTGTAAAAAGACAGCGAATATCAACCATTTGATATTCGCTTGTTTTAACAATTCACACGCAGGCGCGGCGGAAGCTTCTTGCTGTTTTCAAAGAAGAGTTCGCTCCGGTGCCCGGGCAGACCGGGCCGAAAGCCTGCGGAGGTTTAACCGGAAAAAAGGATATATAAATGTCACTTCCTAAATTTACGATTCGCCAGATGATTGAAAACGGCGTTCATTTCGGCCACCACGCCCGTCGCTGGAACCCGAAAATGGCCGGCTACATCTACGGCAAAAAAGACAACGTTCACATCATTGACCTGCAGCAGACCTACCCGATGCTCTACACGGCCTTGAATGCCGCGAAAGAAATCGCTGCCAACGGCGGCAAGGTTCTCTTCGTCGGCACCAAAAGACAGGCTCAGGACATCATTAAGGAAAACGCCGAAAGATGCGGACAGTACTATGTCAACTACCGCTGGCTCGGCGGCATGCTGACCAACTGGAAAACCGTTTACAAATCAATTTCCCGTTTGGTTAAGCTCAACGAAATGTTCGACAACAACGCCACCGAAGGCTACACCAAAAAGGAACTGCTCAACCTGCGCAAAGAACAGGAAAAGCTGGCCAAGGAATTAAGCGGCGTCATGAACATGGGCGGACAGCCGGACCTGCTGTTTGTCGTTGACATGCCGAAAGAAGACCTGGCGATCAAAGAAGCCAAAAAACTCGGCATTCCGGTCATCGCTATTGCCGACACCAACGCCGACCCGACTTTGGTCGACTTCCCGGTTCCGGGTAATGACGACGCCATCCGCGCCATTCAGTTCTACTGCGAGCTGGTATCTTCCGCCGTTTTGGACGGTATCCAGGCCGAAATCGCCGCTCAGGGCGTTAAGGTAGAAGAAATCATGGCCGAAAACGACGCCAAACCGGCCAGAAAGAAAGCCGCCAAGGCTGCTGCGGAAGGCGAAGAAGAAGCCAAGGCCGGCAAGAAGGCCAAAGCTGCCGAATAGTTCTTCCGCTGAAAAATCAGCGCTTGCAACTTAAACAATGGCGGTATTTTACCAACTAAAATATCGCCATTTTTATTCAAAACATCAGAATTGGGGAATTACGAAAAATGACCGAAATTACTGCCGCAAAGGTAAAAGAATTAAGAGAATCGACCGGCGCCGGAATGCTTGATTGCAAAAAAGCCCTGGTCGAAGCAGACGGCGACATGGAAAAGGCCGTCGACTGGCTGCGCAAAAAAGGCCTGGCCTCGGCCGCCAAGAAAGCCAGCCGCGTTGCCGCCGAAGGTCTGGTCGCGGTTGCCGTGGAAGGCAACAAAGGCGCCGTGGTCGAGGTTAACTCCGAAACCGACTTCGTTGCCAAAAACGAAATTTTCCAGGAATATGTCGAAGACGCCGCTCTGGTTGCCCTGATGAACAACGGCGAACTCTGCGATATGAAAAACTTCCAGTGTCCGAAAGTTCACAAGTCTTTTGAAGAACGTCTGACCGACATGATTGCCAAAATCGGCGAAAATATGAATCTGCGCCGCGCCAAAGTGGTCGAAGTCAGCGAAGGCGTTGTTGCTCCCTACGTTCATAACGTTACCCGCAACAACCTCGGCAAAATCGGCGTTTTGGTCGCTTTGGAATCCAAAGCGGACAAAGCCAAGCTGGCCGAACTCGGCAAACATATTGCCATGCACGTCGCCGCTTCCCAGCCTTTGTTCCTGACCATTGCCGACGTCGATCCGGCCGCGGTCGAACACGAAAAGTCGATCTTTGCCGAACAGGCCAAAGCTTCCGGCAAACCGGCCAACATCATTGAAAAGATGGTCGAAGGCCGCATCCGCAAGTACTACGATGAAGTCGTACTTGAAGAACAGGCTTACATCATGGATCCCGACAAAAAGGTTAAGCAGGTTATTGCCGACGCCGCCAAGGAATTGGGCGCCAACATAAAAATCAAGGATTTCGCCTGCTTCAAACTGGGCGAAGGCATCCAGAAAAAAGAAGAAGACTTTGCCGCTGAAGTTGCTGCTCAGCTGAACAAATAGTTCTTCTTTTCAAGAAGCAAAAACAACCCGAAAGCGCCCTGAAAACGGGGCGCTTTTTTGATGCCTCAGACATCCCTTTTTCCACTCCGAAAGCGTAACGGCCGCTAAAAAGAAAAACGCTTCCCTTGCCGCCCGTCCTCTCTTTACCTCCGGATTTAATTGCCATAAACGCAGCTTTTCCGCCTGTTATTTAATTTTGGTTCAACCGATACAAATCTTCCTTTTTGAATACCGTTTTTAATTTGATTTTTTCAAATCATGGTTTTCCGCCTTTTATTCTTTTCTGCATCTCGGCCGGTCTGCAGCAAACTTTTCTCCGGGGAAATCAGCAGAAGCGTACAAGGCTTTATAAACGAACATGCCTCTAAGATTTCAGAACGTTTGCCGACACCGACAAACTAATAATACCGGCCGTCTTCCGCCGATCCTCACACTGCACACGTTGTTTTCTCACTTTCCTGCCGCGCTTCTCTCAAGTTTGCCTACCTTTCCCGAAAATCTCCTGCCGGCCGTTTCACGCCGCCCCGCACCGCACGCGTTGTTTCCTCACCTTTCCTGCCCCGCTTCTTTCAAACTTTCCCGCCTTTCCCGAAAATCTCCTGCCAGCCGTCTTCCGCCGATCCTCACACCGCACACGTTGTTTTCTCACTTTCCTGCCCCGCTTCTTTCAAACTTTCCCGCCTTTCTCGAAAATCTCCTGCCGGCCGTTTCATGCCGCCCCGCACCGCACGCGTTGTTTCCTCACCTTTCCGGTCTTGTTCACCGCTCCCCTGCCTGACGTTTTCGTATCATCATTTTAAAAGTTCACCTTCTCCCTCTCCTCACAATTCCTTTTTGAATTTATCTCAACATTCCAAGTAAAAACAAAGAAAAAAGGCAACAAAATCAATCGGAAAAGGCAACAAAATCAATCGGAAACAGTACAAACACAATAAAAAACCAACACGGCAAAAGCCGGTCTTCCCCTGCCGGCGGAAAAACGCCGCTCCCGAACCCCGACACAACAAAGGGGAAACGACAAAGAGAAAGGGGAAGGGAAAGGGAAAGAAAAAAGACAACAAAATCAATCAGAAACAGTACAAACACAATAAAAACCCAACACGGCAAAAGCCGGTCTTCCCCTGCCGGCGGAAAAACGCCGCTCCAAAACCCCGGCACAACAAAGGGGAAACGACAAAGAGAAAGGGGAAGGGAAAGGGAAAGAAAAAAGACAACAAAATCAATCGGAAAAGGCAACAAAATCAATCGGAAACAGTACAAACACAATAAAAACCCAACACGGCAAAAGCCGGTCTTCCCCTGCCGGCGGAAAAACGCCGCTCCCGAACCCCGGCACAACAAAGGGGAAACGACAAAGAGAAAGGGGAAGAGAAAGGGAAAGAAAAAAA
>MNTV01000020.1:206238-256588 GCA_001917175.1 Azospirillum sp. 51_20
AGTACAAACACAATAAAAACCCAACACAGCAAAAGCCGGTCTTCCCCTGCCGGCGAAAAAACGCCGCTCCCGAACCCCGACACAACAAAGGGGAAACGACAAAAAACAACAAAGGGAAAAACAAAACAATATGAAAAAAAAGAGAAAAAATATTTTTAAAACAACAACAGCCGGCCGAAAACCGGCTGGCTGTTGTCATGACAAGAAGACGCGAACGCTAACTGAGCAAACCGCCGCTTCTTTCCAACGAACGGCGCATGATCTCATTGTTGACGTGAACAAGCATTTCGGCGTCCTTTTCGTTCTTTGCGGAAGTTTCCTTCAACGCATCCGCCCAATCAAGCAAAGCGTTAAAATCCATGTCGACCAAAGCTTCGGCAATTTCTTCGGGGTCAGCGTCCGTCAGTTCGGCGCTGTCGACAACCCGGTAACCGCGTTGCTCCATCTCACGAGCCGTCAGATTGTCGAACTTGCGGACGATTTCAATCGTCTGCCGCTGGGTTTCCGTCAGGTTTTCCTGTTGTGACATCACAATCAGCGCCATCCGCAGCTTCAACCCCAGACAACACAAAGCATTGTCATCCAATGCGGTAATCGTTACGCTTTCCAGCTCTTTTAACAGCTGATCAACGTTAATGTTCATGTGCAGCATTTCCATAATATCAAAATTTAAAATGTTTTTAATATGCTTAAATATCCAAACTTTGATCGGAAAACCGGCCGTCCGCAACGGGAAAGCAGGTTTCCCGTTCAATCAGGCCATACCACCGCTGCCGCCGCGCCGGGCAATTTCCTCATAAACCAGCCCTTTTAAAACCTGAAAAGGACCGTTTCCGCTTGAGGATTTGGTCATTTCTCCCAACTCGTCAGCCAGACGCATCAGATAAAGCAGGCTGAATTCTTTTAGGACTTCGGCAATCTCCGCTTCATGTCCTTCAATCAGCTCCGCAACATTAACAATAAGCACGCCGCGCTTTTGCAGTTCTTCTTCCATTTTTTCCAGATAATGGCGAAAACCGTTGATCATCGTTTCTTCAAAAGGCGTCAGCCATTCCTGCGAAGTGTAGACGGAAACGATCACTTTGGCGCGAACGGTCATGTCTATCAGCTTTTTGTCTTCGCAATTACGAAAATCGGTATTCACCAGCTGTTGCAAAAATTTAGGAACAGCCAACCTGTCATTTTCTCTTTTTTCCATATGTAATAAGCATTAATAATTATTTTACATAGTTTTCATTATGCCAAACATTGGACAAAAATCAACGTTTTTTTACAAACTAAGCGGCAAAAAGATCCTTGATCTTTTCAAAAAAGCTCTTTTCCGCCGGCTGACAGCCATCGTCGCCGCTGATGCTGCGGAACTCTTCCAGCAGTTCCTTTTGCCGCGGACTGAGGTTGACCGGCGTTTCCACCTTAAATTCCACCCACAGGTCGCCTTTGTCGACCGAACGGATTTTCGGCATTCCCTCGCCTTTGATTTTCAATCGCTGGCCGCTTTGGGTACCGGCCGCAACCTTAACTTCTATCTTGTGTCCGTCAATGCCCGGAATTTCTACCGAACCGCCGAGCGCGGCACAGGCCATCGACACCGGAATCTGCACGAACAAATCCGCCCCCTGCCGGCTGTAAAGCTTGTGTTCGCGAACGGTGACGAAAATATACAGGTCGCCGTTCGTACCGCCGCCGACACCGGGCATGCCTTCGCCGGCCAGCCGGATTCGGGTACCGTCGTCAATACCGGCAGGCACCTTGATTTTCAGTTCTTTGGCATAAGGCACGGTTCCCGCGCCTTTGCACTCCGGACAGGCGTCTTTTACCTTACGGCCGCGGCCGCCGCAGTCGGGGCATACCGTTTCCATAATCATAAACCCGTGCTGACGATGAACGCGCCCGCTGCCGCGACAGGTCGGACAAACCGGCGGTTCCTTGCCGTCCTTGGTTCCGAACCCGTTGCATTTGTCGCAGACCTTTTCCGTCGGAAAAGAAATTTCCTTTTCCAGTCCGTTAAAGGCATCTTCCAACGAAATCTCCAGGTCATAGCGCAAATCCTCGCCGTCGCTTCCGGCAGAAGCCCGGTTTGAGCGGCGGCCACCGCCCATAAAATCGGAAAAGACCTCGGAAAAAATATCGCCGAAACCGCTGCCGAAATTAAAGTCAAACGGATTGGCGCCGCCGCCCTGCTCAAACGCCGCATGGCCGTAACGGTCATAGGCCGCACGCTTCTGATCGTCTTTTAAAATCTCGTAGGCTTCGTTGATTTCCTTAAATTTCGCTTCCGCTTCGGCATTTCCCTGATTGCGGTCGGGATGGTATTTCATTGCCAGCCGGCGATATGACTTTTTGATCTCCTCAACGGTTGCCCCTTTTGCAACCTCCAGAGTTTCATAATAGTCCTGTTTGCTCATAACTTTTGCGCTTTCTTAAAAAATGACTTGTTTTGATTGAATATTTAGGGTGTTTATAACCGAAACGCAAGGCTTTTGCAAGCCGCGATTAGCAAATTTGCCGGCTTTAAAAACGATAAAAACGGATTATCTGATTATTATCAACATTAACGGAGACAATTATGGAAAGAAAAACCAAAATCAAAGACATGTCATACATGTCCTATGAGGAGGACGACGAAAAGGATTTTCACGTCAAAACCGTCGCCGACGAAACGCTGATCACCCCGAACGGCGGCCTTGACGATGAAGAGGAGTTTGTCTGTGACATGCACAATTTCGGCGACAGTGACGATCTGCCCGTCAGCGACCGGGCGATGATGACTTCCCGCCAACGCTGCGATTATCCGTAAAAAATGCGCCATAACAGGTAATAGCAGATTCTATCGGATAAAAAAATATCTTAATATGTATGATCGGATACATTCGGCGGCAAAAAGACGACAACAATAAAATTTCGCGCCCTCTCGGGTTCGAGTCCCAAAATCATATTGCCATAAAAAAACCGCCGCAGGGACGGTTTTTTTTATGGCGTCAGCGGCGGGACTTCCCGCTTGTTTTCTAATTTCGCCGACAGCGCTGCCGCTTGTCGGCTCAATAAGCAAACGGCGCCGTTCACAACGAAAAGTGACATTCAGTCACTTTTCTATCGGTTCGCGCCCTCTCGGGTTCGAGTCCCAAAATCATATTGCCATAAAAAAACCGCCGCAAGGACGGTTTTTTTTATGGCGTCAGCGGCGGGACTCGAACCCACTGCCCCAGGTTTAGGAAACCTGTGCTCTATCCTGATGAGCTACGCTGACCTCAAACAAGAACGGATTATAACCGCACTTTTTACAAAATCAATCATTCTTCGTCATCTATCCACGATTTCAGACTGGCCACCTCGGTTTTAAAGTCGGATTTCACCCCCGACCAAAACTCGCGGAAATCAGTCTTTCTCCAAGTGGTAACCAGCCAGTAGGCGCCGACCGACACAATTACCAGCACCCCGATCGTAAATCCGCAGGCCAACAGCCAGACGATTGTCATCCCCACCGAAAGCGCCAGAATCAACCCGCGGGAATAGTCGGCGCCTTTGACATAATGGATAGAATATATGAACATGGCCAGCAAAAGCGCGATGCCGAGCATCGACCCCCAGCGCGCCGCCGGGCCGTATCCGTCGATTTTGAGGTTGAGCACCCATACGCAGCCGGCCGTCAGCAAGCCGCAGACAATCAACCCCGCCGTTAGCATCGTACTCATTCTATCCGAAGTCTTGGTTGTTGGTTAACGATCAGCATTAACGTGTTATGTTAACGTATTTTCACCGTTATGTCCAGTTCTTTGTTGCCGGCCGAAAAGCCCGAAAAACAACTTTATTTTTGCCTTTGTCCCGGTTATAATGACAAACGCCGGAAAGGAGAATAAAATGGGTAAACTGCAGACGTTTCTGGCTTCGGCCATAATCGGGCTTTCGCCGGCGGGCGGCGGCATTCTCAACGCACAGACGGCCGAACCGCGGCGGCCGAAAACGGAAAAGACCGAAAAAACCGACGTTTTCGCCAAATTTCGCGCGGCGGAAAAGCATGCGCTGCCGCTGCTCGTTTTTTTTGAAGGCTGTTCGCTCAAAGCCTATGACGACTGCAACGGCATCGCCACCATCGGCATCGGCAACACCACGTTTCCCGACGGACGCCGGGTTACCCTCAAAGACCGGCTGAAAGACAACCGCGAAATGTATGAGATGGTTCGCGCCTATTTGGAAAAACACGCCTACCCGCTGATTGACAAATACATTGCCCGCCGTCTGGAAACGGAAGAAATGGCGGCTCTCATCAGCCTAACGTACAACTGCGGCGCAAAAATTTTGCAAAACCGGGGACGCCCTTCGCAAATCGCTCGGTTGATCAACGCCGGCGGTTCGGTCGAAAACCTGTCCCGCGCTTTTTTGCGCAAGGCCTATTCCCGCAAAGGCTTTAACAACGGGCTGGCGGTGCGCCGCTGTATGGAAGTCCTCTACGCAAAAAAATTTCTGACTTATGAGGATTTGCAAAACTTTTACGTCTGCAGTTACGACAAGCTGAATTACCAGGACTTGACCTTGTACGGCAAAAGCGGCCGCGTTGTCAAAACCGAAGAAAAGATTTTGACCCGCATCCGCCGCGTCTGCGGCACCGCTCCTGACCGGGAAACCTGCCGAAAACGGGAATGGTTCGGCGGCGACCGCCGGGTCAGCCTGTTCACGCCGGCAGAAACCCCGAAACGGCCGCCGGCTCTGAAACTGAACCCGATTCTGTTCGCCGACCGCGTCAACCGACGTTAAAAACCGTTTTCCGCCTGCCGCTGCAAAAACCTCCTTTGAATCTCGGCCAGCTGTTCGACCGACTGCCAGACGACGTATTCGCCGGCCGCATGCATGCCATCGCCGCTGCCCGAATGCATGATCACCACCGAGCCGCGTTCGGCAAATGCGCGGGAATCCGTCGCGCCGCCGATATATTCAAACTCAAGCGGCTGTCCCAGATATTCTTCCGCCAACTGCTTGTAAGCGCGGATATGAGGATTGTTTTCATCCATCACCACCGCTCTGCCGGCAGAGATGATCCGCCAGTCAACGCCTTCAACCGCCGCTTTTCGCAGATTTTCCTCCAGCCCGGCAAGAGTGGATTTTTCCGTCAGACGGAAATCGAGCAGAGCCTCGGCATGGTTGGCTATGACATTGGCCACCGCGCCGCCTTCGATTTTGGCAAAATGAACCGTGTCAACCCAGGTGTCGGCCGGTTTCGGCATTTTTTTGCTGTAATAAGGATAAAAACCGCGGATATTCTGCCAGGTCTGCATCAGCTGTTCGTTGGCGTCGATTCCCTCCCACGGGGTGGAACCGTGCGCTTCCTTGCCCTCCGACGTCAGCTTGACGAAAACCGGACTTTTGCAGCGGGCGACGATTTTGTTGATGCTGCCGGCAACGTCGACGTCAAATACGATTTTGGCCTCAAGAGCGGGATTGTCCTTTAAGAAGGCTTCCAGCCCGAAGCTTCCTTTCTCTTCGTCGGAAGACAGCAGCACACCGAACTTAAGCGGCAGCTTTTCTTTGATGACATATTCGAGCGAAGCAAGCCCGACTGCGGCAAAAGACTTCATGTCAAGGGTGCCGCGGCCGAACATTTTGCCGTCTTTCTCATAGGGAATAAACATATTATCGGCGGCCGGCACCACGTCGATATGCCCGACCGCGAGAACATCGAAATCGCGCTTTTCGCCGTTTGTCAGCAGCATTACCGGCGCCAGCGCGTCCTTTTTGTAAATTTCAACCGCCGCGCCCATTTCGTCCGCCAGCCCTGAAAGATAGCGCATGCACCGGTCGATCTCCGGCAGGTTGCCCGTTTCCGTGCGAAACTTGATTAGTTCCGCCGCCGTTTTCCGTAAATCCATTTTTTTCTCCTTCGATTACCTGAATTTTACCTTTTGTTTATCATATATGGGTATCATTACGCCAATTGTGATAAAAAAGCATTAATGAGGACAAAAGAGATGAAAACATTTTTAAGCGCCGTGCTGGCCGTTTGTCTGTTTGCCCTTCCCGTTTCCGCGCAAAACGGGGACGACGGCGATTCGGGCCGCAGTCTGCCGCGGATGGCCTCACTGCGTTCCAAACTGGTCAACGCCCGTTCCGGTCCCGGTTCCCGCTACCCGATCGAATGGGTATACAAACAAAAGAACGCACCGGTCGAAATCATTGCCGAATTTGACCTGTGGCGCCAGATACGCGACTGGGAAGGCTCGGAAACCTGGGTCTACAAGCCGATGTTAAGCAGCCAGCGCTGGATCAAAATGACCAACAAAGGCACCAGCAGCATCTACGCCAAGCCGGAACACGACGCCAAAGTGATTGCCAAAGTCGAAGACCAGGTGATCGGCAAGGTGGAAAAATGTCCGGAAGACAAGGATTTTTGCCTGATCAAATTCGCCTCAATCGAAGGCTGGGTTCAAAGGGGGGACTTTTTCGGAGTTTATCCCGGAGAAACGATTAACTGAAACCGCAGGATTAACCGATGAGCACAATCAACGAAATTAACTTTTCCGACATTTACATCACTCCCGACAAAGTCGCTTACATTCCCGACGGCAAAACCGCCAACGGACTGATGAAAATCAAAACCGACGACTTCAACTACTTCTACGACAAGGTGGAAAGCTGTTACGACGGCAGCAACCCCAGCTATTCCGTCCTTTACAACAAAATCCTTTACCGCGTGGAACGCAGCGTCAGCATCTACGGCATCCAGTACTGCGCCCGCAAGATGCCGCCGGAAGTACCGGCCTTCAATTCCCTCGGTTTTGCGCCGGAATTGCGCAAATATCTGTTGAATCTGAGCGACGCCGCCGGGCTGATCCTGTGGTCAGGGCCGACCGGCGCCGGCAAGACCACCGCCGTTTCCTCGCTGATGAAGGAATATCTGATCACCGAAGGCGGCTTTGCCTATACCATTGAAGACCCGGCGGAAATGCCGCTCGACGGCAGTTACAACGCCTTAAACGGCAGTCTCGGCCTGTGCAAACAGACCCAGCCGATCGAAGGAAACTGGGGCGCCTGCCTGAAATCGGCGCTGCGTTCCAAACCGCGTTTTATTCTGGTGGGCGAAATCCGCACCCCGGAAACCGCCAGCGAAGTGTTGCGCGCCTGCACCTCCGGCCACCTGGTTTTGTCAACCATTCACGCCAACAACGTCACCGACGCCATCAATTCAGTCATCAAATACGCCTCCTCTTCGGGCATGACCGAAGACCTGGCCTATGACCTGTTCTCCCGCGGCATGCTGGCAGTGATGCACCAGACCTTAAACGGCATCCGCAAAAAAGTACCGGCCGTCACCTATTTGTTCGCCAACCCGGACACCACCCAGGGCGACCAGGTTCGCGCCATCATCAAAACCGGCAAGCTCAATCTGGCCACTTCCATCGACACCCAGCGCAGCCGGTTGTCGCTCGGCAAGGAACTGTTTCCCAACCTGAGGGAAAAAAGCTAGGAAATTCCGCCGGGCACGCCGCAGCGGAAAACCCCAAAACATGTCAAATTCAGGATTCGCGCATCTAAGAAGACTGCATACCGAACGCATGGTTTTTAGATGCCAAAAGATTCTCCCGGCCCGGCCGGGGATTTTCGGCATACAAAAACCCCGTACATACGGGGTTTTTCATTTTCCGAACCGCCGGAACAAACTTCTCAGCCATGCTCGGCTTTGATCTTGTACATGTATTCGATCACGTCCTGACTGTCCCACTCGGCACTGCCGCGGATTCTTCCTATTTCTTTGCCTTCGCGGCCGATCAGCACCGTCACCGGCGAGGAAAAAATGCCGAACGCCGCCGCCAGATCGCTCTTGTCGTCAACATAAGTTTCCAGATCCGGCGCCCCGTACTTGGAAAGCAGCCGGCGCTGTTCGGCAAAACCGCCCTGCCATTCCTCTTTCGGAGAAATCAGAATCACCCGGATACCGTCGTTTTTGGTCTGCCGGGCAAACTCGTTTAAACTTTCCAGTTCGCGAATGCAGGGAACGCAGTAACGCGACCAAAACACCGCCAGCACGAAATCGCCTTTGAAATCGTCCATCCGCACGCGGTTGCCGGCCTCTCCGTATACCGCCTTCGACGGCACGTCGCGGGCCGCACCGTAAATGTTCACGCCCTTTTCCGAAGCTTCTGCGGCGATCGTCTGCAAACACAGCGCCACCGTCAAAAAAATTTGCCAGATTTTTCTCATTTGCCTATTGATAACTGTATTATATTTTTTGCCTTGTTTCCGATAGAGTAATAATATATAAACATTGATACGCAAATAGACAAGCAAAAGGTGAAAGATATGAATAAGGCATCGTTGTTTCTGTGGCTTTTTCTGGTTGCCGCCGGGCTCTCGCTTGCCGGCTGCGGCAAAGTTTCCACCCCGGTGCCGCCGGAAGGAAGCTCCTATCCCCACTCCTACCCGCGGAAATAACGCCTACAGACAAGGAACATAAAAAATGGCAGAAAACAACTTCGTAGACGACATGATTCCTTATGTGGAATTTGCCGACAATGCCAACGAACGCACCCCCTGCGTTTTGGTGCTGGACTGTTCCGGGTCCATGCGCGGCGAACCGATCAAACAGTTAAACGTCGGTTTGAAAGCGCTGGAAAAGGAACTGAAGGAAGACATCGACGCCAGCTCAAGGGTGCAGCTTCTGATCATCAAGGCCTTCGGCAAGGACGAAACCGAAGTTTCCGCCGACTGGATCGACGCCATGAACTTCACCGCGCCGGAAATGGCCGCCGGCGGCCTCACCCCGCTCGGCAAGGCGATGGAACTGGCGCTGCAGAAGATCGAAGAGCAGAAGTGCCTTTACGACAGCTGCGGCATCACTTCCAAACGGCCGTGGATTTTCCTCATCAGCGACGGCGAACCGACCGACTACGACTGGGAAAGCGTCGCCCGCAAATGCTGCCGGGCGCAGGAAAACAAAAAAGTGGTGATCCACGCCGTCGGCACCGAAGGCGCCAACCTGGAAAAACTGGCGCGCTTTTCGCTCAACTCGCCCAAACGCCTCACCGGGCTGAAATTTACCGAATTTTTCCTCTGGCTCAGCCGCAGCGTTTCCTGCATATCCAAAGCAGCGCCGAACGCCGGAGACCTGTTTGAAGACACGGGAAACTGGGATGAAGAAAACTAAAGCCGCCAACATCAAAGTGCGCGCCGCCTGCATCACCGGACCGGTGCACCTCGGCCGCGGCCAGCTCTGTCAGGACCGCTGCCGCTGGTCCACCCGCGGCGCCAACTTCGTCGCTGTCGTTTCCGACGGCGCCGGTTCCACCAAATACGGCCGCATCGGCGCCAAAATCGTCTGCGACACGCTGGTCGACCTGCTGGAAAACGCCCCGTTTAAGGACATCCGCGCAGCCATCGTCAAAGCCATCGGCGTCGCCCGCGACAAGCTCGCCTTCCACCGGCTCAATTCCGCCAACAACAAAAAAGGCATCATGGCTTTTGCCGCCACCGTGGTCGGCGTCGTCTGCCACAAGGGCGAAGGGCTGTTTTTCCACATCGGCGACGGCGCGGCGCTGGCTTTCACCTCGTCCGACCTCTCCAGCTATGTCGCTTCCAAGCCGGAAAACGGGGTCTTTGCCTGCGAAACCTATTTCTATACCATGGACGACTGGCAGGAAAGCCTGCGTTTTACCGCCTTTAAGGAAGCGCACACGGTGATGCTGATGTCCGACGGACTGACCAACTTTTCCTTTGCCCCCGACTTCAGCCGCATTGAGCCGAATTTTCTGCTGCCGATCAACGACTTTCTCAACCGGGAAAAACAACAGGTCCGCGCCGTACGCGCCCTGACCAACACCCTCAACACCACCCGGGCCAAGCGTCTGAACCCTGATGACAAAACCTTTTTGTGGGCCAGGCTGTAATGGAAGAAACCGCGCAGACATACAATGCCATTTACGGCGACCGCACCTGGGAGCAGATCACGCTCGGCGAAATGATCAACAAGGGCGGCGCCGCCGGCCGCATTTTCCGGGTTAAAGGGCACCCGCAGCTGGTGGCCAAAATTTTTCACAACCTGAACAAAAGCAGCGCCAACCGGGAAAAGCTGCAGGCCATGCTGCTCAACCGGCCGAGTTTTTCGCCGGCGATGAAAGACGGCAAACGGTTCACCATGGAAGACGGCAACAACTATATTCAGATCGCCTGGCCGGAAGCCCTGCTGGAAAACGAATACGGCTTCTGCGTCGGCTATCTGATGCCGCTGATCGACTTGAGCCGGGCGGCTTCGCTCGACCACTTCATGCAAAAGGCGATCCGCCAGAAGCTGAAACTGACGGAAAAATACGAACACCGTCTGCAGGCCGCCTACAACCTCTGCACCATGGTGGCGGCGCTGCACGAAAAAGGCCACTACATCGTCGACCTCAAACCTTCCAACGTATATGTTTACAAACAAAGCATGCTGATCGCCATCCTCGACTGCGACGGCTTTTCGATCCGCGGCGAAAACGGCCGCTATCCGGCCGAGTTCGTCAGCGAGGAATACATCTACCCGGAAGGCATGAAGCAAAACTGCGACCAGATGGGCGAGGAACAGGACAAGTTCGCCCTGGCGGTGATTTTGTTCAAACTCCTGAACAACGGCATTCACCCTTTTTCCGGCGTGCCGCGCAAGCAGGGGGTGCCCAACCTCACCATTCAGGAACGGATCGCGGCCTACCATTACGCTTACGGTTCCTGGGCGGACCTGTATCAGGCGCCGCACCCTTACAGCATTCACGACTACTTTGCCAAAGACACGCTGGAACTTTTCGACCGCGCCTTCGTCAAAGGAATGAAACGGCCGAGCGCGGCGGAGTGGGAGCGCCATCTGCGCAACCTGCTGCAAAACCTGCGTCCCTGCAAAAAAAATCCCGACCATGCTTATTTTACTTCCAAAGGCTGCGGCCTCTGCCTGATGGAGGAAAAGTTCAAATCCGACATGCGCGAACGCCGGGCGCAGCTGCAAACGCCCAAAACCGTGCGCGGACTGGAAATAGAAAACATGACGCCGGAAAAAATGGAAGCGGAAAAGCAGCTCCGGCACCAAAAGCTGATCCGCGCCAACCACATTACCGCCGCCGCGGTCGCCGTCTATCTGGTCTTTTTCGGCATGCTGCATTTTATGTTTGCTCCCTTGGCCGAAACGCTGACAAAAGCGGGGATCGGCCTGCAGATGATCGGCATTATTCTGATCATGAGCGGCATCCACAAAATTTTTAAGAAGATCCGCCCGAAAGTCCCTCTTTTCCGCTACGATCTGCTGCCGCTGCTGCTGGAAGTCTATGCCTTCATCTGCATGCTGGTCACGCTGATCGCCGTCAACCGGCTGCCGCTTGAAATCCTCGCTCTGGCGCCTTAAATTTTTACTATGAAAAAAAAATTTTTTATGGTATAAGCGTTCTAAATAAAAAAATACTATGAAAGGTTTATTAACTTGAAAAGCTTAAATCCCATTCTCATTTCCGGCAAAGAAGTCCTGCCGCTGGTCGAAGGCGGCAAAGGCATTAACGGCAGCGACGGCCGCAGCAGCGGTGCCTGGGCGCACGAAAACTGCGTCGGCACGTTCTCCGGCGTCAGCCCGGACTTTTACGACGACAAAGGCAACGTCGTTATTGAAAAGTTTTTAAAAAGATCGCGGCCGGAACGTCATGAAGAAATGGTGGAAAGAGCCATTAAGGGCGGTATCGCCCAGGCTCAGGTTGCGCACGAAGTTTCCGGCGGCAACGGCCGCATCCACATGAACATGCTGTGGGAGCTGGCGGATTCCCAGCGCATCCTCGAAGGCGTGCTGGAAAAGGCCAAAGGCCTGATCAACGGCATCACCTGCGGCGCCGGCATGCCCTATCACCTCGGCGCGCTGGCTTCAAAATTCGGCGTCTACTATTACCCGATCGTTTCTTCCGCCCGCGCCTTCAACATCCTGTGGAAACGCGCCTATTCCAATTTTACCGAATTTCTGGGCGGCGTCGTTTACGAAGACCCGTGGCTGGCCGGCGGACACAACGGCCTTTCCAACGCCGAGGATCCGGCCAAACCGGAAACGCCCTATAACCGCGTTGCCGAACTGCGGCGGCTGATGAACGGCTACGGCCTGACGGAAACGCCGATTATTCTGGCCGGCGGCGTTTGGTCGCTGAAAGACTGGGAAGACTACATCGACAATCCGGAAATTGGCAAAATCGCCTTCCAGTTCGGCACCCGGCCGATGATCACCAAGGAAAGCCCGATCAGCGAAGCCTGGAAAAAAGTGATGCTGCACGTCAAAAAAGGCGACGTCATTTTACAGCGTTTCAGCCCCACCGGTTTCTTTTCTTCGGCCATCAAAAATTCTTTTCTGGCTAAACTGATCGATCGCAAAAACGGCGAAATCGCTTTCAAAACGGAAGCCGACGCGGAATTTTCCCAGCCGCTGAAAATAAGCGACCACAAAACCGTGTTCATCAAGCCTGACGATATGGCCAAAGCCAACAACCAGATCAACGCCGGACTGACGTCGATCAAGGAAACGCCGGATCAGACCGTCGTTTTCATGACCCCGGAAGACTGGGAGCAAATGAAGGAAGACCGCAAAAACTGCGTCGGCTGCCTTTCCCAGTGCCAGTTCTCCACCTGGTCGGCCGTCAGCCCCACCGGTTCAACCGGCCGCATCCCCGATCCGCGCACCTATTGCATCCACAAGACGCTGTACGAAGTCGGACACGGCGGCAGCGTAAAGGACCATCTGCTGTTTGCCGGTCATCAGGTTTACCGCTTTGCAACCGATCCGCTTTACCGCAACGGCTGCATTCCGTCGGTTAAGGAACTGATTGAAAAAATCAAACGCGGCGAATAAGACAAGCCCCCCGGAAACTCCGGGGGGTTATTTTTTTTGCGTTTTCACATTTACGGCTGCAACGGCAGAAAAAGCGAACGTCTCGTTTCGTGCGATATGTTTGTTCTGCCCTCATGCTTTCTTATCCATCCGGCGCACCATAAAAAAACACGGAGAAAAACCTTCCCGACAACGGTATTATGCCCGTTAACCCGTTTGTATCGGAAAACCGCCGACCATAAACCGCGACGCCGCCATCCGGAGACAACGTTCCCGGCAAAAATACGCCGTTAAAAAGCGACTTTCAGAAGAATCAACCGTTTTCTTTTGAAACGCCCCGTACCGACGGCCTCTTTTACTGCTTTTCGTCAGACAGGCATTCGTCTTCCTCCATCCACACAAAACAACCTTCCCGGCATTTTTGCAAATCGGCGTCCCAAACGTAACGATGGGAAGAACAGATGATTTGTGCCCGCACCGTTTCCATATGGGAAGAATAGGCAAAAGAAAGAAAAAGCGCCGCACAAACGGCAAGAACAAGATAACTTTTTCTGCTCAGTCCGGCAACCGTCCAAACGATCAGATAAAGCAAAATCACCGCCATCATAACGACGTAAAGCCACTCGGCCCAATAAGCCAGCTCTTCGCTGCCGGCTATCGGAAAACGGCGCATTTTCCAACCGACCAGCGACCATTCGCCGATTGCCATCACAATAAGCAGAAGCGTAAACAAAAACTTAAAGCCGAACCACAATACCGACAACAGCAGTCCCCCCAAAAACCGCGAACTTTTATATCGCTCCTCAATCGCCATCTTTCCTCTTTCCCTGCAAAGTTTTCATTAAACAACCGATAAAAACTATTTGTAATATTCGCGGGGATTGCGCGGACAACTATCCCATAACGTTTTTCCCGTTTCCGCCCCCCTTTTTCCCCGTAAATTGGCAGCCATATCATCTGATGCATCCTGCAAATCAGCATCCGGCCCCAACGCCTGAAATATTTCTCTGTTTCGGCTTAGATTTATAGCCAACTCACCTTCCGACATACCTCTTTTCGCCGCTTCATAAACAGCTTCTACATTTCCTATAGAACCAGTTTTCTAAAAACTTATTGTTACAATACATGTATATCGCGTATACTGTAAATATATCTCTGTCAAAAAAATAATCTGTTCATAAATTATGATTAAAAAAAATTTTCCCGCATGACGTACATGTACATATGCGGGAAAAAACATCCGTAAAATCTGTATCAGACAACCGTAGAACGAACTTTACCTGCTGACGATAACCATCGCCTCCCGCAAAATTCTATCATTGATCATATAACCGGTCTGCAATTCGGCCACGACGGTGCCGGCGGGTTTTGACTTGTCTTCCACTTCCTGCACCACCTGATGGAAAGCGGGATCGAAAACTTTGCCCATCGGTTCCATTCTGGTAACGCCGAACTTGGCCAGCACTTTGCTCAATTCCGATTCGGTCAGTTCCACGCCTTTTTTCAGCTGTTCGCACTCGCTGCCGCTCAGCTCTTCGGCAGCGGCAAGCGCCCGGTGCAGATTGTCGGCCACGGAAAGAATTTCCTTGGCAAAGGAACTGACGGCATATTTGGAGTTTTTCTCCATTTCCGCGGCGCATCGCTTTTTGGTGTTTTCCAGTTCCGCATACGCGCGCAGATAGTCGTCTTTCAGTTTGGCATTCTCCGCTTTCAAAGCCTCCGCTTCACGGTCGATTTTTTCCGCGGCCGCCTCGATTTCCTCGGTCAGATTTTCGTTGTTTTCCGATGCCTGTTCGCATTCGTTTTCGGAGTTATGCTCTTTTTTATCCTTTTTCATTTTTCCCTCTTTAATTTTTTTGCAAAGCGCGTATATTTCTTATATACAACATTTAATGATTAAAGATAAACAAGTCAAGGGGAGAAGTTTTTATTGCCTTTTTAATTGATTATTAAAACAGACAATATATTCTTTTTTACGATTGATTATTCTGACTACGAGAGAGATGAGAATGAATTCTGTTCCTGCGCCGAAAGCACCCGACAGCGGATTCAAACCGTTGCCGAAAAATTTTAACTTTAAAAAATTTTCCCTGACTTTCAGTGTTGTCAACAATCCCAACCTGACCGAGATCCAGAACCTCGGACGCAGGCAGTGCCTCGGCAAAAGCGAATGGCCGCTTGCGGGAAACGTCAACGCCTGGATGATTACGGCCGAAACCGCGACTTTTATGAAATGGGGCGGGCTCGGCATGGTCGCTTCCGAACTGCCGGAAGCTTTTAACCGCTCTTTTGCCGGCGACGGCGACGTCGTTTCCGTGGTCACTCCGCTATATGCCGGCGACACCGGCAAGAAAAAAGCCCGCCTGGAAGCAGACGTTTATTACGGCGCCGAAAAAAAATCGGTAAAGGTGGAAAAGCTTTTAACTCTCAAAGTGCCTTTTTACGGCAACCGCAGTACGCTGACAAAATACAACGTCGGCGTCTATCGCGGCAGATTTGAAAACGTCGAATACGTTTTTCTGCAAAACGAACGCTTTTTCTCCATCAACCCGCACCCGGACAACAACCCGGCCCAGGACGGCTGTTATATCCGAAACGAATTCGACATCAACGAAGTCGAACGTTTTGCCTTTTTTTCCAAGGCGGTGTACATTCTGGTCAAAACCCTGTTCGAAAAAAGCAAAACGCCGCTCAAGGCGCCCAACCTGCTGATCGCCAACGACTGGCACAGCGGCGCGCTGGCGGGACTGACCAAATATTTTTCAATCGCTCAACTGGAGGCCGGACTGATCGACGACGCGCTGTGCGGCAGACTGAAAAACCTGCCGGTCGTTCATCTGGCGCACCATCTCGGCTATCAGGGCTGGGACTACCCCAACACCTCGAAAATTCTCAATTCTCTTTATGAAAACACGGCAACCGCCGTTTTCAAAAACGCCAAGGCGATCAAAAACAGCAACCCGCGCACCTGCGACACGCTGATCGTTTACGATTGCTACAATCAGGCTTCCTGCAATTTTCATCTTGCCGACCGGGTGGTAACCGTTTCCAAAAACTATATGGAAGAGGTGTCAAAAGAACTCGATTTCGGCTTTGACTTCCGCGACATTTTGAAAATCCGCAAAGACCACCGCAACTTCTTCGGCATCGTCAACGGCTACGACAAAAAGCTGATCACCCCCAACCCGGACCGGATTGAGGCGATCAACCGCTATTTTGCTCCGTTTAATTTCAAATTTTACGATGAAAATCATCTGGAAGCCAAGCTGGAAAACAAAAAGGAATTTATCCGCCTGATTTCCAAAATCGCTTCCGATCCAGACTTCAAGCAAAAAGTGATTCCGCTGGTCGACACATACCGTTTCAACGACCTGAGCAAAAAGATCAAAAACATTGAGCATACTCCGATCGTCTGCGCCACCAGCCGGCTGGTCGAACAAAAGGGCTATGACATCGCCGCTCAAGCCATTACCAACCTGTTTAACCGCTTCGGCGCTCTGAAAAACATCGAAATGCCGATATTCCTTCTGGGCGGCGCCGGCGACAGCAAATATTTCGAACATCTGACCAATCTTAAAGACCGGGTGATGGAAAAAAATCCCAAATGCGGCGAACGCATCTTCGTTTTCCGCGGCTATCAGGACGACTTTGCCTATGCCATTCAGATGGCTTCCGACTTTTACATGATGCCCAGCCGCTTTGAACCCTGCGGGCTGACCCAGATGGAAGCGATGGCCAAAGGCGCGCTGCCGGTTGCCATGTCCACCGGCGGATTGGTTGACACCATCGAAAACGGCGTCGACGGCTTCCGCACCGAAGTGTTCTTCTCTTCTCACAAGCGCCGCGTCTACGGCAACAATCTGACCGCCCAACGTTTGAAAAACAACACCAACGCCTATGCGGAAACGCTGTGCAAGGCGCTGGAAACGTTTTACTGCCACTTTGACAAGATTCGCCGGATGACGGTAAACGCCATGCGCAAAGACTTCAGCTGGGACGTTGAAGGCGGCAGCATCTACAAATACCGCCAGTTGTTTAAAACCGGACACCTCTGAACCGCGTCAAGTTATCAAGACGGACTTTTTTAAGCTTGTGTAATCATGTTTTAACGAATATGGTAATAACATAAGCGCATACACAATCATTTTAGGAGGATGAGCATATGGGCGATACTTCTGTTGCAACGCAGGTAGCCACCAAGTGGCGCAAAAAGAGGGGGTCGCTGATTATGGCGCTCCACGAAATCCAGGACATAAAAGGTTACGTTCCCTGGGAAGACGCGCTTGAAGTGGCGCAGGCGATGAACATTCCGCTGGCCAGAATTTACGAAGTTCTTACCTTTTACAACTTTTTCAAGCTGGAAGCTCCCGGCAAGGCGGTTATCTCGGTATGTACGGGAACCGCCTGTTATTTAAAAGGCAACGACAAGGTTCTGGAAGAATTCAAAAAAGAACTCGGCATCGGCGAGGGAGAAAGCACCCCCGACCGCACTTTCCACCTGCAATGCGTCCGCTGCGTCGGCTGCTGCGGCCTGGCCCCGGTCTGCGTGGTCAACGGCAAAACCTACGGCCGCGTAACCGTCGGCGACGTTCACAACATCATCGACGAATGGCGCAAAAAATTTGACGACGAAGACAAGGAGCTGGCCCATGGCTGACATGAACGAAATTGACAAAAGATTCGACATCCACGAAATTGCCAAAAACAAATTACAGGATCTTGACCGCTACCTCTGCACCATTTACTGCTGCCATTCCACCGGCTGCAAGTCTTCCGGCAGCGACGACATTCTCGACCTGCTGAAATCGGCGGTGGCCGAACACGAATTGGAAGGCAAAGTCCGCATCGTTGCCACCGGCTGCATGGGGCTCTGCGCCCAGGGACCGCTGGTCAGAGTGGAAATCAAAGGGCAAAAGGACGTGCTTTACAAAAGGCTGGAACCGCTGGTCGCGCGGATTATCATCTCCGAACACGTGATTCCCGCCCTCAAACTGGAAGCGGGAGAAGCGTTTGAACTGCCGGAATTTTTAAGCAAATACGTCCTCTCGCTCGACCTGCCGTTTTTCACCAAGCAGGAAAAGGTGGTGTTAAAACAGGCCGGCCATCTCGATCCCGAAGACATTCAGGAATACATTGCCCGCGGCGGCTATCTGGCGCTGGAAAAAGTTTTAAAAACCATGACCCCGGCCGAAGTCGCCGCCGAGATCAAAAAATCCGGCCTGCGCGGCCGCGGCGGCGCCGGCTTCCCCACCGGACTGAAATGGGAGCTGGCGGCCAAAGTGCCGGTGGTTGACGACAAGTTCATCATCTGCAACGGCGACGAGGGCGACCCCGGCGCCTATATGGACCGCAGTATTTTGGAATCCAACCCGCACGACGTCATTGAAGGCATGATGATTGCTGCCTACGCCATCGGCGCCACCGAAGGCTGGTTTTACATCCGCGCGGAATATCCGCTGGCGGTGGAAAGGATCGAAAAAGCGATCAAAGCCTGCAAAAAGAACCGTCTGCTCGGCAACAACATCATGAACAGCGGTTTTAACTTCAACATCGACATCAGGCTCGGCGCCGGCGCTTTCGTCTGCGGCGAGGAAACCGCGCTGATCCATTCGATCGAAGGCAAACGCGGCACCCCGCGTCCGCGCCCGCCGTATCCGACGGAAGTCGGCCTGTGGGACAAACCGAGCTGCATCAACAACGTGGAAACGCTGGCCAACGTCGCGCCGATTATCCTAAAAGGCGCCGACTGGTTTTCTTCCTTCGGCACCGAAACCTCCAAAGGCACCAAGGTTTTCGCCCTCACCGGACAGGTTGAGCATTCCGGCCTGATCGAAGTGCCGATGGGCACCACCATCGACACCATCGTCAACGAAATCGGCGGCGGCGTACCGAACGGCAAAAAACTGAAAGCCGTTCAGACCGGCGGTCCTTCGGGCGGCGTGATCCCGGCAACCGACGTCAGCCTGCCCGTCTGCTACGAAGAATTGAAAAAAGTCGGCTCCATCATGGGGTCGGGCGGCATGATCGTGATGGACGAAACCGCCGACATGGTCGACATCGCCAAATTCTACCTTGATTTCACGGTCGACGAATCCTGCGGCAAATGCGCCCCCTGCCGGATCGGCGGCAAACAGATGCTGCTGCTGTTGGAAAAAATCGCCAAGGGACGGGGAACCCAAAAAGACATTGAAGAACTGCGCAAAATCGCCGTCGCCATGCAAAAGGCCTCGCTCTGCGGCTTAGGCCAGACGGCGCCGAACCCGGTTCTTTCCACCATGCGCTACTTCGGCGAGGAATACGAAGCCAAAGTGGCCGCAAACGAAGCAAAAAACAGGGAGGCAAAATAATGGTAAAACTGAAAATCGACAACTACGAGGTTGAAGCCACCGCCGGCACTTCCATTTTGGAAGCCGCCCGCAGCGTCCACATCGAAATCCCCACCCTGTGCAAGCATCCCGACGTTGACGCCACCGCCGGCTGCGGCATCTGCATTGTCAAAGTCAACGGACGCATCATGCGCTCCTGTTCGACTCCGATCGCCGAAGGGATGGAAGTCATCACCTCCGACGCCGAACTGGTTGACGTCCGCCGCACGGTCTTAAAACTGATTTTAAGCAACCATCCCAACGCCTGCCTGACCTGCATCCGTTCCGGACATTGCGAACTGCAGGACCTGACCAACACCTTCGGCATCAAGGACGCAACCCTGCCCAACCTGACCAAACGCTGGCCGATTGACGATTCGACCAAAGCGCTGGTACTCGATTCGAGCAAATGTATCCTCTGCGGCCGCTGCGTCGAAGTCTGCCAGAATCAGCAAAACGTCTGGGCGCTGGGTTACCTAAACCGCGGTCTGGCCACCCGGATCACCGCCGCCAACGGCATCAACCTGGCCGACAGCCCCTGCATCAAATGCGGCCAGTGTTCGGCTCACTGCCCGACCGGCGCCATCGTCGAATATGACGAAACGCAAAAAGTCTGGGACATGCTAAACGACAAGGACATCTATACCATTGTTCAGATTGCGCCGGCGGTGCGCGTCGCCATCGGCGAGGAATTCGGCTTCGATTTCGGCGAAAACCTGACCGGCAAAACCTATGCCGCGCTGCGCCGGATGGGTTTCAAACGCATTTTTGACACCAACTTCGGCGCCGATCTGACAATCATCGAAGAGGCAAACGAATTTGTCCGCCGCTTTACCCAAGAGCCGGAAAGCCTGCCGATGTTCACCAGCTGCTGCCCGGCCTGGGTCGACCTGCTGGAAAAATATCATCAGGACATGATCAGTCACTTCTCCACCTGCAAATCGCCGCAATCAATGGTCGGCGCGCTGGCCAAAACCTACTACGCCGACAAAATGGGGCTTGACCCGGCCAAAATCCGCGTCATCTCAATTATGCCCTGCACTGCCAAAAAATGGGAAATCGTCCGCAGCGAAGACATGAGTTCTTCAGGTTTTCAGGACGTCGACGTTTCGCTCACCACCCGCGAACTGGCGCGGATGATCAAACAGGCGGGCATCGATTTTCGCAGCCTGCCGGATGAGGCTGCCGACAATCCGCTCGGCGAATATTCCGGCGCCGGCACCATTTTCGGCGCCACCGGCGGCGTAATGACCGCGGCTTTGAGAACCGCCTATTTCTACATTACCGGAGAAGAGCTGGGCGAACTCAATTTCCGGGCCATCGAAGGGCTTGACGGCATCAAGGAAGCGGAAGTGGAAATCGCCGGCAAAACGATTCGCATTGCCGTCGCCCACGGCACCGGCAACGTCGAAAAAGTGCTGGAACGGATTCGCGCGGCCAAAGCGGCGGGTGAGGAAATTCCCTATCACTTCGTCGAAGTCATGGCCTGCCGCGGCGGCTGCATCGCCGGCGGCGGACAACCGCGGGTAATGTTGCCCGGACAACCGAAACCGCGGGGCATAACCGACGACATCCGCCGCAAACGCGCCAAAGGCCTGTTTGACGAAGACTTAAGAGCAACAAACCGCCTGTCACACCACAATCAGTCGATCAAAACCCTCTACGAGGAATATATCGGCGCCCCGAACGGCGAAAAGGCCCACCAGCTGCTGCATACCCACTACCGCCCCCGCGCGGCTTACAAGAGGTAGAAGGAAAACCCAGAACAGCTTTTGAATTTTCGCAAAACCAAAAAACCTCCTGACCAAATCAGGAGGTTTTTATATTCATATAAGATATTCACAACAAAGACAAAAATAAATTATCCCCCAGTAAACTGGGGGATAGCTGTTAGACTGCAAAACAATTAAAAAGCTCTGTCTTGGAAGACAGAGCTTTTTAATTTACATTGTCATAAAAACTTCCCGCCAAATCATCAAAAGCTTTTATGATCAACACCTTTTTTAAAAGATATCCTTATTCCGCCCTTGAAGGCTGTGCCTGCTCATCCGGCTGTGCAACTTCATCCTCGGCAAAAGCATTGGAAAAAGTCAGCATATTGAAACATAAAGCAGAAAAAACAATTAATAACATTCCAAATTTCATCTTAATTCTCCTAGTTAAAATCAACTTAAGCAGAAAGACCCGAAAAGGACCTTTCTGCTTAATACAAGTTACGGCCTTTCGCCGTAATAAATCACGCAACCGTCTCTCACATACGTATAGGCAGCCTCTCCAAAATTAATTGTTGCAACGAAATTAATATCCATTGCACTGCCTCCTCGTTCATGTAAATACCAGTCACTGGCCTGCGACATACTGGGTTTGGGATCTGAATATTCAAACGCCGGCATTTCATATTCAAAGCCTTCGTTGGAATAAACGGCTTTTTCGAAAACTACTCCAAAAGCAAAATCCGCTTGTACGTTTTTTACCGAATAAATTACGGGTATATAATAATCGGAAGAATATGCCGTAATGAGCATACCGTCTTCTTCTCTTACATTCCCCGTCTCCGTCCATACCTGCGGCTTGCCTACCGTTAAATCCGAGAAATTGCATTTTTCGGGAACAGTCATCATAAAAGTGGCATATGCTCCATCGGAAGGTTCATTATACAATAAAACTTCCTTCTTAAATTCTTTCACGCCACTTTCCGACCATATTTCCTGAATCTTGATCCAGGAACGAGAAACACCTGTTTTGGCTGCCAAGTCATAGGAAACGAGTTCTACACCTTCGTCAACCACTTTTTGTTCAATCAGGTAATCCCCTTTTTGTTCCTTTCGTAAAACAATTTCAGCGTTAACGGTATATGACTTTCCGTTGAAATCTGCCACAATTGAATGTTTGTACAGCTTTCGCAGATAAGTCACGCCATTCTCGGTCACACTTTCCAAATCGCTCAGTTCGCCTCCGTTATCCCGAACATCGGTATATTTATGATAAGGCATCGTTACTTTGGTGATACCGTCATCATAAACCGCCGCCTGATAAGGAAGAACAAATTCAACGGCAAAAATTCCGTAATCCACCGTATAAACAGTTGCGGAATCGATTACCGTCACAAACGACTGGGTTTCATGTTTTGCCGAACCAAGTTCCCGATAGTCGATCTTGCTGACGGCTTCGTTCAGTTCAAAGCCGGAAACATCTGCAACCGCGGAAACGTCTGTCAGTCTGCTCTCCAAAACAACGGAAATCTTATTTCCCGCCGAAGCAGATGCTCCTGTCCGGGTTTGCGGCTGTGAGGTGCTGCCGTCGGCAAACACCTGATGAACCACAATCCAGGATTCATAACTGAGAGAAATCCCTTCGGTTCCGTTGTCGGTTTCTTCAACCTCTTCGGCCGTTCCGGGATCGACCACTTCACTTTCGATCACCTTGCCGGGATCTACATAAGGCTCTTCTTTGTCACAAGCGACAAAGGTCGTCATCATTGCGCCAAGCGTCAATGCAGACAGAAAAAGTTTTGTTTTCATACTCTAAAAAAATTTAAAGGGTTAAAAAAATTCTTTTCCGATCAGCAAAGAACATTCCTTATTTTTCAGAAGGCATGTAAATACCGGACTCCAATAATATGTCACACTAAAATAATAAGAAATAATAATTTGCTGTAATTTTTCAGTAGGCTAGCCCCATATTCGATGCATTATAACATCCGGAACAATATTGCGAGCTATTATAATTCGGACTGTAGTCAGAATTGCACTTACCGTCACACTTACCGCCCGTAGAACAAGGATACTGACCATCCGTGTTTCCCTTATCGTATTTATAATACCAATTCCCGCTGTCAAACCCTCGAGTATCCAACCAGGTTGATACAGAATCTCTTCCCATTAGTCTGTGATGCGACCACCGTCCGTTCACGGCTGTTCTGTAGCTTCTGGAACCGAAGCTTTGCCCGTTAACTTTAATAGTTGCATAATCAAGACAAACAACGGTATCTTCTTGATGATTCAACTCTATCGGTTTTTGGGCCGTCAGGCTGGAGCTGCTGGTGACATAAATCTTTGCTTCGTTATATATCCACCCTGCTTCCAATAACTCAACCGAAGAACCGTTTGTAATATGTATTCCTCTTGCTCTTGTTAATTTTTGGTCACCATGTTGCCGTTCCCAATCGCCCAAAGAAGAAACTCCGCCAAATCTCCGGTTAATGTCAGATCTTTCCGAACCGCGAAGACGCAATTTACTGATTGTCAAGTCTGAATTACTTAAACCGACGTTCATATTACTCCAGATATCACCGATTGATGACCAGCTGTCATACATTTTGGTGTTATAAAACAGCATTGCACCGTTATCACCATCCCACGAAGCGGTATCGTAAGAACTTCTGATTGTCGTATCCCTAAATTCGACGACGCCGCCATTTTCCACACGAAAGTGCAGATAAGACAGATAAGGACAACTACCGCTATAAAAGTCTGTTGCCGTTTCAGTATAGCTTTTGTTTTCTTTTTTATAAGTAGAACCGCCTATTTTAAGAGACAGCAGCCCCGTAAATTTCAAGGTATTGTTGCTCCGGATTAAAATTGTGTTCTTTTTATCCGATATCCAATGATATTTACCCTCGTCATTGCCAACTTTTACGCTCTCAGGAGCAACAGTTTGAGTAATTGTTATATTATTCCACGTTGCATTGTTTACAGAAAACGTTTCACCAAACCCGTTACCCTGACTGCTGGCGATTAACTTAATCTCAATATCCGACATATTCTTGTTAAACCAATTATTCGTAGCATCAATAGCCGAACCGTCAAACTGAAGGGTCGGTCTGTTACTATACTGGCTTCTTTCCTCACAACATTCCATATAATTTGTTTGATCACGATCGCACAAAGCCTGAATCCCGTTAACTGAGGCAAAGTCAATTCTGCTGCCGATATCTTTCCAGTTTTCTTTATTTGCCGTCGGGACAACCCCGCCTTCTGCCACATACAAATGTTTATCACCACCCATTGTATTATAATAAGCTTTAATTCCGGCGTTAGCTAACGCTGCATCCAGTGTCAAATCATTGTTGCGAGTTGCCCCCAATTGCGCTCTTTGCGCACAGGTCAGCTTGCAACGATAATAATAGGTCGGCGTATTTGTATTTTCCGTACAAGGTTCAGCCTTGCCTTCCAAACCGGTTGCCGCATCTATACAACTTGCGTTTCTGGTAACCGGCGTCGACGATTCCTGGGTATAGCCGTTGGCTTTGCACCATCTGCCCTTGTCGAACTGACACTTGTAAAGCTGGGGAACAACCGGGTAAGGACAACCTTCGCCCAAAGCGCAATAGTATTTTTTACCGCTTACGGTCGAAGTGCAGGCCGTCGACCCTTGCGGACATTGGGTGACGTTTTCCGCAATGAAGTTCTCTTCAATGCATCTTTCTCTGGCCGTTTTACACTGCTGATAATATTCCCGGTTAATGTTGCTGTCTATGCAAATGGTCCCTTTTGAACCATACTCACAAGCCGCATAAGGAAATCTGCTTCGATTGCAATAGCACTTTTTCCGCACTTTTCCTTTTTCGTCCGTACAGGAGGCCTCTTCCGTCTGATTGTTGGAGCATTTGGTTGCATCCGTATAAACCGAAGTGTCGCATGAACAGGTCTTGTATTTGACCTGATCCGTAGTTCCGTCGTTTAACATGCAATATCCGCCGCCGGGCTGACAATTGTTAGTCTTGGCATAATCGGAAGTTACGCCGTATTCCGAAGGACACTGGCATTTGTATAAACTACCGCATCTGTCAACGGTCGTTTTGCCGTCCACAATCTTTTTCACCGTTTCCAAAGGATAAACGCAGGCCTGATAGGCATATTCCGAAGGGCAGCACCTGACGTATCTGGCATCATAGGGACAAACGCCGCCCGGGTTGGCGCAAGCGCTGGCCAGGGTATCGTATTTTTCCTGTCTGCAAAGGTCTTTGTTGGGCAATTCCTCTGCCGGTTCAAAACTGGCGCCGGAACCGCATTCTTCGTCGCCGACAAAGCAGACCTTGGCCAAAGCCTGAGTACAAAAAAGCGCACCGCAAAAGAATGCAGCGAGCACAAATATCCATGAATTGCGTGTTTTCATAGCTCTTCCCCTTAAAAAGCTGTTTACACTTATGTCAAGTATAAATAATAAAACCCTAAGCTCTCCGCCCCTTTCGCGGTGCTTGTCATCAGATAACCCCCTGATGACTTTTTAAAGCTTAACACATCGTTTTTTAATATGCAAGTATTTTTACTTAACCTTTTTTGTTACCCTCATCCGAATTTTTTATAAAACTCTTTTCTCTGCCGGCGGCTCATCGCCCACAAGCTGCCGCGGCCGCAGACCGGCTGCACCGGCGACACCGGTTCAAAAGCAAAATCGCGGCTGAAAAAAAGCGAAGTGCATTTGGCGTAACAGTTCATCGGACAGAAACCGTAAAAATCGACCTGTAACAGACCGGCTGCCTTCAACCCGGCAATCGCCCGCGCATAGTCCCGGCTGGTATTGACGCGGTCGCTGTCGTCCAAAATAATCAAACCGCCCGGCGCCAGCGCTTTGACGGCAGCCGCCGCGCATTCGGCGCGCCGCTTGCCGTCGACGGCAATCAGGTCATAACAACAGCCGTCTTCAAAAATCGCGTTTTCATATTCTTCGCCTTCCGGACGCAGACGGATTTCCAGATTCGGCCGGTTAAATTTCTTCTCCCATTTGGCAAACCATTCCCGGTTGTCTTCAATGCCGGTGACCGAGTCGGCGCGCCCGGCCCAAAACAGGCCGGAATTGCCGCAGCCGTATTCGAAAACCCGTTTGCCGCAGTAATTGAACTGTGCCAGATATTCTGTTGCCGGATAGGTATACCACGGCAGCGGCCGCCCTTCTTCGTCCTCGCACACTCGCTCGTCAATACTGCGTTCGATACCGAATTTCCGCCGCCAGATACTGATAAACTCGGCAAACCTTGCGCTGGTCATTTTCTAACCCTGGCGTTTGGCCGCGGCCGCCAGCCGCAACAGCAGCATGCTGACAACCTCCGCCGCCGGCATATTGGTGGTCTTGCAGTCTTTTTCCGCAGCATACAGCATTTCCAACGCCCGCAGCAGTTTGTCGCGGCTCCAGTATGACAATTGCTGTTTGAAGGCGTCCGTACGGTAAAAAATAATCCGCGGCATCAGCCGCTGCATTGCCCGGTCAACGCTTTCGCCGTTCTCGATTCCCGCCCGGCACACCAGCAGTTTCATCAGGTGATACGTCAGTCCCCGCACCACCGCCGCCGGTTCGTTGCCTTCGTTGACGTAACGGGTATAAAAGGACAGCGCCTTCACCTTGTCGCCGCCGAGCGCTGCGTAATAGATGTCGTCCAGAGCGGCATCGGAAGCGTCGCTGATGATTTTGCCGACGATTTCCGCCGTTACGTTTTTGGCCGTCCCCATATAAGTGGCCAGCTTTTCCAGTTCGTTCAGATTAACCATCCGGTCGCCGGACAACCGGGAACAAAGCAGCTGTACCGCCGCCGGTTCAAAAGTCATTCCCATGCTTTTTAAAACCGAACAAATGTCTTCGTTCTTGTCCTCGTAGCAGGCGACGGCCGCCATGTCCTCGCTGTCTTCGGCCAGTTTGACCAGCGAAGACTTTTTGTTCAGGCTGCCGGCGCCGGACAGAATCAGCAAATTGCCGGTATTCGGACTTTCGTCCAGCATTTTGCGGATCGCTTTGGTCAGGTCGTTGCCGGCATCGTTGACAATGATTACCCGGCGGCCACCGGTCAGCGACTGACCGTTAAATTCGCCGTAAAGCACACCGATGTCGGCGGCCAGATCGCCGCCGGCAAGCTCTGCTGCCCGGAACGGATCGTTCAAATCGGGACAAACCGCAGCCGCCAGCCGTTTTACGGTATCGCGTCGCAAACCGTCGTTGCTGCCGTAAACCAGCACCGCTCTGATCTTCTCGTCCGGTTTTTTGACAAAGCCGTCAACCTGCACCGACTTAAAAATCATTCGGATTTCCCCGGTTGGTGATCACGCTGTGGAAATAGGCGCCGAGTCGCAGGGCAATGTCGTTGGCAATGATTTTGGCCGCGTCTTCGTCGCCTTTCTTCTGCGCCATGGTCGTCGAATACGGATTGGCCAGAATATCGTAACTGACATAGGCAATGCTGTCGCCTTTCAACACCTGTTCGGTGCCTTCCGTCATATAATAGCCGACTTTGTAACGAACCATTTTGCGGGTTGCGGTAATGTCCGAACGCAGCGCCTGATCGGAAATGCGTTTTTCGGTCAGATGAACGAACAAACGGTATTTAGGGCTTTTCGGCGTTCCCTTCGGCGTCAGCAGATCGATCAGTTCGTTGCGCATGATCTGCCCGAAACGCTGAGAAATCGGCTCAATGCTGATCTGCGCCATTTCCTGGCTGATCGAGGTGTCAAAATCGCCGCCGTAATACCACATGTTGTCATGCTTTTTTTCCACGTAAAGCGGTTCAAACCCGCAGCCGCACAAAGCCAGAACCAGCAACAGCACATATTTTTTCCGAAACAGCAAAACCTTGTCCTTTCGTTGCAAAAGAGGGGAACCGGCGTTCCCCTTCCGTTGATTATGCCACAATATTGACGATCCGGTTGGGAACGACAATAATCTTTTTCACTTCGCGGCCTTCCAGCTGACGGACAACGTTGTCCAGCGCCAGCGCTTTGGCTTCGACTTCGGCCTGCGGCGCGTCTTTTTTCACCTCAATGGTGCCGCGCATTTTGCCGCAAATCTGAACCGCCATCGTCACCGTGTCTTCTTCCGCCAGTTTGGGATCGCCCTCGGGCCAGCTTTCGGCCACGATCAGACCGTCCTGCCCCATCCGCGCCCACATTTCTTCCGCCAGGTGCGGCGCAAACGGGGAAATCAGTTTCAGAAGCGTCAGATACAACTGGTTTGGAATCTGCTCCAGCCCCGACATATAATTGACATAGGTCATCAGCGAAGAAACCGCGGTGTTAAAACGCATCTGATCGATTCGCTCGCTGACCTCGAGAATGCACTTGTGCATTGCCCGCAGATCGGCGGCGGAAGCTTCAACCGGCGCCGTTTTCTTCATCAGGCCGTAAATTTTGCCGACAAAGCGGTATACGCCCATCAGGCTTTCGTCCGACCACATGGCCACCTGATCAAACGGTCCGATAAACATCTCATACATGCGGAAAGTGTCCGCGCCGTAAGAATTGACGATGTCGTCGGGATTGATTACGTTGCCGCGCGACTTGGACATTTTTTCTCCGTTTGCCGCCAGAATCATGCCGTGCGAAGTGCGTTTTTTGTACGGCTCTTTTGTCGGCACCAGTCCCAGATCATAGAGGAACTTATGCCAGAAACGGGAATACAGCAGGTGCAGCGTGGTATGTTCCATACCGCCGTTGTACCAGTCGACGTTCATCCAGTAGTCAAGCGCTTCTTTGGAAGCAAATTCCCTGTCGTTGTGCGGATCACAGTAACGCAGGAAATACCAGGAAGAACCCGCCCAGTTCGGCATCACGTCGGTTTCCCGCCGCGCTTTGCCGCCGCATTTCGGACAAGTAGTGTTAACCCAGTCGAAAGCCTTGGACAGCGGCGATTCGCCTTCGTCGTTCGGATGATAGTCCGGCACCTGCGGCAGTTTGAGCGGCAGCTCCGATTCGGGAACCGGCTGCCAGCCGCAGTGTTCGCAGTAAACCATCGGGATCGGTTCACCCCAGTAACGCTGGCGGGAGAATACCCAGTCGCGCAGCTTGAAGTTCACTTTGGCGCGGCCGAAACCGTTTTTCACCGCATGGTCGATCGCCGCCTGCATGCCGTCTTCCTTGTTCATGCCGTTTAAGAAGCCGGAATTGATATGGGCGCCGTCTTCTTCCCACGCCTTTTCGGCAATGTCGCCGCCTTCCAGCACCTGTACGATCGGCAGGTTAAACGCCTTGGCAAAATCGTAATCGCGCTGGTCGTGCGCCGGCACCGCCATAATCGCGCCGGTGCCGTAACCGGTAAGAACATAATCGGAAATAAAGACCGGAATCAGTTCGCCGTTGTAGGGATTCCTTGCCTTAACGCCTTTCAGCTCAACCCCGGTTTTGCTGTCGTCCATGGTTCTTTGCAGCTCCGACTTTTTCGCCGTCGCTTCAACATAGGCTCTGATTTCATCCTTGTTCTCAAACCGGTCCGCCAGCTCGGCCACATATTTGTGCTCCGGTGCCAGCACCATGTAAGTGACGCCGAAAGCGGTGTCCGGCCGGGTGGTGAAAACCGTCAGTTTTCTGTCCGCCAGCGGATTTCCTTCCTTGTCGGTCAGACCGAAATCCAGCTCGGCACCTTCCGAACGGCCGATCCAGTTGATCTGCTGCGACTTGACCCGGTCGATGAAATCCAGTTCGTTCAAATCTTCAATCAGTCGATCGGCATATTTGGTAATGGCAATCATCCACTGTTCTTTGTTCTTGCGCACCACTTCGGTGCCGCAGCGCTCGCAGCGGCCGTTGACCACTTCTTCGTTGGCCAGTCCCACTTTGCATGACGGACACCAGTTGATGGCAATCTTGTCCTTATAGGCCAAACCTTTTTCAAAAAACTTGATAAACATCCACTGCGTCCATTTGTAATATTCCGGATCACAGGTGGTTATGCAGCGGTCCCAGTCAAAGCTGAAACCGATAGATTTCAGCTGCCGGGTAAAGTTTTCGATGTTGGCCTTGGTCGAAACCGCCGGATGCACGCCGGTCTTGATCGCATAGTTTTCGGCCGGCAGCCCGAAGGCGTCAAAGCCCATCGGATAAAGCACGTTAAAGCCCTGCATCCGTTTTTTGCGCGCCACCACGTCAAGCGCGGTATAGGAACGCGGATGCCCCACATGCAGCCCGGCGCCGGACGGATAGGGAAATTCGACCAGAACGTAAAACTTCTCCCGGTTGCGGTCAATTTCCACCTTATAGGCTTTTTCTTCGTCCCAGATCTTCTGCCATTTGCTTTCGATCGTGCGGAAATTATATCTTTCTTCCATTTCCCATTCTTTCCGCCATTCGGCAAAAGGCTTGCCGTTATGACGGGCGCTGCAGTCGTCCTTCAACTTTTTTCTCCGTATCTTAAAATTAGTCCGATTTCTTGGTTTTGCGCATAAGGCTATAATATATTTCGCAAAAATACAATAGGGTTAAATTACTTTCGCACTTGTATTTGCCGCCGCAATTACCTAAACTGCCCGTTACCGGACAATTGATCTGAAAAGGAAAACAAACGTGGACATTCGCAATACGGCTTTCGAAATTTACATGAAATCTCTCGATTCGGCCCGTGTCGGCGGCAGCGCCGACGAACTCAAAGGGCTTTCCCCGCAGGAAACGGCTTTCGTCAAACGGCTGGTGATGACGGCGCTCCGCCGGCAGGAATTCATCAAAAGCGTGATTCGCGGTTACGCCGCCAAAAAAATCCCCGCCCGGCCGGACGCGCCGCATGCCGCAATCATCCTCGGCGCGGTCGAAGTCCTTTACTTTCACACGCCCGACTACGCCACCGTCAACAGCTATGTCGAACTGGCCAAGAAAAAAGGCGGCAAATACGCCGGCGGCTTCGTCAACGCCGTACTGCGCAAAATCTGCCGCGACCGCGGACAAATAGCCGCCCGGCCGCCGCTGCCCTTCTTCCCGCCGGCCTTTAAGGAAATGCTTCGCCGCGACTACTCCGGACGGCAGATCGCCGCCATCGAGAAGGCCGCCGTCGAGGAACCGGCGCTCGACATCACCGTCCGCGCGGATCCCGAAGACTGGCGCGAAAAACTCGGCGGCCGGCTGATGGGCAGCGGCAGCATCCGACTTAACGACGCCGGCAGCGTCGCCGAACTGCCCGGTTTTAAGGACGGCTGCTGGTGGGTACAGGACTTTTCCGCCGCGCTGCCGGTCATTGCGCTGGGCTGCGTTGAAGGCAGGAAAGTGCTCGACCTCTGCGCCGCCCCCGGCGGCAAAACCGCCCAGCTGATCGCCGGAAAAGCGGACGTTACCGCGCTTGATGTTTCCGCCGCGCGGTTGAAGACAATGGAGGAAAACCTCGCCCGCCTGCACATGAAAGCGCAAAAAGTCATTGCCGCCGACGCTTTTGAGTATCTCAGCGACTGCCCGCAATACGACATCGTGCTGCTTGACGCCCCCTGCTCGGCCGACGGCACGCTGCGCCGCCACCCGGAAATCGTTCATACCCGCACCGTCGCCGACGTCCGTCGCAGCGCTGATCTTCAGCAAAAACTGCTGAACGCCGCGGCCAAAGCGGTCGCGCCCGGCGGCATTCTGATGTATGCCGTCTGTTCAATGAGCAAAGACGAGGGAGAAAGGCAGATCGGCCGTTTTGTCGCGGAACATCCCGATTTTGCGGTTCTCCCGGTTGCCGCGGAAGAAATCAACCCCTTCCGGCAGCCGGGTTTTGAACGGCTGATTACGTCTGAAGGCTTCATCCGCTGTCTGCCCGACATGCTAGACGGCATCGACGGCTTTTTTGCCGCCCGGCTGCAAAAGCGGACGACATAACTGTTGAAGAAATAACCGATCCATATTATAACAGACTCATTCAACCCGTGAGGAGCACCGCAATGAACATAACCTTTTTTATCGTCCTGGGGCTGGCTTTCCTGAGCTTTATCATTCCCGCCGCCGTCTACGGCATCGTTTCCCGCCGGACCATGTTCAACCGCGGCGGGCTCGGCAGTTCCGCCTTTCTTCCGGCGGCCATGGTTTTACTGCCGCTGATGCTCGGCGTCCGTTTCTTCCTTTATGACGGCGACGACTTCGTCGGTTCTTACAATTTCTGGCAGATCGTCGTACCGTTTGCCGGTGCCTTTGCCATTGCCGCTTCCGGACACTTTGCTTCCCCGCGCCGCTGGTTTCTGCCGCTGCTGACGCTTGCCGTTGTTCTGGCCGTCGTCGTCATGCCGGAAAACGCCGTCAATGTCGTTCCTTCCCTTCCGCCGCTTGCCAACCGTTTGATTTTGGCCGCGGCATGGCTGTTTTTTGCCGGTCTGTATCCTTACGTCAACAGCGGCGACGGCGTGCTTGCCGTTCAGTCGCTCAACATTTCTCTCGGCATCGGCATATTGGGCGCCGTCAACGCCCTTCCGCTGATGCTCGGCGTTTTCGGCTGGATGTTTGCCGCCGCCTTTCTGGCGCTGACGGTCTTTTCCTGGCATCCGTCGCGGATCAAGGTTTCCTCCCGCGACGCGGCGGCTTTCGGCTTTCTGCTGTTTTCCCTGATCGCGCCGGCGGCGGGCGAAGGCGCAGCCTCCTGCTGCGTAATTTTTGCCCTTTTCTTCCTCATTGACTTCCTCTGGGCGCTGGCGCTGAAACTGACTTTTCTGCCCCGCTACGAAGACTTGTCCGCCAACACCGGCTTTCGTCAGGCAACGGCCGACGGCATGGATCCGGCGCAGGCGGCCTCGTTCACCGTCCGCATTCAGATGCTGATGCTGTTTTTCGGCTGCTTCCAGGCCTATTCGCCGACGCCGTGGTCGCTGCTGCTGGTTTCGACCATGATCACGCTCTGGCTCGACTACCGCTTCCGCAACATTCCGACGCCGCCGCAAACCTTGCGGGACATCAACGCGCAGGTGCTGGAAGAATTGCAGGACCGGGTCAACGAGTTTAAAAGCTACATAAAAAAGGACAATGATTTTTGATGTTTCGCCGTCTGCTGCAACAACTGGTGTCTCCGCCCCGGCCGGCAACGGCAAGGCCGGCGGTCGGGCATGTTCCGGCGGAAATCAGATTCAAAGTCATCGTTGCCGACTTTTACGACCGTGTCAGCAGCAGCGGCGGAGAAAAACTGGCCGAACTGCTGCAGGGCGCGGAAGGGTTGGATGTCGCCAGCCTGAAAGCGGATTTTGACCTTTCTTTCCTCAACTTCGAAAGCCGCAATTTTTTTGACCTGATCGACCGCGGACAGAACCTGCTGGAAAAAACCGGCGCCGACGTCCTGATCTGGGGCTGCCGCGAAGAAAACCGGCTGCGACTCAACTTCCAGACCCCGCGGCAGTACGAAAAAGAAGACGGTTCTTTCGTCTGCCTGCTCGACAGCATGTATCTGCCGGCCGACGCGCTTACCGGCGGCGAATTTCCGCAGCCGCTGCTCGATCTTCTGACCGGCACCGTCGTCAGCGCCGCCGACCGGCCGGACAAAGAATGCCGGATCTATAAAAAATATCTGCTGAAAAAAATCATTGCCCGCATTTCAAAAATCGATTCCGCCAAATCCCTCGGACTTGAGTACATGCCCTACATCATGAACCAGCTGGGGCTGATTTACATGACGGCCGCCGCCGACGGCAAAAACGAAAACGATTTCAAAATCATCGCCAATTTGTTTGAAACCGCCCTCAAATATCAAAAACAGATTTTTGAGCCGACGCACCTCGGCTGCATATACCTGCACCTCGGACAGTTAAACGACTGCGCTTCGGTTTATGCGGACAAACATTCGGATGTCTATTTCCGCGCCGCCATTGCCGACTACCGGCAGGCGCAGAAATACTTCGGCAAATATACCTATCCCTACGACCACGGCCACATTTGCTACAAACTTTCCGGCCTTTACTACAACTACTGGAAAAGAACCGAAGACCTGCAGGCGCTGCGCGATTCGGTTTCGCAGCTGCGGGAATGCGAACGCATTTTCACCCAGGCGCAGTTCCCCGGCTTTTGGGGACATATAGAAGGCAGTCTCGGCTATCTTCTGCACAACCTCGGCCACCGCACGCGGAGCCCCGATATCTGCCGGCTGGCAGTGGCCGCCTACCGCAACCAGCAGAAAATCGTCACCGAAAACCGGCAGCCGCTTTACTGGGCGCGGATCCAGCAGAAAATTGCCGAAACCTATTATCTGGAAGGCAAAATCTCCGCCAACCGCGAAGCCCTGGAAGAGGCGCTGGCCTGCTACCATGACGCGCTCTATATCTTTGAAACCGCCAAACGCGCACAGGCCGCGGAAGAAGCCCGCACCGGCATCGCCAAAACCCGGCAGATGCTGGCCGAGCTGGCGCCCGATGCGGAAGAAGAGGAAACGGAAGACTTTACTCAACCGTAACCGACTTGGCCAGGTTGCGCGGCTGATCGACTTCGCGCCCCAGCAGATCGGCAATATGATAAGCCAGAAGCTGCAGCGGCAGATTCAACAAAAGCGGCGAAAATATTTCCGCGGTCGAAGGCACCGTCAGCAGCAAATCAAACAGCTCTTCCGCCCGCCTGTCGCCGTCAAAGCTCACGCCGGTCAAAAACGCATGTCTGGCCCGCGCTTCCTCGCAGTTGGAAATCATTTTGTCATAAACCCTGCCGCCGGGCGCCAGCACCGCCGTCACCGGCATATTTTCGTCAAGCAGCGCAATCGGCCCGTGTTTCAGTTCTCCCGCCGGGTAGCCGTTGGCATTGACGTAGCTGATCTCTTTCAGTTTCAGGGCGCCTTCCTGCGCCGTCGGCAGATTGACGCCGCGGGCAATATAAATCATCTGCCGGTAGTCTTTCAGCCTTTCCGCCGCGGCCTTCACTTTTCCGTCCTCGCTCAGCGCCTTTTCCATTTTGGCCGGCAGCTGCCGCAGTTCGTCGCGCAGTTTTCCGAGTTCGGCCGGCGGCAGACTTCCCCGCGCGGAGGCAAGCGCCAGCCCCAGAAGGTACAGACAGGTCAGCTGGGCGGTGTAGGATTTGGTGGCAGCCACGCTGACCTCAATCCCCGCTTTCAGCGGCAGCAGACTGCCGGCATGGCGGACAATGCTCGAATCCTCGCGGTTGGTCAAAACCAGAATATGCGCGCCGCGTTCTTCCGCCCGTTTGACCGCGGTGATGGTATCGGCCGTTTCGCCCGACTGGGAAATGCCGATCGTCAGCGTTTTTTCGTCGGTCATGCAGCTCCGGTAAATATATTCGCTGGCGGCAACGACGGAAACCGGAATTTTCAGCCATTCCTCAAAGGCAAAACCGGCCACCGCCGCCGCATGCAGGGAAGTACCGCAGGCGATGATTTCAATCCTCTCCGCTTTGGCCGCGGCGGCAATGTTGACTTTCGGCAACAGCGGTGTTTCCCGCCCGCCGGCATAAGCATCCTGCAGCAGATGACGGACGATGTCCGGCTGTTCGTTAATTTCCTTCAGCATAAAATGCGGATACCCGCGCTTACTGATCACTTCCGGATTAAAACCGATATACTCCGGCTGACGTTCGATCGGACAGCCGTCAAAATCGTATATTTTTGCCTCTTTTCGGGTAATTACGGCTATTTCACCGTCGTTCAGATAAATAATCCGCCGCACTTTGCCGACAATGGCCGGAATATCGCTGGCAACATAGTTCTCGTCTTTGCCCAGTCCCACGATCAGCGGCGCGTTCTGCCGCACGGCTATGATCTTGTCCGGTTCGTTCTGATGCATGACACAAAAGGCAAACGCTCCTTTCAGCCGCCTCACTCCGGCCGTTACCGCCGCTTCCAGCGACCCGGATTTTTTATATTCGCGTTCAAACAGATGCACCGCGGCTTCGGTATCGGTTTCGGAAGAAAAGACATATCCTTCCTGCTCCAGCTCTTCGCGCAGCGACTTGTAATTTTCGATAATGCCGTTATGCACCAGCGCCAGCCGGCCGTCGTTTGACAGATGCGGATGCGCGTTTTCAACCGTCGCTTTGCCGTGGGTGGCCCAGCGGATATGACCGATGCCGCCGGTCGCCGGCAGCTTGTCCGCTTTTCCGGCCGCCGCCGCACACAGATTGCCGAGCTTGCCCGGCGCTTTGAAAACATCGATTCTGCCGTTGTCGTTCAAGGCAATGCCGGCCGAATCATATCCCCGGTATTCCAGATTTTTCAGCCCCGCCAGCAAAATTTCGCTGACTGCGCCGCCGCCGACGTAACCCACTATTCCGCACATAATCTTTCCTCCCCGGCAGCTTCCTCACAGGCTTCTATGCAGCCGATTTTCATCAGTGTGCGCATGATATTGGCGCGGTTGCGTTTTTTGATCGGGCGGATCGGCTGCCCGGCGTAAACCGTCCACGGTTCAAATTTATATCCCGACGGCACGAAACTTAAAGCGCCGATCGTTACTCCCTCGGGAATGTCGTTGCCGGGCATAATCACCGAATTGGTGCCGACGCCGGTATATTTTCCCAGTCGTACATTGCCCTGAATCTCCCTAACGCAGGGAACTGAATGGGTAACCAGCTCGTTGACGTAGTCGTTGCTCGACAGCCAGATTTTGACGCCGGCCGCCAGACTGGAATAGCTGCCCATCTCAAAGGTATATTTGCCGTCGCCGCCGGCAATGTAGGTGCCGGGCGCAATTTCGCAGTCGGAACCGATTTTGCAGGCCGAAGAAATCCGGCAGAAGTCGGCAATCCGCACATTGTCGCCCACTTCGACCAGTTCCGGTTTTTTAATGATCACATATTCCCCGAGGATAAAATTTTTCCCGTGTTTCATAGTCTTTCTCCTTACGTTATCAGCTTCCGAGTATGAAACAGCGTCCGGCAAATGGCAAATCAACAAAAATTATAAAATATTACAAAAACGGACCCGCCTTAATCCGGCGGGTCCGCGGCTTTTCCTCTCATACGCGTTTTACAGCGCTTTCATGATGTCGTCGGCAATCTGCTCCGGCGTCAGATGATAACGCCGGTAAAGCTCGTCGAGCGGCACCCGGTCGGTAAATTCCTTTTTCGCCCCGAAGGTGAGAACCTTCATCGGATCGGCGCCGTAGAAACGGGCGATCTTTTCGCCGAAGCCGCCGTCCAGTTCGCCGTCTTCCAGGGTAGCCACCAGCTGATGATCCGCCTTGAGCGAAGTCAGCAGTTCCCCGTCCAGACCGGTAATATAGCGCGGATTGATCAGCGTCGCCTCAATCCCGCGTTCCCGCAGCCGTTCGACAACCCGCTGGCCGAGGGCAAAGAAGCTGCCCAGCCCCAGAACGGCAACTTTTTCGCCCCGTTTCACCGTCTGATAGCGGTTCAGGCGGCCGTAGTCTTTTTCAACCTCGCCGACGGACGGACGAACCTCGGAAGGAATGCGGATCACCACCGGATGCGCGGTTTGTTCCACCGCCCAGTCAAGCATGGCCAGATATTCCTCTTTGCCGGCCGGCGCCAGATAAACGATATTCGGAATATTGCCGATCAGCGGAATGTCAAAACAGCCGAGGTGAGTGACATCGCCGCCGGAAATGCCGGCGCCGGAAACCAGAATCACCGCCGGATTGTTGTTGATTGCCAGATCCTGCGAAAGCTGGTCGTAAGTTCTCTGTATGAACGAACTCCAGACCAGATAGACCGGTTTGCAGCCGCCTTTGGCCAAGGCCGAGGACATTGCCACCGCATGTTCTTCGGCAATGCCGACGTCAACGAAGTTTTCGCCCAGCGCCGCCCGTTTTTCCGCATTGATGCCGAAAGCGCCCGGCGTGCCGGCATTAACCGCGACCACCGTCTTGTCTTCGGCAATTTTGTTCTTCAGATAATCGTAAGTGATGTCATTGTAGTTTTCGCCGCCGGTTTCAACCGTAACTTCGCCGGTCCTGATGTCAAACGGCAGGTTCCAGTGCCATTTTTCCTTGTTTTCCTCGGCAAATTTATAACCTTTGCCTTTTAAGGTATGAACATGAACAACCGTCGGCCGCGGCGTATCCTTGACTTCGCCGAAAACTCCGATCAACGCTTCGACCGAATTTCCGTCCCCGACATAGCGATAGTCAAAACCGAGCGCCTTAAACATGTTGCACTCGGCCTTGCCGCCGGTTTCCCTCAGCAGCCGCAGGTTGGTATACAAACCGCCGTGGTTTTCGGCAATCGACATTTCGTTGTCGTTGACGACAATAATGATGTTACTGTCAAGCACCGCCGCATTGCTCAGTCCCTCCAGCGCTTCGCCGCCGGAAAGCGAACCGTCGCCGATCACCGCGATCACGTTGTGCTTTTCGCCCCGAAGGTCGCGCGCTTTGGCCAGACCGCAGGCCAGGCTGACGGAAGTCGACGTATGGCCGACGACAAAAAAGTCGTGTTCGCTCTCATTGGGATTGGTATAGCCGGAAATTTTTCCCATTTCCTCAACTTTGAGAAAACCGTTCTTGCGTCCGGTGAGAATCTTGTGCGGATAGCTTTGGTGCGAAACGTCGTAAACAATTTTGTCTTTCGGCGAATCAAACACGTAATGCAGAGCAATTGCGGTTTCGACAATCCCCAGGTTGGGACCGACGTGGCCGCCGATTTTGCTGTCGCGGTTAAGCACCGCCGAACGGATTTCGCCGGCCAGCGCTTCCATTTCCGCCGTATTCAGCTTTTTCAAGTCTTCGGGTGAATTGATCTTGTCCAGATATGCCATTTTTTTCTCCTGAATCGTTAACCAAGAATTATTTTACCGGCAGTCTAAAACTTAGACTTAACTCGAAGTCAAGTATTTTTTTCGCGATGCCGCATTTTTTTCCGCCCTTTTCGGAAAACGCTATTCCCCGGCCGGGGAAACGGCTTCATAGCGGCCGGCCATCGCCTTGTAGATATAGTTTTCGTATTTGATGATCTGGTACTTCTGCTCGATCAGATCGTTGCGCAGGGAGTTTTCGGTATTGACCGCTTCCAGGAAGTCCTTGAACTCTTCCTTGCCGTAATTGTAGCGGCTGCGGTAATAAGCAGTGATCTTAACCGAATTGCGATAGTTTTCTTCCACGTTGCGGTATATCTCCAACGATTTCAGATAAGCGTAATAGTAATAGGCGACTTCGTTTAAGGCCTGGTTCAGCGTATCTTTGAACTCAATCAGACTGACCTGATAATCCGCTTCGGAAATCCTGATATTGTTCTTAACCCGGTTCCAGTCGAGGAACGGCAGATCCACCGACACGCTGCCGAGAATATAGGAAAAGTCAAACGTCGTCCGCGCCTTGTCGGAACCGGAAGCCAGCGCCCCGCGGAGAGAAACGTTCGGATACCAGTTTTTGTTTTCCGCCTTCAACTCCTCGAAAGCCCCTTCCAGCCGGTATTGCGCCGCCAGCAGGTCAGGCCGGTTGGCCAGTACCGAAAGCGGCACGTCAAGCTCCGGCGCCGGGCCTTTTTGTTTCAAGATGTCGCCGAACGCGATTTCGTCCACCCCGCCCGTTACGTTAAGAATGTTCTGCAGACTGCTCACCGTTTCCTTAAATCCGGTTTCAAGATTAAGCAGTTTGTTTTTTTCCGACAGCAGGCTTTGTTTGGACTGCAGATATTCCACGTTGTCAGTTTTGCCGCTTGCATACTTCTGTCCGGTGATTTTCTGAATATCCTCATAAGATTTTATGTTCCGCCGGGTCAGCTCGATCGAGTTTTGCAGATATTCAAGGTTAAAATAAAGGTCGATCACGCTGTTGATCAGGGTCAGCCGCGCCGCTTCCCTGTCCATTACCGTCGCCTTGTAGGCAAACTCCTGCGCCGTCTGCCGGTTTCTGATTTTGCCGTAGAGGTCAGCCTCGTAACTCAGCCCCAGATCGCCGGAAAAACTGTCGGTAAAATCGTCACCGGTATGGATTTTGCGCTGCGAAGAAGCGGAAAGCTCGCCCGAAAGGGTGGGAAACAGATCGACCGTCGCCAGCCCCAGGTTGGCCAGTTCCTTCTCGACCTCAAACGCCGCTTTCAGATAATCCGGATTGTTGGCCAGCGCCGTTTCGATCAGGTTGTTCAGTTCCGGATCGTTATATTGCCGCCACCAGTTTCCGTCGGCCTTGTAGCGGTTTTTGACGGTTTCGGCATATTGCAGTTCTTCCGACAAAGAACGCGGTTCCGGCCCGACCGACGCACAGCCGGAAAGCAGCGCCAGACTGACGCCGAATAACAATTTTACGGTTTGACAGTGTTTCATCTCATTCACTCGCTAATGCATCAATAGGGTTGAGGTTGGAGGCGTTTTTGGCCGGCATATAGCCGAAAATGATGCCGATCGCGGTCGAACAGACCAGCGCCAGCACGATCGACGCGGTAGAAAAGATCATGCCAAAGTTTTCTGAAAAGGTGTTGAACAGAAAACCGATCAGCATCGACAGCGTCACGCCCATAAATCCGCCCACCAGGCAGATCAGAATCGCCTCGATCAGAAACTGCTGGAGAATGTCCGCCTGCTTGGCGCCGATCGCCATGCGGATGCCGATTTCCCGCGTCCGTTCGGTCACCGAAACCAGCATGATGTTCATTACCCCGATGCCGCCCACAATCAGCGATATGACGGCAATGCTGGCAATCAGGAATTTCATTGTGTCGGTCGCGCTCTGCACCGTCTGTTTGATACTGTCGGTGTTGATCATGAAAAAGTCCTTCTTGCCGTGCAGCGAAGTCAGAATATGTTCGATTCCCTCTTCCGCCACCTGCGAATTGACATGGTCGGAAACTTTCACCGTAATCGAATTGATGTCGCTGCTGCCGTTGACCCGGTACATGGCGGTGGTATAGGGGACCCAGATGTTCATCGTTTCCGACGACGGCCCGGGGCTGCTGTCCTTTTCCGTCACCCCGATCACCGTCAGCGGCTTCTTGTTGAAGATAATAACTTTGCCGAGCGGGTTGGGATCGTTTTCAAACATCTCGTTTAAGGTGTTGTCGTCAATAACCACCACCGAAGCCATCCGGTCCACTTCCTCGTCGGTAAATATACGCCCCTGCGCAATCTTGCGCCCCTTAACGTCAAAATAGGTTGAGCCGACGCCCCTCAGCTGCGCGGTCAGCGAATAGTTGCGGTAAACCAGCGTGCCGCTGGCGGAAACGTTCGGCGTCGAATTGTCGATAAACCCCTGTTTGCCGAGATAGTCGGAATCACGCACTTTAAGCGTTTTCACCCGTCCCGAACGCATGTCGCCGAACCCCTTGCCGGGCATAATGTCGATGGTGTTGGTGCCCATTGAGTTGATCTGTTCCATGATTTTGGCCTGCGAAGCGTTGCCGAGCGCCACCACCGACACCACCGAGGCAATGCCGATGATAATTCCCAGCATGGTCAGGAGCGAACGCATCTTGTTTGCCAGAATGGCATGCAGCGACATCTTGAGCGATTCGAGAAAACTGTACTTCAGGGCATCCAGCCGGCTGCGGTGAACGTCTTCTACCGTGTCCGTCACCTCATAAAAATCTTCCGCCCTGCGCTCGTCGGAAACAATTTCCCCGTCCTTGATCTCGATAATCCGGCTGGCTTGGGCGGCAATATGGCTGTCATGCGTCACCAAAATGATCGTATGCCCCTGTTTGTGCAGCCCTTTGATGATGTCCATTACCATTTCGCCGCTTTTGGAATCGAGCGCGCCGGTCGGCTCGTCGGCCAGAATGATTTCACCGCCGTTCATCAGCGCCCGGGCAATACTCACCCGCTGCTGCTGGCCGCCGGAAAGTTCGTTCGGACGGTTGGCCAGTTTGTTTCCGAGGTCGAGTTTTTTCAGCAGTTCGACCGCCCGCCGGTCGCGTGCCTCCGCGTTCAGCCCCAGATAAACCGCCGGCAGAGCCGCGTTTTCGCTCGCTTTCAGACTGTTCAGCAGATTGTAGCGCTGAAAAATGAAACCGAAGGTCTTGCAGCGCAGTTCCGCCAGCTGATCCTTGTCCATCCGCCCGACTTCCACTCCGTTGATCTTGTACGACCCGGCAGTCGGCACGTCCAGACAGCCGATAATATTCATCATCGTCGATTTGCCGGAACCGGACTGGCCGATGATTGCCACAAAATCACCCTTTTCTATTTGCAGGTCAATGTTTTTCAAGACATGAACCCGGTTGCCGCCGCTGCCGAAATACTTGTTGATTTTTTTCAATTCGATTATGTTCATCGAAATCTCCTGGCGCCTCTGGCGTTGGCCGCCTTGTCGGAAATCTCCGCCGACGACATTTTGGCAATCACCACTTCTTCGCCTTCGCTCACGCCTTTTTTGATTTCAACGTTCAGATCGTCGGACACGCCCGTTATCACCGGCCGCCTTTCCACCCCTTCGGCCGTCCGCACTTCCACATATTTGCCGTCAACGTCGCCCTTAAGCGCCATCGCCGGCACCGTCAGCACGTCTTCGGCGCTTTCGACATAGATTACGTTTTGCGTCGTCATGCCGATTCTGAGCTTGCCGTCCGCGTTCGGCACCACCAGCCGTCCGTAAAAGTAAATCGCTTCGCTTGAATCCACCACTTCCGTGTACTGGTCGTCGGTCAAAAGCGTCAGCGCCGGGTCAATCGACTTCAGCGTCGTTTCATATACTTTGTTCATGTCCGCCAGCACCGAATAGGTAACCTTCACCCCCGGCTTGATGTTGCCGATGTCGCCTTCCGAAATTTCAATATAAATCTCCATCTGATTAAGATCGGCAATCTGCACGATCGTCGGCGTATCCATCGCCGCGTTGATCGTCTGCCCCACTTTGACCGGCACCGAAACGATGGTGCCGTCGAGCGGCGCCGTAATTTTGGTATAGCCGAGGTTGGTTTCCGCAGTGCTGAGAGATATTTCCGTTTCTTTCAGCGAGGCCTCTATTTCCGCCACTTTCGACATGGCCGATTCGTAACCGTCTTCGGCGTTTTCCAGGTCTTCGGTCGAAGCCGCGTTCTGCTTTTTCAGGCTCTGCATGCGCTGATATTGTTTTTTGGCAATCTTCAGCGAAGTTTTGGCCGCTTTCAGCTGCGCCTGATAACTGCTCATCTTGGCCTTGGCAATATCCACGTCGTTCTGCTGGGTGGTCGAGTCGATCTCGGCGATCATGTCGCCCATTTTCACCGTCTGGCCGATCGAAACGTAAAGCTTTTCGATCTTGCCGGAAACCTGGGCGCCGACGGTTACCAGGTCAACCGCCTTAACTTCGCCGGTGGCGTTCACCACCTTTTCGACGTTTTGTCTGCGGACCGGCTGGGTAATATAGGTTATCGTGTCTTCCTTTTTAAAATACTTAAAATACAGGCCGGCCGCCGCGGCCGCCAGTATAACGTAAACCAAAAGCTTTTTCTTGTTTTTAAAAAATTTCATAACTTTTCCACTCTGTTGCCAAAACCTGCGTTTATCCAAACCGGTCCGTCCGTGCCGGACAACGCTTTCCCTTATTTCTAAATGACGTTAAAACATTTAATAATCAATTAAAATACATAATTGTAAACGACGGCTTTTTTCATCCGGTTCAAAAATTTTTCATAAAAAACGGATCGGGAACAAAACAAAAAGCCTTGACTTCGAGTACACTCTAAAAGATAAACTGTCAAAAAAACGACAATAATACGGAAAAAACGACATGCTGATGTGGTATATAATATTTGTTCTGCTGATTCTTTTCACCGGCGGCGGGCTGCTGTACCTCGGCACCCGCGCAGCCAAATTCGTCCCCACCGGCAGCACTCCCAAACGCCGGCTGCTGATCGGGCTGTCCGCGGTCATACTGATATTTGCCGTCATTGCCTGGCTGATAAACCTGATGAACGCGGTCGTCTGTCTGCTGCATTTCGTTTTTCTCTGGCTTGTCTGCGATTTTATTTTCACCCTCGTCCGCCGTTTTCGCAAACGGCCGTTTAAACGCTATTATGCCGGCTATGCCGCCACAGCGCTCAGCCTTGCCGCGCTTGCAGCCGGCTGGTATCTGAATCACCGGGTATGGGTTACCGCCTACACGATAGAAAGCGAAAAAGCAATCAGCGACCTGCGGATTGTCCTGTTTGCCGATTCTCACATCGGAACGACCTTTGACGGCGAAGGCTTTGCCAAACATGTCAGAGCCATGCAGGAACAAAATCCCGATCTGGTCGTTATCGCCGGCGATTTCGTCGACGACGGAACCGGCCGCGAAGAAATGGTCGCCGCCGTCCGTGCATTGGGAACCCTTAAAACGCCCCGCGGCGTTTACTTCGCTTTCGGCAACCACGACAAAGGCTATTACGGACCGGCTTACCGCGGTTTCAGCAGCGGAGAATTGATCGACGAACTGAAAAAAAACAACGTCAAAATCCTTGAAGACGAAAGTGAAACGATTGCCGGCGGCTTTTGCCTCGTCGGCCGGCAGGACCGGTCGGAAGCGGAACGCGGCGGCCGCCGGCTGACAATGCAGGAACTGACCAAAGACCTTGATCCGGACAAATTCTCCGTCGTCCTCGACCATCAGCCGAACGACTATCAAAACCAGACGACGGCGGAAGTCGACCTGGTCCTTTCCGGCCATACCCACGGCGGCCAGCTTTTCCCGCTCAACAAGGTCGGCGAATGGATCGGCGCCAACGACAAAACCTACGGCCTGGAAAAACGGAACAAAACAAACTTCATCGTCACTTCCGGCCTTTCCGACTGGGCAATAAAATTTAAAACCGGAACCAAATCGGAGTTTGTCGTCATCGACATTAAAAGGAAAACGGCGGCAGAAAAGAAAGGCAAATAACGTTTTCCGCGCCTTTTTCCCGGACAAACCGCCGGAAAACGGAATCAATTGTGCAAAACCCCGGCCGTCCGCGGGAATTTTTACAAATCGGCCATAATCCCGTCCGTTGAGGACAAGCCGCAAGGCGACGGGCGAAACGGGGCTGACGACAACAAAAAACAGCTCATGCAACTTCTTTTCAATCGGCGGCAAGCAGTTTATAAAATACTTTCCAATATCTCTTTGCATCTAGAAATTTAGTCTGTTAAACTCAACAAAAAACTGTTTCAACACAATGAGGACGCAAATATGAAAAAATTGTTTTTGTTCCTGGCATGTTTTATAATCAATATTGAAAATGTCCGGGCAGACGAACCCCTGTCCGCCGAAGAACAAAGCGTCTTGATTTATGAAAAATGTGCCGCTCAAGCCTCTAAAACGACGGCAGCTCAGCCTATCTTGGGAAACATAGAAGATGTTAAAAGAGAACGCGATATAAAAAATTGCATAAAAAAAGAGATTCTAAAAACAACTTCGCAAAGTCTTTCTAAAAACAATGCGGCAGATTTAAAAAAAGCTTTGTCTGATGCGGAAAAAGCACTATTCAACATCTATAAAATTTTACTTTTTTGCCAAAATAACGAAGATGACAATTGGTGCAGGGAACGCTATAAAGACGATATGTCATTAGAAAAACTAATGCTGGAAAAAGAGTTGACGGCTCAAATGAAAAACATCTTAACCTCTGCTTTAGAATACCAACAGAGCCTCTAAAATTAAATAAAAGCTCTGTTGGGAAAAGGTTATTTAAGACAGTCCAATGCCTTGCGCAATTCATAAGGATAACGATTGTTAATTATATTCATCTTTTCTTCTCTGGTAATCCTTTTATCGCCCGGGAAGCAGCTTTCTTTTAAATTTTGAACATAATCAGCACGACTTTGATACAATCTTCTTAAAATAATATCATCGCTAATATTGTTAAGATCACCGCCATACTCCAATTTCAGCTTTTCAAGCGTATCATTAACTATCTTAGATGCTTTCCCGTGTTGAACACTCATTGAATACAAAACATCTTTTACAACCGGATGCCTTTCATTCAACCGCAAAATTTCTTTCTCTTTGATTGCATTTATCAACGGTTTGAGATGAGTATCAACAATAAAATTATGTTGAGATTCGTTAAAAACATCATTTTTGGACAGTTCTACCCAGGCATTAACAAACGATTGCTTTTTTAATTTTGCACTATGTTCACCTCCCGCATCATTCAACGTTCGAGCAAAATTCCGGTAAACCGGATTTTGTTGCAAAAAATCCAGATACTTTTTCATAGTTCCTGTATTTGTTGAAATTTGATAAGCTCCGTAACTCGGACCACCGGCGTTGTCTGTGCCTATTGCGGCATAATCATGTTTGGATTCGTACAAGCCGCTCAAAGTCCGGTCGCAAATTATAAGGACGTCCCGTTTTTGCATAAAACGAAGAGCGGCTGCTGTTCGGATAACCCCAGGCGCTTTCCGTCTCATAGTCGTCTTGAGAAGCGGCCGCTTGCGGTTCTAGGGAAGATATTCCCAAATCAACATTCTTGCCCACTCCTTTTTGAGCCAAATATTTTCTATAAGCCGCGTCATTTTTAACCACTCCGTAAGGCGTCTGAATATACTGCGGCTCTCCCCCGTAAGCGGCATAAGTCCAAACATATTCTGATTGATTCTTCATCTTTTCTGTCCTTTCAAATTAATTAAACCTCCAAAAGGATAACAAAAACAAAAAAGACTTTTCAATCCTCCACAGAAAGCAAGGTATCAGCTTCCGCATTCAAAAGCTTTTTAAAGCGGATGAGGAGAAGCGCTAAGCAAAAACATGAGCAAGGAAAGCGCAGGCGACCGCGGCGAATTTAGATGCCCAAGCCGTAATCCCGTCCGTTGAGAACAAGCCGCAAGGCGACGGGCGAAACGGCTCTCATGACAACAAAAAACAGCTCATGCAACTTCTTTTCAATCGGCGGTGTTGAGTTTATAAAATACTTTTTAATATCTCTTTGCATCTAGAAATTTAGTCTGTTAAACTCAACAAAAAACCGTTTCAACACAATGAGGACGCAAATATGAAAAAATTGTTTTTGTTCCTGGCATGTTTTATAATCAACATTGAAAATGTCCGGGCAGACGAACCCCTGTCCGCCGAGGTTGACACATCGCAAAAAATTAAACTGGAAGTCGAAAAATACAAAAAAGAATGCTCAAAGAAAGCGTATCCTAAAAATCTGGATGAAATAAATATATATAATGATGACCTCAAAAAACTGGATGCTAAATATCATCAATGTCTTAAATCGGTAATTGTTTCCAAAATTAACGAACTCGCAGCAAAAGAAGACGCGGATAAAATGATTCAGTCGTTAAACAAGATTCAAGACGGCATTTTAAGCTTTTATTGGAATTTATATAATCGTGAAGACAATGGTGTTATCGGAAGGGGAATAAATGATGCCGCCATGGGACGTTATTATGAAACCCTGCTTGAAGATGTTATTCATTTTCAGCGTCAATAACGGCATCATCCAATTTAATACGAATAGCATTTGAGTAATTTCAAAGCCTTAGCATTTTCATTGGGAAAACGTACATTTTTCAGATTGTTTTGAATTTCAATTGAACTTTTTCTAAAATATTTGCCAACATTACTCCTTTCTTGATAGATCTTATTGATAATATCTTCATCACTAAGGTCTGATGCATCAAATCCCAATGCACTATGAAAAACATCAGCAGCACCTCCTTCACCATGTTGGGTTGCTGTTGAATACAACACATCTCTGACGACAGGAGATCTGTACTCCAAATTCAATCCTTTTATATCGCTGATGCGGCGCAGTGCGGGATCTAATTTTTTAGCAACAATAAAATCTTGTTGTGATTGCAAAAAATCAGAGTTTTTAGACAAATCAGCCCAAGTATTTTTAAATTGAGCATCTCCGGTTATTGCCGTATTATTTCCGCCGGCTCGCTGTAAGCGATGATAAAAATGTCGATAGTTAGGATGCTGCTGCAAATAATTCAAATAATCATTCATTGTCCCGTTTTGTGTAGCAATTTGGTATATGCCGTAGCTCCACCCTCCCGTTTTATCCAACTTACCGTTATTCCATAATTTCTTACCATTGCCGGATTCGTACAAGCCGCTTAAAGTCCCTAACTTATATTGATCCGGTCGCAAAGGTCGCAAATTATAAGGACGTCCCGTTTTTGCATAAAACGAAGAGCGGCTGCTGTTCGGATAACCCCAGGCGCTTTCCGTCTCATAGTCGTCTTGAGAAACAGCTGCTTGCGGTTCCAGGGAAGATATTCCCAAATCAACATTTTTACTCACTCCTTTTTGAGCCAAATATTTTTATAAGCCGCGTCATTTTTAACCATTCCGTAAGGCGTCTGAATATACTGCGGCTCTCCCCCGTAAGCGGCATAACTCCAAACATATTTTGATTGATTCTTCATCTTTTCCGTCCTTTCAAATAAATAAAACCGCCAAAAGGATAACAAAAATAAAAAAGACTTTTCAATCCTCCACAGAAAGCAAAGTATCAGCTTCCGCATTCAAAAGCTTTTTAAAGCGGATGAGGAGAAGCGCTAAGCAAAAACAACCGACGTTCCGGTTGTTTTTATCTGCAAGCTCTTGGGAACATCTTAATGAGCAAGGAAAGCGCAGGCGACCGCGGCGAATTTAGATGCCCAAGCCGTAATCCCGTCTGTTGAGGACAAACCGCAAGGCGACGGACGAAACGGCTCTGACGACAATTAAAAAAAACCGGCTCATGCCGGTTTTGATAATTGGCGGAGTAGTAAACCTCAACGGTATTGAGCATACCAGATTTTAGCTTGATAAATTCAGATTGACGAGCTTGTTGAAATGTATTTCTCAATCCAAAGCTCTCAGTTCTTTCCATGTCTGTTCACACTGACTTTTAGAACGACCGTCCTGCTGACAATTCTTCATGTAATCGTATTCTTGATAATACGGATACAAGAAAAAAACTAATATCGCTAAAATAACAATATAACCAACACATCTGTAAATAAAACTGACAATTTTATCTAATATTGGCCTTACGCATATTTGGCGTTCTTTGGTCATCCAACATCTCCCAGCAACTTTTATTCGGATTATAATACCCCAAATTACTGCCGTAAAGATTGTTTTGCAAGTCTTTCCTGCTATCCGCAGAAATTTCTGACATCGGCATAGTTCCTTTCTTTTTATGGTAATCCAATATTTCTTTAGCGTACCCCAATCTTAAGCCCCAATCACGACTTGTCGGACTTATCTTTGCCAATTGGCATTGCAATAGAGGATGATAGTAATTATCAATATCTGCCCCCTGATTAGGACCATAAGACTTTACAAGATTATCACCAGCTTTGTTCATCTGTTGCCAATAATCATAAGCGATTTTGGCATCAGCAGCTAATTCGCCTAAAGATTCAGGCATATATCTGATAGTATCAGTTGCAATCGTTGCTACATCCTTCACTTTTTGCCATAGGTCATTTGTCGGGTTATTAAGTTGCTTTATGACATTTTCCACGTTGCCTTCGATATCAGAATTGCCAAAGCCATAATTATCATCAGCCGGCCGCCCCCAAAAGTTGGTGCCATGCTGCGGATAGTTTTTGTTTATGCCTTGATTATTGTAATCTTGGATGAGTTTGTTTTCTCTTTGCTGCCGCGCCATTTGATAATTAAGCTCATCTCTGGTACTGAACCCGCTGTGATCAACACCATAGCTGTCGATTTGATTATCATTGTTATAATAACCTAAAGGCGATTTATATTGTCTCCCAAAATTCATTTTTATATCCTTTCAAATAAGTTAAAACTATTAAAAGAATAACAAAAATAAAAAAGGTTTTTCAATCCTCTACTGAATACAAAGTATCAGCTTCTGCATTCAAAAGCTTTTTTAAACTCTCGATTATTGGCTTGAGCTAATTGAATTAGTTTGTTTTTCTGATTGGTTTCACAATAAGGAATTTTTATTGATTTTGTTTTATATTTCAAAAACCACAGAACAAAAGCATTTGCCGTTAATTTTTTACCGGATTTTTGATATTTTAAAAATTGCTTGTATTGGGTTTGCTTAAATTCTGCTCTAAAAGGGGCATATTTTTCATCTCTGGCTTTAGCTCGTTTAACCGCTTCAGCTTTCTTATCCAAAGAATATAGAGTTTGCACCAAATTTTCTTTAAGTTCAGACCAGTTTTCTCTTTCTTCAGACAAGACCATGGCCATCCAGTCTATAATTTGCTGTTTAAGAATATTTAAATTACACTGTTGATGATGAGAAATAAAAATTCTATCTAAAAGGCGCAAATGATTATTTGATAATAAAAAATCATCAGGAGTTGATTGTATACGGTTATTTTTCAAAGTCACTTCTCCCTATGTATGTTGTAATCTTTATTTAGGGAAAATTGTTATCTGTTTCAATATTTAAAGTGATTCTTTAAAAATCGGCAATGTATGTAAGTGCCGGAAATTTTGCATTTTCCAACATAAAACGAGCTTACCATAGTCATTTTGGCAAAGTCAACCGCCGGCAAAGCCCGCGTTTCCACCGGATACGAAAAAAGACGCTGCAAACGAGCGTCTTTTTAATCAAAATGGCGGATGAGGAGAAGCGCTAAGCAAAAACAACCGACACTCCGGTTGTTTTTGTCTGCAAGCTCTTGGGAACACCTTAATGAGCAAGGAAAGCGCAGGCGACCGCGGCGAATTTAGATGCCCAAGCCGTAATCCCGTCCGTTGAGGACAAGCCGCAAGGCGACGGACGAAACG
>MNTV01000020.1:256666-256936 GCA_001917175.1 Azospirillum sp. 51_20
AAAGCGCAGGCGACCGCGGCGAATTTAGATGCCCAAGCCGTAATCCCGTCCGTTGAGGACAAGCCGCAAGGCGACGGACGAAACGGCTCTGACGACAATTAAAAAAAACCGGCTCTCGCCGGTTTTAGTAATTGGCGGATGAGGAGAAGCGCTAAGCAAAAACAACCGACGCTCCGGTTGTTTTTGTCTGCAAGCTCTTGGGAACATCTTAATGAGCAAGGAAAGCGCAGGCGACCGCGGCGAATTTAGATGCCCAAGCCGTAATCCCGT
>MNTV01000020.1:257010-267308 GCA_001917175.1 Azospirillum sp. 51_20
TGAGCAAGGAAAGCGCAGGCGACCGCGGCGAATTTAGATGCCCAAGCCGTAATCCCGTCCGTTGAGAACAAGCCGCAAGGCGACGGGCGAAACGGCTCTGACGACAATAAAAAAACCGGCTCTCGCCGGTTTTGGTAATTGGCGGATGAGGAGGGATTTGAACCCCCGATACGAGTCACCCCGTATACACGATTTCGAGTCGCGCGCATTCAGCCTCTCTGCCACTCATCCAGTTTATTTTTCATCTCATAATAATTCTTTGCTGCAAGCCCATCCTTTCTGCGCGCGACCGCGGTCCTTGCCCGCCTGCGCTTAATTGGCTTGCGCCCCTCAACGAGTGCCGCTGCGCCGATCTCCGCTTTCGCTCCGATTCCGGCCTCTCTGCCACTCATCCGTAAAAACATATTCTTATTAAAAGCAAAAGTGATTTTTTGCAACAATTATTTTCGTTTTCGTTGCAATATTTTAATTTGCCGTTGTCAGCCGGCCGCTTTTCTGCTATCTGTTAACCCAAAGAAAACAAAAAACGCCGGCTCCGGCCGTCTATTTACGGAAACATCAGACATGACGGAAAACACAGCTCCCCGCGCCCTGCGCGCAAACATCACCATCATCGGCCGCCGCAATGCCGGCAAATCTTCCCTGATCAACGCTCTCATCGGACAGGAAGTGGCTATTGTTTCGCCACAGCCGGGCACTACTACCGACGCGGTTGCCAAAGCTTATGAGCTGCTGCCTCTGGGACCGGTCACCTTTTATGACACCGCCGGGCTTGACGACGAAGGAGAACTCGGCAGTTTAAGGATTAAAGCGACCCGCAAAATTCTGTTCAAAACCGACCTTGCGGTGATTGTCGTTTCCGAACGGGGGCTGGAAGAAAAAGAAAAGGAAATCATCAAAGAGATGCGGCGGGCGGCGATTCCCTTCGTCATCGCCTTCAACAAATGCGACCTTAAACCGGCAAGCGGACAGGACCGCGCCTACTGCCGGGAAAACGGCCTGCCTTATGTTGAAGTTTCCGCCGCAACCGGACAAAACACGGATCGGCTGAAAGCGGAAATCATCCGTCTGGCACCGGCGGAATTCAGGGAAGATCCCCTGTTGGCCGGCGATTTGATCAAACCCGGCGATACCGTGGTATTGGTCGTGCCGATCGACCTGTCGGCGCCCAAAGGCCGGCTGATTCTGCCGCAGGTTCAGGTTCTGCGGGAAATTCTCGACGGCAACGCCGTCGCCGTTGTTGCCAAAGAGCATGATCTGAAAGCGGCGCTGGCTAACCTGAAAGAGCCGCCGGCTTTGGTAATCACCGATTCGCAGGTTGTCATGAAAGTTGCCCCCGAAGTTCCGCCGGAAATCAAAATGACCACTTTTTCCGCCTTGTTTGCCCGTTACAAAGGCGATATCGGCGTTTTCCTCCGCGGCGCAAAGAAAATCGACGAGCTGAACGACGGTGACCGGATACTGATTGCCGAAGCCTGTTCGCACCATGTTCAATGCGATGATATCGGCCGGGTCAAAATCCCTGCCTGGCTCAGACAATATACCGGCCGCAAACTTGAATTCGAATTCTGTTCCGGCGGCGATTTTCCCGAAGATCTGGAAAAATACGCCCTGGTCGTCCATTGCGGCGCCTGCATGCTTAACCGCGCCGAAATGATTCGCCGATTGAAGGAATGCGAACGCCGGGGCGTGGCAGTTACCAACTACGGCATCGCCATTTCCAAAACCCGCGGTCTGCTTGAACGGATTTCCGCCCCGCTGACCGCCTAAATGCGGTCAAGCGCCGCCTTATAATATTCGGTCACGATTTTGACCCGCGGAATATCTTTGGTACAGTTGTTGACGACCAGATAGACCGGCATTTGCAAACCGCCGGCCAGTTCGTCCAGACGCACCAGTCCGCCGCCCTGAAACTGCCGGGGCATCAGGCCGATTCCCACCCCGTGACGGATCGCTTCCAGCACGGCAAAAGTGGAATTGGAGGAAAAGCTTATGTTTTTGGCTTTGCTCATCAGCTCCTTCCAGCCGGGAACATAGTTTTCGTTTTGCAAACCGTTGATAATCCGGTGATTTGCCAACAAATCGTCCAAACTGCCCGGCGTGCCGTATTTGGCCAGATAACCGGGCACCGCGAAAAAGCGGCATTCAATGTTCTTTTTATACAAAAGCGAAAAGTCTTTTAAAGACTCCGGCAGCGTCGTCACAATACCGAAATCGATTCCCATTTCCCGGTAATCGGGCGAACCGAGCGTTGTCAGCGAGATCACCTTGATATCGGGATATTCTTCGCAAAAGCCGGTAACGCCGCAGGGAAACAGAGCCGTGCTTACCATCAGCGGCAGACAGACGCACACGCTGCCTTTGTACCGGCTGTCATAATCAAGCGGGCTGTAGATTTTATCGAGAAGAAGCTGCAGGTTTTCCACCTGTTCCACAATCAGCTCCGCGCGGCTGGTCAGATATGTTCCCTTGGCATTGTTGACCACCAGCTGCACCCCCAGAACCTGTTCCAGATTGGAAATATATTTGTTGACCGTATCGATCGAACTGTTGGTAACTTCCGCCACCTTTCTTTTGCTCTGATATTTGGCTATCGCCGACAACATTAAAAGTCCGTTCAAATTCTGCAGTGATTTTTTGGTAATCATAACACCCTCACCAGTTCAACCGAAAGTTGATCAATAGCCGATATATATTTTAAAAGACAGACTTAATTTTATTAAACCATTATTTTTAACAATGCACTAAAAAAACAAAAATTTTTCACAGAATCATTGAATTGAAAAAAAAGATCCCCAAATTAGCTTCGGGGATCTTTGGTCTGAAGTTATGCAGCTAAAAATAGTAGCGAACGCCGACGGTAACTTCCTTCATGTTTTTGACCGCGTCCATGTCGGTCACGGTATAACGGAACATGGCGCGAATGCCGAGCGAGGGCAGCGGGTTGATCTGACCGCCGATTCCCAGCCGGAGACCGTTGCCTTCCTCGTTGAAAGACCGGCGGCCGCCGACACCGTTGATATTGACCGTGTTGGTAACGTCGGCGTCATAATAGCCGTAGCCGACGGAAGAAAGAATCTCCACAATTCCCAGATTGAGCACGTCGCCGACCAAATCGACGCCGTAAGACTTAAGCTTCAGCTTGGTGGAAAACTCGTCGCCTTCGACAAAGTGGTTCCGTACCGTATTGTCCTTGTTTTCCGACTGCTGGTAAAAACCTTCGACCGAAAGGAAACTCAGCAGCTTGACCCCGGCAACAACTCCCAGGGAATTAAAATTGTCAGCGTAAAAATCTTCGCTTTCGCGTCCGAAGTTAAGCGAAGAATAATTATAGTCCGCCCCGACGTAGGGAGAAACAAAAGCCGCGCCGGCATCTGCGGAAAACAGACACAGAGCCGCCGCCAGCAACCCGATTTTTTTCATTTCAGTCAATCCTTTTAAAAGTTAAAACTAAGGTTTTGTTTAGCATTAATAAATTAAGAAACTCTAAAAGCCCTTTTGTTGACAAAATTTCGGAAACGGTATAAAATGAGAACGTTTATTATCATAATGTAAATTATTTTAGAAATTATAAAGAAAGATGAAATCATATTTGTACGCTCTCGGCACGCTGATTGTGCTGGCATGCATCTGTCAGGACGACATCTTCGTCCTTTTGCAGCCGGCGCCCGCCAATGAACAAAAGTCAGCCGCAACGGCAATTGTCCCCGCGGACACCGCCGTCGTTGACACAAACATTGTCGAAATGACGAAAGAAACAATGTCGGCATATGACCGCGCTTTGCCCGAACCGGTCAAAATCGCGGAAAAAATTACGGTCAAAAACCACATTGTCATCAACAATGACACAGCCGTAAAAAAAGTTCCGCAAAACGTTTTCGACCGCTCGGAAACCGTCAGCCTGAACGGCAAGACGTACAGAGGGCTGGAAGACGAGTTGATCGCCTGCATCGCCTATGTGGAAAATTATTTTCCGACTTCGTACTTTTGCGGAGCCAGATGGACGATCGGATACGGGACAACCGGCTACGCTGACGGCAAAAAAGTCTTGCCCAACCAGCGCATTTCCAAAAAAGAAGCTCAAAACTGCGTCAGACACCATTTGCGCAGCTATGTTTTTCCCGTTATCGACCAATACGTCGAAAGGGAACTTTCCGAAGGGGAAATGCTGGCCACCTGTCTGTTTATCTACAACATCGGCGGCGGCAATTTTGCCAATCAAAAAGGGATCGGCCGTTCCTGCGCTTTTCTAAAGGCGCTGAACGACAACAAATCCTCGCAGGAATGTGCACGTAAAATGACGGAATTTTACCGGTCGGCGGGTAAAAAGGTCGACGGCCTTTTGAAACGCCGCTGGGTTGAAGGCGCCATTTTCTGCGGTTACCTTACCGCGGAAGATATCCTTCAGCTGGAACCAGCAGGGTTCTACAATTCCCGCAGCCTGAACGATTACTATGTGAGCAGCCGGCCCGACCGGGACGGTTTTTACTCATACAGATTCGATCAGGACACCGTTCAACGCTTTCTCGACCAAAACCGGGGAACGAACAAACGGGTCATTGACATCATCTGATCTGAAGCCCCGTTGAAAAACGGGGCTTCATTTCTTTTAAATGTTGCCGGAAAAAAAGGGAAAGTTTAATATAAAAAGGCTTAAAAACAACTTTTGCAAAGAGGAAAAAATGAGCGAAATTCTGTTTCTTGAATACCCCAAATGCACAACCTGCCAAAAAGCCCGCAAATGGCTGGAGGAAAACGGCGTCCGCTTCAAGGCCCGTCACATCGTCGAAGACCGCCCGGACGCAGACGAGCTGAAAACCTGGCTGGCACAAAGCGGCAAACCGCTGAAAAGTTTTTTTAATACCAGCGGGCTGAAATATAAAGCCCTCGGCTTAAAAGACAAACTGCCCCGGCTCGGCGAAGACGAACAAATTGCCCTGCTTGCTTCCGACGGCATGCTGGTCAAGCGCCCGCTGGTCGTCGGCAAAGACTTCGTACTGGCCGGTTTCCGGGAAAAAGAATGGCAGGAAAAACTTATATAAACCGAAAAAACGCTTGCATAATCGGATAATAAAAGATATCCTTTTATATTATCAGATATCAGCGGAGACTAATATGATCAATATTGAAGATTTGTTTATCAGCCAGCCGGCGCTTTGCGCCATTGCCTCAATTGACGAATTCCGGGGCCGCTGGCAGGGACGCGGCGGCATTGACGAAACGCTTGCCGCACGCTTAAAAGAACGCGCCCTGAACGAAAGCGTCGCTGCCATTGCCAACCCGGCGGAAAACCGCAATTACCGGCAGCTTCTGGAACAGATTGTCAACCACAGCGGCGAAATCGGCCTGTTTGAAACTTCGGTCAAAAAACTGCATAAGCTGCTGCTTGCCGATTCTCTGATCGACGAACGCGAAAAAGGCGAATACAAACAGCGTCTCAATCCGGTTTATTCCAAAACCGTGGACGGACGGCCGATCGACGTTTTTTTTGAAACCGCCAGCCCGTTTGAAACGCCGCAAATGATGCACAAACTGCTGGAATGGACACGCAACTGTCTGGAAAGTCGCAACTGCCACCCGCTGCCGGTCATCGCTCTGTTTATGGTTCATTTTCTCATTATCCACCCTTTTCAGGACGGCAACAGCCGGCTGGCGCGCGCCCTCACCCTGTTGCTGCTGCTGAAAGCCGGCTACGGTTATCTGCAGTTTGTCTCTTTGGAAGCGGCGATCGAAGACAACAAGGAAGAATATTACCGCTGCCTGCGGCAGGTGCAGAACAGTCTGGCCGGTGCGGAACCGCAATACGGCGAATGGCTGTTGTTTTTCCTGCGCACCGTTCAGCGGCTGCAAAAACGGCTGGACGAACAAACGGAATCTGCGGCCGGCAGCTATGACGAACTGCCGGAACTTTCCGCGCAGATACTGGAACTGGCGGAAGCAAAAGGCCGGGTTACGCTCAAATCAGCAACCGAAAATACCGGCGCCAACATCAATACGGTCAAAAAGCATCTTGCAGCCCTCGCCCGCGAAGGTTACCTCATCCGCCGGGGTTCTGCCCGCGGCACTTGGTACGTCAGAGCAAAATAAGCCTGCGGTTTCAAAAAACATCCCCGCATACGGGGATGTTTTTTATTACTTTCCTTACAAAGCCCCGGAGGATATTTGGGCTGAGTGTTCTAATGTCGCAACAACGTCCCGTCTTTAATTTTGGTCGAACCATTTCATCCTTCATTAATCTGTCCTTTAGGGCAACCCCGCCTCGTGCCATTGATCAAAGTCAAATCATAATTGTTGCCGTTCCGGCTCCGATTTGCCGGGAAACGGCTGTTTCTTTTCCGCCGGCCGTTTTTTACCGTTTTTTTAACCGGACATGACAAACGGAAAACTCTTTATTCCCAGAGATTATAAAGATGTTCAAGCAAACTCTTCTTTTGTTGGCGGAAGGCAAAATGTTTGAACAAAAGATAATTGACTGCTACGACCAAAACGATCGCTGCTGCCTGCGCCAAATAAACGTTCCATGCCAGCCTCCCGGCAAGAACTTCCAACAAAGCCGCATTCAGAACATAACTTAAACACCAGATCAGGAGTGATTTGACAAATTCTTTCAAATGATTGCCTTCGGTGCGAAAAACCAGATATTTATACGAAAAAAAGGCAATCACCGAAGACAACAGCCAGGTTGTAAGCAAAATGAGCTGATAACGGCTGACCGAAAAAAACAGGCCGAGCAAAACAAAAATCAGATAACGAATCGCCATATTGACAATTCCCGCAATCACGAACCGCACTTTTTCGTCAATCAAAAACCAACGGCGGGCCATATTTCCTTCTTTTTTCAACATTCGTCCCTCTTCCTAATTAACATAAGCACCCGGCATAGTTTTTTGAAGCGCCGGCAACGTCCGTAAAATATCAAAGAATTCGTCCCGGCCGTTTATGCCGTATAACCGATTCGCTGTTTGAAATCAGCTGACGATCAATATTGCAGCCGCCTGTTTCCGCACCGGATTTTTGCCGGCAGCAACCAAAAAACGCACAGACAAAACGAACATATATCATTAATATCACGCCACGGACATATATCATTAACATTACGCCGCACCCCTTCTTCTTGCCGTGACCGGGATAAAAAACTCTTTTCCCCGCCGCTTCAGGCCGCTCGTCTGTTGCTTCTTTTCGCATTTCCGGTCTTAATTCCGTTTTTCCTTTGCACAAAGCCATAAACAGCGCTTTTTCCGAGTGAAAACAACACCGCAGCCAAGGCCGCCACACACTTTGTATCAATATATCGGAAAAGTCTGCGGTTATCTTTACCGCTGTCAACAACACCCTCCGCTATGAAAGGAAGTTAAAAAAGTTAAGAGTTGTACAATGCTTATTCCTCGGTATTTTGCACGCATCGCCGGTAAGACAAAACCCGCGACGCCCGCTCGCCCGACGGCAAAGATAAAACCTGCGACGCCCGCTCGCCTGACGGAAAAGACAAAGTCCCGGCGCTCGCTCGCCTGACGGCTCACCGACATACTCCGTCCGTTTCTCGCTTGCAGTCGAACCCTCTTTCCCGAGAGTTCAAATCCGCCGTCAATGTCGCTGTAAAAGAACACATGGTTTGATTATTTGTTCCACATGGTTTGATTTTTTTCGGCAACTTGTTCTTTAAATTTTCTACAGTCTATTTCTTGTTTTTAATCTAAGTTATGTCCGAGTGGGACCTCGCTTGTACCCTAGGGCATCCTGATATGTATGGCTCATAAACTCGCCAACATCTCAGGCTAGGAGTGGTACACACTCTGCCGAGTAAATATGCCTGTGGCATATTTACGAGAGGTAGCGAGGTCGCATAAATCATCAGGTTTACGACTCTGCCGAAGAAACAATTAAGTATTGTTTCTGAGAGGTAGACCCCATGTACTTTTCCTCCATTCAAAACTTGACATTTAGTCAACTTTTGAACGGAGTCCTTGGGCGCCCAGGTTATAATATGATAGTTGAACTTGTTTTATGCACCCGTTAAATAAGTTATCGGGGTCAGTTGACTATATGAAATATTCATTAGCCCTGCATTTTATCAAGCAGGGTTTTAATTTCCATAATTTTTTCTTTAGCGATTTCAGAATCAGAAAAAGACTTAGCAACACATTCTTCAAGATGTGTTTTCAATATATTGCTTTCAACATGTTTTATTGCTGAACGTACAGCCTTGAGCTGCACAATAATATCAGGACAATAACGTTGTTCTTCAATCATTTTTTTTATACCTTCTAACTGACCTATTGCCCTGTTTAAACGAGGTATCTCATGTTTATGATTCGGATTTTCTGATTTTTTGCTGTTCATATCTTTTTTAGAATCTTTTTTCATATTTTCATTATACATAAAAAAGGGACAGAAAAACTGCCCCTTAATCCTAAAATAATATTCTATTTTTTAGGAGGTTCGTTGCACTCTGGCGGACAATTACATTTGTCTTCGGTGCAAGTACAGTTGTCTCCGCATTTGCAGTTAACGCATTTGCAATGTGGATTTGAACATTTTGCCATATTAGCCTCCTTTTTGCTATACCCCGGTAGGGTATCTAACAACATGTATATAATACCCTATAGGGGTATATTTGTCAAGTGGTCTTTTTATGATAAATCGTGTATTAATCCATCTCACCCTTGTAGGCGCAGGGGATATTTTCTTCTTTTAAATAATTCATTCCCCACTTGTTTAACTCAATAATTGCAGGAATAAGTGTTTCACCTCTTTTAGTGAGAGAATATTCAGTTTTAGGCGGTACTACAGGATAAAGTTTTCGTTTGATTATTCCATCTGTTTCAAGTTCTTTTAACTGTTGTATAAGCATTTTGGGAGTTGCGTGTGAAATCAATTTTTGTAGTTCATTATATCTCAATGTTTTATTTATAAGGTGTCCGATTATAACTCCTTTGTATTTCCCTCCGATTATATCCATTGTTGCCTCAAGCGGACATTTATATTCATCTTTCTTATGCTTAGTCATAATTAAAGTCCCTAATTTACTTTTTGGTAAGTATTATACAAAAAAGTGCATTCTTGTCAAAATGATAATAAATGTATAAAATTGCTTTATTAAAGGAGGAAATCTAAATGAAAATTACACAGGTAAGAAGTGCAACAATTATAGTTGAATATAATAATACAAAATTTTTAGTTGACCCATGGCTTATGCCCAAAGATTATATGCCCGGGTTTGATGTTGCAATAAATTCCGATGTCAGACAGCCAAGAGTGGAGCTGCCTTTTGGAATTGAAAAAATTGTTGATGTTGATGCTGTTATTATCACTCATATCCACCCTGACCACTGGGATGAATTTGCTGAAAATGCTCTGGATAAAAATATAAAAGTATTTGTACAGTCAATTATTGATAAAGATTACGTCATTACAAAAGGATTTACAAATGTTGAAATTATACAAGAATCCGGAACGGAATATAATGGAATAACTCTATACAAGACAGGCACCCAGCATGGCAAAAGAGAAATAATTAAACCGTTATGCGATTCTATCGGCTTGCCTTATGATGCGATGGGTGTTGTTTTCAAATCAAATGATGAAAAGACCTTGTATATAGCAGGCGATACTATTTGGTGTGAAGAAGTTAAGGCAGCATTAGAAAAGTATTCTCCTGATGTTATCGTTGTAAATGCTTGTGCTGCAACGGTTTTAAACGGTGAAAGGCTAATTATGAATATTGATGATGTAAAAGAAGTTTTACAACATGCTCCAAACTCAACCGTAATTGCAAGCCACATGGATACAGTAAGCCATCTTTCGGTTACAAGAAATGATTTAAAAGGATTTAAAAATAAAAACAATATTGATAATTTGTTAATTCCTGAAGACGGAGAAATAATTGATTTTACATGTAATAATTGAACTTTTATATTGATAAAGTTACTCAAACTTAAGGATGGAAAAATTTTTACAACCTTGTTCTGAAATTTTACAAAATTTTTGCTTTTTTAAAAAAATGAGGAACTGGACTTTTCCGAAATAATCAAATTATCCGTACGACTCAAAAACGGTGCGTATCTCACTGAAATTCTGCAAATCTCAATCTATCCGTACAGTCCAGAAAAAGTCCAGTTTCCCAGTTTGATTTTTTTGGTAAACTTAATTTTTTCGACCCGGAAACTCCCACACAAAGCCAACTTTACCAAAATAATCTATTTCCATTTATCAGTTAAAGCGCGGGGACGAAACAAGGGACTTGCGCTTTGAGCCTTATGACCGTCTGCAAGCGGCTGGACTTACCATTGACCGGGTAA
>MNTV01000028.1 GCA_001917175.1 Azospirillum sp. 51_20
CCTTTTTTATATGAAAACAAAAAGCTTATGGTTTGCAACGGCAGCAGCTGTCGTTCTTACCGGAATGACGATGATGACTTCCTGCAGCAAGGACGATTATGAGCTGCCGGAAGTGATTGAAAGCGAAGTTTATGACGAAGGCTGTGCCGAAGAGGTCAAGGCTGAAGTCGGAACGGAAGGCACTCAACTGAGCTATGAGAGCTGGATTATGGTCCGGGGCATTACCCGCGCCAGCTTCGACAACAAAGTTTCGGTTACTCTCAACAACGCCTTCAACAACGTCGACAGCGTGATTGAAGTGGGCAGTTTCAACCTCGGCGAATGCCGTACCGAACTGGTTTATGAGGCAGCCGGCAATCGTCGGCAGGATTTTGTGACGGTAACCGATTCGCTTCTGATGTACAAGGTAACGTTTGACGTTTTTTCGTTCTCGTACAACCTTTATCATGAGATAGGAAGATACGACGACGGGATCACGCGGCAGACGATGCCCTATCATCCGATCGGAAACATCCGCGACAACGGTTATACTCTGACCGACCTTGATTTCATAATCGAAGACAACGGGGAAGGAGAACAGGTCGTCTACCTGTGCAAGCGGTTTGACCATTCGATTTCGCTTGATTTCAACGGCAAGACCTATACCCTGACCGCCAAAATCGAATTGCGGCGCAATTTGGGGACGGCACCCTGCATTGTTGAATCGGAAGTGCTTGACGAGGGAAAAGACGTTTTGCAATCCGGAATTTTCGGCGCTCTGTCGGAAGTGTATTACCAGTCCTGGATCAAAGTCAGACAGAGCTGGTCCGACGGAAAAGTGACGGAAGAAACTTATGTCAACGATTGCTCGGTTCGGGTTGAACTGAACAGCGAGTCCAAGAAATATAAGGTTCTGCCGGATGCGAATATCGTCAGGGAAAAGGCTGCCGTTGTTTCGGGAGAAACGGAAGAGACGGCCGAAGGTTCGCCGACGGAATACATTCGCAGCCGGGTTTGTCATCAGTCTTATGTCATTACGTATAACTATTTTACGCTGACATACGAGTTCAGGGATATGGTTCCGGTCTATGATGACAATGTAACCAGACACGAAATGCCGCATTACCGTTTTGAGGAATTTCGCGACAGTTTTCGCTTGTCGGCGCCGGCAGACGACGTTGTTGACGGAAAACCGGCCTGGGGATATGTCTTCTATTCGGAAATAGCTTTCAAATTCGGCGACGTCGAAAGCGCTTTTGACGAAGACATTTCCGTTTACGTCCGGAAATAGCGGCTGTTCAGGCAGTCGCTGAGATTAAAAAAACACCGCTTTCAAAAGCGGTGTTTTTTGTTTCCGAAAATGTTTTCCCGAATTAAGTCCTTATTTTCGGCGGATGCGGGTTTTTGCCGGTTTTCTCCGGACTAAGTCCTTATTTCCAGCGGATACGGATTTTTGCCAGTTCCCTGTTGTCATCGTCGGCGTAAATGCCGTGCAGGGTGACAAGCCCGTCAATTTCGGTGCGGATAACAACTTCCTCTCCGAACAGTCCTTCTTTCTTAAAAGCGATCTCCAATGCTGCCGGCGTATGCTTCAGGCGGAAATCGGCCGGCACCGCCTCCGTCGCCCACAACGGATAAACGGCGTTGTTGACATGATGGTTGACGTCGATGTCGTCATAACGCACTTTAAAAATTTCACGATGGTCTTCTCTTGCCGGTTCCGGCAGCCGGGCAAAATCGGTTTCCAGCGCGCGTTCGTCGATAACCCGGTATTGCGGCAGGTTGTCGCGCAGCGAGACCGGTCTTTTTTTGACAAAGTCTATCAAAACCCACTGACTGGAAGCGCGGATAATCGGCATTCCCTTTTCGTCCCTGATGACAAAGTCGCGGACGGCGCCGAGTTTCTTTTCCGCCGCCGGCCACGATTCGACCGTAATCTTTTCATGCCAGGCGGGCATGCGTTCGATTTCTATCTGGTAATTGGAACCGACCCAAGCCAGACCGTGGGCCAGACAATGTTCGATTCCCACGCCGAGAAGCGAAGCATGAGTGTCGGCCGTGTCCTGAAAAATGTTCATCAGCGTCAGCAGGCGCAAAGTTCCGTTGCGGTCGCATTCGTAACTTTTGACATGATATTCGCGTGAAATTTTGTCGACCTGCATTGCCTGTTATCCCCGCCAGGAAAGTTTGACGTCTTGTTTGCCTTCGTCATCGTCGCCCCACAGCAGACGGCTCAGCCAGCTGCGCTTGGTTTTCGGTTCTTCGGCACGCGCGGCAAACAGTTTTTCTTCCGTCGCCTGTTTTTCGGCCGCATACATGGCCAGATAAGTCTGGTGGCCTTTTTTGACGGTCTCAAGCGATGCCAGCAGTCTTTTTTTGTAAGCCTGCGCCTTGGCCGGCCTTCTCGAATGATAATCCGTTGCCGCTTTCATCCAGTCCTGACGGCGGTCATACAGCCTTTTCAGGAAGCGGGCGGCATATTCGACGTTTTTCTCCGGGTCGAAAGCGTCTTCCAGACTGGCAAACTCCTTGCCGTGAAAGCGCATGTTGATCTGCATGCAGCCGACGTCAAAATTGTTGATGCCGCGTTTGCGCAACGCTTTTGCCGCGGCCACGGCAGCTTCTTTGGTTTTGTAATAATGACCTTTTCCGCGTACGTTGATGGTCCACGGCCAAGCCATTTTCTGCTGAGCGGTTTTGTTCCATTTGCCGGTTTCCACCGTAGAGATTGACGTCAGCAGATATTTTTGGATCTGATGTTTTTCTTCCGCTCTGGTGGTTGCGTCCATACAGATAAAACCTTCGTCGACAGGCGCAATCTCCTGCGCATTTGCCGAAATCGGCAGAAGCAACATCAGCAATGTGAGAAAATACATAAAAAATTGATACTTCCAGCAGTATCCCTCTGTTTCCCCGGGCTGCCACGAACATCCCTCAGGCCGGCGGCCGATTTCAGTCCGCTTAAGGCAGCGGTTGGTCTAAAAACAAAAAACCGGGGGCAGTTTATACATAACGGCCCAAAGCCATAAAGCATTAAAAACAGAAGGGTTTATAACATAATTATTTTTTAAAATCCAGCAAAAAATTGGCCAGGTCTATGATTGCGGCGCAAATGTCGGAACTAACGTATTGAAAGTTCTGGTTCTTTTTATACACAGCCTCGTCTTCGTAAAGGCTGCGATTGATTTCCATTTGCAAAGTGTAAATGTTTTTGCGCGGCTGGCAATAGTTGAAGCTGATATGCGCGCCGGAATAGGGGCAGTCGAGGCTGACATTGTATTTTTGTTTCAAATGCTGCATGAAGAACTCGTACATCTCGCTCGGGCAGCTTTGTTCAAACAAAGTGCCGAGGCAGAACTCGATCTGCCGGTTGTCCTGCATGATGTTGCAGATTTTTGACGGCATTGAGTGGCAGTCGAGCACCAGACAGAAGCCGAATTTTTTGGCGGTGCGGTCGATCAGCTTTTGCAGATGCGCGTGGTAAGGGTTATAGACGTTTTGGATCCGTTCTTCGGCTTCGTGGTAGTTAAGCAGCCCGTCGTAAATGTTTTTGCGGCCCGCGGTAATGCGGTGAAACAGTCCGAGTCCGACCCGGCAGCGTTTGTTGCCGATCATCATTTCCTGTTCGGGGTAGTTATAAAACATTGCCGGGTCGATTTCGATCGCGTCCCGGTTGACGTCGATGAAGGCCCGGCCGATGTTGAGCGCCACCATCGGAATGCCGAGGTTGGAGGCTTCCATTACCAGTTCGTCGACAAAGGGGTCTTCGTTGCTGCGTAGTTCGTTTAAGCTGACGTCGACACGGTCGAGGAACTCCTGCGGAAAGACGCGTCCGCTGTGCGGCACCGAAAGCACCATCGGATAGCGCGGTTCTTTGGTGTTGTGCTCGCTGATGATGTTCAGTTTGGAATAATCAACCTTAAAATCAATTTTCTTCTCTGTCATGACTGCTCCTGGATCCTGTTGGAAAATCATAATACTAAGAAAAGATTAACTTTTTGATAACAAAAACGGCGGCGCCTAAGCGGGGAAAATTGAAAAAAACGTCCGAACGATAAAAAAAACTCTTGCCAAATTAAATCGGATAAGCTAAACAGTACACATGATTTGTCAAACGGGTGTGTAGCTCAGCGGTATGAGCACTACGTTGACATCGTAGGGGTCACAGGTTCGATCCCTGTCACACCCACCAATCAGAAAAGGCTCCGGAAAGTTTCCGGGGCCTTTTCTGATTCTGCACCGCCAATGCGTATGTCTCTTGTCATCTCGCTTTTTTTTGTTTAAACTTTTGATAATTTGAATTTTGCCGGGAGAATTTTTATGACCAAAATTTCTGTTCTTATGCCGGTTTACAATACGCCGGAGAACTATTTGCGTGAGGCGGTGGAAAGCATTCTTGCCCAAACCTGCGCGGATTTTGAATTTCTCATTTTAAATGACGCGTCAACGGACGATAACGTGGAAAAGGTGATTAACTCTTACGATGACAAGCGTATTCGCTATTGGCAAAATGACAGGAATCTGGGAATTTCGTTGTCGAGAAACAAATTGATCGGGCTTTCCCGGGGCGAATATTTGGCGGTTTTTGACCATGATGACGTTTCTCTGCCCGAACGGCTTGAAAAACAGGCGGCTTTTTTGGACGCCCATCCGGAAGTCGGAGTGGTCGGCTGCTGGTACCGGATTCTCGGCACGGAAAATAAGGTCAGCCGTTTTCCTGCGGAAGATGCGGAAATTAAAGAAATCATGGTCAACAGTTGCTGTATCTGCCATCCGGCGTCGATGATCCGCAGATCGGTTTTGGTCGAACATAACATCGGTTATGAAAACGACTATACGCCGGCGGAAGATTATGCCTTGTGGTGCCGTCTGCTTTCCAAAACCCGTTTTGCCAATCTTCCGGAAGTCCTTTTTGCCTACCGTAACCACGAAGGCAACACCTCCCATTTGCAAAGGGAAAAAATGAGGGATGCCAGTATCCGCATTCAGAATTTTGTCCGTCGGGACAATCCTGAACTCTGGGCGGCGGCGGAAGCGAAGATGCAGGAAACGGTAAAGATCAGGCTGTTCGGCCTGCTGCCGCTGCTGACGATAAAGAGAAGCCGAAACCGGGAGCTTTGGCTGTTGTTCGGGTTCGTCCGTCTGTTTGACGTCGGCAGAAAACGCGTGCGGAAGAGTCCCGGATAAGGGGAGTTTCGTTTCGCGGTGTGTTTCGTGTGTCGAAACCCCCCGGCCGTGCGGCCGGGAGAGTCCTTTTTTTACTGATGTTCCTTGCAGAGGTGCAGGTTTTCTACTTTATTTTTTGAACTGTTTCGCGGAAAAATTTTTTATAGGTTTCGTTGTTGTCGATGATAACGCGGGCGTTGTTGTCGGTTTCCGAACAAAGCACCGGCAGGGTGATTTCCTTTTCCAAATATTCGCGGGCGACGTTTTCGTCAAAGTTGTCGATCTTTTCCGCTTTGTATTGTTTGACGATAAGTTCGATGATGGCCGGCTTTAAGGTCATGAATTCGCTCATGATGCTGTCGTCCATCACATTGTTCAGCCTGACCCGGAAAAATTCCCAGGCTTGTTCCATGGTCAGGCCGTAAGGTTTCAGTTTGGCGTTGATTGTTTCCAGTTCGGGGCGGAAATATTCGGCATAAACCTGCGGAAAACGGGTCATCTCGTAACCCTGTTTGCGGCAAAATCCGGCATAGCCTTCCATCATCCGATAAGTGCTGCCGAGCGCCAGCCCGAGATTTTCGTCGTTTTGCTCGGCCGGCAGGCGGATGAAAAACAAGCCGCAGTTAAGCAGTAGGCCGACGATGACCACGGCGATTTCCGTTTTTTGCCAGCGGGCAGGGAGCTCCAGTTTGTGGTTGCTTTTGCGGTCGTGAAAGTTGATGCGTTTCTGTATGGATGACAGAAACGTCAGTCCGGCCGCCCAGGCGCCGAGATAAATGCCCCAGACGGCAAACGTTCCCGCCGCCGGCAGAACGAAAACGGAAGCCGCCGCGGCACATGCGATCTGCAGCCAGAAACATGCCGTATAGCCGACGGCCGGCGGCACAAACCTTTTGCCTTCGGTTTTGCTGCGTTTGAGGTTGATTCTGATAATTTTAAACAGTGGCCAGACAAAAAACGGTCCCAGCAACCAGCCGTAAACGGCCGGACGGATTTCGTTGTCTTTGGCGTCTTCGCGGACGGCTTTCCAGTTTTTGTATAGCCAGTAAAGCTCAAACAGGCCGCCGCTCAAAACCGAGGCGGCAACCAGCCGGCGAACGGGCAGCAGATAAAAGATTACCGGTTTGCTGTAATTGACGTCCTGGTTTCTTTCAATGAATGCGCGCATGTGGCGGTAATACAGCCGGTCGGCGGTCAGGGCGCCGACGATTCTTGACGCCGCCATCACTGCCGGCACAACCCACAGACTGCGGGTGAGGACAAAACCGGCGGTCATCAGAAACAGCCCGCCGAAAAAATACAGGGCAAACCACCCGGGCATGCCGGCAAAAAGATAGTAAAAGGAGTTGAAAACGAATGCGCCGGGCGAAAAACGCCGCGGCCGAGGGGCGTTTTTCAGCCGTTCCTGATATTTTGCTAGTCTGGTTTCCGTTCGCATGACTTCCCTCATTGGCAAATGCCCACAAACCCAAGTTATAATCTTTATCTCTTAAGGTCAAGCGCATAAATCCGTCCGCCGGCGGAAATTTCTTGCTAAAAAGGGCGGTTGCCGCTATAGCTTGATAATCGGAACTGTACTGACGGGAGGGCGGAGATGTCCGCAAAGGCCAAGTTAAAATACGTTTTGTTCGGCGCGGTGTTTGCCGGCGGTTTTGCCAGTTTGTCGCTGGAACTGGCGGTTATGCGCCAGTTGAGCGGTTTTGTCGGTTCCACCGCAGTCACCGCCTCAATCATCATCGGGGTGCTGCTGGCGTTTATGTCGCTCGGCTATTACCGCGGCTCGACGGTGTCGATTCGCCGCAACCGCATCCGGCAGGTTCTGGCGCCGGATTTTATCGTTATCGCGCTGATGTCGGTGCTGGCTTCCTCTTATATTCTGATAGATCTTTATTTTTGGGCGATGAACGGGCTGGGGATTCGCTCAAACGTGGCGCAGACTTTTGTTTATTCGCTGCTGCTGTTGTCGGCGGCGCCTTATTTGTTCGGCAAGGTTACCGCGGTTTTAAGCCGCTATCTGCACCGTTTTGACCGTAACAACACCGGGCGGATCATGGCGGTAGACACCGTCGGTTCGGTGTTGGGATCGATTTTGACCACGTTGGTTTTAATGCCTTTTATCGGCGTCAACCATACGGTGATGCTGATTGCCGCGGCGGCGCTTCTGACCGCGTGGCTGCTGGGCAGCCGGCAAATCGTCCTGATGCTTTTCATCATGCTGGCGGCGTTTTCGCTTAACCGCGACCGCCTGCTGTTTGAGGTGTACCATATCGTCGAAAACAACGCGGTGTCGACGATTTCGGTGGAAGAAGCCGACGACGGCCGTTCGAAAATAATGATGATGAACGGCGGCGGTGCTTCGAAAGTGTCGGAAGATCCGGAATTTCGTTTCGGTTACGTGCGCTTTGTTGAGGACAATTTCATCTCCCGGCTGCCGCAAACCGGTACGCCGAAGAAGATACTCATTATCGGCGCCGGCGGCTTTACCATGGGGCTGAATGATGACTTCAACCGTTATACCTATGTTGACGTCGACGCCTCGCTGAAAGACGTTTCGGAAAAACATTTCCTGCCGGAAAAACTGGGGGACAATAAAAAGTTTGTCGTCCAGGACGCCAACCAGTTCCTGAAGGAAAGCGGAGAATTGTTTGACCTGATCGTGCTCGACACCTATTCCAGCCGCCATATCATTCCGCTTGACCTGGTTACCGTCGAATATTTTGCCCGGGTGAAGGCAAGAAGCGCCCCGGACGGCGCGGTAGTGATGAATATCGTCGGTTCGCCGTCTTTTTCCTCTCCGCTGTCGCAAAAAATCGACAACACGATTCGCCGGGTTTTCCCGTTCCCGCTCGGGCGGCAGGTGATCGGTTCGTTTGACGGCTGGTGCCGCCGCGGCTGTCCCGACCGCAACCTGATGTATGTCTGGTACAATCTGCCGGAAAATTCAGATGTTTACACGATTAACAAAAATTCTGCCTTCTACGACTGAAAAAGATTGACGACACGATTTTATGTGTTAAGAAAAAGCATCTTTAAATTTTTTTTCGGGGGGCTTTGAACATGTTTTCGGAATTCAGCATGCGCCAGTTTGTCAGCGCTTTTGTCGTCTTGTTTGCGGTTATCGACGTTTTGGGGTCGGTGCCGATCATTTTGAAGCTGAAAAGAAAGGGCAAAAAAATCCGTGCGGGCAAAATTGCCTTGTGGTCTTTTCTGATGTTTATCGGTTTTTTCTACATCGGAGAATTTTTTCTTCATTTGTTCAAGCTGGACATGTCGTCGTTTGCGATTGCCGGTTCGCTTATTATCTTCGTGATGGCCATGGAAATGATCCTCGACATTGAAATTTTCCGCGAAGGCCCCGACACACCGAAAGATTCCGTCTTCGTGCCGCTGGTGTTTCCGCTGATAGCCGGCGCCGGCGCGCTGACCACCCTGTTGTCGATTCGCGCGCAGTTTGCCGACATCAACGTTTTGCTGGCGATCGCCGCCAACATGGGCGTCGTTTTCGTGGTGATCCGCCTGGCCAAGCTGATCGAGCGAAAGCTGGGACCGAGCTTTATTTATATGCTGCAAAAGTTTTTCGGCATTATTCTGCTGGCCATTTCGGTTAAGATTTTCATTACCAATATTACCGTTTTGATCGAACAGATCGCCAAAAGCGCGGCCTGACTTTTTGCCCGGCGGATCCGCCGGGTTTTTCTTTACATATAATCAAGTCTTGATATTTGCGCGATTAAAACTTAAATTTAAGGGAAGAAAAAAGAAAGGCTTGGATTATGCAGGATAATTTACCCGAATTGCGCGACATTCATCTGCCTTCCGGCGACATATCGTTTTTCCCGTTGGCTTACGGCTGGTGGGTGCTGGCCGGCGTTTTGGCGGCGGCCGTTTTGCTGGCGTGGCTGACGCGTTTCCTGTTGCAAAGAAGCAAAAAGCGCTATGCCCTGAAGCTGCTTGCCGCAGCCCGCCGGCCGGATCTGGGGTCGGCGGTCAGAATGTCGGAAATATTAAGGCGCATCTGCGTGTACAAATATAAGACGGCGGCGGCGCTTTTCGGCATGGAATGGATCGAGTTCCTGAACCGCCACGCAAAAGAAAAAATTTCCGGCAAAACCGCCCGTCTGCTGCTTGACGCGCCTTATATCAGCGCCGATTCCAAAGCGTATGACGACCAAGACGTGGCCGAACTTTACCGTTTCTGCCAAAACTGGATTGGAGAAAACTTATGATTCTCTTTGCCTGTCCGCTGATGTTCCTGCTGCTGCCGCTGCCGTTTTTGGTGCGGCGTTTTCTGCCGCCGGTTAAGGGCTTGCACGGCGACGCCCTGAGAGTGCCGTTTTTGCGGGACATTGCCGACATCAGCATCCGTTCGGGCGGCATGTGGCGCGCTGCCGCCGCCGGCGGGGAAAAAACTTCTCCCGCGTTTTGGTGGCTGTGTCTGGTCTGGCTTTTTCTGACGGCTGCCGCCGCTCGGCCGCAGTGGCTGGGCGAACCGGTGAGGATCAGGGACTACGGCCGCGACATTATGCTGGTGATGGACATTTCCACTTCCATGCGGGAGCCTGACTTTGTCTTAAACCGCCGGCGGATCGACCGGTTGACGGCTGTCAAGCTGGCCGCCGACGATTTTATCAAACGGCGCAAAAACGACAGAATCGGACTGGTGCTGTTCGGCACCCGCGCCTATCTTCAGTCGCCGGTCACTTTTGACCGGCAGTCCGTGCGCGAGATTTTGCGTTCGATGGACGCCGGCATGGCCGGCAATTCGACCTCAATCGGCGACGCGCTCGGCCTGGCCCTGAAAAGCATCCGCGAAAGCGGCGGCAGCGAAGAGCGCATCATCATTCTTCTGACCGACGGCGAAAACAACGACGGCAGTCTGAGCATGGCGCAGGCGATAAACCTGGCGCGCAACGAAAAGGTCAAAGTCTATACCATCGGCGTCGGCGCCGAAAACGCCTTTGTCCGTTCCCTTTTCGGCATGCGGATCGCAATGCCGGGAGGCATTGACGAGGAAGGGCTGAAACGGCTGGCGGAAGAAACCAAAGGCAACTATTTCCGCGCCGGCGATACCGAGGGACTGCAGAAAATATATGCCGAAATCGACCGTCTGGAACCGAGCGCAAACGAAGACCAGTTCGTGCGCGAGGCGAAAGACCTGTTTTACTGGCCGCTGTCGGCGGCGCTGCTGCTGTCGTTTTTGACCGTGTTTTTGAGAAGAAAGGGAATTTAGATGGAAGAGTTCTTAAGCGCTTTTCATTTCCTTCGCCCGTGGTGGCTGCTGGCGGCGGCGGTGCCGCTGGCCGGCTGTTTCCGCTTTTTTGCCGGGATGAAGAACGTCTCTGCCTGGGAAAGCGTCTGTGACCGGAAGCTGCTGGACTTTCTGCTGGTCAGGGGCTCTTCCCGTCAGCGCAGTCTGACCGCGGGGCTGTTGCTGGCCGGCATGCTGGGGGCGATCGTCGCGCTGGCCGGTCCCAGCTGGCAGAAAAGGGAAATTCCGGTTTTTACGCCGGAAAATCCGGTTATGTTTCTTTTGAACCTTTCTTCCGACATGGATGAAACCGACGTGACGCCCAACCGTCTGGCGCGGGCCAAATATGCCGTTTCCGACCTGCTGAAAACGCTTTCCGGCACGGAGAGCGGGCTGGTCGTTTATACCAATGAACCGTTTCTGATCAGCCCGCTTTCCGAAGACGGACGGGTAATTGACAATCTGCTGCGGGCGGTGACGCCCGACATCGTGCCGGAAAACGGCGACCGCCTGGACCGGGCGCTGGACTATGCGGTCAAACGGCTGCGGGAATCCGGCCGTGACAAGGGCAATATCGTGGTGCTGGCGGCCGACGTCGGTCAGGATTTCAATCTGGCGATGATCTCCGCCGCCGGCGCCTATGCCAAAGGTTATCGGGTGAGCGTGGTTGACGTTGCCGCCGCCGGATCGGAAAAGCTGAAAATGATTGCGGAAAAGGGCGGCGGCGCTTATGTCAGCGTCGTTTCCGGACTGCCGCGGCTGTCGTCCTGGCTGGCGCAAAACGGCGGCCGGAAGCTGACGGAGAGTGAAAACGAAAAGGAAATCTGGGAGGACGCCGGTTATTATCTGCTGATTGTTCCGTTGTTTTGCGCGCTTTATTTTTTCCGCCGGGGGATTCTTTCGGTGGTTCTGCTGCTGGCTTTTGCCGGTTCGGCCGAAGCAGGTTTTTTCCTTAACGACGATCAGGAAGGGATGAGGGCTTTTGAACGGCAGGAGTTTGAACGGGCGGCGGCGAGTTTCCGGGATCCGGCCTGGAAGGCGTCTTCTTACTACCGCGCCGGTAATTTTGAAGAGGCGTTAAAACATTTTGCCGGCAGCGATGCCGAAAGCCTTTATAACCGGGGCAACGCGCTGGCCAAAAGCGGCAAAATAGAGGAAGCGATCAAAAGTTATGAAAAAGTCCTTGAAACGGCGCCGGAACATGAAGACGCCAGGTTCAACCTGGAATATTTGAAGAAACAACAACAGCAGCAACAGCAGCAGTCCTCGGGCGGCGGACAGGATCAGGACAAACGGGAGCAGCAGTCTTCGGCGGGAAACGACGGCGGACAGAACGGGAATGACGCGGCTTCCGGCGAGCAGCCGGACGGCGGCGACGAAGAGCAGAACCGGCAGCCGCAGCAGTCTTCCGCTTCCGGCGGCAGCGGTGAGGAAGAGGCCGGCAGCGAAAACAAGCAGCCGCAGTCCTCGGACGGCAATGAGCAAAACGGCGGCGAAAACGAGCGCCGGCAGACGGCGCCGCAGCCCGAAGAACGGGGCGCGCCGACCGAAGCGGAAGCGAAAGCGGCCGCCGCCGGTGAAGAAAAGAATGACCGGGACGGCGAGGGCTACAGCGAGGCCGCGCAGGCCAGGGAACAGCAGTTCCGCGACATTCCCGAAGACGCCGGCGGTCTGCTTCGCGCCTTTATTCTCAAAGAATATCAGAAAAACCGTTATAAGGATAACTGACTATGAAAAAGTGGATTTGGCTTCTGATTCTGAATTTTTTCATTGCTGCGCCGGCATTTGCCGCGGGTACGCTGACGGCAAAACTCAACCGCAATCCGGTGCCGGTGGGGGAAACTTTTGTTCTCAGTCTGGAGTATGAAGGCGATCCCGGCAGCGAAAAACCGGATTTTTCGCCGCTCAACCGCGATTTTACCGTTTACATGGTGTCCAATTCCTATAAGGGGATTTATACCAACGGGAAAATGAAAAAACTTTATATCTGGAACGTGACGATGGCGGCCGACCGAACCGGCGCCTTTACCATTCCGCCGCTTTCCGTCGGCAAAGCGGAAAGTCGGCCGATCACTCTTAAGGTCGTTGCCGCCGACGGGTTGCCGCCGGCGAAGGACGGAAAACCCGCGGCGCCGAAATTTTCCGTCAGCCGCAGCATCAGCAATTCCGATCCGCTGGTTCAGCAGCAAATCAACTATACCTTTAAAATTACCGCCAAAGAGGCCCTGCAGGGCAACGCCCCGCAGTTTCTGAGCGAAAATGCCGACGAATGGATCATTCGCGCGCTCGGCGATCCGGTCATTTCCACCCGCCTGAAAGACGGTGTGGAAGAACGGGAAATTACCTTTAAGTACGCCCTGTTTCCGCAGAAAAGCGGCAATCTGGTGATTCCCGAAGTCCGTTTTGACGGTTATTATGCCGATCCCGATGCCGGTCGGAACTCCATGCAGCGTCTGCTCGGCGCTTTCAGCGGACTGAACGACGACGCTTTCGGACTGGACATGTTCGGCCGCCGGGTGCCGATTGTACTTAAAGCCCGGCCGATCGACATCAAGGTGGGAAAAATTCCTGCGGCAAACAACGGCAACTGGTGGCTGCCGGCCAAAAAGGCGGAAATTTACTCCGACTGGCAGCAGAAAATGCCGGCATTTAAAAGCGGCGAGGCCGTCAGCCGGGAAGTCTATCTCCGGGTTACCGGCGTAATCGACACCCAGCTGCCGGAAATTCGTTTTCCCGAAGTCGGCGGGATGAAGCAGTATCCGGAAAAGCCGATAACCCGCAGCGAAGTCAAAGGCGACGACGTGGTTTCGGTAATGAAAATAAAAACCGTTTACATTCCGGAGAAAAGCGGCCGGGTGACGATTCCCGAAATTGCCGTCAACTGGTATAACGTCAACACCCGCAAAATGGAAAAGGCGGTGCTGCCGGCGGTTGTCGTCAATATTGCGCCGGGAGCGGCGGCGGTGCCGGCGGCAGCCGTTCCGGCGGCGGAAACGAAAGCGCCTGCCGTTCCTGCCGGCGGAGAAACGGTGTCCGTCCCGGTTCAAACCGCTTCCGCACCGCTTTTATGGTATCTGCTGGCGGCGTTTGCCGGCGGCATTGCCGTCAGCATGACGGTTGTCTGGTTTGTTCTCGGACGACATTCCCGGAAAACGGAAACGGAGAAAAAGTCCGAAAAGCCGGTTAGCGTTGCCAAAGCCGTTCGCGGCAATGACCTGCGCGCCGTCCGCGACAATGTGCTGGCCTGGGCGAGAAAGGCTTTTCCCGACGCCGAAGTCCGCAATCTTGACGACGTCGCCGCGCTTGCGGACGACCGGGCGTTTGCCGGTGAACTGCAAAAACTGCAAAAGGCGCTTTATTCCGGCCGCGGGGAAGACTATAACCCGGCGGCGTTTATGGAAGCTTTTGCCGCTGCCGACAAACGCCGCGCAAAGCGCAAAAAAGGGGACGAGCGGCTGCTTCCCGGTCTGTACGAATAAACCGCGGGCGGATTTTTCCTGAAAAAAAGGCAGCGGTGTGGCTGGGCGGCGGAAAAACGTAAAATGTCGTCAAAGCCCGGTGTGCCGTTTTTTTCCGTTGATTGCATTCCTCGCGGAAAACCTTGGGGACTTGGAAGGTATGGGGCTGAATGCCTTGGTGCCGGGACAACACTGCCCCGCGCCTTTGATCATGGTCAAATCCAAGCTTTGCAGCCGGTTGAATTCCGGTTTGCCGGGAAATGTCTGAGCCGGGTTTGCCGTTCCGTCCCCCTTGAGCCTGTGCGGCCGGGCGGGGAAGTCGGAAGCGGCGGATATAAAGCCGGCGGGATTTTACTTGCTTTTGAACTGGGCTTCGTAAAGGTTTTTGTAGGCGCCGTTTTCTTTTGCCATCAGTTCGTCGTGGGTGCCTGTTTCAACGATTTCGCCGTTGTTTAAAACGACGATCAGGTCGGCGTTCTGGATGGTGGAAAGCCGGTGCGCGATGACAAATACGGTACGGTCCTGCATCAGGTTGTCAATTGCCTTCTGCACCACCGCTTCCGAGCGGTTGTCAAGGGCCGAGGTCGCTTCGTCCAAAATGACGATCGGCGCATCTTTGACCAGCGCGCGGGCAATTGCCAGCCGCTGCCGCTGTCCGCCGGAGAGCGCCGATCCGCGTTCGCCGATGTCGCAGTCCAGACCCTTTTCGTGTTCGCGGACAAAGTCGTCGAGATAGGCCATTTCGAGCGCCTTTTGAACTTCTTCGTCGCCGGCGTCCGGTTTGCCGAGCAGGATGTTGTCGCGGATGGTGCCCGAAAACAGGAAGTTGTCCTGGAAAACGACGGCGATTTTGTCGCGCAGCGATTGCAGCGAATAGTCGCGGACGTCGGTTCCGTCAATGGACACACTGCCGCCTTTGACGTCGTAAAAACGGGGCAGCAGGTTGACGATGGTGGTTTTGCCGCCGCCGGAATTGCCGACCAGCGCCACCGTCGAGCCGGCTTTGACGTTCAGACAGATATCGCGCAGCACCGGTACGTTTTCCTGATATTCGAAATTGACGTGGTCAAATTTGATTTCCTTTTGAACGGTTTTCAGCTCCAGCGCGTTGTCTTTGTCTTTTATGTCGGATTCAAGGTCGAGCACGTCGGTAATCCGTTCGATTGCCAGAAAGGAAATTTGCACGTTGTTGAAATTTTTGCCGATTCCCTTGATCGGGGTATAGAGCATGATCAGGGCGGTGATGAAAGATACGAAGTTGCCCGAAGTGATGGTGCCGTTGACGATCAGGTAGCTGCCGTAGCCGATGACAGCGCCGACGCCGATGGAAACCACCACATGCATAAGCGGCGTCATCCAGCCGGTTTTTTTGACCATTTTCATTGTCAGTTTGAACAGCGTGCGCAAAATTTCGTTAAACTGGCCGTACATTCTTTCCTGCAGGTTGTAGGAAGCGATGGTTTTGCTGCCGGCGTGGCATTCGTTGTAATGCGTCAGAATGCAGGAAGAACGGTTGATGGTGTCCTTGATCAGCCCCTTGATGCGGCGTTTGACCTGTGTCAGCGGCAGCAAGGCGCACAACAGCACCACGATGGCGATGATCGAAAGCTGCCAGGAATTGTAAATAAGCACCGCGATAAGCGACAGGGAGGAAAAAAAGCGGGAAACGAAAAGTTTCAGATTGTCGAGCAGTCCCAGACAGGCGGTGTCGGCGTCGCCGGCAAAGCGCTGGATGATAACGCCCGACGGATTCCTGTCGAAAAAGGAAGGTTCAAAGCTCATCAGTTTTTTAAACAAGGCCCGTTTCAGATCGTGGTTGATGCGGGTGCCGACCCAGGTGTTGAGATAGGTGGCGGCGTAGTTGAGAAAACCCTGCACGGTGGTAAAGGCGACGATAAGGACCGGAATGTAGATCGGCGAAGCGGTGTTCTTGTCCACCAGCACATTGTCCATATAGGGCTTTAAGGCCAGTGCGATCACCGAGTCGAGCGCGCCGACGGGAATGCAGATCAGGATTGCGAGCAGCGCCCGTATCCAGTAAGGTTTGACAAACGGCCACATCTGCCGGTAATGGTCGGAAAATTTCAGTTTTTGCTGCGGTTCCGGTTCCAGGAGAAAGTCTTTTGTTTTCATGATAGTCCTAAATTATGTGTAAAAATCTTAAAATGACGAAAACAAGCGCGGCTTCAAACAGCATCATCATCCAGAAAAAGGTCTGGTAGCTTCTTTTCTTCGACTTATGGTGAAAGAACTTCTGCCCCAGAAGGGCGCCCGCCCAGCCGCCGAGAAACTCAAGCGTATGCAGGTTGCTTTCCGGCACCCGCCAGTCGCCTTTCTGCGCCGCCCGTTTGTCCACGCCGTAGGCGACAAAGGTGACGAGGTTGATCGAGGCCAGCTGAAAAACGAGGAACAGAAGCAGGGTTTTGGGATGAAAGGGGGTGACCGTAAACCAGCGGTTTTCCACATAATAGGCGGCCAGAATGACCAGCCCGGCGTGCACCATGTAAAAGCTGTTTTTTTTCAAAGGCGGGATCAGCAGAAGCAGCCCGAGCAAAATGACCGTAAAAGTGAGAACCATTTGTCAGCGCCTTGTTTGTCGGTTGAAAATCTGACGCCGAATATAAAGCATAAAAAAAATAAAAGCAATAAAACTGTCAAAAATTCCGCGGACGGCAAAAATTTGATTGAGAAAATAATAATTATTGCGTATACTCCGCTTACGACTTGTTTCATAAAGGAAGGCTAAAAACTCATGAAAAAAATGTTTGTTGTCCTGGCAGCCGGCGCCTTGGCCGGATGCACCACCTGGCAGAATATGTTTCCCCGTCAGCCTGAGCGGGAAGAGCAGGCGCCGCGGCCGCGTTTCGTTACCGAAACGCCTTACGGTTTGAGCAACCTTTATGAGGAAACTTCCGCGCCGCAGATGTATTCGGTGATCGCCGCGCGGGTAACCAACAAAATGCTCGACCAGACGACCGAAATTTATGAAAAGCCGATGCCCCCGAAACTTTACGTCATGCAGATCAAAAAGGCCGGTGCCGCGCATATTCCCGACGGTTTTTATCATTCCCGGCAGGTGACGAGGGAAATTATCGAAGGCTCAAAAGCTTTCACCCTGGTCAACGTGCGGGAAGACGCCGACTATTGGCTGGACATTACGGTCAGCCGGCTGAACGTCAAAGACGTGCCGGGCGACGTTCTGCAATATAAAATGGTGCTGTCGGACAAAGGCGGCAATGAAGTAGGCAGCTGGATGGAAAGCATCCGTCAGGTTCAAAATGATGACAGAAGTTGGTGGTAAATTGAAAGCGGGTTTATTGGTTGCATCGGTGGCTTTGTTCGGGGTGCTGGCTTTTTCCGCGCGCACGGCGGACATTGTCAAAATCAAGGGCGAAGCCTGTGAAAAGTTCGTGCCCGGGCAGTCAAAGTCAAGCATCCGGGTGAGGGTGACGGACAAAGCCAGTTACAAGGCCGTCAGTCAGGTGGAAAATCTGGCGGACGTGCGTTCCCGGATGCTGGAACACGATTTTAACGTGATCGTTTACAATCTGGTTGACAATTATGTGCGGGACCTGATGGTGCGCACCACCAGTCAGAACGACAAGGAACTGTGCGTCAAGGTTACCGGCGCCCTTTTGGCTTCGGACATTGACACCGTGGTTGCCAACTATTCTCCCAATACTCCGGCGCCGGAATATGACATTAAGGAAGCGGCCGGCATTGAAGAAGAGGTGCTGACCGAAGAAGACGAGCTGGAGCCGGCCGTGCCGGCCGAACCCGACGCGGAGGTTCTTTACAGCGGTCCCGAAGAACTGGAACAGGAACGGCAGGCCGCCGAAGCGGCGGAAACGGAAACCGCTTTGAGCACGGAGATTTTGCCGGGCGGTGAAAACGCGTTGCCGGTCGTTTACGGCGGCGGGGAAGAGGTGAAGGCGGAAGAAAGCGCGCCGTCGCCGGCCGCCGGAACGGAAGAGACCGCCGCCTCGGACGACGCGTTGTCCGAAAACGAAGAAATGTCGTTGGGCGAACTGCCTCCGCCGCCGGCCGAAACGCCGGAAGCGGTCGAAACGAATGCCTCTGCAAACGAAACACGGCCGACGGCGGAAGTCGAACCGGAAATGCCGGCGACGGCGCCGACGCCGGTGACTGCCGAAAACGTTCAGCCGGCGGCTCAGCCCGCTGCTCCGGTTCCCGCGGTTGAGGAAAAGGCTAACGTCTACGTCGGTCCGGTCGAATTTAACAACAATACCCATTCGGCCAAACCGTCGCAGGTGTTAAAAGACATGTTTGCCGACACCGAGGGCTACCGGCTGGTGGACAACCCCGGCGCGGCAGGGTACGTGTTCCTGCCCAAGGTGCTGAAGGCCAAGGTCGATGCTCTCAACTCGCAGACCAAACGCATTCAGATGGTAGTTTCCCTGCAATTGCAGGTGCAAAATTCGTCAATATCCTTTTCCGAACATCAAAACCGCTTCGTTTTGTTTGAAAGCGGCGAAAACGAGCAGGAAATTGCCCAGAAGCTGTTGCATAAGCTGTTGCGCAAGGCCGGCCGCAAACTGTTCGAAAAAGTGGAACAGGCGGAAGCCAAGCGCAAAGCGCAGGGATTGCCGCAAATCATTACGCCGTCAAAATAAATATACCGGTGAAATAAAATCCCCGCCCGGAACCATCCTCCGGCGGGGGTTTTTGTTTCTTCGTTGTTTAAAACTGCTCTGCACCGGCCGTGCAAAATTTACTCTTCCCACGCCAGCTTCCTTTCCGCCGGTCCCCGCTTCTTCCGGCTTTACTCCTGTTTTCGTCCTTCATCCTTATACCCGCATTCGCTCTTGTTTCCGATTTTTCCCCAATCCCGTCCCGCTTCTTTCGGCTTTACTCCTGTTTTCGTCCTTTACCCTTATACCGCATTCGCTCTTGTTTCCGATTTTCCCCCAATCCTGCCCCGCTTTTTCCGGTTTTACTCCTGTTTTCGTCCTT
>MNTV01000029.1 GCA_001917175.1 Azospirillum sp. 51_20
GTGATGTAAAATATTGTACGATAGATAGTTATAGAAATTTTCTCCGCTTTCCCTTGTTTTTTCGTCTTGATTTCCGCCGCATTTTATCGTACCTTTTTCTGCTACAGGCAAAAAAAAGTTAAAACCCGTTGATTTTCAACGGGTTTTAACGTTTTTCCGGAATTGCCGCAACCTCGCCGGCCAAGACTGGCGCCCTTATCTTTCCGGCAAAAGCGCTATGCGGCTTACCGTCCGATATCTTTTCTGAAACGCCGAACCTGCTTCAACTTTTGTTTCAGTTCTTTGCGTTTTTCCTTATATTTTTTACGCGTCTTGCCGAAGGTTATTTTGGAAAGGATTTTATAACGCCAATAACGCCGTCGCAAACGCGGATAATCAATAACGGCCAGCAGCATCCGATAATTCGGACCGTTATCGCGGCCGTTTTTGTCGGCCGCCGCCTGCGTCAGCGCCAGCCGGCGACAAAGTTTTCCGAGCAGCCTGTCCTCAAACGGCGGAAGCGAAGTTTTCGACGTCGACAAAGCCTGTTTCAGCCAGCTCAAAGCCTTATCCTTTTCCGCGGCAATACGTCTTCGCACGTCTTTCCAATTAATCGGCGTAAAATCAAAATTCCCCGAAACGGCCGTTTCGGCAGCCGGCCGCAGTCGGTTTTCCAGCCCCAACCGGCCGAGCACGGTTTCAAAACGGGAAAACGCCATCGTCCTTGCCGCCACAGAAACAAACTCCCGGCCGAATATCACCGCAAAGCAGACGCCGTGGAAAGAATTTGTCACCAACAGACGGGCACCGCGAATATAATGCAGCCACTCTTCGGTAGTCATTTCCTTGGGCGAAAGATAAATCAGGGGAAGACCAAGCTTTCTGGCATAATATTCCGCCATCTGATCATTTTCCGGCAGCTTTCTGCCCAGAAAATAGGCCAGCACATATTCTTGCGGCAATTCCGGACTGACACTGTCGGCCATTTCATCATAATACTTTCGGTCAATGTAAAAAACGGGATCAATCACCACCTCTGCGTCAATACCCATCTTTTCGGCACAAAGTTTCCGGCCGGCATCTTCCCGCACGGATACCGCGTCAAAACGCCGCAGCCAAAAAGCAGCCAGAGTTTCGTCTTCTTCCGTACCGATAAAATCGGCCATGCCGAAGCTCGCTGCACAGGCTATTTTCCGCGCACGGTCCCCGGCAAAACTCAGATAATAAACGCCTTTGTCTTTTCCCTGCGCGGTACTGCGCCAGATCTGGTCGGAGCCGGCAATAAAACAGGACGTCTGCTCATTAAGCCGTTCCAATTCCTCGTCTTCAAGCAGCGGCGTATACTTCATATACCGGTCTGCAAATTTCTTAAAATGCGATTGCAGAAAAGTTTCCGCCAAATGGTTGCCGTTGGCCCGGTTCATATACCAGATCAGGCGGTTGCTGACGCCCATTTCATCCAAAGCCTTTTGCAGCGCATACCCCGTCAGGATCGCGCCGAAATTGCTGTACGGCCAAAAGTTAAGAATCGCGGCGTCAAATTTGCCCGCTGCACAAAAATCCAGATTTTCGGCCAAACTCATCCGTCCCCGATTATGGAAAAAGACGTCTCGGGCGGGGTTGTGTCTGCTGGAGGCAACAATATTCGGATTGCCGTCAACGGCCTTCTCCAGCGGCGCTTTTTCCAACAGCTTAAATTTTGCGGCGGCGGCGTCAAGAAGCCTGCGCCCTTTTTCATTGTTGACAAGGATCACGCTGGTGCCTTTGTCATCGTTCAGCCGACTGTCAACATTGTCTACCAGCCAGAAATCGCCGACGGTCAGATCCCCCTGCCGCGGCAGACGGTTAAAACGGCAACGGCCGCAACTTGGCCTGAGACATAAGTTTTTGAGAAACGACGCCATATAAGGATAGTTTTTGCCTTCTATGATCTGCTCGCTGCCGCCGGCCGAAATTTTCAGCGAATGCCACCTGTTCCACCCGTTCGTTTTATTGCGAAAAGTGAAAAAGTCAACATTCTTTTCGCTGCCGAAATTTTCCCGCAGACTCTCCAAAAACATCTGCGCCGACGGCACGCCGTGACAAATGATGTCCAGACAGTAAAGGTTACCGTAATCTTTTTTAAGAAAAGAGCGAAGCCCCGCCACTTGGCACGGCGTGCCGGAAAAAAGCACTCTCGTTCCTTTGTCGAGCAGAGTTTTCACCTGCCGGTAACAATTTCCCATATCGCTCTGCATATATTTTGAACCGCGCAGGCGCCACAACTCGTCCATTTTGTCAACGACAACGTGTTCAACCGTCCAATCTTCGCGAAAAACCGCGCCGGCAACGGCTCCGCCTTCCTTCAAAACGCTTTCCGCCAAAATGCCGAAAGCGCCGCCCGAAGAAGATGCCGCGCGCAGTTCGTCGCTTCCCTGCGCGGCATAACACGCCGGTGCGGCACTGTTTTCAAAGCGGGCGCTGACAACCGGACAAACCTCGCGGCACAAACCGCAGTTTACGCATTTATCCGCATCAATAACGGGAAACTTAAACCCCTCGACATCCGACTTCATCTCAATTGCCGCTTTCGGACAAACGTTAAAACAGGCCGAACAGCCGGTACAATCATTCATATCATCAAGAATTTGCATATTTTACCTTATCTTCAAAAATGGAATAAAATCAAAAAGCTTCACCACCGTCCGGTGTTTCTTACGGCAGATTTTTAACAGCGGAATAAAACCGAATAATCTGATTTTTTGTGATTTTCTGCTTTTCCCCGGCGCGGAGGGGAAAATTTTTCTACAATAAACGTCCTTCAATCGTTCAAAATAATTTACCGTACGGATAATGGCTTTGCTTTTTTCCTGATCGGAAAGCGGTGCACGCATAATCGTGTGTATCCATGTGTCTTCATGGTCAAACTGGCGTTTAACATAATCCGTCTGCTGCCGGCTGTGAGAAGTTTCCCTGATCAGGTAGGCGCCCAGTATTTCCGGCGAATAACAGGCGGAATACCTGACCGCCAGCGGAAAAAACATCTGAAAGTTCTGCCCCGCCGCTCCGGCGTATATTTCCCGCCCGGGATTAACCTCCAAAAAAGCGCTTGCACGCACAATCGCACCGACCGGCGGCCACAAGATATTACGGCAGATCAGTAAATCTCCGGCAAAATCGTCATTCGTGCCGTTTTGACGCCGCTCAAGCACGCAAAGCGGTTTGTCGGGATTTTCTTCGTTAACTTTGTTCAGCCGGCAGAAACCAATCCCCGCGGCGGGATTTTCCTCCATCAACGCCACTTTTTTGGCAATATGACCGGCATAAAGGATATCATCGCTGTCCGGCCACATCAGATATTCGCCGGTAAACACCTTCAGTCCGGCGGAAAGCGCGGCCGCCTGTCCGGCATTTTCCTGCTTTATATACACTACCTTCCAGCCCTTAGCCTCAAGACGCGGCCTATACGCGGAAAAAACATTTTCGGTGTCATCGGTTGAACCGTCGTTGACGAAAATAAACTCCACGTCCGCATAATCCTGCTGCATCAGAGAATCCAGAAAACGGGCAAGATATCCGGCGCCGTTATAACAGGGAGAGATAATCGAAACCTTTTTCATAATCTTCATAAACCACCGTTTATGAAGAAAAAAAATTTTTTGTGAGAAATAAAAAAAATAACTTGAAAACAAAATGTTTAAAAGTTACTAAACTTTAGTGTTACGTTTTGCTGACATAAAAAAATATGCTAAATAAACGGTGGCTTATGAAGAAAAAAGGCCTGCCGTTGTTTTTTGATTTTCAAAACGGCTAAAACAGAAAATCAACCAGCCGACAGAGCAGAAAATAAAAAAGAATGAAATAAAATATACGCTTACCCCAACCGGCCTTGCTGATCTTTGCCGGCAGATAGCCGAACGATGCAAAAGCAATCGTGTAGATTCCGAGCGCATCAATCAACTCGCGCGGATGCGTCAGCCGCTGCCAAACTTCCCCCGCATCAAGTCCGCCGAACAAATCATACCACACGCCGCCGGTCAAAAACGGCACCGTAAACCAGCCGATGACAAACAACATGATTTTCTCATATTGCCGGCGGGCCTTTTCTCCTTCGTCATTTTCCGCCGCCGCATTTTCACCTGCTTTACGGTTGTCCTCTTTCGGACTTATCGACAGCTTTTCGGCATTATCGGCCTGACTGCCGTCTTCTTCCGGCTCCTTTTTTCCCGATGCGCTCAAAAATCATATCCCCTGAGCAGTTCGGCGGCGCTCATCGCTTTTTTGCCCTGCCGCTGGATTTCCGTAATTTCCAACGCTCCGTCGATACAGCCGGCAAACAACCGTCCGCCGCGGCAGACAATTTCTCCCTGCCCGACTTTTTCTTCGCTGACCGCGGCCCGCAAAATCTTAAACCGCTCCCCTTTATGCTCAAAATAAATCGCCGGATAGGGATTAAACGCACGAATTTTCCGCTCCAGCACCGCGGCCGGCACGGCCAGATCAAGCAGGCTTTCCGCCTTATCGATTTTGGCGGCATAACAGGACAGGGAATCATCCTGCTTCTGCGGCTTGATATCATTCCACTCGCGCAACGTCCGGACAATCAGCTCCGCGCCGATCTCCGCCAGTTTGTCGTGCAGTTCTCCGCCGGTCGTTTCCGGCGTGATTTCGGTTTCGCCTTTCAGCAGCATGTCGCCGGTATCCAGCCCGGCGTCCATTTTCATTGTCGTAATGCCGCTTTTTTCGTCGCCGGCCTCAATTGCCCGCTGGATCGGCGCCGCGCCGCGCCATCTCGGCAGCAGCGAACCGTGAATGTTGACACAGCCGAAAGGAAAGGCTTCCAGCACCGGCGGCGGCAATATCAGACCATAGGCGGCAACCACCGCCATATCGGCGTCGAGCGCGGCAAATTTCGCCTGTTCTTCGGCATTGCGCAGTGTTTTCGGCGTACGTACTTCAATACCCTGCTCTTCCGCCCACAAATGCACCGGCGTTTTCACCAGTTTGTTGCCGCGGCCGGAAACTTTCGGTTCTTTAGTGTAAACGGCCAAAACTTCATGTTCGGCAGCCAGCTTCTTTAAGGCCGCCAGAGCAAATTCCGGCGTTCCCATAAACACGATTTTCATTCTTCGTTTTCCTCCGCCCGCATTTTTTGCAGTTTCTTCAAAAGCATCTGCCGCTTCAGCCGGCTGATGCGGTCGATATACAAAATCCCGTCCAAGTGGTCGATTTCATGTTGCAGGGCAATCGCCAGCAAACCGTCGGCCGCCACTTCCCTTGCTTCCCCGTGATAGTCCAGATAACGTACCCGGACTTCGGCAAAGCGCATTACTTCCGCATGCTGGTCGGGCACCGACAGACAGCCCTCCTCATGACAGATTTTTTCTTCCGAACGGGCGATGATTTCAGGATTAACCAGAAACAGCGGCCGCGGTGCCTCGCCTTCTTCCTCATCATGGGTGTCGATGACAATCACTCTTTTCAAAACCCCGACCTGCGGCGCGGCCAGTCCGACCCCGGCGGCGGCGTACATGGTTTCAAGCATATCGTCAAGCAGCCGGCGCAGCCCGTCGTCCACCTTTTCCACCGGCGCCGCTTTTTGCTTCAGCACCGGATCGGGATATTCGTATATCTTCAGTTTTGCCATTTTTCAGACTCTCTCCTCAGGCGCTGCGGACTTCGCGGGCAATCTGATCCAAAAGGGCGTTGACCATTTTCGGCTCGCCTTTGGAGAAAAAGGCATATGCCATGTCGACATATTCCTGAATCACCACTTTAACGTCCAAATCAAGCGTATTGTTGATTTCATAAACGGCGCATAGCAAAAGCGCCTGCAGCGTGCCGTCCAGCCGTTCCAGCGTCCGGCCGGCATTTAAAAACAGATTAAGCGACTTTTCCAGCTCTTCCTTGTTGCCCTGCACGCCGCGCACCAGCTTTTCGAAATAGGCTTTGTCCATCGGCTCTACTTCGCGGAATTCCTCATTGCCGTTTTCCGGATTGTCTTCAATCACAAAACGGCCGACTTCTCCGTTTAAAAACTCTTTTATTACCTCGTCTACCGGCAGCTGGCCGTAGGCGGCCATATAGGTTGCCTGCACCGCGGCAAGTCTGGCCGAGGTTCTCATTTTGATTTTTTCCGAAACGAATTTTGCCATTTCCTATTCCTTTTCCTTATTGTCCCTTGGTTTGGCCATCTCATCAATCTGTGCCACAAATTCCTCAAAATCGCTCACTTCGCAGAAATCCTTGTAAACCGAAGCAAAACGCACATAGGCGACATTGTCGAGAGCGGCCAGCGCCTCCATTGCGTATTCCCCGATTACGCGCGAGGAAATTTCCGTTTCTCCCGAACTTTCCAGCCGGCGCTGAATGGAGGTAACGATTTTTTCCACCCGCTCGGGGGCAACCGGTCGCTTGCGCACCGCCAGCTGCAGGGAAAGCTCAAGTTTTTCGCGGTCAAAACGTTCTTTGTCGCCGTTTTTTTTGACCACCACCAGTTCCCGCAGCTGCACCCGTTCAAAGGTGGTAAAACGCGATCCGCATTCCGGGCATTCCCGCCGCCGGCGGATACAGGCGCCGTCCTCGGTCAGACGGGAATCTTTGACCTGAGAATCCAAAAAACCGCAAAACGGACATTTCATGCTTTTTCCAGCCCTTTCAGCAATGCATCGGTAACCTGATATAATTTTGAAGAATATCTGGCCCCTTTTATAAGCAAAATATCATTATTTTGCAACAGATTATTTAAGAGAAATTCCGCCACGCCCTCTTTGTCCGCAAAATAATGCTTTTCCTGATCCGGCCTCAGCTCGGCAAGCATCGTCTTCATTTCCGGGCAGACGCCGACCGCAATGTCGACCGAACTGCCTGACAAACGTTCGCCGATCTCTTTGTGGCGGGCTTCGGAAGTTTCTCCCAGTTCCGCCATTTTGCCGAGAACGGCGATTTTTCGTCCTGCACACGACATCTTGTCCAAACCGTCAATGGCGATTTTCATCGCTTCCGGCTGCCCGGAATAACTGTCGTCGATCAGGGTAAAAACGCCGCCGGCCGGCAGTTTCAGCCGATAGGACTTGCCCCGGCCCGGCAGCGCGCCGAAATCTTTCAGAGCCGACGCGGCCTTATCAGCATCAAGCCCCAGCGCGTCAACCACCGCCAGCGTCGCCCATGCGTTATAAAGCTGAGCCTCGCCGTCCTGCTCCAGTTCCAGTTTTCCGTCATAGTGATGCCGGCGGCCGAATTTAACCACCCGGGCACCGTGTTCCAAGGCCCGTTTTTCCAAAACGTCGGCAAAATTGGTATCTTCGTTGATCACCGCCGTGCCGCCCGTCTTCAGTCCTTCGAAAATTTCCGCTTTGGCTTCGGCAATTCCCTCAAAATTTTCAAAAAACTCAATATGCATCGGATAAACATTCGTCACCAGCGCCAGGTCCGGCTTAACATAAGATGTCAGGCGCGAAATTTCGCCTTTGGCACTCATCCCCATTTCTATCACCGCATAGTCGGCGTTCATATCCATCTCGCACAAACTCATCGGCACCCCGATATGGTTATTGTGGTTGCCCGAGGTGGCATATACGCTGCCGAAACGGGAAAGCGCAAACCTGATTTCTTCCTTGGTGGTGGTTTTGCCGGCGCTGCCGGTCAGCCCGATCACCGTTCCCTTGAATTTGGAACGGTTATATGCCCCGATCCTGCCGTAAGCCTCAAGCGTATCCCGCACCACCACCTGCCGGTCGGCCGGTACGCCGGGCACCAGTTTTTCCACCAAAGCCAGCTCGGCTCCTTTGTCCAGAGCCTGGCCGACAAAATCATGACCGTCAAACCTTTCGCCCCGCACGGCAACAAACAAGGCCCCTTTGCCCGCCTGCCGGCTGTCGGCAGTCACCCGGTCGATTTCCGTTTTTACGATCTCCGAACAGGATTCAACCGCGGCGATCAGTTCTTCCGACGATATTTTCTCCATTTTTCCCCCACAAGTAAAGATGACAATTCGGTTGTAAAATATAACCGCCAAAAATAAAAAAGTCATTTAAATTATATTGACAGTTTTAGACAAATAAAATATATTTTGTCACGTATTTGATTTTTAACTTTTATTAACTCCTAAATTTTTTCACTTATGAAAAAGCTCGTATTCGCATGTCTCGCCTGCCTGCTGGCAGTGAGCTGCAACAGGTTCAAATCCGTTGAAACGCCGATTGCCGGAACGAAAAACCTCGTAACCTACACGGCCGAAAACACTTCTCTGGTAGGGATCAAAGCCGCCGGTGCCGAAACCACGCTGACCGCTCCGCTCTACGTTAAGGCTGAAGCCAAATACGGTTATCTGGTCGCACAGCTCGGACGACAAAAAGCCGACGACCCGGTCAAATGGGCTCTGCTCGACACGGAAGGACAATCGGTAACCGGTCAGACTTACGACAGGGTTTCGTACGCTCCGGCTTATTTCATGCTTGAAAACGCCGCCGGCAAATACTACCTGAAAAACGGCGAAAAATCGGCCTTCGGTCCTTATCAGGACTTCTACCTGCACGGTGAGCGCGTCTTCTTCGCCAAGGACGGGAAATGGGGCATCGGCCCGCTTTCCGCCGAATGGGAAAAGATTATCGTACTTGAACAGGCCGACGGCAAAGATTTCCGCTACGTCGCCAAAGTGCCCGGCAAAAAGCAATGGAAGATCCACGATTCGAGCGGCAAGTTCCTGAAGAACACAACCGCCGCCAAAGTGGCGCAGATGGAAAAGAACGCGAAAGCGAAAAAGTACGCCGACAAAAAATGGGGCAACGAAAGCACTTACGGTCTCACTGTTGCCAACGTGAAAGCGTATTGACGCTCTTGTCACTCTCTGAAAAAGGAGCCGGTCTTCATGACCCGCTCCTTTTTTTCGGCCGCCGCCTCAGGCAAAAATTTCTGCCGGCACATAGCCGCCGAAAGCAAATTTTTCGCCGGTCACATAACGCAGATCTTTATTCATGCCGTCCAGCAATTCCATATCCGCCCGGTCCAGCTCAATGCCGAGCGCGGTAAAGTTTTCCTTCAGACGCTCGACATGCGTGCTCTTGGGGATCACCACGACGCCGCGGTTGATCTGCCAGGCCAGCACCAGCTGCGCCGGTGTCACTTTCAGCCGCGCCGCCGCCTCGGCGATCCGCGGATCGGCCAAAAGTTCGCCGTGGCCGGAACCGAGCGGTGAATAGGCGGTAACCGCAATCATATTTTTGCGGCAAAAGTCAATCAGTTCGTTCTGCGGCAGGTAAGGATGCGATTCGATCTGCAAAACCGCCGGCATTTCTTCCGCCTTTTCCAGAAGCGCGGAAATTCTTTTTTCCCCGCAGTTGGAAAGACCGATCGCCAGCGCTTTGCCCTGCCGCCTGGCCTTTTCCATTTCCGCCCAGGTCAGTTCAAGCGGCAGTTCCGAAGGGGCAATCATGTCCGCGCCGCTTTCCGGCAGCCCGGTGCCCTTCTTCTGCGCTACCGGCCAGTGAACCAGATAAAGGTCAAGATAATCCAGTTTAAGGTCTTGCAGCGTCTTTTCAAGCGCCGGCAAAACGTCTTCCGGCGCATGGCTGTCGTTCCACAGTTTGGAAGTGACAAACAACTCCTCCCGTCTGATGTCGCCTTCGTTGACCGCATCGGCAACCGCCTGGCCGATCTCGTCCTGATTGCCGTAAATTTCCGCGCAGTCAATATGGGTATAGCCGATCTTTATCGCCCAGCGAACCGCCTGATAAACTTCCCCCGGCGCGGCCTTCCAGGTTCCGAGTCCCATCACCGGCATTTTCCGGTCATTGTTCAGCGTCACATATTTCATCTCGTTCTCCTTCGTAAAACATCCGTTAACCAATTTTAAATATTAGTGATATATACTTGACAAATTGATAGTTGAAACATCATATGCATCAACAAAACATAATTATTATTCAATAAAATTAAACTTAATAAAGACTAAAAGGACTAAAAGATTATGAAAAAAACTTTGTTAATGGCCGGGGTTGCCTGCATGTTTGCCGCCAATGCCAACGCCGAAATCAGACCCTATGCCGGTTTGGACTTCAACTATTCCACTTTCGACTACGCCTATGACATCGAAAATGCCATTGAAGACGATTATCAGTCGGTCAGCTTCGTCGCCGGCGCAAAATTCCACAGAAACTTCGGAGCCGAAGTTTTCTATCAGCACTCCGGCAAAGAGAAAAACACCTATGACGAAGACAAGTATACCACTGCTTTCCAGGCTTACGGCGTAGATTTCCTCGGTTTCCTGCCGCTCGGCTGCGACGGAGAAGTTGAACTGATTGCCGGTGCCGGTATCGGTGAATACGAAATGAAAGTCAAAATGGTCGGCGCCGGTTCCGACAAGGAAGAAACTTTGGGTTACCGCTTAAATGTCGGCGCTCAGTACAACATTGACGAAAACTGGTCCGTTCGCGGCATGTATCACCATGTTTACACTCAGAAGTCTTTCATCGACGCGATCGACGAATTTTCTCTCGGCGTAAGATACAATTTCTAACCAGGAAACGCTTATTCCGTCTTCAAAAGGCTGCCGCAGACAAACGGCGGCCTTTTTCCGTGCCGCCCCTCTTTCCGCAAACCATCGGCAAACGTCCGTTTGTTCTTGTCTTTTTCGCGTTTTGATTTATTCTTGAAAAAGACATAACCCGTATCAGGATCTGACCAATGTTTCGTTTACCCGTTTTCGGCATCTTGCTGACAGCCGTTTTGCTCTCGCTGCCCGGACCGGCCGGCGCAAGCTTCGCCGTCACGGAATACGCGCCCGTACTCAGCCGCCTTTATAAAGACAAACAGAGTCCTCTGGCCTCTTCTTACCGGATCAGTTTTGACAAAAGCAAAAGCTCCGCCCCCTGTCTGACCGCATATACGCTGACCGGCACCGCCGCGGAACTCATTCGCTACGACTGCACCCGCCTCCCGGCAGACAACATTTTCAGCCGTTCGCGCAGCGAAAACGACGGAAGCCTAAAAGAGCTTGCCGCCGTCTTCAACGGCCTGCGGCACAATAACGACGACAAACCGGGCATTGCCCTGGTCAACGACGGAACGATCGACAAAATTTACGCCGACTTCATCAACAACGCCTCCGGCACGGCTTTCGGACAAAGCGTCTTTTATAACCGGGGATTCGTCAAAGAACTTAACGGCGACTTCGTCGGCAGCCGCCTCAACAATCGCAATCCCGAACGGCCGCTCGCCGCCGGTGCCGCCGTGGTCAACGCCGCCGCCGGCAGCATTTCCCTGGTCAATGTCAACGTAACAGACAACCGCCTGAACAATCCGGGCGGCACCGAAAATTCCATATGGCTCAATGCCGGCAGCGTTTCCCGCATGAACGCCGTTTTTGCCGGCAACCGGGTCAGAGGCGATTTCGGCAGCAGCGCGGTCCTGCTCAACACCGGCAGCCTGACGTCGGTCAAAGGCATATTTTCCGCCAACTCGGTAAACGGAGAAAAGGCCGCGGCAGGCGGTGCCGTATTGAACGAAGGGCGTATCGACCTGATTGAAGCCGATTTTGTTGACAACCGGCTGCAAACCGCATCTGCGGACACCGGCGGCGCCGCCGTCCGCATTCCCCGGCAGGGAAAACTCTTTACCATCCGCAACGCAAATTTCATCGCCAACACCGCGGCCTCGGATTCCGGACGCGTCCTCGGCGGCGCCCTCAGCGTTTCCGGTACCGTCGACGGGCTGATAACCAACCCCGTCTTCATCGGCAACGGCGCCCGCGGCAGATCGGCAGACTCCGCTTTCGGAGGCGCCGTTTATACCGAAAAACCGCTCACTTTCAGCATTGACGGAAAGCAAAACGCCGTTTTCAGCGGCAACTATACCGACAACGCCGGCATCTCCGACCCGAACGCCTTTTACATCGACAAAACATCCGTTGTTTTCTCCGTCCGCGGCAACGGCATCTACATTTTTGACGACAATATCCGCGGCAGCGGTTATGCCCTGTTCTTCAACGGCGGCGGCAGCGGCATATTCCGGCTTAACAACACCGTATACAACGCTTCAAAAATCATCGTCAGGGAAGGCGTTTTGCAACTGCGGCAAGGCCCTTACGGCCGCGGCGGATTTTCCGCGGCTGCCGGCCTCAGCCTCACCGCCGCCCGTCTGGACATGCACAACGGATACCGGGACCGGGCGTCGTTTGAGCACCTGCTCTGCCAAAACTGCGAAGCCGACATCGACGTCAACATTGAAAACATGAGCGCCGACAGCTTTGAAATCGGCAGCTCCCTGACCGGCAGAGTCGCACTCAGCCTGCACGTCAGCGCCGACGACGACATCCGCGGCCGGCAGCCGCTTGTCTTCGCCTCTTCCGGCAGTTTTGCCGCCAACCGCGAAAGCTTCAAAGTCAAAAAGGTTTACGGCAGCCCTTATATGTTTGACATTCTTTACAAAGAAGAAGACGGCGGCCTCAAAAAAAGCTGGTCGCTGGTCATGAACGACACTCCCAACCCGGACTACCGGCCGGCGGCCGACACTCCGGCGGAAAGTACCCCCGACCCCGAAACGGCAAAAGATACGGCGCCGGAGAAAGAAAAAACGGACATGCCTCCGGCAGCGGAAAAATCTGTTTCACAGACGATGCCCGACTGCCGCGGCAACCCCGGCTGCCTGTTTTTCAAAGCGCTCAATCGGGCAACTTCGGTCATCTACCTGATTATTGCCGGCACTCACAAAATAACCGACACAACGCTGACGGCAATCGAAAACGCCCTCTGCGGCTTTATGGTCCGGTTAAACAAAGCCGTCAGCTTTTTCGCTCCGGAAGCAGAACCGGCCGGGGAAACCCCGGCCGGACCAAAAGCTGCGAAAACAACGGAACCCTCGGTCTAAACAGCTTTTTTCTCCAGCTTTTGCACACATAACAACGCCGCACCGATCAAACCGGCGTCATTTTCAAAAGAAGCCTCTTTCAGCTTAAACGGCGTAGTCACGATCATTCTGTTGGCCTCATCGTTCAACCGTTTATAGTCTATAAAATGCGCCATGGAACCGCCGAGCAGAATAACCTCGGGATCAAAAATGTCGGCAAAAATCACGATTCCGTTTTTAACCATCTCCTGCCAATTATGAAAAGCCGTAACCGCCGGCAGGGCATTTTGCTTCAGCCCCTCAATCACCGTATGACTGGTGGCGTTGTCGTCTTTGTAGGCGGCTTTGGCTTCCAGACTGAGCGCCTTGCCGGACATGTAAATCTCCAAACAATCGTAGCGTCCGCATCCGCACAGACGGTTATTGTCATAACGCACCGGAAAATGAACTTCACCGGCCGCGCCCGATTTGCCGACCAACAACCGGCCGTCGGCAATGATGCCGACCCCGACGCCGGTGCCGAGGGTCAACAAAATTACGTTGTCATGCCCCTTGGCGTTGCCGAGAACATGCTCCGCCCATACGGCCGAATTAGCATCGTTTTCCACCACCACCGGCTTGGCCGAAAGCGCTTTGAAATCCGTATCCATATACCCTTCGGGCATGTTGCCGACCGAACCGGTAATCCGGGAATTGGTCCGGTCAACCGTCCCCGCGGTAGAAACCGCCACCGCATCAATCTGATCTTCAAACTGGGCAATAATGGTCTTCAGCAGCTTCGCCGCCGCGCCCGGCGCCGCCGGCGTCGGATGACGAATAACCTCGTTCAGTATTTTACCGTTTCTGTCAACCGTCGCATAAGCAATTTTGGTCCCCCCGATGTCAAAAGCCAGAACTTTGTTGATCTTCATTGCCTTAACTCCCTCTAATGTTTGTTATCGTCAATAATTTCATATTCCGCGTCAATGATCTCACCCCTCGGATGTTGCCTTTCGCGCCCGGCATTCCGTTCAAACATCAGCTTTACCGCTTTGCGCTGTTTGTAGCGGATCCATAAAAAACCGGCCAAAACCACGAAAAACAAAATCGGAACAATGATCGAGGCGACATATAAAAAAACCGTAAATGCCAACCCGGCAAACATAAACATAAAAATCCAAGACAGTATCTTCTGCATTTAGTTTAATCCTCTTCTTCTCATCAGTAAATATAGTTTTTTTTCACTCCGATGGCAACCTAAAATGAAAAATTAACGATAAAAAACCGCCGTTGCCCGCTCTCCGACCGCTTCTCACATTACCCCGCCGATTACGGCCCTCTTTCATTCGGCACTTTTCCCCCCATACCCGACACAGCTTTCCTTAATGCCGACAACACTGTTTTACGAACTTTTCTTCCCCCTGCCGACATTGCCCCTTTTCCCACCTTCTCCCGCCGTCTTCTCTGCCCCCTGCTCAGTTCAACTCCCCTGTCGCAGCCAGCGCCCGCACCAACCCGCCGTCTTTCCCGCGTCCCTGCCCCGGCCGACGCGGCTTCCCTTAACTCCGTAATGCCACCGTTGCCCGCTCCGACCGCTTCTCACATTACCCCGCCGGTTACGGCCTTCTTTCATTCGGCACTTTTCCCCCCATACCCGACACAGCTTTCCTTAATGCCGACAACACTGTTTTACGAACTTTTCTTCCTCCTGCCGACATTGCCCCTTTTCCCACCTTCTCCCGCCGTCTTCTCTTCTCCCCTGCTCAGTTCAACTTCCCCGTCGCAGCCAGCGCCCGCACCAACCCGCCGTCTTTCCCGCGTCCCTGCCCCGGCCGACACGGCTTCCCTTAACTCCGTAATGCCACCGTTGCCCGCTCCGACCGCTTCTCACATTACCCCGCCAGTTACGGCCTTCTTTCATTCGGCACTTTTCCCCCCATACCCGACGCGGCTTCCCTTAATGCCGCCGTTTCTGCAATAATGCCGTTTCAAATATCAGCCGTCTTCTTCCGTCACTATCCCCTGTCTTTCTTTCCTGTTCATCAATCGCTCTGCATTCCAAACATTTCCGGCCTTCTTAATTCTTGACATTAACCTTTCTCCAATTCTGCCGGCAAAAAAAACGAAACAAAAACAAACAGATATAAAAATCAAACATTTTTTTATCAATTATTTCAAAAATATTATTGCATTTATAAAAAAGATGTTTTATATTCCCCTCAGTTCGATAACGCCGCTATAGCTCAGTGGTAGAGCACACCCTTGGTAAGGGTGGGGTCGCAAGTCCGATTCTTGCTAGCGGCACCATTTGTTGATTTCAGGTGTTTTTAGCAACTTATCAAATGGTTTAGTTATTGAAAAACAAAGATTTTTTCTTTCTGTTTTGCAGTCCGATAAGATTAGATTTAAAATATCTCTTTTTTGCGAAATAATCGGACTTTTTAAGAATTTTCCAACATTTGCAGCGATTTCAGCGATATTTACCAAGGTTTCATCGGTTTCGGTGTCAATCTCAAGGTATCTGTCCATATCTTTTTGCAGTTTCTCTTTTTCCAATTCAATTTCAGTTTTGAGTTCATTATACATTTTTTCATCGCATTTGCCTTGAATATATCCACGAAATAAGGTTTTTATCTGTTCGTCAAGGTCATGCAGCTTTATTGTAATGTCACGTTTAAGATTGGCTGTATTGATATTTTCTTCTTTAAGCCGCTTTTTAACTTCCGATTTGATGTTTTTTAACATATCGTCATTGATGTCCATAGGTAAGCAAAGCTCGTTTTCAAGTTGGGCAAGGATTTTTGCTTCATTAACCGGTTTTTGTGAGCATTTTGAGCGTAATTTATTGCATTTAAGATAATTATAAGAGTGATTTTCGTCTTTTACCTTAGTTTCACAAGTCATTAAACTGCCGCAACATCCGCATCTGACTAAACCTGTAAAAATATATTGCTTGTCGCCATAATATAATTTACTCGGCGCCCGTTTCCGTCCTTCCATTGTATCCTGGACAATGCGGAATAATTCTTCATCTATCAATCTCGGATAGTTATGCTTATAGGTTTTGCCTTTATTGATAAAGTATCCTATATAAAATGGATTTTTTAAGATATTCTGCACCTGAGCGCGACTGATTGTTTTATTTACACGACACATTTTAGAAGATAATCCCAAGGTTCTGGCTAGATTGGTAATGTCTTGCAAGGTTCGTCCGCCTTTGGCATATTCTTCGAAAAGTCTTTTAACCTTTGGTGCTCTCTCTTCATCTATGATAATATCTGCCGCAGTTGTTTTTGTTTTCGATATATTTAAGTATCCGACCGGCGCGCAAGATTGCCATTGTCCGTTTTCTCTTTTATATTCCTGACTTCTGATGACATTATCTCTTAGTGAGCCTACATACATTTTAGCTGATAATACTCCCATATCCCAACGCAATATATCAGAAGAGGTGCTATCTTTATGCAAATAAAAGCCTTCTTTATAAAAATGTATCTCTATTCTTCCTTGTTTGCGCAAATCATCAAGCTCAACACATTCTTTATAGCCACGCTGCAATCTGTCAACACAATTTACAACAATAGCGGTTTTATGTTTTTGCTGTTTGACATATTCCAACATTTCATTAAATTTCAGACGACCGCCTCGCGTTGAACTTTCCACAATAGAGAATTTATCTAAAATCTTAAACTTGCGATTATCGCAGTAATCAATAACCGTTTTAAGCTGTGCGTCAATAGAAGCGCCTTTTTTCTGTTCCTCCGATGAGACACGGGCAAAAATGACCGCTTGTTTGCATTCTTCATCGGCGATATTTTGATATTTGTTTCTTTTTGACATTTTAATACTCCTTTGATTTAAGATAATATGATTATGTCGCGTATTTTGGGAAAAGTACGCGGTTATTTTCAGTTTCAGATAACTTTTTTACTAATATTTTACTGATATTTCAGATAACTAACCTAATTTACAAAATAAACGAGGTTGTTTCTTTATGATTAACTGTCATCAATGTCATTTAATGGATTTTCTGCTTTTTTAGCTTCATAGATAGCTTTGGCACTTAACTTAAAAAATGTGATAAGTTTTTCGACATCATCATCCGTAATATCGGGATAATAACGCGACAATTCTTCTTTTATTTTGCTAAATGTATCAGTCATAATAATTATATGTCGGGATCAAATAAAGACGTAAAGCCAAACTTCTTTTTTTATAAATTTAAAATTTTATATGTTAACGTATGGTCTTTAATGTCACTACGTTACAACATTCTATCAATAAACCGTCGCAACGTGCTTCTCTGAACACCAAGGATTTTAGCAATTTGGGATTTGGAGATGCCTTTAGCTAGTAAATTTCGCACTCTTCTAGCATTTTTTGAGAGTTTGAGCTTTTTTGATTCTGCGGAAAAGGGACGTCCGAGCTTTTTTCCTGAAGCCTTAAGATTGGCAAGGGATGATTTTGTACGTTGAGATATTAGGTTTCTCTCTATTTCCGCAGCCAAACCAAAAGCAAAAGCCAAGACTTTACTTTGTATGTCATTGCCGAGACGGTAGTTTTCTTTCAAAGTCCAGACCTGACAGTTTTTAGATAAACACGTCTCTAAAATTCTCATAACTTCCAATAATGACCTGCCTAATCGGGATATTTCACAAGAAATAAGGATGTCATTTTCCTGCAAATCTTCTAATAATTCACCAAGTTTGCGGTTTTTCAGTGCTTTTCTTGAAGATATTTTTTCCTCAACCCAGTTATCAATATTTAAGTCATGCTTTTTAGCAAACTGTTCAATCTCAAAGTGTTGGTGTTCAAGGGTTTGCTTAGCCTGTAACCTATAATTGCCATTGTTTTCTCCTTAAAATTTCTTAAAAATACCGGTCATTTTATTAGAACGATAAAATCAACCGCTTTTTGCAAGTTTCGCACTTTTTCTTTTTGTAAAAAAATTAAGGAAAAATAATAGTTTGTTTTCTTTTAGTCCGGGATACATCTGTTTTTTAGACAACCGGCTACAATCGTTGGTTTGTGTATAGTGAAACGGTCTAGCTTGGCTAGATTACAAACTTTAATTGCAATTAAAGATAAGGAATTGAAACTTATGAAGAAAAAACTTTTAATTACAACGGCTTTAGTGGCAGCTTTTACGGCAACTAACGCTTATACCATGGAAATAAATACCGATACAGAAATTACAGGCGAAGGACAAGCGATAGAACCTAACGAAAAACTTATTGTATCAGGCGGGAAATTAGTTGCAACAGATACGCACGTCTATGCAGAAGGGGTTGAAGTTACAGGTGGCACAGTCATTTTAAATGACGGAGCCAGTTTAAAAAACGATAATTGGGATGAAAGCTTCAAGAAGAGTCGTGGGAATACAGAGGCGGTAAGTTTGAAATGACCGGCGGTAATCTCATTGTTAACGATTCCGAAAACTATATTGAAGGCGGAGATGTTAGCATTAGCGCTGGTACTGTTGATATTGCCGAAGGTGCAACATTGCAGACGGCAGCTACATTAATCCCATCAGGTCTTTCTCCTGAAGAGGGTGATGATGCAATGGCTGGTGAAGTTGCAGTAATTAAACTCACAGATGAAGGAACAATTGCACACTTGTTTCTGACGTTTCCGGTAACGGTAATTTAAATGTTAAATCCTCAAGCGCGTTGGTTGACGGTGATGTTTCCGGCTCTAACCTGACTTTTGAAGCCGACCATTCTTTAAGCAAACTTGTTTCCGGCACAATCGGCGATTTGGCTTCTCTGAATGTCAATAAAGGTACTTTGACTTATGACAAGCAAACCGGTAAAATCGGAAACATGGAGATTTCTCAAGATGCAGGTCTTAAAGTTGAAAATTTTGTACAAGATGCAGATTCTAAAGATGAAAATTCTGTACGAGCGGATAATTTTACATCTGACGGTAATATTATGTTAAGCGGTAGCGAAGGAAGCTCCGACATTACAGTTCAAAATGCACTCAATATCACAGGAGGAAGCGTGACTGCTCTAAACGGTGACCTTGAAAGCTTTGATACCGTTAATATTAGTGGCGGTACCTTGGATATGAAAAATGAAAGTGATATAACCGGTTTAAAAGGTGTTAACATCAACGGTGGCAGTATTACAGTTGATAATGGAGAAATTTGGTCACTCGGAGATATTAACTTTAATGGTGGTAATGTCAAAATTGACAATATGGGGGTCGTTTCTACTTCTGTTGATGGTCTGGATTCCGTGTTTGGAGAGCAGAGTGAACCTGCGACAGCCGGAAATATTAATATTACCAAAGGTACAGTAATTGCAGGAAATACTGTGTTTTTAACAAAAGGGAAAATTTCCGTTTCCGGGAAAGGTGTGTTGGATATTGAAGCCGGAAAAACGATGTACACATCTAAAGAAACGATACCTGACGGAAATGAAGTTGTTATTACCAACAAAGGTGAAATTAGCCTTACGGATGAAGGAACAATTAACCTCTCTGGCATGTTAGTTTCTGATGTATCCGGCAACGGTAACTTAAATGTTAAAATCTCTAGTGCATTGGTTGACGGTGATGTTTCCGGCTCTAACCTGACTTTTGAGGCTGACCATTCCTTAAGCAAGGCATTTTCGGGTACAATCGGTGACTTGGCTTCTCTGAATGTCAACAAAGGCACTCTGACTTATGACAAACAAACCGGTAAAATCGGTAATCTGAATGTTGCCGGTGGTTTGGATATCAGCACCAATACGGTTAATGCGACAAATGTTGAATTTGCCGATAACTCCAATCTGGCTTTGCGCGTGGCGGCTACTGACAACTACGGTAAAATCAATGCGGATAAAATTGGTATCGGTAATGAAACAACCATAAAAATTACGCTTGATAATGGTGTGGTTGGAAGTGAAGGCAAAACCTTTAAATTCTTAAATAGCGGAAACATTGACGGTAAATTTACCAACCAGATTGCGGGAAATGGCCGTTATGATATTGTTCAGAATAAAGACGGTTCGTTTAATGTTACTCAGAAAGATACGACGGCTTCCGATGTTGTTGCCGAGGCTGGCGGTACGGCTTCTAATGCCGCAACGGCCGAAGCTTGGGAAACAATTAACAATTCGTCAAACGTAAGCGCACAAGCTAAAGCTGTTTCTACGGCAATTTATGACCTGTCGCAAGAAACTTCTGCCGCCGGTAAAAAAGCTTATGTCGACGCTTTGACAGCCGTGGCTCCGGAAGTTGCACCGATGGTTCAGAAGACACAGACTGAAACTGCCAACCAGGTATTCGGAGCAGTCAGCACTCGTTTAACCGGCGGTTCAATCTCAACAGGTTCTGAGGGTATGTCATCCGGCGATAGCAATCCTGACGCGGCTGTCTGGGTTCAGGGTATGTTTAACAAATCTAAGCTGGACGATACTTCCAAAGCCAAGGGTTTTGACGCGGATTCTAACGGTGTTGCTCTCGGTATTGAAAAATTCGTTAATAAAGATGTCAAAGTCGGTGCCGGTTATGCTTATACCAATACTGACATTGACGGTCACCGCTATTTTGTATGGCGAATATAAACCGTCTAACTGGTACGTTAACGGTATCGCAACCTATGGCTGGTCTGATTATTCCGAAGATAAAAACGTTGCCGGAGTTGGTGTAAAAGCCGACTACGATGTTGAAACATTCGGTTTGCAGGCTATGACCGGTTATGACATGCAGGTTAAAGGCTTTGGTTTCACTCCGGAAGCCGGATTGCGTTATGTCCATATTAAACAAGACGCTTATAAAGATTCTGCCGACCAGAAAGTCTCCGGCAACAACAGCGATATCCTGACCGGTGTTATCGGTGCGAAAGTCAGCAAAAACTTTGAATTGTCCAATGGTATGAATATTAAGCCGGAAGCCCGCATTGCCGCAACTTATGACCTGTTTAACGATGATGTTAATTCAGTCGTAACCTTGGCTAACGGTTCGGCCTATGCGGTTAACGGCGAAGCCCTTGACCGTTTCGGTATGGAGTTTGGTGCCGGTGTAACTGCTGAGCTTAACTCTCAGGTTGAGCTGTCTCTTGGCTATGAGGGTAAATTCCGTGAGGACTACCAAGACCACACAGGTTTGATTAATGCTAAATATAAATTTTAGTCTTTAACATTCCTTTGCTAAAAAGCGCTTCGGGAGAAATTTCGGAGCGTTTTTTTTATTTTACAAACGACTTATTGTCACAACTGTCATCAAGTTAAGCGCTTGTTTTTGTTTTAAATTCCCAAATCGTAGCAAAATTCATTGGTTTTGAGAGTTTTTAGGGCTCGCGGATGTGATTTTTCCCGACATAATGAAACTGTAAATAACGCAAATATAGGAGATTACAATGTATTTTATCGAATTGAGATATACCAACGGAAAGATTGTCAGAATGCCGGAGCCTTATATTTCTTGGCAGGAAGCTTACAAAGTCCTTTTGGACAGGTATGCAGCCAAACCGTATTACACCGCAAGCATTGTATCCGAATAATGAAAGGGAATTTAAGATGTTGAAGAATTTTGAAAACTGGCTTTTGGAGCAAAATTACAGCGCCAGCACCTCCGCGGACTATATGGGACGGATTGAGAGATTATGCCGGAAAGAAGAATTCACGCTTGCCTATTTGGTTGAAAATATTACTTCTATCTTGCCACAATATGAAACTACCGGCGAAAAATCAAGTTATGGAAAAAGAAGTCATACATCCGTTCGTCAAGCTTTGAGACGTTTCAAGATGTTTCTTGCAGCCGAAAAACTGGCTTAGAGGTATGTCATGACAGATATTAAAACCTTAAATGACAATCTTAGGAAGAGTTTTATTGGCGGCAGAGTTATCTTAACCCAAGGTATCAATGCCAAAATGCCAAGAGATATTGCAAGGATTTTAGCAAAAGTCAGGAATTTTAACAATTTTACTAAAGATAACGATCCATACGGAGAACATGATTTTGGAAGTTTTGACTATAATGGCGAAAAGATATATTGGAAAATCGATTATTATGACAAGAGTTATTGCTATTTATCAGAGAATCCTGCCAATCTTGATATAACAAACAGAGTCTTAACCGTTATGCTTGCAGATGAGTATTAAAAGATAAGAATCCGAAAATCAGCCCGATTTGATTGGTTTCAGGTCGGGCTTATCTTTTACTTCTTTTTCTAAATCCGCTTGTTTCTGGGTTGTTTATGACGCAATGGGATAGTTTTTTAATAATCTTAGTGATTTACTAACCAGTAGTATTTTATCTTATATGTAAAATTATTTGAGGTATGCTATGGAAAAAGAAACTCCACCTAAAGGTGAAATTGTTATATATACCAGTGCAGATGGTAAAATATCACTTGATGCTAAATTGGAAAATGAAACAATTTGGCTTACTCAGGATATGATGGCCAAGCTGTTTGAAACGACGCCTCAAAACATCACAATGCATATAAAAAACATCTATGAAGATGAGGAATTGGAACAAAATTCAACTTGTAAGGATTTCTTA
>MNTV01000030.1 GCA_001917175.1 Azospirillum sp. 51_20
CCTGTCTGTCATTACTACTCTAAAGAATTTCCTCTAGGTTCCTTAATATACAGACTTATATAATCTCCTCAGATCATACCGTCCGCATATCCTCTAGTTCTTTCCTATCTACTCTCTTCTATAGCTTCCCGCTGCCGGGAACCGAACCCTTTCAAGTTCGTCGCTAACGTTTCAGTGCGTCAGCGAGGTGGTTTATATGACACCCTGTCACAAATGTCAACACCTTTTTTCAAAAAAAATTGCAAAATTTGTGATTTTTTTGATAACCGTTTGAATGTTCGTAATTTATAGCATAATTTTTTTTGCCGGTCAATAAAACCTTCCGCTATAACCTCTACTTTCGGCCGGTCGGATTTCTTATTTGTAATATATATTTTACTTGCCAAACAATTTTCGGTTTGTAATATATAAAGAGTTATTTAATTATTTGAGGAGGCTAAAATATCTAGAGAAAACACCAATGCGCCAGTACGGGAAGGTGACGGACCGCGCATTAATCAGGAAATAAGAAGCAAAGAAGTTCGTCTGATTGACGAAAACGGCGAAAACAGAGGAATCGTAGCAATCCGGGAAGCACTTGCTCTGGCGGCGGACGCCGGGTTGGATCTGATCGAAATATCTCCCCAGGCCGTTCCCCCCGTCTGCAAAATTTTCGACTACGGCAAATACAAATATGAACAGCAGAAGAAAAAGAACGAAGCCCGGAAAAACCAGAAAGTCGTCAATATCAAAGAGTTGAAGCTCCGTCCGATGATTGATACCCATGATTACGAAGTCAAAATCAAACAGGCCAGAAAGTTTTTGACGCAAGGCGACAAAGTGAAATTTACGATGCGTTTCAAGGGACGCGAGATGAGCGCAAACGACATGGGGAAAGAGGTTTTAAAACGAATCGTCGACGATCTGGAAGGCATTTGCAAGGTCGAATCGGAACCCAAACTCGAGGGACGGCAAATGACGATGGTGGTGGCCCCGCAATAGTTTCATCACCGCTTCCGTACTTTTTTCAAAGCATGCTTCCGATTCGGCGGCATGCTTTTTTTGTCGTGCAAAAGAGCCGACGGAAAGATTCTTTTAAATAATGCTTGCTTATTACCCTTTTTTACGTTATCTTTGTCTTGTTTTTCAATTATGTAGATATGTATTATTATCTGCCGCGTCTTCCCAATGCGACCAAGATGGGATTTTTTTCATTTCTAAAACTTTTCATTTATGGAAACCAAAAAAAGAATGATTGCAATTGCAATCGCTGTGTTGGCCGTTATTTGCGGCGTGGTAATCTACAATGTGGTAAAAAGCGATCCTCCTCAGGAAGAACCTGCTCCGCCGATACCGGTCGCAGTAGAAGAACCCGAGGTTGATCCCGTGCAGTACAACAACGAGCGTTTCGGCGAGTGCATTGACGACATTGTCATGTCAATCGTCTACTCTTCCGGCTTCAATCAGACGACGCATCCGACCGGCGAGCGATTCGCTTACGGCTTTAACAATACCGTCGTCGGCAAACGTCTGGTGAAAGAAGGCGAATCGATCACTCCTCGACAAGCTTATGACGTAACCGTAAGGCATCTGAAAGAACACGTTCAGCCCTTCCTGCGTTATATCAGCGTCCAGCTGAGCGACGGGCAGATCATTGCCGTGGCGCATTTTATCTACAACGTCGGCGGCGAAGCTTTTACCGGTTATTCCGAAGACGGTAAGTTGTTGAAAAAGCCGTCCCGCCTGTTGACTGCGATCAACGACGGCGAACAGCCCGAAATCTGCGCCCGCTGTTTCACCGGGTTCCGCAACTTCGGCGGCATAAGGTCCGACGGCTTGCTGAAACTCCGCTGGCTGCAGGCCGCACTCTATACGGAAGCCGTTTCGGTTGAAGATCTGAAATCCGCTTATGCGGCCGGCATTTTTGATCTGCATCCTTCCGTATTGTATGAGCACAACCGCCCCGAAAAAGACGGTTATTACACGCCTAAACTTGACATTGAGATCGTTCAGAAAGTCCTTAAACAAAAAGGAATCGGCACTTCGACCAATGAGTTGATGAAATTCTGACGAATCGCATTCTCTGACGAAAAAACTTCCGCTTGCATTAAACAAACGGAAGTTTTTTTTATGCTTTGAAAGCAACGGCACAGTCGACACGGGCAGAACCGGTCCTTCTCTCCGGTCATAAGATTCGGAAAGCTTGAGAAATCATTCGAAACAATCAACACTGCCTGCGTTGACCGGCTGAAGTTCGCGATTCGGAAGAATATCGGCAGCCTCTGCCGAACCGGCCGCATCTTCACACCGCAAAAAAGGTATAAAACGAGGCAACATGAAAAACACGGAAAAGGCGATTCTTTCCGGCATATCCGGCAAAAGCGGGAAATAATGCAACAGAAAACACCAAGGACATAAAAGGATACAAAAAACCTGGAAGGATACAAAAAACCTGGGCTGATGAACACCGGCATAAACCGCGAGAATTTCCGGGGATCAGTTTGACGGTCGTGAACAGGCAAAAACACCTTACAGAAAAAAGGTGTTTCCGTTCGGCCATCCCTGCCCGGCCCCAAAAACAATGCAGAAAACAAACTCGTCTTTGCAAGCAAAGAGAATCGGCAAACGGCGCCGAATCCGGCAAACAGAAAAAACGGACGAAAACCAAACCTCGGCCAGACAGAATCCGGGACAAAACGGCAAAGATACCACAACCGCGAAAAAAAAGAAAAAGGCAAAAAGAAAGAAGGAAAGACGAAAAGGGGAAAAGACAGAAAAAAGGAAAGATGACGAGAAAAAAAGCCACAGAACAAAGGAAAAAAGGAGAAACGGAAAGAAAGAAGAAAAAAACAAGAAAACGACGAAAGAAAGAAAAGGAGAGAGAAAGGAAGAGAAAAAGCTTAAGAGAAAATTAAAGAAGCCGCTACCATCGAAGCAACCGAAAATGAAAAAGCCGTTCCTGCAAAAAAGAAATAACAGATATCCTCCGGTAAACCGGGAGACTGCAAAGCTCATGATTTGCCTATGATCGAAGGTACGGGATGCAGCAAAGCTTACGGTTTGATCATGATCAACGGCGCGGGGCGGTACTGTCCCGACGCTAAAGCATTCAGCCCCGAGTAAAACCGGAGAGACCGTCAGGTATATAATAAAGCTGCAAATTTTTAGGATCATATATCTGGCAGGGAGAGCCGGACATAGAAAGATCCCCACGTAAAATGCGGAATTCTTCGTATACGGATATAACCCACCGGCAAGCACCTGAATAGCGCACAGAAACTTGACCGGACGGTTGTTACTTGCACCCGCAAACGGAGCTAAGTCCATTGTCAACTGACTTTGCTCAGCGTCTCCTTTTAGTCGATTTCGTACGTATTCAACAATTTTTTGAGCATTCTTCTTGATGGTATCGACATAGCATCTTTTCGGTTGCTGTATCGAAATTTCGTATTTCTCTGCCATTCATATATCAATAAACTACTTTTTTTGAAACATCCCTTAATCAAGCTTACGGAATATTTGAACGGTATCTCCGGCAACATACGAATATGGTCCGGACAGGACTCCGCCTCAATAGTTCCTTTTCCTTTCCATCGGTATCGTTCTCTGAATCTGAACGTCCGCCGTAAAACGCCCCTTCCGCGATACTTCGCTGCGGAGACGACACGATCTTTTTGGGGTCTATGTTGTGTGTGCTATCGTATATGTGTTCATAAAAAACTCCTTTGCTTCTGTTCAGACAGTTGCCGGATCGTCTTTCTTACAATGGTAAAGGAGTTTTTTTATACGCAAAGAACAAGACGTAAAAAAATACAAGAGAGAGAGAAAGAGAAAAAGAAAACGGGAGAAAAGGAAAAAGAGGGGAAAGAGCAAAACGGGAAAGAGGGAAAGAACAAAAAAAGGAGGCCAGAAAGAAGGAAAAGGAAAGCGGAAAAGAGGGGAAGGGGAAGAACAGAGAAAGAAACAAAACAGAGGAAAAAGGGGGAGAAGCTGAGCGGGAAAAACAAAAAGAGCGAAAAAAGGACAGAAAGAAGGAAAAGGGAAACAGAAAAGAGAAGAAAAGAGAAAAGAGAAAAGAGAAAAGAGAAAAAAGAAAGAAGAGCGACGAAAGAAACGGAAAAGCGGGGAAAAGGAAGAACAGAGAAAGAAACAAAAGAGAGGAAAAAGGGGGAGGAGTAAAGCGGGAAAGAGGGAAAGAGGGAAAGAGCGAAAAAAGGCCAGAAAGAAGGAAAAGGGAAACAGAAAACGAACAAAATGGAAAAAACATAAGTTCTCCTCAACCACGCGCCCTTTGCCGTTTTTTCCCGGTACAAAAAAAGACAGGCCGGGTTCTTATGCCCCGTCCTGTCTAAAACATATCCACCATTTAAAGTGTCAGTCCGACGTTTTCGTCGATATTGCCGCTGATCCGTGCCCAGTAGGTGCCGGAAAGGCTGAGCCATACCAACTCATGGGAAAGTTCGCCGTCCTTTTCGATCATGTTGCCGTCCGCGTCACAAAGAGCAACTTTGGCCAGCGAGCAGGCACCAATCGCGTTCACCGCTTCTTCAAGCGTTACGGCTTTGACGCGGTTGAACTTGGCTTCGCGAATCACCGGCACGCCTTCGTACGTTCCTTTGACGGTTCCGACATCGGCATAACCGGAGGTTTTAACCCATGCGCCGCCCGGAGTCATCCATACTCTCTCCTTGTCGACGACAACATCCTGATCGTTCTTTACGAATACGGCGGTTAAAGAGCAGACACCGATTGCGGCAGATGCTTCTTTATAACTCATTCCCTTGTTCGCTCTGAATTTATCTTCTGCGATAACGTTCAGATTCAGTGCATTATACGTCTTCATATGTTATATATTTTGGGGTTAATAATTTCTATGTTATTTATTTTATGGTATGATTATACGCCGAATCTTTACTTCTGGCAAGTCATAAAACATAATTTTGTATGTCTGCATCATTTTTTCTGGAAAAGCGAAAGTGATGAAAGTATATTATCGGCAGATAAAAATTGTTTAACGGAAAAAGACATGATTGAAGCAGAAAAGCTGACGGCGGAAGAAGCCGCTGCGGAATTGGAAAGAATCGCCAAAGAAACGGCTCGGGCAGACGCCGCCTACTATCAGGACGACGCGCCTTATTTAAGCGACGCCGAATATGACCTCCTCAAACGGCGCAATGAAGAAATCGAAAAGCGCTTTCCCGAGCTTGTCCGCAGCGACAGCCCGTCAAAAAGAATCGGCGCACCGGTCAACAGCGCGTTCGGCAAAGTTACCCATCGGTTCCCGATGCTTTCGCTGGCAGACGTCTTTTCGGTTGAAGAAGCCGAAGACTTTATCGCTTCGGTCAAACGTTTCCTCAATACGGAATCCGACATCGCCTTCATGTGCGAGCCGAAAATCGACGGCCTTTCGTTCACCGCCCGCTATGAGAACGGCACATTCGTTCAGGGCGCCACCCGCGGCGACGGCAGAGAAGGCGAAGACATTACCGAAAACCTGAAAACAATCGCCGAGCTGCCGCTTGAAATTAAAAACGCGCCGGCCGTGCTTGAGGTCCGCGGCGAAGTGTACATGTCAAAAGCCGATTTCCTCGCCTTAAACGAAACCGGCGAACGGGAAGGGAAAAAGGTGTTCGCCAACCCGCGCAACGCAGCCGCCGGCTCGCTCCGGCAACTGGACCCGGAAATCACCCGCAAACGGAAGCTGAGCCTGTTTGCCTACACCTGGGGCGAAGTTTCCGAAAGGGTATGGAATTCACAGGAAGACTTTTTCGTGCATTTGAAAAAATGGGGCTTTCCCGTCAATCCGAACAACCGGTTGTGCCGTAACATTGAAGAAATCGAATCGTTTTTTGCCGGACTGACGGAAATTCGCGCTTCCCTTCCCTATGACATCGACGGCGTGGTATACAAAGTCAACGACATTGCCCTGCAGGAACGGCTGGGCTTTCTTACCCGCACCCCGCGCTGGGCGGTGGCGCACAAATTTCCGGCCGAACAGGCACTGACAACCGTCCGCGGCATCCGCATCCAGGTCGGGCGCACCGGCGCCCTCACCCCGGTGGCGGATCTGGAACCGGTCAACGTCGGCGGCGTCATCGTTTCCCACGCCACCTTGCACAACGAAGACGAAATCAAACGCAAAGACATCCGGGTCGGAGATACGGTTATCATCCAGCGCGCCGGCGACGTCATTCCGCAGGTGGTGGCCGTTTTGCCGGACAAACGCCCGGACGATTCAAAAGAATTCGTTTTTCCGCATTTCTGCCCCGAATGCGGCGCGCATGCCGTGCGTGAGGAAGACGAAGCCGTCCGCCGCTGTACCGGCGGCCTGACCTGTCCCGCGCAGGCCATCGAACGATTGAAGCATTTCGTTTCCCGCGACGCTTTCGATATTGAAGGTTTGGGCGGCAAAATCATCGAAGACTTTTACAAGGAAAAAATCATCGGCGGACCGGTCGACATTTTCACTTTAAAAAAACGCAACACCGGACAAAAGACGGACCTGTTCGACGCCGGCGAGGGGCTGCAGCTGGAAAAACGCGAAGGCTGGGGCAAAAAGTCGGTCGAAAACCTGTTTGCCGCCATCGACAAAAGAAGAACGATTCCGCTGGCGCGTTTCATATATGCTCTCGGCATTCGTCAGGTGGGTGCCGCCACCTCCCGCCTGATCGCTCAAAATTTTGAAAGCTGGACGCATTTTGAAGAGGAAATGGCAGCAGGAAAAAGCGAAAAACTGCTCTCAATCGACGGCATCGGCGAATCGATGGCGCATGACATTGTCGAATTTTTCAAAGAAGAGCACAATATTCTCACCATCCGCCGGCTGCGCGAAGAAATAACGATTGAAGACTTTAACGAGAAAATCGACGCGGACAGTCCGCTTGCCGGAAAAACCGTCGTCTTTACCGGCACACTTGAGAAACTGACGCGTTCCGAAGCCAAGGCCAAAGCCCTTGCGGCCGGCGCCAAGGTAGCCGGTTCCGTTTCCAAAAACACCGATTATGTGGTGATCGGTGCCGCGCCGGGCTCAAAGGCCAAAAACGCGGCCGAACTCGGCATTCCCCTGATCAGCGAAGACGAATTTCTGGCAATGATCGGCGCCTGATCAGAGAAGCATCATGGTTTTGGCATGGCGGCGGAGCCATTTGTCGGTTCCGCGGCGAACGGTTCTGCGCAACAGCGAAGGGCGGCAGCCGGGCAGCAGACGGCGCAGTTCGTCGTCGCCGGCATTTTCAATATAGTCGGCAAAGGCAAATACCAATTCCGTATAATAAGGATAAACTCCCCCGTATACGAATTTTTCTTCGGCAAACCGCCAAAACAAACTGTCCAGCTTTTGTTTCAAATCACCCTCTTTTATACATTATATGTATATATAATACTAAAAATGTATTTTAGCAAGTCCGAAACAATACCGTCCGCGCAAAAAAAACGCCGACAAACTTTAATTGACTTTTAAGCTGCTTACTTTACAATGAAAAACAGTTTTCTAACATCAAAGGAGTGGGAAAAAATGTTTTACAAATTATGTCTGGTCGCAGCGTTCGCACTGTTTTCGCTTAACGCGCAGGCGGCGCAGGAAGCTGCCGCGGAAGCCGGCGGGGAAAGAGTAGAAAACGACTATTACAACTGTCTGCAGGCGGCCAGCGGCTACAGCGACGACGAAAAGGCGATCTGCATGTCGGGCGAAATCAAACGTCTGGACCGGGCCATCAGCGACCTTTACCAAAAAACCTTTCTCAAAGTTGAGCGCATTCAGAAATGGAACAACGGCAACGGCATGTTCCGCGGCAACATCAAAGACATGCAGGACCAGTTCAACGGTTATCGCAGCCGCTTCTGTTCGTTTTATGCCACGACCATGCAGATATACAGCGGCTCGCAGATGTACCTGCGCAACGAATGCCTGATGCGGCTGACCACCGATTATTACAACCGGCTGCTGCAGATGTCGCGCGATTATGACGCCGACCTCGACTAATCGTTTTTTAAGGCCTCAAACAGGCGGCTTCCGTCGCGGCGGGAAAGGACAAAATACCAACCGTCGTAGCGGAAGCCGTTTTGTTTTACGAATTCCGCGGCTTTTTCCGTCGGCATAATGGTGGTTTTGAGGCTGACTGTCAGCCGGTAGTTTTCCTTATATTTGTAAACACCGAAAATAACCTTGATACCGTCCGCGGTTACCGCGGCAAAGCTTTTATGTTCGGGATCGAGCGCCGCTTCCGGCAGCCGGCGGGAAGCGCCCAGACAAGGCAACGACGAAAGCTCTTCCGCCGCTTCCCGCGGCAGACCGATCACCTGCTCAATCTTATGTTCCGCAAACGGCAGCAGAGGCTGCAGGTAATAGTCGGCAATTGCCGCCGGCGGCATCAGGTTTTCGCTGACCAGATAGTTTTTGCCGTCGATGCCGATGACGCTCCGTCCCGGATCTTCCGTCGGCAGGACGGAAAAAGAGAACCGTCGCCGCGCGCCGCCGTCCAGTTGGACTTTAACCGCCGGTTTCGGCTGCGCCGCGTCGGAAAACGACAGGATTGTCGCCCTTTGCAGTCTGTTTGCATATTCGTCTGCCGCGGCGTTGCGGCCGTAATAGCCATTAACCAGCCAGCTGCCGTCCAGCTTTCTCAGTTTTATCTTTTCTTTGCCGAAACGTACGGTTATTCCCGTCAGTTCGTCGGCACCGGCATAAACGAGATCGCCGGTGCTTTTGCCCGACGGTGAAAAATAGGGCATTTTTTTCACGACCGCAAACATGGCCGCCGCCAGCAGCGCTACGGAAACGGACAGCCAAAGAATAATTTTTTTCATTTTTCCTTCTCCAAAGTCAGCATCTGCCGTCGTACGCGGCGACGGACGAAAAACGCCGTTGCAAAGAACAGTCCGAGCATCCCCGACGGGAAAACGACAAAACAGAGCCAAACAAACAGTTCCAACCGGTCATCGGCGGCAGCGGCAATCTGCCGCTCCAGATTCTGCAACGCTTTTCGGTCACGCCGGTTCTCATTTTCCGCCCGCTCGATTTCCCGGCGGCGGGAAACGTCTTCACTGTCGGTCAGACTTTTCTTCAAACGGCGCAGACGAGCCGAGGAAGCGGCCTCTTTTGCGTCAAATTTTTCTTTTTCCTCCCGCAGTTTTTCCGCACTTTTTAAATACAGGGTTTCGGCAATGTTGGCGGCCCCCGGTACCTCCGGAGAAACCGACGGCGGCACGACGGCGCGGCCGCTCAGCCGGTCAATCAGCCCGAGCAAAAACGCCGCATTGCCGGCATAAGGCACGATGCCGTACACCGGATTTTCCGGATCACGGGAAGCGACCCACAGCTCATCCGCGGCAAAATCGCTGTCGGCAACGACCGCCACCGCGGCGTCACGAACGGCAAACGGCAGATAGGGCTGGGCAGATTTCGCCTTGTCGAGAATGCCGCCGCGGTAATGGGAACGGAACTTTCCCTCCGCCAACAGCGCCAGCACCCGTTTTTTATTGTCCTGATTATAGTCGAGAATGACCTGCGTTTTCGACGCGTAGCGGATTTTTTCCGCCGCAATGTCGCCGCTCTGGCCGCCGGTTGCCGCCAATTCGGAAAAATGCAGATCGGCAAAGTTCTCTGCGGCCAAAAGGCTGCCCGGCGTATGAAAACGAAGCGGCCGCCCGTCTTCTCCTTTAGCCCAGAACCACAGCGGATACACCCGGTAACGGCCGTCGCCGCCTTTCACCCGTTCCCCGCGCAGAACGTCGCCGGCCACCCGCTCCGCATGATAATCAATTCCCCAGGTTTTCAGATATTCGCCCATTTCGGCGTCGGGCCGGGGCGGATACCCCTGCAGCGCATGTCGGACTTCCGAATAGGGATCGACCAGAAAAACGACTTTGCCGCCGCGCATGACATACTGGTCGAGCGCGTAGGCAAACACCGGCGGCAGACGGCCGGGATCAAGCGCCAGCACAACACTTATGTCCTGAGGGACAAGCGAGCTGCCGGCGGGAATTTCGAACACTTCGTAATATTCTTGCAAAAGCGCCGCCAGAGAAGCGAAGGCGCTGCCTTTTCCGTCCGGCGAAAACGGCAGCCGCGGCGAAAAAACGCCGATTTTGACTTTCCGTTCTTCGTTCAGCCCGTGTAAAATCCGGTTCAGGTCGCTTTCCAGCAATGCGCGGCGCTCGGGTTTAAGGGCGGGAATCAGAGCGCTGCGGCCGTCCGCGGCAATAACCTTCAAACCGAAATACAGCTCTTCCTCGTTTTCCGGAAAAGGCAGCATCCCCTCGCTCACCGCTTGTTTTTCCATATCGGAAAAAGGTTTTATCCGCCTGATTTCCAACCGTATCTTGTCCGGCGCGGCCAAAACGCAGCGGGCAAGAAAGGCAGTCGTCTGAGCCGCATGGGCGCCGAGTTCGTCCCAGGCGGACTGCAGTTTTTCGGAAACATAAAGCCGTATCGTGACCGGCTGCCGCAAAGCGGCAACCGTTTTCAGGCTTTCTTCCGTCAACGTGTAACGCCCTGACGCCGTTGCATCCAGCTGGCGGCCGCCGACCAGCCGGCTGACGAGCAGATTGGCGATGACAAAAAGCAAAGCCAGCAGCGCGCCGGCCAAAAGTATCGCGCTCCGGCGCTTCATCTTCCCCTCCTTGCCGCATAAACGGCCACCCAGTTGAAAGCCAGCAGCGCCGCGGTCAGAGAAACGAAATAAAAAACGCCGTCCAGCCCGAAATATCCGTCCGTAAAACTCTGATAGCGGGAAGAAAAGTCAAGCGCGGACGGCAGATAAAAGGGCATTTCCGGCCACACACCGGCAAGCGGAGAAAAAAGCGGCGCCGGATTGAAGAAAATCAGCAGCCAGCCGAAAAACACGCTGACCAGGTAAGCCGCCGCCGGCAGAGGAATCAGGCAGGAAACGGCGCAGCCGAGTGCAGAAAGCGCCGCCGCGGCCAGCAAAGCGCCGAAATAGGCGGAAGCCAGATTAAGCGGGTCAACGGCAACGGTGCCGGCCGTCAGCAAGGCGAGCGGCACGGAAGTAAGGATCATCAGCCCCCCCATTGTCCAGGCCGCGGCAAATTTGCCGAAGACCAACGTCAGATCGTCCGCCGGCAGGGTCAAAAGCGCTTCCAGCGTGCCGGTTTTGGCCTCTTCCGACCACAACCGGCCGGTCACCGCCGGCAGCGTTACGGACAGCACCAACGGCTGAAAAGCGAAATACGAACGCATCGCCGGATTGTCGACGACAAAATACATGCCGACAAAAACCGCAAAAACAAGCGAAAAAACCATATATACGGCAAAAATAAAATAAGCCGAATAATTGAAGAAAAAGCTTCCCAGTTCCCGTTTGTAAAGCGCCGTCAGCATATTTTCCCCTCCCTTTCGTCCGCGGCATTTTCTTCCGCACCGGCCGTCAGGCGGGCAAAAGCGTCGGCAAGCGTACCGTCGGCGGAACAACTGCGCAGACTTTCGACCGGTGCGTCCAGACGGATTTTGCCCTCAGAGAGCAGCAACACGCGGGATTTGAGCGCTTCCGCCTCTTCCAGCAAATGGGTCGAGATCAGCACCAGGTTGTCTTTGGCATAATCTTTTAAAAAACGGCGGACGACGATTTTCTGGTTGGGATCAAGCCCTTCCGTCGGTTCGTCCAAAACCGCCAGCCGCGGCCGGTGCAGCAGCGCCGAAACAATCCCCGCCCGCCGCCGGTAGCCTTTGGAGAGGTTTTTTATCTTCTCTCCCAAAACCGGCTCAATTCCCAGCCCGACCGCCGTTTCTTTGACCCCGGCGGCAAACTCCCTTTCCGTCATTTTGAAAACCCCGGCCACAAAACGCAGATATTCGAACACCGTCATTTCCTGATAAAGCGGCGTGTTTTCGGGCATGTAGCCGAGCTGGCGCAAAATGCCGGCCCGGTCGTTTTCATATGACAGGCCGCAGATCCGCACGCTGCCCGCATCCGGCGCCAGATAGCCGCAGATAACCCGCATCAGGGTGGTTTTGCCGGCGCCGTTCGGCCCGAGCAGCGTTATCGGTTCTCCCGCGCCGGCCGAAAAGCCGATCCCTTTCAGCACCTCGCGCCGGCCGAATTTTTTCATCAGCCCCCGAATTTCGATCATATTGTTCGTTTTCCCGTTTGACATGAGGTTATAATAAACCGCTTTCTTTTAAATTTCATGCTTATTTGATTATTATCCTCATCATTTCCACAAACCGACCCGTTTTTTTGAAAATCTTTGATGACAAAACGGCAAAATTGGATTACCCTGATCAGCATCAGAAAAAGAACGGAGCAAAATAAAAGTGAGCAACGAATATTCCCGCGAAGAACAAAACGCGCTGAAAACCGGCCTGTACGTAACGCTGGCGCTCATTGCCCTGTCGCTGTTCTACGTTTCCGGCCGCAAAGCGGTCGAACACCAGGAAAGCGGCAGCTACTACCCGGTATACGCGCGTTTCGGCAGAACCGACGGCTTGCAGGTGGGCGACGTCGTCCGGCTGGCCGGCATGCCGGTGGGCAAGGTGACGGCGGCCAAACTCGACGACAAGTTCAACGCCATTTTGACGCTTGAGCTGAAAGACGGGCTGAAAGTTCCCGACGACAGCAGCGCGTCGATCGTCAGCGACGGCATTCTCGGATCAAAATACATCGAAATCGAACCGGGAGGGTCGGAAGACTACATTCCGGAAGGCGGGGAATTCAGCTACACTCAGGACGCCATGGTGCTTGAGGAACTGGTGGAAAGAATTATCGGCATGGGCAAAGCCAAACAACAATCTGCAGGCAAAGGAGAAGCAAAATGAAAAAACGTCCGGTTGAAACAATTATGGGAATCGTCGTCCTTCTGGTCGCGGCGTTTTTCCTGTTTTTCGCCTATCGGGTGTCCGACCTGCAGGTTGTCAGGGGCTATGAGCTGAACGCCAGATTTTTGAAAGTGGGCGGCCTGACCACCGGCGCCGACGTCATGATCAACGGCATCAAGGTCGGCACCGTCATCGGTCAGAAGCTTGACAACGAAAACTACGATGCGGAAGTAAAACTCAGCATCGCGCCGAACGTCAAGCTGCCCAAAGACAGCGCCGCGGTGATCGCCAGCAACGGCCTGATGGGCAACAAATTCATCAAAATCGAACCGGGCAAGTCGGAAGAACTGCTGCAAAACGGCGACGAAATTACCAACACGAAAGACTTCAAGACTTTGGAAGACCTGGTCGGAGAAGTCATTTTTATGGTGACGGGCAATGACAAACAGAACTAAACTTCTACTGCCGGCCCTTTTTGCCGCCGGCATCGGCATTGAGGCGCAGGCCGCCGAAATTCCCACCAACACGGCGCAGATGCAGGCGATGGACAAGATCACCGGCCGCGTCAGCGTCATCAACGTGCCGGTCAACGCCGAAGTAAAGTTCGGCAGCTTTTCCGTTCTGGTACGCGACTGCCGTACCCGTTCGCCGGAGGAAACGCCTGAAAACTTTGCTTTCGTCGACGTGGCGGACACCGTCAACGGCAACGAGCAGGTCAACATTTTCAAAGGCTGGATGCTGTCTTCTTCGCCGGCGTTAAACGCGATCGAACATCCCGTTTATGACGTCTGGCTGCTGAAATGCATCGACACCGACATAAGCGGCGTACAAACGCTGACGCCGGACGAGCTGGCGGCCCGCGACCAACTGCCGATGCAGCGGACGGTTGAAACAACGCCTCAAAAAGCGAATGTTCGCGAAGACGGCTTTGAAGAAATCAATTTGAGCGGAGAACCGATAGATCTGCTGCCCGCCGCCGTCCGCGAAGAAGGCGAGGAAAGCGCTGCCCAGGCGGAAATCATCCCCTTTAAACCTGAGGGAACCGAAACTGATGCCGATGATGCGGCAACGACGGAATTTCCGGCCGACGAAAACGCGCCGCACTCATTGCTCAATTTTCCGCGACCGGACAACGAAAAGCGCCCGGACGAAATTACAACCAACATAGAAATCCGTGAAAATACGGCCAATGAGGCAGAAACTGTCGTCAACAGCGACGCACGTATTCTCAGCCTGCCGGAAAACGGCCCAAATGACGGTTCGGAACCAAAAGCGGCGGAAACGACTGCTCCGGCAGAAGGAAACAAGGCCAAAACCGGCGAAAATGCGGAAGTGACGCCGGAAACCGACGGCGCGGCAGCCGTTTCTCCCGTTGAGCCTGCAGACGAAGCGGCTGTCACGGAGATGACGGCAGCAGCGGAAGAAGAAAACAAAGCCGAAACGGGTGAAAACCCGGAAACAACGCCGGAAAATGCCGCGGCGCCGAAAGTCAGCGAAGACACTCTGCGCGAACTGGAAGAAGAACTCAGCCGCAAACTTGCGGACGATTAAACGGCCACAATATAAAAACGGAGAAAACGGATGGCGGAAGAAATCGATGTCAGTTTTGTAATGACGGTTTACAACAAGGAATTTTATCTGCCGTCGGTCATAACGGCTTTGCTCGGACAAACGGGGCTTAAAAACCCGGAATTCATTTTCGTCGACGACGTTTCAAGCGACAATTCAGTCGAAATTATCCGGCGGATGACCGAAGGCGTCAAAAACGTCACCATCGTCACCAACCCTTACAACCGGGGAATCAGCGCCAGGATCAATCAGGGTATAGCTCTGGCCAAAGGCAAGTGGACGCGGATGCTTGATTCCGACGACATCTTTCCCTTGGACTCCACGGCGAAAATGCTGGCGGTGGCCGGGGAAACCGGCGCCGAGATGATTTACGGCTGTTTTACCAAAACCGGCAAAGATCCGAAGGAACTGGAAAACTGCCGGCTGGAAGAGTTTGACTATCAATACGTGCCCGACGCGATGAGCGGGGTTTTGAACGGACGTTTCACCCGCATGGGACAGTTGATAAAAACCGACGTATTGCAAAAGGCCGGCGGCGCCGACGAACGGGCGTTTATTCAGGACGAATCGATTCCGCTCCGGGCGGCGCTTTATGCCAAAGGCATCGTCAAAATGACGGCAAACGTCGTATTGGTGCCGAAAGAAATCGGCAACTTTTCCGGCAACAAAATACAACTCGACCACGATCGTTTCATGGCCTATTACTGGATGCTGAAAGACCATCCGGAACTGCCGGACGAAGCCCGGCGACGGATGTATTTGCGCGCGGTTTCCGCCTTTTGGAAATTTACCAAGAAAAGCAGGCAGTTTCCGTTTTTCACCTCCGCCTTTGCCCGTTACCTCGGATGCAAGCTTCTGGCTTCAAAACCGGACATGAAATATCTCGACCGGATGTATCAAAAGTTTGCCGCCCTGACCGACGTGCGGCGGATAAAACCCTAAAAACCGAAAAGCGGTATATTTACATCACCCCGGAACGTAAAGTTTCGGGTTTTTTTTTAAGGTTGTTTTCATAAGGTTTCAGTTTTTTTATAGTTGTTTTCATTTTGCCGGTTAAAAACAAAAGAACTCCGCAAACCCGGCTGGTAGTTTTCCCGATACAAAAAATCCTCTTTGAATTTTTTTCAAAGGGGATTTTCTTTTTCCCTCCGCTTTCCGGGGTACTGACCATTTACGGGGAGGGTTTGCAGTTGACCGGTTTGCCGCTTAAAAAACTCCCGGAGTTATCCGGGAGTTTTTTCTCGGGAGATTGCGCTTTCACGTTTTCCGAAAAGCACAGTTCAAACCGGCGGCAAACGTCTGCGGTCAGAACGCATAGTTTAAGCCGATGCCGACGGCGGCGGCACCGTAGCTTGAACCGAACGTATAGTTTGCCCAACCGTAA
>MNTV01000031.1:0-1282 GCA_001917175.1 Azospirillum sp. 51_20
AGGAAGAAGCACAGATGGCAAAAGAGAAATTTGAAAGAAGCAAGCCGCACTGCAACATCGGGACGATCGGTCACGTAGACCACGGGAAGACGACGTTGACGGCCGCGATCACGAAAGTATTGGCGGAACAGGGCGGCGCGGAGTTTTCGGCCTATGATCAGATTGACAAGGCACCTGAAGAAAAGGCTCGCGGTATCACCATTTCGACCTCACACGTAGAGTACGAAACGGCGAAGCGTCACTATGCGCACGTAGACTGCCCGGGTCACGCGGACTATGTAAAGAACATGATTACGGGTGCGGCGCAGATGGACGGTGCGATTTTGGTCGTATCGGCGGCTGACGGTCCGATGCCGCAGACGCGCGAACACATTCTTCTGGCCCGTCAGGTAGGTGTACCGGCGATTGTCGTTTACATGAACAAGGTAGACCAGGTAGACGATCCGGAACTTCTGGAACTGGTAGAAATGGAAATCCGCGATTTGCTGAGCTCTTACGGTTTTCCGGGCGACGAGATTCCGATTGTCAAAGGTTCCGCTTTGGCAGTTTTGGAAGACGGCGACGCGAAGATCGGTCACGATTCGATCATTGAACTGATGAATGCGGTAGACGACTACATTCCGCAGCCGGATCGTCCGAAAGACAAACCGTTCCTGATGCCGATTGAAGACGTATTCTCGATTTCGGGCCGCGGTACGGTAGTAACGGGCCGTGTAGAACGCGGTGTCATCCATGTCGGCGACGATATTGAAATCGTAGGCATCAAACCGACGCAGAAGACGACCTGCACGGGTATCGAAATGTTCCGCAAACTTCTGGATCAGGGCGAAGCCGGCGACAACATCGGCGTATTGCTCCGCGGTACGAAGAGAGAAGAAGTAGAACGCGGCCAGGTATTGGCGGCTCCGGGTTCGGTTACGCCGCACACCGAGTTTGAATGCGAATGCTACATTCTGACGAAGGAAGAAGGCGGTCGTCATACACCGTTCTTCAACAACTATCGTCCTCAGTTCTACTTCCGTACGACGGACATTACGGGTGCGGTAGAACTTCCGGAAGGCACGGAAATGGTAATGCCTGGCGACAACATCCGTATGAAAGCCCAGCTGATCCACCCGATTGCGATGGAAGAAGGTCTGAGATTTGCGATCCGCGAAGGCGGCCACACGGTAGGCGCCGGCGTTGTATCGAAGATCATCAAATAAGATTTTCGCAAACGAAAGAAAAACTCCCTCCTGACCGGAGGGAGTTTTTTTGTATCTTTTACAATTCCCGATTTTGC
>MNTV01000031.1:1453-131166 GCA_001917175.1 Azospirillum sp. 51_20
AAGAAGGAGAAAGAAGAAAGGAGGAAAAGGAGAGAAAGAAGCCGGAAGCAAAGGATAAAGAATCTGCAGTAATTTGGAAAAAGGAAGGAAAAAGCAAAAGAAAGAGAAGAAAGGGAAAGAGAGGAAAAAGCGAAAAAAGATAAAAAGACGGAGAAAGAGGAAAGAAAACGGCAAAACAAAAAAGACGGAAAAAAGAAAGGAAAAGAGAAGAGAAAAAAGGGAAGAAAGAAGAAAACAGATGCGAACAAAAACCGCCTCAGAAAAAGGATCATTTTTTTGCTGCTGATCAAAAGTATAACATTAAAACGGAAAGTTCAATCAAAAACTTTTGTTTATCAAAAAACTATCAATCATATGCCGGGGCAAAACAAAAACAGCAAAAAAATGATCCTTTTTAATATACAATCATGAAAAAAAACAACAAAAAGAACAATCGGCTTAATTTTTACAATTTTTTGCAAAAGAAAACCATCAGGCTTTTGCTAAAACTGAGATACTTACTTCTGGCCTTTCGCAAGCCTGTAAAAATCGGTTTTTTGCGGCTCTACAACGAAGAAAATACCATCATCCCCTGCCTGATGTCGGTTATTGGCATGACGGACATAATCGTGCTGATTTATTCCGACATAGAAGATTCGAGTCTGGAACTCGTCCGCCGATACATAAAGAATAACCGGCTGGAAAAAAAGTTCATTATCCGCCGCTATCCGCATAAAGTATTCACCCAGCACGCTCCCGAATACCGGTCAGGCAAAGTCAAACCGGAAAACACCCTGGCCGCCTATTATGAATTCGGCTACAAAATCTGCCGTCGGCTGGCCCGTTTCCGCAACGGCTTCATTTTCAAAATAGACGCCGACCAAATTTACATGAACAACTGTTTTACCCGCGCCGAAGAAATGATGAAAAAGAAAAAATACGCCGTCATCATCAATTCTTCCGGCGGATACAACGGTTATGTTACCGAAGGCAAATTCTATTCCCTGTGCCGTCGTCCAAGACACGGATGCCTGAACGGAGAATGCGGAGATCATCTCATAATCTCGAACGCTTTTGCCGAATTCGTCCGTTTTTCCATGTCGGTAACCGACGATCACGCCTGGGAAGTTCTTTCCCTGCCCAAAGCATTCTCCCCTTTCGTCAAACCGTTTTGCGGAATCATGTGGTTTCATTTCAACCACAAACCGTTAAAAGAAGGCAGGCTTTGCCCTTTTACCCCGGCTCAATACGCCGAATATGAAGAAAAAATCCTTCCGCTTCTGATTAAAGCCGATTCCCCCTGCAAAGAACTGTCGGTTAAAACCGAAAAAAACTTTTTCAATTGACTTACAAACAAAAACAAGTTATTAAGTAGCTCTGAAAACCCGAGAACCCTCTTTTTAAGAGGGCTTTAAATAACGATAATAAACCGGAGAAATAAAATGAAACGTACTTATCAGCCTTCCAAATTAGTCAGAGCACGCCGTCACGGCTTCCGCACCCGCATGGCCACCCAGGGCGGCCGCAAGGTTTTGGCGGCCCGCAGAGCCAGAGGACGCGCCAAGCTTTCTGCCTAAACCAAGGTTCAGGGCAAATGCCGGTTTTTTTTAAGCTGAAAAAACGCAAAGATTTTGTCCGTGCGGCAAAATCGGGAATTTCGATTCCGACCCGCAGCATCGTCATACAGGCCGTTCTCCGTCCGGAAGAAACGGCACAGGGCGCGCGGATCGGCTATACGACGACAAAAAAAATCGGCAAAGCCGTTGTCAGAAACCGCTGCCGCCGGCGCCTGCGCGCCGCGGCGGCGCTGTGTTTCGGCAAACTGGCCCTGCCCAACGCCGACTATGTGCTGATTGCACGCTACAGCACCGCCGGCGTCGACTTCAAAGAACTCTGCCGCGATCTGCAATACGGCGTCAAAAAACTCAACCGGCAATTAAACGGAGAAACCGCCTGTGTTCAAGAGGATGATCAAACTCCCGTTTCTGCTGCCGATTAAATTCTACCAGAAAGTCATATCTCCGCTGTTGCCCCACAGCTGCCGCTTTCAGCCCAGCTGCTCGCAGTATATGCTGGAAGCCATCGAGATTCACGGCGTAATCAAAGGCCTCTGGCTCGGCAGCAAAAGACTTTTGCGCTGCCATCCCTGGGGCGGTTCGGGATACGACCCGGTACCGCCGAAAACGCCTCCCGCAAAAAACGATAAAAACTTGCATTGACGGCAAATACTGCTATATTCGTGTGGACAATAAAATTTTTTAGGAAAACGACGACAATGAACGAAGACATTAAAAGCTTTTATGCAGCGATTATCCTTTCCCTGATTCTCATTTTCGCAACCAACTACTTTTTCTTCAAAAAAGACGACGTCGTCGCAACTCCGCAGGTCAATGTCAGCCAGCCGGAAACGGAAACGGCTGCCGCGGACGGCAAAGACGAAGCCAAAGACGCGGTGCCTTTATCGACCGAAGAAGCCGTCGCCGCCAACCCCGGCGTCAAAATCAGCACCCCGGCGCTGACCGGTTCTTTCCGCACCCGCGGATTCCGCATCGATAACCTGTGGCTGGAAAAATACAAACAGACCCTTTCTCCGGACAGTCCCGACGTAGAACTGCTGACGCCGGCCAAAACCGCAAATCCCTATTATGCGGAATTCGGCTGGCTGGCCGCCGATCCGGCCGTCCGGCTGCCCGACGCCCACACCCTCTGGACGGTCAAAGGCCGGGAACTGACCGACAAAACGCCGGTCGTTCTGGAATGGGACAATCAGCAGGGCCTGAAATTCATCACTAAAATTTCGCTTGACGAAAATTACCTGTTTACCGTCAGCCAGTCGGTTGAAAACAATACCGGCAAAAACGTCACCCTCTATCCTTACGGACTGATTGCCCGCGCTCCCGGCGCCGTCGGCGGCCGCGGCGTCGTCCACGAAGGCATGATCGGGGTTATGGACGGCACGCTGGAAGAAATCAAATACGACGACGTAAAAGACGAAAACAAAGAATTTACCACTACCGGCGGCTGGCTGGGCTTTTCCGACCGCTACTGGTTTTCGGCCATCGTCGTCAACCCCAAAACGGAAAGCCGGGTCAAGTTCAGCAAAAGCGGCAACGGTCTTTACCAAGCCGATTTTGTCGGCTCGCCGGTAACCGTGGTTCCCGGTTCGGTCGGCTCCGACCAGGTTATGTTCTATGCCGGCGCCAAGGAAATCAAGCTTTTGGACCAATACACTTCCGAACGCCGCATTCCCAAGTTTGACCTGGCGGTCGATTTCGGCTGGTACTATTTCCTGACCAAACCGTTTTTCTACATCCTCGATTTTCTCTACGGCATTATCGGCAACATGGGCTGGGCCATTCTGCTGTTTGCCGCCCTGCTCAGACTGGTAATGTTTCCGATTGCCAACAAGTCTTACGAAAGCATGGCCAAGATGAAGAAAATCCAGCCCAAGTTGAAGGAACTGCAGGAAAAATACGACGACAAGGTCAAACTCCAGCAGGAAACGATGGAACTTTACCGGCGGGAAAAAATCAACCCTGCGGCCGGCTGCCTGCCGATGCTGATTCAGATTCCGGTATTCTTCTCGCTTTACAAGGTTTTAAATATTGCCATCGAAATCCGTCATGCGCCTTTTGTCGGCTGGATTAAAGACCTTTCGGCACCCGATCCGCTGACGCTTTCGGTAATCACGCATCTGCCGGTTCCCGGTTTTCTCGATATCGGCGTCTGGCCGATCATCATGGGACTGACCATGTACATCCAGCAAAAGCTCAATCCGACCCCGACCAACAAAGATCAGGCGCGGATGTTTGCCCTGCTGCCGCTCATCTTCATGTTCATGATGGGGCATTTTGCTTCCGGTCTGGTCATTTACTGGACGCTTTCCAACATCCTTTCGATCATCCAGCAGAAAGCGATTGCCAAAAAGAACGAAGGAAAGTAGCCGATGGAAAACCTTAACCCGCAATACGATTCGGAAGAGCTGGCCGCCGGGCGCAAACTGCCCGGCGCAGCCTGTACTTTCGTGCTCGGCGTTGCCTCTTTAAACCAGCTGCCGCCAGACGACCAAATGGAAGAAATCGCTTTTGCCGGCCGTTCCAACGTCGGCAAGTCGAGCCTGATCAACGCGCTTACCGGCCGCAAAGGACTGGCCAAAACGTCCAACACGCCGGGACGCACCCAGCAGCTGAACTATTTTAACCTGGCCGACAAACTGTTTTTGGTCGACCTGCCCGGTTACGGCTTTGCCAAAGCGCCGGAAAATCTGGTTAAACAATGGCAGAAAATGATCTTCGCCTATCTGCAGGGACGGGTAAACCTGAAAAGGGTGTTTTTGCTGATCGATTCCCGCCACGGCATCAAAAAAGTGGATCGCGAGATTATGGAGATGCTCGACAAAGCCGCCGTTACCTATCAGATTATACTGACCAAAAGCGACAAAATTTCCGCCGCCGCCCTGGCCAAGGTTTTCAGGGAAACACAGGCGGAAATCGCCAAACACGCGGCAGCTTACGTCGACATCATCGCCACCAGTTCGGAAAAAGGTTTCGGCATCGACGAGCTGCGGGCGGAAATCTGCCGGCTGGCCGGATAGAAACAGCCTTTCGTTGTTCAGGGACCGGATTTTCCGGTCTTTTTTATTTGACAAAACGGCAAAACGACTTATGATGCGGCCGACTAACATATTATTAACCAATCACTGTAATTTTATGCAAAAAGAACAAATTATCCGTTCGGTCAGCGAAGCCGTCTTCTTTGATTCGCAAGAAATTCGACTGGATCGCGAAAGCGAAAACTTCGGCGAAAACGTAGAAAAAATCGCCCGTTATCTTTCCGCCAACATCATCTTAAGCGCGCCCGGCCTCACCGTTTACGTCGGCAATCCCAGATTACCGCGCCGGCTGGTTGAACACTTCGGCGGCAAAACGCGCCACAGTGTCAGCCTTTATTGGCAGGGAACCATCGGCATTGCGCCGTTGCTCGGCTTTCTCAGCCGCGAAACCGGCGTTCAGACCCTGCGTTTCAACGTCGAAAAGACAGACCTGCCGGCAGTCGTTTCCGGCCTGCAAAAGCTTTTCCGCCGCAGCGTGGTGCTGGAAGGAAACCAAACGGGAGAAAACGCCTATATCGGCTCTTGCAGACAGGCATGGCGGCTGAGGAGGAAATACGGCAAAAAAACCGTCGTCCGCAAATATGCCAACTATTGGCTCTGGCTGGCAAAAGACCTTCCGCTGAAAGACAACGAACTGACTTCGTTCATTACTCCGGCTTAAATTTCCGGAAAAACCTCAGACGTTCCCGCCCGCAAGGCTGGAACGTTTTTATATTTGCATAAAATATTAAGGATTTCCCGCTATAATCGGCACCGTATCCGCAACGGGGAGAAATAAAAATGAAATATACGCTTTGTCTGCTGACGCTGCTGCTTGGCGGCTGCATTTCCCATTACTCGAACTATCAATATGATAACGGCGACGATTACGTCAGCGAAGGCACCGTCCGCATCGTCAACGACGACAACGGAAAAATCGGCTATGCCACGCCCGACGGCATCATTTTGATCGAACCGCAATATGCTTTCGGCTACCCGTTTAAAAACGGCAGAGCAAAAGTCACCTATGAAGGGGAAAGCCGCCCGGTCGGAAATTCCGGCGGAGAATATCATTACTGGGACAGCGACCAATGGTTTTACATCGACAAACAAGGCAATAAAATCGACGACAGAAAGATCGACGACTAACGCATTTTTCCGCAAACAAACGCCTATCCGCATTCAACCGAATCCGCATTGCACGGTTCGTTCCCGCCGCCGGACATTCCGAATCCTTTCAAATTCCAGGCGCCGCTCGTTTTTATTCCCGTCATTATGCCTCTGATGCCGGGCGCAAGTTTGTTTCTTTCCCGGCTTCCCGCGCCAGGTCGAACCCGGGACATAAAAAAAACCTCCCTTGCGGGAGGATTTTTTATGGCGCGCTCGGCGGGCCGGAGTATAAAAAACAACCGCTGCTCCGGTTGTTTTTTGCCGACGGGCGAAGTTTTGTCGCTTTTGACAAGCCGCCCGAACGGCGCCGGCAAAAGTTACAAAACAAGTGACCGAAGCGAGTTGGCGACTGCTTGAAAAGCAGAGCCTATGAGCAAGAACGAACCTTGGTTCGAATTCCGCCGGGCGCAATCAACACCCGTCATTATGCCTCTGATGCCGGGCGCAAGTTCGTTTCTTTCCTGGCTTCCCGCGCCGGGTCGAACCCGGAGCATAAAAAAACCTCCCTTGCGGGAGGATTTTTTATGGCGCGCTCGGCGGGATTCGAACTCACAACCTTCTGATCCGTAGTCAGATGCTCTATCCAATTGAGCTACGAGCGCATCTTTTTCATTTCACAAAAGCTTTAATACAGCCTTTTGTTTTTTTTTGCAAGCAAAATTTAAACAAATTTAATTTTTTTCTGTTAAATATCAGGGCAGACATGAAAATACTTATTTGTTTCTGACAAATTTATCTTTACAACAGGCGTGAAAAGTGTAAAAAAACATTAAGTTACGGATTTAAATCATATATTGACAAGGTAGCAGATTACATGAAAAACATTGCAATGAAATTATTGGTCGCGTCAACGGTTGTTCTTACTTCCGCATGCTCGGGAGCCGGCTTTCCTTCCCTGCTCGGCAGCGATTCCGCGGGAAACGGCAACATTGTCGTCCGCAGCGGCTCTTACGAAGACGCCAAAGGCGCCAACACCGGAACCTTTGTCGGACAAAAGATTATCGCTTTCCGTCAGGAACTGGAACAAATCAAAGTTTCTCACCAGAGCAACCGCGAAGAACTGACAAGAATTCAAAAGAACATTACCGTCAATTCGACTCAGTATAACAATACCGTCGGCTCAATCGAAAGCAAGCTGCAAATCGGCACCACGCCCGGCAACCCTAATCTGTACAACATGCTGCAGCAGGCGCAAAACAACGTGCAGACGATGTCAATGAACGCCAACGCCTTGAACAATCTGTCGGTCAAAGTCGCCAACGACGCCACATCCACCGTTTACCTGATCGATTCGATCCGCGCGGCTTTCAGCATTTCCGGCGCGGTTGACGAAGACCACCGCCAGCTGCACAATCTGCAAAACGAAGCCGAACAGCTGCTTGTCAGCATCAACAGCATCAACAGCGAAGTCAATGACGATTCCGCCCGTCAGCAACAATATCTCGTTTCCGCCCAAAACCAGATCGGCAACCTGAATACGGCCATCCGCGTCGGCAGTTTTCGCAACGCGGCACCCGCGCCGGCACCCCGTCCGGTTTTGTTCGGCAGCAAGGCCGCTTCCCGCAATACCCAAACGGCAGCAGCGTCGGCAGCGGCGGTTCGCAGCGGCAAACCCCTGTTTGTCGCCAAATTCAAAAACGACAACGTCAGCTACAAAGAAGGCCTGAGCACGGCCGTTAAAGCCGCCGTTAACCGCAAAAGCAACACCGTTTTTGAAGTTGTTGCCGTATCAAACGGCTCTGCGGCCGGCAAAGCGCAGGAACATGCAAACAAAATCTTTGAAGAAATTGCCGCCATGGGCGTCAACCCGGGCAACATTAACTTAAGCGCAAAAACCAGCGCCCAGGCCGACGGTGCGGAAGTCTGGATTTTTGTTCACTGACAGCCCTTCCTAATTCACAAAAAACCCCGTATCTGCGGGGTTTTTTATTGCCTTGTCACCCACCGAAAAACACTATTTTACACAAAAAAACACGGCTAAATTTCAAACTTCCCGCTCATCGGAAACATCCGTTAGAAAAGCTTGGCAAGAGGGAACAGAGGAAGAGGAAGAGGAAGAGGAAGAGGAAGAGGAAGAGGAAGAGGAAGAGGAAGAGGAAGAGGAAGAGGAAGAGGAAGAGGAAGAGGAGGAAGAGGAAGCGGACAGGAAAATGCAAGTACGGAAGAGAAAACAAATGTGGAAGAAGTAAAAACAAAGGTACGGAAACGGGAAAAATGCAGGGGAACAGAGGTCAGAAGCGGTAGTAAGGCTGAAAGTATGAAAACGGGAGAGAACAGAAATGCGGGAACGGAAACGAGTGTGAAAAAAAAATGAATATGAAACGGTGACGGCAACAAGAATGAATACCGGTATAAAAACGGCAACCGGAACAAAACCGGAAAACCGGGTTCGGCCGGAATGAAGCAGGCATCGGCGGAAAAAACGCCGTCATTCCTTGCCGAGGTTGGTATCCTTGTTGATATAAACGGCCATAATCACGCCGAAACTGGCACAAACCGACAAAATAACCGTTCCGCCGTAGGAAATCAGCGGCAGCGGCACTCCGACCACCGGCAGCAGTCCCAGCACCATCGCAATATTGATGAAAACGTAAAGAAAATAATTGGTGGCCAACCCGATAATCAGCAGCTTGCCGAAATAGCTGGTGGTCCGCATGGCAAAAGCGTAACTATAGGCAAGAATAAGCATGTTGACCAGAATGATGACAACTCCGCCGATCAGCCCGAACTCTTCCGACAGCATGGTAAAAATAAAATCGGTATGTTTTTCCGGCAGAAAATTAAGATGACTCTGAGTGCCTTTCAGAAAACCCTTGCCGAAAACGCCGCCCGAACCGAGCGCGATTTTGGACTGCATGATATGATAGCCGGAACCCAGCGGATCGCGCTCCGGATCAAGAAAAGTCAGCACCCTCAACTTCTGATAATCATGCAGAAAATGCCAGCCGATCGGCATCAGAACCGCCGCCATTCCGCCCAGCGCGACAAACTTCCACACCTGCACGCCGACCGCAAACAGGATGACGCCGGTGGTAAACAACAGCATCATCGCCGTGCCGAGGTCCGGCTGTGCCATGATCAGCGCGGCCGGTACCAGCGCCATCATCAGCGGCGGCACGATTCCGCGGACGGTTTCAATACTTTGCAGGGTCGAAGTGTGGAAATATTTGGCCAGCGCCATCACCAACGCGATCTTCATCAGTTCGGAGGGCTGCAATTTGATAAATTTCAGATCAATCCAGCGGGTGGCACCCATGCCGGTATAGCCGGCCACTTCAACCACAATCAACAGCGCCAGGGTCGCAAAATAAAACGGATAAGCATAGCGCAAAAACAGTTTGATGTCGACCATCGACGCGGCAAACATTACCGCAAACCCCAACGCAAAACGCAGCGCATGGTTGACCGCCCAGCCGTCCCATCTGCCGTTGGCGGCGGAATAAAGCATCATCACGCCGGCCATAGCAAGCAGGGAAATCAGTATAAAATAGGTAAAGTTCAAATGACGGAGCTTTTCCCGAAAAGTAAGGTTCGGATTATGCAATCCCAGTTTATAGGGTTTATACATCATTTGCCGTTCTCCTTGTCAAGTTTCAGCGCTTCCCGCAGAAGTTTTGCTCCGATCGGCGCCGCCACCGAAGAACCGCCGCCGCCGTGTTCGACCAGCACCGCCACCGCATATTTCGGCTTGTCTTGCGGCGCATAGCCGACAAACAGCGCATGATTGCGATATTTCCACGGCAGGTCTTCCTGTCTGACGATGCCGCTCTGGCGTTCTTTCATGGTAATCCGCCGCACCTGGGTGGTGCCGGTTTTGCCGCACATTTCCTGCCCTTCAAAATTAAAACGCGAACCGAAAGCGGTGCCGCCGGGGCGGTTGACAACCGCGCACATGCCTTCCTTCACCCAGTCGACATGATTTTTGTTCAAACGCATGTTTCTGATCTTTTGGCGTTCCTTTTCGCCGGTTTTGACGAAAGTCGGTTTTATTTCCCGCCCCCCGTTGGCGATTCTTGCCGTCATTACCGCCAACTGCAGCGGCGTGGTCATGATATATCCCTGACCGATGCCGGCAATCAGCGTTTCGCCCGTTTGCCACGGCTCGCCGAAGCGTTCCAGCCGCCACTTTTTGCTCGGAATCAAACCGCCCTTTTCTCCCCCGAGTTCGATTCCCGTCGGCAGCCCCAGTCCGAAACGGCGGGACATGGCGGCAATTTTTTCAATCCCCAGCCGCTGAGCGACGTCATAAAAGAAAATGTCGCAGGAATGTTGCAGAGCCTCCACCACGTTCACCGCGCCGTGCCCGTATTTCTTCCAGCAGTGGAAAAAGTGGTTGCCGAGCTGCATGCGGCCGGAACAATACACTTTTGTATCCTTGGTAATGATGCCTTCCTCCAACGCCGCCAGCGCCACAATCATTTTGAAAGTGGAACCCGGAGAATACAGTCCGGCAATCGCTTTGTTCAAAAGCGGACTTCTTTCGTTGGCCAGCAGGGCATCGTATATTTTGGAACTGACGCCGTTGACAAAGTCGTTGGAATTGTACGAAGGCGTCGACACGAAAGCCAGCACTTCCCCGTTTTCCGCATCAAGAAGAACCGCGGCGCCGCTTTCTTCACCGTACAGTTCATAAGCCTTTTCCTGCAGTCTGGCGTCTATCGTCAGTTGCAGCCTTTCTCCCGGCACGCCGTCCACCCGTTCGATTTCCTTCATTACCCGGCCGAGTGCGTTCACTTCCAGTTTCAGGTTGCCGCCGGTGCCGCGCAGTTCTTTTTCAAACCGTTTTTCGATTCCGTCCTTGCCGATTTTAAAACCGGGCACTTCAAGCAACGGATCGTTATCCTTTTTCAGGTCTTTTTCCGAAACCGAAGCCACATAGCCGAGCAAATGTGCCGTCCGTTCCCCGTATGGATAATAGCGGCTGAGACCGTCGTCAATAACGATTCCCGGTATGTCCGGCGACGCCAGCAGGATCCGCCCGGTTTCCTCCCAGTTAAGGCCGTCTTTGATCTTTATCGGCACAAAACGGCGGTATTTCTTCAGATCCTGACGGATTCTCTCTTCCTCGTCCTCGGAAATCGGCAGAATCTTCTTCACTTTCTTAAGCGTGTCTTCAATGCTGGTTGTCTGCTCGGCCACAATCATCGCCTGAAAATTCTGCCGGTTGCCGGCCAGAATTTTGCCGTTGCGGTCGACGATTTCTCCCCGCGGCGGAATCAGCAGCCGGGTCGAAATCCGGTTTTCGTCCGCCATGGTGCTGAACTTGTCCGCCTGATAAACTTGCAGATAGTAAAGCCTGACGATGATCAGCAGCAGCATCGCAAACTGAACGCCGACCCATACCAGCGTCCGTCCGATCAAAATCTTGCCTTTGTCATTGTCGCGGTTCATCTATTCGTCATCCTGCAAAAACCGGTTCAGAACCAAAGCGTTGAGACCTCCCACCAGCGGATAGCAGGCAAGGCTTGTCAGATAGGAAAAAAACAGCAGCGAAAGCGGCAGTGCCCGTTCATGGTAAAAGGAAAGCAGCATCCATTCGGTCAGCAGACAGACCGGCAGCAAAGCGGCGATTCCAATCCACAAAACAATAAAAATGCGGCCGTTCAGATACCTGATCAGATTGGTCACCAGAAGATACATCACCAGCATTGCCGTCAGTCCCGCGCCGAACGGGACGGCCGAAGCGGCGTCGGCAATCATGCCGAGAACAAACACCACCGGCAGGTTGAACAGGTCCGGCCGGTAAACCAGCCAAAAATAGGCGCACATCAGTCCCACCGCCGGCCGCGCGTTGTCGGCAATTTCGGATTTGAGCGGCAAAAAGGAAAACAACACCAAAACGGTTGACACCAAAAGCGGCATTCCGCGGTAAAACCAACTGCCGGCAATTTCCCGCCAGTCTTCTTTCATTGCGCCTCGTCCCGTTCGGAAAAAACCAAAGCCGGATCCGGCAGCTTATAGTCTACGATCTGCACGTATTCCAGACTGCTCAGATTGTCAAAAGGTCTGACTTTTACCCCTTCGCGGTCGACGGAAACCACTTTTCCTACCGGCAGCCCGGCGGGAAAAACGCCGCCGATTCCGGAAGTGATAATCCGGTCACCGACTTTCACCCCGGCGTCAAGCGGAATAAACACCATCTTCGGCAGCAGATCGTTTTCCCCCGCCAACACGCCGCGAATACGGCTTTTTTCCGTCATTACCGGAATTTTTGAGTTGATGTCGTTGACAAGAAAAATTTTGGCATAGTCGGCGCCCGTTTTTTCTACCCGGCCGATCACCCCCTTGTTGCCGACGACAACCTGTCCCTTGCGCACCACCGGACTGCCGGCCGTATAAACCGTGATCGCGTGAGCAAAAGCGCCGCCTTCTTCCGCCACCACCTTGGCAGTCACAAAAGAAGCCTCGGGCGGCGGCGTATAATTCAGCAGCTGTCTCAACAACACGTTTTCGACCAAAAGCGCGCGGCTTTCGGCGTTGGCAATCGTCAGCCGCCGGTTTTCTTCCCTCAGGGCGCGGTTTTCCAAATCTATTTTCCGCAAGCTGCGAAGATATTCGTAGCCTTTCACCAAAACCGCGGCCGGCATCACCAGCACGTCAACGGCGGAAGAAACGATTTCTCCGGCAGTGCCGGAAGTTTTTTCAATCAGGACGTTTTCGCTTTTGCTGAGCAGCATGAAAACAAAAGCGCAGACAAAAGCCAGAACGACCGCGAATTTTTTGATTGTTCCGCGTATCTGGCTGATATGCAAAAAAGTTTCCCGCTCTCTTTTTACCAAAATTCCGTCCCGAAAAAAGCTTAAAAAATCTCCTTAAGTAACTAACATATAAAAAAAATTATGGCAAACAAAATATCACCGGGCCAACCTCTTCGTCAACAGCTTTTGCCCGCGCTTTTTCCGCTTTCCGTCCGTCGGGGAAACGAAAAAACAAAAAAAGAGCTCCGCGCATGCAGAGCCCTTTTTCAAATATGCACCCCTAACGGGCAGCCTTAAAAAGGCTACTTGTTAAGGTTAATGAACGGGGTGGCGCCTCCCAGCATATACTGAGGAAGCTTACCGTCCCATTTCTGAACGGCCTCATACTCGGTCAGGCCCTTGTTCTTGGACAAAGCCTCGGATTTGATCTCCATGGCTTCGGCCTCGGCCTTGGCGGAAATAACCTTCTGTTCGGCCTCTTCCTTGATACGTTTCGTATTGTTGACTGCCTCCTGAGCTTTCTGCTCGGCAATCACTTTATCTTCGATCGCACCTTCGAATTTTTCGGAATAGTCGATGTTGATAAACTGGAACGTAATGTTCTGGAAGAAACGCTTGTCGAGACGGTTTTGCAAACCGGCAACGATGTCTACGCGGGCCTTGTCGCGGTTAGCGACCAAATCCTGCGCCTGCCATCTGCCGATCACATCCTTGAGGACGTCGTTGAGCACCGGAATCAGCTTTTTGGCCTCATAATCCTGTCCGACCGTTTCATAAAGGATATGAACGCTTTCCGGATTCAGATCGTAGGTAAAAGTATACTCCAGTTCTGCCGTTTGCACGTCGGACGTGTAAGTTGCCGTCTTTTCGGTCATCTTCCGGGTTCTGACGTCCATTTCAATCATCGACGAAATGAACGGCCATTTGAACCCGACGCCGTTAACATACGATTTTTGATCAACCTTTCCCAAGGTCACCAAAACACCGCGGTATCCCGGGCTGATGGAATAAATTCCCGAAAAAATCAGAACAAGCAGAATGATTGCACCGAGCACGGCTCCTGCCCATTTCATGATTTTTTTTACGGTCCAGGTACTTTCTTCGCGTCTTTCTTCGTATCCGTACATATTTATTTAATTTAAAGAAACAAAACTTTTTCTTTGAAAAATCCCCGTATTTTAACCGAAGCGCCTTGATTTTATATGCTGATCCCTGAACGCGTGGTTCAAACTGCGTAAGCAGCGGGCGGTCATTGCGATTGACTCTTTGATCAAAACGTTTCAAGTGATTAAATGATGCCTAGACAAAATTTAATCTGCGGTTTTTGTTCCAAATCCGAAGTTTTGCCGGTTAATTGTTACTAAAATAATTACTTGTGTTTTTAAATGTACATTAATTTTCGACAAAAATCAAGTCCAAAATTCAACGGAAAACAAAACCTCTGTCCGCCGCAAAAAAACGTACCTCAAAATGCGGCGGCCCGAAAGTTATGAAAACAACCTTCCCGCCGCCGGCCGGATACAAAAAAAGGACGCGTTGCAACGCCCTTTTTCGGATATTCAAAATAAGGTTAAAAGCTTTTTAAAATATATTCGCTGATTCTGGCCGCATAAAACGACGGATCGGAGATTGGTTCGCCCTCGGCGATTTTGGCCTGATCCAGCAACACTCTCGCCACTTCCTCCACTTTCAAGCGCAAGGCTTCGTCCCCCATGGCCTCGCTGAGTTTTACAATCAGCGGATGATAAGGGTTGATTTCCAGAATCCGGGTCGAGGCAAAAGCCGTCTGCTGCTGGTGATTGCGCATCAGCCGCTCCAGGTGAATGCTCATCTGTCCGTTTTCTACCGTCAGGCTGACCGGGCTGGTCGTCAGTTTTTCGGTAACCGTCACTTTGCCCACTTCGTCTTTGAACAGCTCCGTCATCAGTGCCGTCAGTTTCTCCAGACTGCCGGCCTCCGCCCGCCGTTCCCTGCGCTCGAAAGAAAGGTCCGCTTCGGCCTGCGAAACGTGCTTGACCGCTTTGCCCTTGTAATTGACCAGCGTCTGGGTCCAGAACTCGTCGATCGGATCGGTCAGCAGCAGCACTTCAATTCCCTTCTGCCGGAAGGCTTCCAGCTGCGGATTGTTGGCCAGCACCCTGACGTCGTCGCCGGTAATGTAATAAATTGCCTTCTGATCCTCTTTCATGCGGGAAACATACTGGTCAAGCGTCGTCATCTTTTCCGCGTCCGCGGTCGAATGAAACAGCGAGAGCGAAGCCACTTCCTCACGGTTGGCAAAATCTTCGTAAATGCCTTCCTTGAAAGCGACGCCGAAAGCCTGCCAGAACTTCAGATAATCTTCATAATTTTCGCTTTTCTTTTTCAGTTCTTTCAGCAGCCGGCCGACAATTCCGTGGCGAATTTTGGCCACCAGTGCGTTTTGCTGCAGCATCTCGCGGGAAATGTTAAGCGGCAGGTCGGAAGAGTCGACGATTCCCTTGACAAAGCGCAGATAAGAAGGCATCAGCTCTTCTACCTTGTCGGAAATGAACACCCGGTTGACGTAAAGTTTCAGCCCCTGTTTTCTGTCCGGCTGGAACAGATCGTACGGCTGGGTGGAAGGAATGTACAAAAGCCCCGTGTACTCAATGCTGCCTTCCGCCTTAAAATGCAGTGTCAGCCACGGATCGTCGAAATTGTGCGAAATATGCCGGTAAAAATCCTTGTACTGTTCTTCGGTAATTTCCGCCTTGTTGCGGGTCCATAACGCCGACGCCGAATTGACCGTTTCTTCTCCGGCCTCGCCCAGATTGAGCACAATCGGATAATTAATATGGTCGGAATAGGTACGGATCAGATGGCGCAGGTAAATGGTATCGGTGAAATTCTTGTCGTCGTCTTTCAAAAACAGTTTGATTTCGGTGCCGATGCCGGCCTTTTCCGCCTCATTGATTTCAAACCCGTCAACACCGTCGGAAATCCAGCGCCAGGCCTGTTCCTCGCCGGCTTTTCGGGTTACGATCTCCACTTTTTTCGCCACCATGAAAGCGGAATAAAAACCGACCCCGAACTGCCCGATCAGATCGGCGGGAGAACCGTTTTCCTTCATGTTGGCGACAAAGTCGGCGGTACCTGATTTGGCAATCGTTCCCAAATGATTGATCAGATCGTCCCGGTTCATGCCGATGCCGTTGTCGGCAATCGTCAGGGTGTTTTCCTTCTCGTCCGGGGTAATCGTGATTTTCAGTTCGCCGTTGCCTTTGGCGGCATCGGGCTTGGTCAGCTGAAGATATTTCAGTTTGTCGCAGGCGTCGCTCGCGTTTGAAATCAACTCTCTTAAGAAAATATATTTTTCCGAGTAAAGGGAATTGATCACAATCCCCAGCATTTTGTTGACTTCGGCCTGAAAATTAATTTTTTCGCTCATAATCGAATTCTCCGTTTCTTCCCAAAAAGTTTCGTTACCTTATATATGGGGAAATATTTGCGCTTTCGCAAGTTTTCCCCTCCGATTTTTCGGTAAAAGACACTTTTTGCTTGATTTTATCGCAAATACGGCTAGATTGGGGGCTGAAATATTTTAAGCAACTCTTTTTTAGGAGACAAACAATGGTTTCTGTCGTTAATGACAATTGTATCAAATGCAAATCCTGCGCCGACGTATGCCCGGTAGACGCTTTCCGCGAAGGCGACACCCAGCTGGTCGTTGATCCGGATACCTGCATCAGCTGCGGCGTATGCATCTCCGAATGCCCGCAGGAAGCGATCCAGACCGAAGAAGAAGCCGACCCGCACTGGGTTGAGTTCAACGCCGAAAAAGCAAAAGTCTGGCCGAACGCCAACGAATAAATTTCGGGATTTTGACCTCCGCCCGCCGGCGGAGGTTTTTTTTATGTTTTCCCGTCCTTCGCCCCGCCTGCCCGGCAGAATTTTTTCCTTGAAATCGGCCGAAGTTGTGCTATTGTGCGCTCAATCCGTTTACAAATTTTATGAAAGACAATGCAATGGAGCTGAGAAACATAGCGATTATAGCTCACGTTGACCATGGCAAAACCACGCTGGTCGACGCCCTGTTAAAACAAAGCGGCACTTTCCGCGACAACCAGAAAGTCCAGGAATGCGCCATGGACTCCAACGAGCTGGAAAGAGAACGCGGCATTACCATCTTGTCCAAATGCACTTCGGTCGAATGGAACGGTACCCGCATCAACATTGTCGACACGCCCGGCCACGCCGATTTCGGCGGCGAAGTCGAACGCATCCTGTCAATGGTTGACGGTGTCATCCTTCTGGTTGACAGTTCCGAAGGCCCGATGCCGCAGACCAAATTCGTGCTCGGCAAGGCCTTAAAAGTCGGCCTGAAACCGATTGTCGTCATCAACAAGGCCGACAAGCCGGACGCCCGCGTCGACGAAGTCTTAAACGAAATCTTTGATCTTTTCGTCAGCCTGGATGCCGACGACGAACAGCTCGATTTTCCGGTTCTTTACGCCTCCGGCCGCAACGGCTGGGCGGTCAAAGACCTTGAACACGACGAGAAAAAAGACCTGAAGGTTCTTTTTGAACTGATTCTGTCCCATGTGCCGGCGCCGGTCTGCTATCCGGAAAAACCGTTTACCATGCTGGCCACCACGCTGGAAGCCGACAAGTTCATCGGCCGCCTGCTGACCGGCAAAATCCTCTGCGGCAGCGTCAAACCGGGCGACACGGTTAAAGCTCTCGACGGCAAAAACAACGAAATCGAGCGTTTCCGCATCACCAAAATCCTCGCTTACCGCGGCCTGGCCCGCCAGAGTCTGGAAGAAGCTCATGCCGGCGACATCGTCGCCATAGCCGGCGCGGTAAAAGCCACCGTTGCCGATACCGTCTGCGACTTTTCCGTCACCGAAGCGCTTGAGGCTCAGCCGATCGACCCGCCGACGCTGGTGATGACCTTTTCGGTCAACGATTCTCCGCTGGCCGGCCGCGAAGGCGACAAAGTTACCTCGCGGATGATTGCCGAACGGCTGAAAAAAGAAGCGGAAGGCAACATCGCGCTCAAAATCACCACTTCCCCCAACAACGATTCCTTTGAAGTTGCCGGCCGCGGCGAACTGCAGCTGGGCGTTTTGATCGAAACCATGCGCCGCGAAGGCTTCGAGCTTTCCATTTCCCGTCCGCGGGTGGTTTTCCACAAGGGCGAAAACGGCGAAGTGCTGGAACCGGTTGACGAAGTGGTGGTCGACGTTGACGAGGAATTTTCCGGCACCGTGGTCGAAAAACTCGGCTCCCGCCGTGCCGAACTGGTGGAAATGATTCCCTCCCAGGCCGGCGGCAAAGTCCGTCTGATTTTCCACGCGCCCACCCGCGGCCTGATCGGTTACCATTCCGAATTTCTGACCGACACCCACGGCACCGGCGTCATGAACCGCAGCTTTTACGATTATGAACCGTTCAAGGGCGAAATTGAAGGCCGCCGCAACGGCGTATTGATCTCAAGCGAAAACGGCACCGCCATCGCCTATTCGCTGTGGAAACTGGAAGACCGCGGTCCGATGTTCATTGACCCCAACGTTCCGGTCTACGTCGGCATGATCATCGGCGAACACACCAAGCCGAACGATCTGGAAATCAATCCCTGCCGTTCCAAACAGCTGACCAACATCCGCGCCGCCGGCAAGGACGAAGCCATTTCGCTCACCCCGCCGCGGCGGATCACACTGGAAGAAGGGCTCTCCTACATTCAGGAAGACGAACTGCTGGAGGTAACGCCCAAAACCATCCGCCTGCGCAAACGGATTCTTGACCCGATTCTGCGCAAACGTTCGGCCAACAAGATTGCCTGATATTATTATAAGCAGCCCGCATAAAAGGGCTGCTTATATTTTCTAAAAATTCTTGCGCCGGATTTTGAATTAGCGTATGTAAAGTATATATTGCAACAGAAGGGAAAACCATGCGTAACACCAACAGAAAAAACAACCAGCTGCGTAATATTGAGCTGATTTGCGACTACAACCCCTACGCGGAAGGTTCCTGCCTGGTAAAATTCGGCAACACCCACGTGGTCTGCACCGCCAGCGTCGAGGAAAAAGTGCCGAACTGGCTGAAAGGCCAGAACAAGGGCTGGATTACCGCCGAATACGGCATGCTTCCGCGCGCCAACCGGGTGCGGGTGCCGCGCGAATCCAAGTCCCCCTCCGGCCGCACGCAGGAAATCCAGCGGCTGATCGGACGTTCGCTCCGGGCGGTGGTTGACTTAAGCAAAATGAAAGACATTTCGGTCTGCATTGACTGCGACGTCATTCAGGCCGACGGCGGCACCAGAACCGCATCGATCACCGGCGGCTTTGTTGCCCTCTATCTGGCGATGGAAAAACTGGTTGCCCGCAAAAAACTTGAAGTTAACCCGATTCGCGAGTTTGTTGCCGCCGTTTCCTGCGACATTTTCGCCGGAGAAAAAATTCTCGACGTCGATTATGAGGAAGATTCCCACGCCCAGGTCGACATGAACTTTGTGCTGACCGAAAGCGGAAAAATCGTCGAAATTCAGGGCACCGCCGAAGAACTGCCGTTTGCGGAAGAAGATTTCGGCGAGCTGATGGCTCTTGCCAAAGAAGGAATTAAACAATTGATTGCCGAACAAAAGAAAGTTTTAGGAGTGAAGTAAATGAAATTAACCAAATTGGTCGTTGCCAGCCACAATGACGGCAAAGTTGCGGAAATAAAAGCTCTGCTTGCCCCTTTGCATATTGAAGTGCAGTCTGCCAAGGAACTGCGGCTGGGTGACGTTGAAGAAACCGGAAAAACTTTTGAAGAAAACGCTAAAATCAAAGCCAACGCGCTGAGTTTGATGTGCGGCCTGCCCTGCCTGGCAGACGATTCCGGCCTCTGCATCGACGCGCTCGACGGCCGTCCGGGCGTTTACTCCGCCCGCTATGCTCCCGACCGCGATTTCAAACAAGGGATGGAAATGTTGTTAAAAGAAATCAGCGAATCCGGCAAAGAAAGCCGCAAGGCACATTTCTCCTGCTGCATGGCGCTGGCCTGCCCCAACGAGAAGGTAAAGCTGTTTGAAGGCCGGGTTGACGGCGAAATTGCCGAAGAACCGCGCGGCGACAAAGGATTCGGCTACGATCCGATTTTCATCCCCGAAGGCTATCAGCAAACCTTTGCCGAACTCGGCGACGAAGTCAAAAACCAGATTTCCCACCGCCGCCGTGCGCTGGAAAAATTCATCAGGGAAATAAAATAACCCGGAAAGAAAAAAATTGGCTGTAAACGTCCGCAACATCCCGGCCGGTTTCAGCCCGGTCGACACAATCGCCGCCCTGCTGCTCGAAGAGAGCGGCGGCTGTGATCTGACCGACACGTTGGTATTGCTGCCCAACCGCCGCGCCTGCCGCGAACTGAGCGACGCCTTTGTCCGCTTAAACGGCATGCAGCCGACCATCCTGCCGCGCATTCAGCCGCTCGGCGATCCCGATGAAGACGAATTCTTTTTTGCCGACAGTCTGCCGCAGGCAGCAGAGCTGGCGCCGGCCGTTTCCCCGGTTGAGAGAACACTGTTGTTTACCCGGCTGATCGCCGCCCGCCAGCAGGAACTGACCGGCGGCGGCGGATCACTGGCACAGGCGGCTTATCTGGCCGGCGAGCTGGGACGCCTGCTCGACGCCGTCGAAAGCGAAGAACTGGCTTTCGACGCATTATCCGGCCTGGTGCCCGAAGAATATGCCGCCCACTGGCAGAAAACGCTGGATTTCTTAAAAATAATCACCGAATATTTCCCGCAGATTCTGGCCGAACGGGGTTTTTCCAACCCGGCGGCGAGAAGAACCACGCTTTTGAAAATGCAATGCGCCCTGTGGCGGCAGACGCCGCCTTCCGGCCGCGTCGTCATTGCCGGCACCCCCGGCGCCTTTCCCGCGGTCCGCGAACTGATCAAAACGGTTGCGGAAATGCCCTCCGGAACAGTGTATTTAAACGATTTGGACCGTTGTCTGGACGAACATTCGTGGCAGCTGACCGACGAATCTCACCCCCAGTACGAAATCAGGCAGCTGCTTGATTATCTCGGCCTGACGCGGGAACAGGTTGCCGATGCCGTACCAGCGACCGCTTCGGGACGGGAAAAGCTGATTTCTGAAACCATGCGGCCGGCCGCCGCCACCGACCGCTGGCGGGAAATCTCCGCGCAAACCTTTCCGGCAGAAGCTCTGAACGGTGTTCACCTGATCAGTTGCCGGGAATTCCGCGAAGAAGCGCTGACGATTGCCGCAATTATGCGCCACACGCTGGAAACGCCGGAAAAAACCGCCGCACTGGTCACCTCCGACCGCAACCTGGCGCGCCGCGTGGCTGCCGAACTCCGGCGCTGGGACATAAACGTCGACGATTCCGCCGGCCGGCCGCTGACGCAGACCCCCGTCGGCATTTTTCTCCGGCTGGTCGCCGAATGCTGTGAAAAACCGGACGACGACGTCTCCCTGCTCGGCCTGATGAAACATCCGTTTGCCGCCGCCGGCGGCAGACCGGCGGTCTTCCACGCCCGTATCCGCGAATACGAAAGAAAAGTTCTCCGCGGCGGGGAAAAAGACGAAACGGCGGAATCCTTCATCCGGGAAAAAAAGGAACTTCTGCGCCCGTTGTTCGAACTCTGCCGGCAGCCGCAGGCCGATTTCCGGGAACTGCTCCGCGCCCATCTGCAAACGGCGGAAAGTCTGGCTGCCGACGACGAAAAAGGCGGCGCCGAAAAATTATGGAAAGGAGATGACGGCGAAGCCGCCGCCCTTTTCTTTTCCGCTCTTCTGGAAAACGCGGAAACTCTCCCGATCATCAAACAAAACCAATACGGTGATTTTATTGCTTCGCTGATGTCGTCGGTAACCGTCCGGCCGAAATACGGCACTCACCCGCGGCTGAAAATTCTCGGTCCGATCGAAGCCCGTTTAAGCGGTTTTGACACCGTCATCATCGGCGAAGTCAACGAAGGCGCCATGCCGGCAGCCGCTCCTGCCGGTGCCTGGATGTCGCGGCCGATGAAAAAGCAGTTCGGCCTGCCGCTGCCGGAAAAAGCCGTCGGCGTTACCGCCCGCGACTTTGCTCATCTGCTGGCGCAAAAAGAGGTTTATCTCACCCGCGCCGAACGCGTCGGCGGCACCCCGATGACCAAATCGCGCTGGTGGATGCGGCTGGAAACCGTACTGACTGCCGCCGGCATCAACCCCGCCGTTCTTGCCGACGACGTCTACCCGCAAACCGCCGCTTTCCTCGACCGGCCGCGGACTTTTGCGCCGATCAGGCCGCCGATGCCCAAGCCGCCGCTCGCCGCACGGCCGCGGGAACTGTGGGCAAACGCGATCGAAAACCTGATGCGCGACCCCTATATCATTTTTGCCAAACATATTCTCAAGCTGAAACCCCTGGAAGAACTCAACCGCAAACCGGGCATTATTGACCTCGGCATTATTGTTCACGCGGTGCTGGAAAAATTCAACCGCCGTTTTCCCGGACAGCTTCCCGACAACGCGGAAGAAATCTTAACCCAAATCGGCCGGCAGGAATTTGCCGCTGCCGGCATTGACGAACAAACGCTCGCCTTCTGGCAGCCGGCGCTCGACAAGATCGTCCGCTGGGTATTGGACAAGGAAAACGGTTACCGCCGGGAAATTTCCCGCGTCTTCTGCGAAGCCGAAGGCCGTTACGACTTCGAAGCGCCGGGCGGAACTTTCACCGTCGGCGCCAGAGCCGACCGCATCGACCTGACCGTTGACGGCAAAATCAACGTCATCGACTACAAGACCGGCCGCGCGCGGACCAAGAAGGAAATTTCCGCCGGCTATGCCCCGCAGCTGCCGATCGAAGGCATTATTGCCTTAAACGGCGGATTCGCCGGAATTTCCGCCGCGGAAGTCAACTCTCTCCGTTACTGGCGGCTGGGCAAAGAAGAAATCTGCGTCGACGAAAAAATCAACGAAATTCTGGAACGCAATCTGGAAAACATCAAACGGCTGATCGCGGTATTTGACAACGAAGACAAACCTTACCTGACCCAGCCGAACCCGAAATACGCGCCGGCTTATTCCGATTATGAGCATCTGTCGCGGATCAAAGAATGGGGAGCAAACGACCGCCATGACGACTGAAGCCCAATCAACCGAACAACAACGCCGAAAACTGGGAGAGCTGGCTACCGCCGAACAGCGCCTGGCGGCAGATCCGACGCTTTCGGTCTGGGTTAACGCCTCGGCCGGCACCGGCAAAACCAAAGTGCTTTCCGACCGGGTTTTGCGGCTGCTGCTGGCAGGGGTTAACCCCGGCAGACTGCTGTGCCTGACTTATACCAAAGCGGCGGCGGTGGAAATGAGCGCCCGCGTTTCCAAAAAACTGAGCGGCTGGGCGGTCGCTTCCGAACAGGAACTGGAAAACGAACTGGACAAGCTCTACGGCACTCTGCCGCAGGATCAAAAACAGGCGGAGGAACTGAAAGCCCGCGCCCGCAAACTGTTTGCGGTGCTGCTCGACACGCCGGGAGGCATTAAAATCCAGACCATTCACAGCTTTTGCCAAGAAATACTGAAAAGATTTCCGCTTGAGGCCGGTGTTTCCCCGTATTTTGAAATTATGGACGACCGTGCGGCGGCTGAGGCGGCAGAAGAGATCAAAAACCGGCTGATCGCTGAAATCCGCGGCAATCCCGGCAGCCCGGCCGCCGAAGCGATGGCCTTTCTGACCGAAAACGTCAGCGAACTGAAATTTCCCGAAATCATCGGTACCATCATCAATGAGCGCGGCAAAATCAGCCGGCTGTTCAAACGCTGGTCATCAGCCGGCGAACTGCTAGCCGCCCAGGCCGCCCGGCTGGGCGTTGCACCCGACGCGGACGAACGGGAACTGAATCGTCTCTTTTTTGACGCTCTGCCGCGGGAAGAGCTGAAAACTCTGCTGGCCGCCTGGCTCAAAAGCGGCGTTCGTTTTGCCCGGCGGGCGGAAAAACTGGCCGCCGCTTTGCAAAATTCCGCACCGGAAGACTTTACCGACTATGCCGGCACTTTCCTCGGCAGCGACGGCGAAGCCTACAAAACCGTTGCCGCCAAAGCGGTGCTGGAAAACAACCCGCGGCTGGCGGAAATTTTTGCCGAAGAAGCCGCACGGGTACGGGAACAAACCGAAAAACAAAAAGCACTCAGGGTTTTTCTGGCCACCAAAGCCGTCGTCGTTCTTGCCGGAGAACTGACCAAAGGTTACGAAAACTATAAACAGGCGCATGCCCTGATGGACTACAACGACATGATCCTGCTTACCCGGCGGCTGCTTGACGACCGGGAAGCTGCCCGCTGGGTACTGTTCAAACTCGACGGCGGCATTGACGACATCCTGATTGACGAAGCGCAGGACACTTCTCCCGACCAGTGGGCAATCATCCGCGCCGTCAGCGAAGAGTTTTTTGCCTCCGAAGACGGCCGGCGCCGCACCGTTTTTGCCGTCGGTGACCGCAAACAGTCGATTTACAGTTTTCAGGGGGCGGATCCCGACAAGTTCGACGAGATGCGCCGCTATTTCGCGCAAAAAACCGACAGGTTTAAACAGGTTGACTTACAGGTTTCCTTCCGTTCGACCCCGGCGGTGCTGGACACCGTCAACCGTTTGTTTTCCGATCCGAAAGTTTCCGCCGGCGTCGCTTCCGCGGACGAAAAACCGATTCACGTTCCCTTCCGCCGGGGAGAAGGCGGCGAAGTCGAACTGTGGGAACTGGTCGAACCGGAAGAAGGCGAAAACGCCGACGAATGGCAGCCCCCGGTCGAACACGAAAACGCCCCCACCACCGGCACCCGGATGGCGCGGATGATCGCGGAAAAAATCCATGCCATGGTTGCCGGCGGCGAAATGCTCGTTTCCCGCGGGAGGCCGCTGCGTTACAGCGATTTTCTCATTCTCGTCCGCAGCCGCGACGCTTTTTGCGAAGAACTGATCCGCGAATGCAAAAAAGCGGGTGTCCGCATCGCCGGCATCGACCGTATCCGCCTGCTTGAGCAAATTGCCGTGCAGGATCTGGTCAGCCTCGGCAAATTTCTGCTGCTGCCGGAAGACGATCTCAGTCTGGCCGAGGTTTTGAAATCACCTTTGTTCGGGCTTGACGACGACGACCTGTTCAAACTCTGCTACCGCCGGTCCGGCAGCCTGTGGAAAAGCCTTGAACAGTGTTCGGATTATGCTGCGGCGGCAGAAACCTTAAAGCGGCTGATGAATATGGCCGACTATGTACGCCCGTTTGAGCTTTATTCGGAAGTGCTCGGTGTTTTGCATGGCCGACGTCTTTTTGCCGAAAGAATGGGCAGCGAGGCGGAAGACGGACTGGACGAATTTTTGAACCTGGCCGCCGCTTTTGAACAGAACCATATCGCTTCGCTGCAAAAATTCATCGAATGGTTTGAAAGCGACGACGTCGAAATCAAACGCGAGGCGGAAGCCGGCGGCGGCGATCTGGTGCGGCTGATGACCGTCCACGGATCAAAAGGCCTGCAGGCGCCGATAGTGATCCTGCCCGATACCGCGCGGGTGCCTCAGTGCAAAAGGGAAGCCGGCATTCTCTGGGACGACGACGGCCTGTTCTTCTACCCCTCTTCGTCCGCCGACTACGAAAAAAACTGCGACCGGATGAAAGAGAAGCAAAAGCAAAAAACCGCCGAGGAATACCGGCGGCTGATGTACGTCGCCCTCACCCGCGCCGAAGACCGGATGATCGTCTGCGGCTGGCGAAAAGCCCGCAAACCGGCCGACGACAGCTGGTACAACCTGTTTAAAAACAGCTTCGAAAGCATCTCCGAACTGAACCCGGCCGACGGCATCCGCCGGCACGTTTCGCCGCAGCTGATCAAAACCGCGGAAGAAAAACAAACGGCCGCCGCGGAAAACGCCTTTTCTTTCGCGCCATGGACCGAAACGCCGGCGCCGGCCGAAAGTCTGCTTTCGCGCCCGCTGACGCCTTCCCGGCCGGAAGAAGACGAACCGGCGGTATTTTCTCCGCTTGCGGCGGCCGGCCGCGGCAAACCGTTCAAACGCGGCTCGCTCATCCACCGTCTGCTGCAGTTTCTGCCGCAGACGGAAAAAAGCCGCCGCGAAAGCGACGCTTCCGCCTTCGTTGCCCGCCATGCGCCGGAAGCAAACGACGAAGAACGCGGCAAAATCGTCCGCGAAGTGCTTTCCCTGCTGGACAACCCGGATTTCGGCAGCGTTTTCGGTCCGCAGTCAAAAGCCGAAGTGCCGGTGATGGGCGTGGTCGGCGGCAAAATCGTTTCCGGCCGTATCGACCGCCTGATCGTAGAACCCGGACGGGTCGTCATCGTCGATTTCAAAACCAACCGGCCGGCCGCCGCCTGCCCGGCCGAAGTTCCGGAAATATACCGCCGGCAGCTTGCCGCCTACCGTTCCCTGCTTGAACGAATTTATCCGGACAAGAAAATTATCTCTCTGATTCTGTGGACAAATACCGCCCGGCTGATGGCGGTGGAATAAATCTCGGAAAATTTAGGGGTTGTTTTTATATTATAAACCTTTAATATGACTTTTATCGTACCTATATAATGAACACTACAGTATCAGAGAAAGGAAAAAACATGCAATCGATTAATGATTCCCAGTTTGAAAACGAAGTCTTAAACAGCAAAGGTCTGGTTCTGGTTGATTTTTGGGCGGAATGGTGCGGCCCCTGCCGTCAGCTCGGTCCGATTCTGGAAGAAGTCGGCAAAGCCATGGGCGACAAGGTCAAAATCGTCAAAATGAACGTTGACGAAGCGCCCGACACCGCCGCCGGCTACGGCATCCGCAGCATCCCGACCATGTTTCTGTTCAAGGACGGCAAACAGATCGACACCAAAATCGGTCTGAATCCGCAGTCGGCAATCGTTTCCTGGATCGAAGCCAACAGCTGAAAACGGCTTTTTTCAATAAACCTCAAACAAAAAAAGAGTCGGCAAGGCTCTTTTTTTGTTGCCAATTCCGACAAATGTCTTAAGCTTAAAAAAAAACAAACGGAAAAAACGGCCATGGACGGACAACAGCAGATAAAACGGCAGCCGGCGACAGGCGGAACATTCGCCCGCTTTAACGTACGCGCATTCATTTTCAATTCGTTTTACTATTTTTATCACGGCATTCGCAGCGACCGGTTCTGGCTTTTCTTTTCGGCAACACCGGCCTTGACATATCTGCTGCTGAAAACCGGCCTTCCCGTCATTGCCGCCGCAACCGCCGCCGTTTTGTCCGTGCGTATCATCGCCGCTTTTCGCGCCGACGGAGACATTCAGCGGCAACGGGAAGAAAACGCATATCCGCCAAAAGAAACACCAACTCCCTGGTTTTCCGTTTCCCTCACCAGAGTGCTGCTTTTTTCCGTCGTCACCTTTGACCTCTATTCGCTTTATCTGGCTTACAAAAACTGGCAGGCCGTCCGCGACGGCAACCGGCAATATCATATCTCGCCGTTTCTTCGCGGCTGGCTCCTCGGCATCGTTTTCGTCATTCCCCTTTTTCTGCGGATGAGAAAAAGCTTTGTTGCCGTCAAGCGGAAAACGACCGTTTTCGACGTCTGCGCCTTCTTGTACATTCCCTTGACAGTCGCCGCTTTTGCCGTCCGCCACTACATGATCGTCAACGTCAACTTTTCTCTTTTCAACCTCCTGATCGTCCTCCGGCTTTTAAAAATCCTGTGCCTGCTGCCGCTGCAAAAAAACATCAACGATTATAACCTTATTCTTGATCCCGAAAGCCGTCCGCTGAAAAAGTTTCTTCCCGGAGAAATCACGCTGGCAGCGGCCGCGGCGGCATTATTCATAAGCTATTACAATTTCAGCGACCGCTTTGCCATTCGCAATTTTTACCGCAACTTTGACCGCCAAACCAGAAACGAAATCATCAACAGCTATATTTTCAGGCGGGCCTACCCGGAAATCTGCGAAAAATACGGCTATCGGCTGAAAAACTACGGTCAGACCTTTGAGCGCGTTTATCAAAAGGAACTGGCTTCGCTGGCGCGAAAGCTGAAAGACAAAAACATAACCGTGGAAGAGGACGTTATATGCCCGAAATCATGAGCCGGCGGCTGGAAAAAGAACTGATCGACGTAAGCGGGGAAATGTTCGGCACCCCCTCTTCGGACACACGGAAAAACATGCGCCATTTTTGCTCTTTCATTGACATGAGCGCCGAACTGGTCATTAAAAAACAGCTGAACAAATGACGTCCCGGCTTTTGTCCGGCAAATTATTTTTTACAGCCTTAAAACTACAAAAAAAGGAAAATTTCCATGAAACTGCAGGAAAAATTGAAATTATATCAGGAAACATTGAAAAAAGACGAACCGGCAAACGTTTTCAACCCCCGGGCTTTCATCTTCAACTCCTTTTATTACTTCTACCATGACGTTTCTTTCGGCAAATTTCTTGCCTATTTTCTCGCCACGCCGCTCTTGTTTGCCCTGTTCGTACTCCTGAAAGCAACCCCTGTCGCGGCCTTTTTTACGGCCGTTCTCGCCGTCCGCACCGTTGCCGGCTTCCGCGCAAACATCGACCTGAAAAAACACATGAAAGAATTTGTCGACGAATATAAAGACGTCGATTTTAATCCCCAACCGGTCGTCTATTTCTCAGTTCCCCTTACCCGTCTGTTTTTCGCCTCGCTGATCAGTTTCGGCCTTTATGATGTTTATTGGGCTTATAAAAACTGGCAGGCCGTCCGCAGCTGCGGCAGGGAATACAACATCATTCCGTTCTGCCGCAGCTGGCTTTTCGGCATTTTTTTCATTTTTCCGCTGTTTTTAAGAATGAAAAAAAGTTTTGAACAAACCGTACCGGTCGGCAAAGGTTTCGTTTTTTGCGCAACGGCATACTTTCTTCTTTACATCGCCGGCGCCGTCGCCGGCCAAATATCGAACAATTCCGACACCGTAACCGTCGCCATGGTCATCTCAGACTTTACGCTGGCGCTGCTTTCCGCACTCTGTCTGCTGCCGATACAAAAAGCGGTCAACCGCCACAATCAAAAACTAAGTCCCGGCAACAAACCTCTGAGCAAATTTTTATTCGGAGAAAAAATAACAATATCCGTTTCCCTTCTGTTGACAGTTTTGTCTTTCGTTATCGGCTATAAAAAAGAAAGCGGGGAATCTTTTTTCAACCAGACTGAAAATATGTTTCTTACCACCATGTATGTTCACGAACAGGTATATCCGGAAATTTGCAAAAAACACGGTTACGAAATGCGCCGATATCCTGAAATTTTCCGCCGCATATTTTCCGCCGAACGCTCACGTATTGAACAAACATTGAAGAGCAGGGACATTTCCCCGACAGAATTTTGGAATCAGATTCCCGAAAAATATCGGACGAAAATCTTTGCCCGACTTGAACAAACCATGCTTGAAATCAGCCGGGAAACAAAAGCGCAATATCCGCAAAACCTTTTAGCGACGGTTACCGGACTTTGCACCTATATGGATGAGAACGCCGAACAGGTCATCCGCAAACAAATTTCAACAAACTAAAATTCAAAAGGAAAGAAAAAAAATCTTCCTCTTTTTTTTGCCGGTTTTGTTCATATATACAAGCAAAACGGGGAACATTCATGCTTTGGATCATCGACGGGCTGATTTACGGCTTTTTTACGGCTGTTTATACCATTTTCAACCAGCACTACAAGCTGAACGCTTACCTGCTGGGCATGTGGCGCGGCTGGGGAATCGCCTTCTGTTTTGCCCCGTTTCTTTACTTTCTGGGTTTTCCGTCTTCCGCTTACTACTGGTTTCTGCTCATCATGCAGGGACTGATGATTGCCGTTTACGATTCTCATTTGTTTTTTGCCTCCGCACGATACGGCGCCGGTCCCACTTCCCGGGTCATGGCGCTGACGGCCATGGTTACCACCCTTTTCTGGTGGTTTCTGACGCCGGAAAGTTTTCTCAAACTGCTTGACAACGGCACTTTGGTCATCACCATTATCCTGCTGCTGTTCGGTTTCACCGTCTGTTATTGGCAGATGATCAAATCCCCGGTTTCCCAAGAGCTTGTCAACTATATGATTCCCGCCATCCTGTCGCTTTCCGGCATGAGTATCGCCACCAGGGAAATCGCCTCTTTCGGCACCACCGCCTGGAGCGGCATCACCTATTATCTGACAATTGCCGTTTTCGTCAGCGGCAGCGTCAACGCCTGGTGGTATGTCCGAAGCGTCAAGCCCGGTTTTTCCGGTTTCTTCCGCCAGGTTTTCTCGCCGCGTATGATCAGGATCGGTTTCTACGTCGTCAGTTTCAGCGCGGCGCTCATCACCGCCAAAAACCTGGCGCTGAGAACGGCCCCCAACCCCGGCTATGTCATCGCCCTGCTTCTCACCTCGCCGCTTTTCGTTTTCGGCCTCAACAAATACAACAAAATCCCCGATGACATTTCAATCAGGGAAGGCTTTCTGATGATCGCCTTTCTGGCGGCGCTGATGATCCTCGTCACCGGCAATTTCGGCGTCAACGATTGACAAAAGTCTTTGTTTTCTGATAAAATTCAATTTAATCAAAATTAACGGAAAGCACCGGCAATGACTGACAGAAAAATATCGGAACAAAATATGGAAACTTTGCTGAAACATGGGTTGGAAACCAAAAATGACAAAGGACAGACGGCTTTGCTGCTTGCTTGCGAAAACGGCAGTTTCGAAAAAGCCCGGGAACTGATCGGCAAGGGAGCAAACGTAAACGTGCGCGACAACAACGGCCGCACCCCGATCATGATCGCCTGCGAAAAAGGACAAACCGACTTGCTCATATTTCTGTTGTCCAACGGCGCCGAAGCTTCGGTACTTGTCAATTCTACCCTGCTTACCCGGGAGTTTTTGAAGGAACATCCCGAACTGGTCAAGTTTCTCGTCAACGGCGGCGACAAAGCCGAAACTCTTTCTGCCGCACCGGCTTTTCTTTTTTCTTCGCAGGCGGCCGATTTCAAAGCCGTCAGCGAATATCTCGCCAGCGGCGGCAACGCCGACGCCGTCAATGCTGCCGGACAAACCGCCCTGATGCTGACGGCGGCAAACGACGACGCCAAATGCGTCGAATTGTTGATCGGCAACGGCGCAAACGTAAACCTCCGGGACAAAGACGGCCGTACGGCATTAATGTACGCCGTACAAAAAGGCTGTGACAAAGCCGGCGAACTGCTGCTTAAAAACAAGGCCAACCCCAATCTGCAGGACAAAGACGGAAAAACGGCCCTGATGTTTGCCGCGGAACAGGGAAAACTGACTTCAACAGAAATGCTGGTCAAATATGAAGCAGACATCACCCTGACCGACAAAAACGGGCAAAACGCATTAATGATCGCCGCTGCCGAAGGACAAACCGACATTGTTCGTTTTCTGGCCGAAGACTGCCGGGAAGAAAAGGCAAAAGACGCCGCAAACCGGCAACAGGACACTCCCGGCAATAACAAACCGCGTCCCGCATATGCCGTTAAAAAAGCCGTTGACCTCAACGCCCGCGACAACGACGGCAATACCGCCCTGATGCTCGCCGCCCGCAACGGACATGCGGAAACGTTTCAAATTCTCGCCCGGCAAAAATCCGTCGATTTTACCGTAACGAACCGTGCCGGACAAAACATCGTCGACATTATCAAAGCAAGCAACGACAATCGTCTGAAAAAACTGCTGGAAGAAAACGAAGAAATCAAACGTCAGACGACGGAGAAAAAACAAGCCGCCGTCCTCAAAGTCGAACAGCACTTATGCAAAATCCGCCAAAATCTGGGAATCCAAAAAAATCAACCGGATTACCCTGCAGAGGAAAACCGGCGGCAAACGGCCGACAACCGTTTGAACTTCCGGACAAACGGCGGCGAATTCGGCGACAGACAAACAACCCGTTAAAAACATACCGGGCATTCGGCCGCACATTTTTCCGACAAGGCAAAAAAATTACGCACCAGAGTCCTGCTCCTTTATAAAAAGAGGTTCATGACTTATTAAATTTTTCGTTCTGAGATTTTCAACTGACGTTTTATCAACTGATAGTCATAAAATGCATGAACCGTTTCAATACGTTACAATTTAACTTCTTTAACGGAACAGAATAATCCGTTTTCACGGGTATCCCCGATAAACCGGAGGATCCAAAACAGCCGCCGGCCTTACGGACTGACCATGATCAAAGGCATGGGGCGGCATTGTCCCGGCGCTAAAGCGTTCGGCCCCGGGAAAACCCGGGATTTTCCGTCAGACATGCAACCCGGCTGACGCAAAAGGCGCTAACTGTTCCGAGCCGCGTTCACGCTGTCCGAAGGCTGCGCAAGCCTGACCGGAACAATACGTCTTGCATCCGCCTGCCGGCGCAGACCTTTAACACATAAAACAAACGGGGAAATTTTTCAACTCCCCCGTTTGCCGCAATTCCCGGTTTACAGTATCTCGCGTTTGCCGGTATGGTCGGCCGGCGACAAAACGCCTTCCTCCTCCATCCGCTCAATCAGCACCGCGGCACGGTTGTAACCGATCCTCAGACGCCGCTGCACATAGCTGATGGAAGTTTTTTTGTCGTTGCGGACAATCGCCACCGCCTGATTGTAAAGGTCGTCGTCGCTGCTGCCGCCGCCCATCGCCGTCTTGTCGAAGACCGAACCGCTGTCTTTGACGTTCAATTCGCCTTCGGTCACGCCCTCAACATACTCCGGCTCTTTCTGCGCTTTCAGGAACTCGACGATTTTTTCCACTTCCTGATCCTTGACGAACGAACCGTGTACGCGGATCGGTCGTTGACCGGCCGGCATATAGAGCATGTCGCCCATGCCGAGCAGCTGCTCCGCTCCCTGTTCGCCGAGAATGGTGCGGCTGTCGATCTTGGAAGTGACCTGAAAACTGATACGGGTCGGGAAGTTGGCTTTGATTACGCCGGTAATGACGTCAACCGACGGTCTTTGCGTCGACAAAATCAGGTGAATGCCGGCCGCGCGCGCCATCTGCGCCAGACGCTGAATCGCCGCTTCCACTTCCTTGCCGGCCACCAGCATCAGATCGGCCATTTCGTCGACCACGACCACAATATACGGCAGCGGAGTCAGATCCAGCTCCTGCTCTTCAAAAAGCGGCGCCCCGGTGTCTGGATCAAAACCGGTCTGCACCGTGCGCACGCAGCGTTCCCCGCTGGCCCGCAGTTCCGCAAGCTTTTTGTTGTAACCGGAAATGTTGCGGACATTGAGCTGAGCCATCGCCCGGTAGCGGTCTTCCATTTCCTTGACCGCCCATTTCAAACCGAGAACCGCTTTGGCCGGATCGGTAATCACCGGCGTCAGCAGATGCGGAATGCCGTTGTAAACCGAAAACTCCAGCATTTTCGGGTCGATCATGATCAGTTTGCATTCATCCGGCCGCATCCGGTACAAAAGCGACAGAATCATCGAATTCATACCCACCGATTTGCCCGAACCGGTGGTACCGGCTACCAGCAGGTGCGGCATTTTGGCCAGATCGGCATAAACGTTTTCGCCGCCGATGTCTTTGCCCAAAACCACGTTAAGGGCATTCTTGCTGTCCTGAAAACCTTCGCCCTCGAACAATTCGCGCAGCCAGACGATCTCGCGGGTAGTGTTCGGCAGTTCGATGCCGATGGTGTTGGAACCGGAAACCACCGCAATCCGCACCGAAACCGCGGACATCGAACGGGCAATGTCGTCGGCCAGGCCGATCACCCGCGCCGTTTTGGTACCGGGCGCCGGTTCCAGTTCATAGAGGGTAACCACCGGACCGGGACGGATCTTGACGATTTTGCCGTTGATGCCGAATTCCTGCAAAACGTTCTCCAGATCCTGAGCGATTTTCTGCAAATCCTTTTCGCTCATCGCGGTACCGGCGGATTTGACTTTCGGCGCCGTCAGCAGAGAAACATCCGGATAGCGGTAACCGTCGTCGCTTTTTGCGCTTTTCCCCGCCGTTTTGACCGTCTGAGCCTTAACCGCGGCGGCCTTTTCAACCGGCGCGCCCGCCGTCGAGGAAGTATCTTCCTTTTCATCCCTGACTTTCGGCTCCCGTCTTTCCTTTTTTGCCCTCCCCGCCGGTTTCGCGGCTTTCGGCGCCGGTATCATTCTTTTGACCAAAGGCGGCAAAGCGGCCAGCATCCGGCCGGTCAGACGAATCCCCCGCCAGACCAGAACCGCCGCGTTTTTAATCCCCCGCCGCCATTGTCCGGCGGTAACGTCCACCGTATAACTGAAAGCCGCCAGCATAACCAACGACGCGACGGCGGCAACGGTTTCCCGGCGAAAAGGAAATTCAGGCACGACCGCAAACAGACGGATATTGAGCATTCGTCCTATCACGCCGCCCAAAGGCATTGCAAAACGGACAAAATCAAAACACATCATCGCCGCCGCAATTCCCAGCAGCCAGACGATAAAATGCAGCCAGAACAGCCTGATGTCTTCAAGCAGGCAAAGACGATAGCCCCATACCATCACCGGAATCACGAACAACGGCAGCGCCAGTCCCGAAAAGGTAAGAATCACGGCCGCCGCGCTGGCACCCGGATAGCCGAACAGATTGCGGATATTGTCGGCCGCCAGATTAAAGGAACTGTCTGCCGGAGAATAAAAGCACACGGCCGCCAGCAACAGCCAGCCGGCGGCAATCAGCAGCAGCCCGTATACCCGCCGGCTGAACTTGTTCAACAGGGTTTTCTCTTTTTCCTTCTTTTTTTTAGCCATAGCGATACTTTCGCCTTCCCAAACGTCAGTGCTGGCAGAAGCGGCCGTCGGCCATTTTGATCATGATCGAACGCTTGATGTCGTTGATCACCGCTTTTTTCTTTTCCGCTTCGTAAGGTTCCGAATGTCCGTCCCACACCGTCCCCGGCCAGTCCGGATCGCCTTCGAAACGGGCGATGACATGGACATGCAGCTGCGGCGTTTTGTTGCCGATCATTGCCACGTTGGTCTGCGCGGGTTTAAACAATTCGCTCATCACCTCTTCGCAAAGGGCTATTTCCCGCATCAATTGCAGCCGCTCTTCCATGGTCAGAAACGTCATATTTTTAACCTTTTCCCTCCGCGGAACAAGGAAAATCCAGGGATAGTGACGGTTGTCTTCAAACAACACCCGGCACAGTTTCATGTCAACGACAAAATCCTTGGCGGCCAGACCCGGCACTAATTCAAACATAGTCATTTCTCCGTATTTTTTGAGCAAATCCTTTTGCCCGGAATTATAGTCGTTTAAACCTTTATCTTAAGTTAACAAACCGTTTTTAAACTTGACTTTTTTCGCTTTATACGTTTAAAACTCGAAAAGACAACAACAAAAGAAAGGCTTTTTTTATGAAAAACGCTTTTGTTTTTCCCGGACAGGGTTCCCAGTTCGTCGGAATGGGAAAAGACCTGGCCGAAAACTTTGCTTCCGCACGGGAAGTTTTTCAGGAAGTTGACAATACGCTTAACCAAAATCTGTTTGCCCTGATGACCGGCGGTCCCGAACACGAGCTGACGCTCACCGCCAACACCCAGCCGGCTCTGATGGCCGTTTCAATGGCCGTCGTCCGCGTTCTCGAAAAAGAATTCGGCATTGCCCTGAAAGACAAGGCGGCATTTGTTGCCGGTCATTCGCTCGGCGAATATTCTGCCGCCTGCGCCGCCGGCGTCTTTTCTCTTGCCGACACCGCGCGGCTGCTCCGCGCCAGAGGCGATGCCATGCAGAAGGCGGTTCCTTTCGGGGTCGGCGGCATGGCTGCGGTTATCGGCGTTTCTTTCAAGGACATCAACGCATTGGTTGAAGCCTGCTGCGACGAAAACGCCCTTTGCGTGGCCGCCAACGACAACTCCGACGGACAGGTGGTTCTTTCCGGCCACATGGCAGCCATTGACAAAGCGGTCGAAATCGCGCCCGAATTCGGTGCCAAACGCTGCATCAAACTGCCGGTTTCCGCGCCTTTCCACAGCCCTCTGATGCAGCCGGCGGCAGAAACCATGGCCCGCGTGCTGATGGAGGTGGAAGCCCGTCCGGCCGAAATTCCGCTGATTTCAAACGTTCTGGCAGAACCCGTCAGCGACGAAAAGGAAATTATCAAACGTCTGGTCGAACAGGTCACCGGCACCGTACGCTGGAGAGAAACCATGAATTATTTAAACGACCGGTCGGTCACCGACGTTTACGAACTGGGCGCCGGCAAAGTCCTTTCCGGCCTCTTCAAAAGAAGCTTCAAGGAAATTCATGCCGCTTCCGTATGCACGCCGGCGGACATTGAAGAACTGGCCAAAAACCTGTAACAACACAACTCTCATTAAAAAGGAAACACGATATGTTTGAGATTAAAGACAAAGTTGCTCTGATCACCGGCGCCAGCGGCGGCCTCGGCGACAAAATCGCCCGCACCCTGCATGCTCAGGGCGCAACCCTCGCCTTAACCGACCGCAGCGCGGAAAGAATGGAAAAACTGAAAGAAGAACTCGGCAGCAACGTTGAATGCTTCGTTGCCGACCTCGGCGATTCCGAAGCCATCAACCAACTGGTCAAAGACGTGGAAGCCAAATTCGGCCGCATCGACATTCTGGTCAATAACGCCGGCCTCACCCGCGACAACCTTTTCATCCGCATGAGCGACGAAGACTGGCAGCTGGTTCTGGACGTTAACCTCACCGCCGGTTTCAAACTGGCCAAAGCAGCCGTACGCGGCATGATGAAGCGCCGTTTCGGCCGCATCATCGGCATCGCTTCCGTCGTCGGCGTTACCGGCAATGCCGGCCAGGCCAACTATTCCGCTTCCAAAGCCGGCATGATCGCCATGAACAAATGTCTGGCTCAGGAAGTCGGTTCCCGCGGCATCACCGTCAATTCGATCGCACCGGGCTTTATCAGAACCCCGATGACCGACGTTCTGCCCGACGATGTCAAGGCCGCCCTGCTGGCCAAAATTCCGGAAGCCAAACTCGGCGAAGCTCAGGATATTGCCAACGTGGTTGCTTTCCTGGCCTCTGACGAAGCTCAGTACATCACCGGTCAGACCATCAACATCAACGGCGGTATGGCCATGATTTAGTCGCAAAAGCGATAACAACGGTAAAAAAACCCTTGTGTTATACGCAGGGGTTTTTTGTTGTTTTACATATATTAAAGGAAAATTATCTTTTACATTATGCTTTTATTCTCAAAAAAACACCGCAAACGGAGATATAAAAAAGCCTGCGCCTGCAAACACCGCAAACAGATGCTTCTTTCAAACATATTTTCATAAACTTCCACTGGCTGACGCAAGTGGCATTAGCTGTTCCGAACAACCTTCGCTCAGCCCAAAGGCGGGGCTGGAATGCCTAAATCTACCTGCTCATGCAGATAGTGTTACGCTCAAATCATAAAGCCGTTCCGCAAATTTGGATAACAAAATTTTTCCCTGCAAAATATAATGCACAACATATGGCAAAATATACATTGGGGTATTTTAACAGAGGGTTGATCGGAGGTTCTTTCTTGGCATTTTTACCGGGCATGGACACCATGAAAACAAAAAGTGCTATATAAACATAAAAGATAATATCAGAAAACACGGGAAAACAGTTCGGAAGCGGTAACAATCAACGTCACCCAAAAACCCTGCATGCGCAAATCTCTGCATCTTTTTTCAAATGCGCTTAACACAACATAAAAATATCCAAACCAAGCGATGACCTCGTAAGAATCCAAAGGCAGCAACTTGAATGAAGAACACATATAACCGGCGAAATCTAATGTAGAACGCACAGCATGAGCAAAAAGAAAACCGCCCCAAAATGCCGAACGAGGAAAACAACCTTTGAACGAAAAAAAATAAATACAAAAATTTTTTAATACTGCCAACTCGGCCAGTATTTCTTTCGTCTTTTTCATCTTTTCCCTTTAGCCATATGTTTTGCATCTTACTTTCTGCATTTTTTCTTAAAAAATGCCACAATCGGAGATAAAAGAAAGCCGACCACTGCAAAAATTCCAAGCGTAAGAACAGATTTTCCAAACAACTCTTGTTCATAACCAAAAATAACATGTGTACAAACCAAAAGAAGAAACATCACCGCTATAAAATAAGGCACCCAACCAAAACTGCACAAATAATAGGACAATGTTTCGTGCTTATTCAAAATATAGTCTATAAACTTAAATTTTACGTTAAAAAAGAGCAGTATACCCGATATGACAAAAACGATAAAAAGAATATCGGATATTACGGAAAAACCCAAAAGGGAAAAGGGTGTCGCCAACACCATATATACCCCGCCCAAAATCAATGCTTCTTTTGAACATATTTTCATAAATCCGCTCCGCAAATTTGGATAACAAAATTTTTCCCTGCAAAATATAACGCACAACATAAGGCAAAATATACATTGGGGTATTTCAACAGAGGATTGACCGGAGATTCTTTCTTGGCATTTTTACCGGGCATGGACACCATGAAAACAAAAAGTGCTATATAAACATAAAAGATAATATCAGAAAACACGGGAAAACAGTTCGGTCCGCCCATGGAATAAGTGACGCATAAAAAGCGGTAACGATCAACGTCACCCCAAAACCCTGCATGCACAAATCTCTACATCTTTTTTCAAATGAGCTTAACATAACATAAAAATGTCCAAACCAACCGATAAATCTGAAAGAATCTGACGGCAGCGACATTAATTCAAAACATATAAAACCGGCAAAATTTAATATGGAACATGCAAAACCGGCAACAGCAAATCCATACAAAAATTCAAAACGGGAAAAACAACCTTTGAACGAAAAAAATTTTTTAAATTCTGCCAACTCGGCCGGTATCTCTTTCATCATTTCCATTTACCCATGATAAATTTTAAAAGTCCTATGTTTTTTATAAATTCTACTTTTCCGCCGGTATCAATAGCGTAATTTGCCAATTTGTATTCCCGTCCTAAATTTGCGCTTTCTGCCAGTTTTTGCATTTTTTCCTGTCTTTTTGCATAATCATTGTTCATATATGAGTAACTAAATACATCATAAGCACCGCCTGTCAATGCATTAAAAAAAGCAAGCGATCCGTTTTCAATTCCTTCTCCAAAACCTTTTAACCCCTCAATCACAATATCCCCTGCAGTCGGCTTTTGAGGGGTAGGATCAGCATATACTCGTTTTTGTATTTTAGGAGATACTTTATAAGCATAATTATCCGGAACAGGGGTAAATTGTCTTTTTTTGATGTTGTTTTCTATATTTGATCTGCCGAAACCGTAATTATCGGCGGAATCTCCCCAAAAGTTTGAGCCAAACTGCGGATAATCAATTCCCCGCTGATTGTAGTTTTTGACAAGCTCTTGCTCTCTTTTGTTTCTTGTCGTTTGATACAACAACTCGTCACGGAGGCTGAAACCGCTGTGATCAACACCGTAGCCGTCCGTCTGATCGTCTTGATTGAAATATCCCGACCGCGACTGATATCGCGGATACATATCCATATATTTTCCCCTTTTGATTGTTAATATACATATAATGTATCATTTTTTACAAAAAATGCAATTATTATTTGTTTAATTGTGTAAAAAGCATCATATCTGCCGAATCATTAACAATTATAAACATCAGTCAACACATCCGCTGCCGTAAAAAAACATGCCCCGAATTCAAAATCGGGACATATTTCAAAACTAAATATTTTTATCTTCCGACCGGCAAAATTGAGCCAAAAGACATTCGGTACATTTTGGTTTTTGCGCCTTGCACACATAGCGGCCGAACAAAACCAGCCAGTGGTTGGCATACATCAGATATTTTTCCGGCAGTGCTTTGAGCAGATCCTTTTCCACCGCTTCGACGGTTTTGCCTTGGCTGAAATCGAGCCGGTGGGCAATGCGGAAAACATGGGTGTCGACCGCCATTGTCGGCTTGCCGAACCATACGTTGCGCAAAACGTTGGCCGTTTTGTGGCCGACGCCGGGCAGACTTTCCAGCTTTTCCTGCTCTTCCGGCACTTCGCCGTTATAATCGCGGACAAGGATTTCGCTCATCGCAATCACGTTTTTGGCCTTGTTGTTGTAAAGTCCGATAGTTTTAATGTATTCTTTCAGCTTTTCCACCCCGAGCGCGGCCATCTTGGCCGGCGTATCGGCCACCTTAAACAGCTCTTTGGTTGCCTTGTTGACGCCTTTGTCGGTGCTTTGCGCCGACAGTACGATCGCCACCAGCAGCGTGAAGGCGTTGGAATATTCCAACTCGCTCTTCGGCGCCGGATCGTTGGCCGAAAGAATGTCGAATATTTCCAGAATTTCCTTTTGCGGCCTCATGCTTTTACCCCTCCGGCACCCGCCGCTTTCGGCGCAGTTTCGTCAAGCGGCCAGCGCGGCCGCGGTTTGAAGTCCAGCCCGTCGCTCAGCCCTTTGGCAAAGCGCTCCAGCCCCGCCCAGGCGATCATCGCCCCGTTGTCGGTACACCATTTGAGCGGCGGCGCGGCAAAAAGCAGGCCTTTTTCTTCCGCCAGTTTTTCCAGCCGGCGGCGCAGATAACCGTTGGCCGCCACCCCGCCGGCAGCCACCAGATGTTTCCCCGCCGGATATTTCTGTCTGAAAATATCGGCGGCTTTAGCCAGCTTTTCCGTCAGGCACTCGGCCGCCGTCTTCTGAAAACAGGCGCAGATGTCGGCAGTATCTTTTTTCGACAGGATCACATGTTCGATATTGCCGCTTTCGTCATAAGATTCGATGATTTTACGCACCGCGGTTTTCAACCCCGAAAAAGACAGGTTGCAGTCGTTCGAGTTTTTCAGCGGGTGCGGCAGCACAAAGCGGTTTTCATCGCCGATTTCCGCCATTTTTTCAATCATCGGTCCGCCCGGATAACCCAGCCCCAGCATTTTTGCCACCTTGTCGAAGGCCTCGCCGGTGGCATCGTCGATGGTGGTGCCCAGCCGTTCATAGTCGCCGACGCCTTTAACCGCCAGAATCTGGCAATGCCCGCCGGAAACCAGCAGCAGCAGATACGGATATTCGACCTCGTTGGTCAGCCGCGAAACCAGCGCGTGCCCTTCCAGATGGTTGACCGCCACAAACGGCTTGCCGAGGGCAAAGGCCAGCGCCTTGGCGGCCATTGCGCCGACCACCACGCCGCCGATCAGCCCCGGCCCCGAGGTGGCGGCAATCGCGTCAACCTCTTCCGGCCGGATGCCGGCTTTGTGAAAAGTATGTTCGATCACGTCGTCGATATGGTCGAGATGCGAACGGGCGGCAATTTCCGGCACCACGCCGCCGTAAATTTTATGTTCTTCCTGCGAAAGCACCGTTTCGGCAAGAATTTCCCTTTTTTCGTTCACCAATGCCGCGGCGGTTTCGTCGCAGCTGCTTTCAATTCCCAAAACAATCATTATTTTATCTTTGACAAATTTTTAACCTTTGGCCGCTACTATATACCAATAAAGCGAACATTACAAAGGAAAAACAAGCAATGGGAAAAGATAAATCCGCCGCCGCGGACAAAAGGGAACAGGTTTTGCCGGCAAAAACGGAAAAAAACGCCGCCGTCGAAACTTCCGCCGCCCCGGCAAAAAAAAGCCGCGCAGCCGGCATGTTGCGCCTTGCCGCCGCCGTTCTGCTCATTCTCGCCGCTTCGGCAGCCGCCCTGCTTTATTACCAGAAATTCGGACTGCCGGCAGCCGGCAGCGACACCGAAACAACGAACCAAACCGCTTTGACCCGCCGTCCGGCCGCCCGCCGCGCGGCAAAACCCGCTCCCGCCGCCGCGGCTCCGTCCGCACCGGCGCCCGCTGCCGAACAGCCGCGGGAAAAAATAACCGAAATCAAATACGTTATTCCCGAAAGCGTTACCAACGCCATCAACGGTTTGCATGACAAAGTCGGCAAAATGGAAACGCTGACTGCCCAGTACATGAACATCAAAGCCGACTCTTCGGCCGTTATCAGTCTCGGCGAACGGCTTGACGAACTGGAAAAAAGAACCCGCAGACTGTCACGGATTTCAAACGACGGCGCCCTTGTTCTCACCGCCGCGCTGATGATTCGCGAAAACGCCGCCGCCGGACAGCCGGTACGCTTTGAGGCGGAAATGCTGAAACAGCTGGCCGCCGGCCGGCCGGAAATCGAAACCGCCGTCGACTACGTTTACAACAATTCCTCCCGTCAGTATCCGTCAAACAAAAATCTGACCGAAAGCTTCAACCGCATCAGCGGCCGCATCGTCTACGACCTCAGGCATCAGGGCAGCTGGAAAGACCGCCTGCTGCGCAAAATCAACGAATATATCCACATATCCTCCCCTGCCGCCGACAGCCGCGAAAACGCGGAGATAACGGCGCTGGAAGAAATCAAAGGCTATGTCGACGAGGGGCAGTTCGCGATCGCCGTGGAACTTCTTTCCCGTCCGGAAAACGAAACCCTGCTGGCCGACGAAGCGTTGAACAAATGGTTTGCAATCACCGATTCCAAACTGAAGTTCAACCGCGCCTTGTCGGAAATTTCCGCCTACTCGCTGGCATTGATGAAAACCGAGGGATTAAAAAATGCCGCTCTCCCCTGAACAAATTGCCGGCTGCTGGCGGCAGGAATATGAAAAAGCCCCGGCAACGCTTGCCCGCATGAGCGAAATCAACACCCTGGCCGCCGCCTTCAACGCCAACGTCGATTCCGTCGTCAAAATTTCCGGCGCCGAACTGCAAAGGCGGATCAGACAAACCGGCATGACGCTTGCCGAACTGAAAAACGACGCCGACCGGAGCATCCGCCGGCCCGAAGACGTTCTCCGCGGCATTTTCCGCTGTTTTACCCTGGGCATTGCCGAAGAATGGATTGCGCAAGATAAAGAAATTTACCGCTGGATGAAAAAAGAACTCGGCACCGAAAAACTGCAAATGGGCGCCCAGGCCGGCATCATTGCCAACACCATGTCGCTGACCGGCATCGGCAGGGTCGTCACCCATGTGGGTGCTCTGCCCGAACTTCAGGCACGGCAGTTTTTCAAACGCGACAACCTGCTTTCCTTCGACCAGAACGGCACGCTCAAACCGGCTCACACCGTCAACCGGCCGAACGAGGAAGCCTCGATTCACTGGATCATAGAATTTGACAAAGACGACCGCCTGGAAGCGGAAGGGCAAACCTTCGTCTGCCCGAAGTCCAACCGTTTTATTGCCACTTATGACCCGGTGCTGTTTAACCTGGTCATTGACCCGCACTTTGTCGACTACACCTGCCGCGAAAACGCCGACTATATCATTCTTTCCGGCTACCAGGCCTTAAGCGAAAGCAACCGCGGAACCGAACTGGTAAAAAAAACAATTCCCGTCATTGAAAAATGGCGGCAGAAAAAGCCGCGGCCGCTGATCCATTTGGAAATCGCCTCCACACAGGACGCCGCCGTCCGCAAAACCGTCGCCCGGCAGATCATGCCGCTGGTCGATTCCGCCGGTTTCAACGAACGGGAAGCGATTGACCTGCTCGAAGTTCTCGACTGTCGGGAAACCGCCGCAAAATGCCACAGCGCGCCGCGGCCGGCCGAAATGTTCGAAGCGCTCGCGGCAATCAAAAGGGAAACCGGCTGCCCGCGTTTGCAGCTGCATATGTTCGGTCTGTACATGACAATGCAAAATCCGAATTTTCCGGTGTCCCCGGAAGCCAACCGCCGCGGCATGGTGCTGGCGGCCACCGCCGCCGCTTCCAAAGCCCTGCTCGGGCAACTGGCGGATTACAAAGACTTTACCGCGGCTGCCGGCCTGCCCGTCAGCGCCTGCGGCATCGACGGTCTGAAAGAATTGGCGGAAACGCTCGGCAATCCGGAATTTGCCTGCAACGGGATCGGAAAATACCGCGGCTTTGATGTCATCGCGGTACCGGCCGTCATCATCGACCGCCCGAAAACGCTGGTCGGCATGGGCGACACCATTTCCGCCTTTTCGCTGCTCGGCGCACGCTGACATTAACCGATCAGGCTTTGTTTTCGCTCTCTCCCGCCGGTTCGCTCAGCCACAGGGCGTTTTTCAGCTTGTTTTGCAAAAATTCCAGATGTTCGGCTTCTTCTTCCGGCGTAATCGCAAAAACCCTCAACGGCCGCACCTTTCGTTCGGCGGCAAAAACCATGCCGGCATCCGCCGCCGGTTTGCTTTCCTCTTCCGGTTTAAGCAGCATGCTCGGCTCGGCGCCGCCCAGCAGTTCGAGATAGACATCGGCCAGCAGTTCGGCGTCAAGCAGTGCCCCGTGTTTGGTGCGGTGGCTGTTGTCGATGTTGAACCTTTTGCACAACGCATCGAGGTTGTTTTTGGCGCCGGGAAACTTTTTCCGCGCTATTTCCAGCGTATCGACCACCCGGTCCCACTCATATTCCGCGCGGCCGAGCTTTTTCAGCTCAAAATTAATGAACTTGATATCGAACGAAGCATTGTGCGCCACCAGAACACCGTCCTCGCCGACAAACTCGACAAACGCCGCCGCCACTTCGGCAAACACCGGATAATCTTTCAGAAATTCTTCCGTCAACCCGTGCACGGCAACCACTTCTTCCGGCACGCTGCGTTCCGGGTTGATATACTGATGATAAGTGCGCCCGGTCGGGATATGGTTAATCAGCTCGACCGCGCCGATTTCCACCAGACGGTCGCCGTTTTCGGGCGACAAACCGGTTGTTTCCGTATCAAACACAATCTCGCGCAAAACCGTCTTCATTTCAGTCTTTCTCCAGTTCGTTCAAAAGCGTAATCACCTCAAGCTTCAGCACATTTTTCGGCTTGTCGGTGTCAATTACCGCATCAGCCATCTGCTTTTTCTTTTCGTTGCTCATCTGCACGTTGTTGATCTTGTCAAAGTCTTCGCCGGCAACAAGGTCGCGTTCCATCACGCGCCGTTTCTGTATTTCGTAATCGACGTCGGCCACCACCACCCGGTCGCAGTAGATTTCCCATCCCATCTCGAAAAGCAGCGCCACGTCAAGAAAAAACAGGTCGTCACGGCGGCTGTTGCGGCGGATGACGGATTTAAGGTAACGGCGCAGAAACGGATGCGTCATCTCCTCCAGCGTTTTCAACCGGGCGCGGTCGTTGAACACGATGTTGCGCAGCTTGCGCTTGTCCACCGTCCAGCCTTCGACCGTTCCCGGAAACACTTCGCGGATGCGGTTGATAAATTCCCTGTTAAAATATAAGCGCCGGACCCAGGCGTCTACGTCAAAAACGGTATATCCTTCTTCTCTTATCATGCGGGCGATGGTGGTTTTGCCGCAGCCGATCGAGCCGGTAATTGCAATCAGTCTCATTTTCTTAAAAAACCTGAACTTATTAACAGCCCCTGTGCATAAACGGGGTTCACCGTTTAGTTATACTAGTTAATCCCGGCAATTCAAATTTAATAAAGTAAGATACTAACAGGTTGATAACTTTTATCAACGTGTTTTAAAACTTTGGATAAGGCGATTTATTAACAAATTGTAAATTTTTTTGTTTACAAGCCTGACTCGCGGCGGTTAAAGAAGTTAACGACAAATTAAAATTCCGTTAACAAATTTATTAACAAAAAATTAAAAATCGGATAAACCTGTTAATAAAATTTAATCCACGGATTGCCCCGGGATATACAACCTGCAAAAACCTTTTTAAAAATAATATGATAGGGCAGACCGGGTGTTGAAAACTTTCCCGTCAACAATTATTTGACAAGCGTCGCTTTATGAATTATAAAAACAGGTGTCTTACGTGCCGTCCGGGCACAAAATTTCTTAACCCGAAGACAACTTTAATTTCCAACCATATCACGGACACTCCATGCATTTAAACGATTTGAAACAAAAATCCCCGAAGGATTTATTAACCGAAGCGGAAGCGCTCGGTATTGAAGACGCTTCTTCCATGCGCAAGCAGGATCTGATGTTTGCCATTTTGAAAAAAGTCGCTTCCGACGACAATGTCATTTACGGCGAAGGAACCATCGAAGTCCTGCAGGACGGTTTCGGCTTTCTGCGTTCGGCTCAGTCAAACTATTTGGCCGGTCCCGACGACATTTACGTTTCGCCGGCCCAGGTTAAAAAATTTGGACTGCGCACCGGCGATACCATCGAAGGCGAAATCCGCGCGCCGAAAGACAACGAACGTTATTTTGCCCTCACCAAAATCAACCGTATCAATTTTGACGACCCCGAAAAATCCAAACTGCGAATCAATTTTGACAACCTGACCCCGCTTTATCCGACCCAGAAACTTGATTTCGACGTCATTTGCGGCGACAAGGACTATACCACCCGCATCATCGATCTGGTGGCGCCGCAGGGCAAAGGACAGCGCGGGCTGATCGTGGCGCCGCCGCGTACCGGTAAGACCGTAATGCTGCAAAATATTGCCCATGCCATCTCCACCAACCATCCGGAAGTTTACCTGATGGTGCTGCTGATCGACGAACGGCCGGAAGAAGTGACCGACATGACCAGATCGGTCAAGGGAGAAGTCATTTCCTCCACTTTCGACGAGCCGGCCACTCGCCATGTTCAGGTGGCGGAAATGGTGATTGAAAAAGCCAAGCGCCTGGTCGAAAACAAAAAAGACGTGGTGATCCTGCTTGATTCTATTACCCGCCTCGGCCGCGCCTACAATACGGTCGTTCCCTCTTCCGGCAAAGTTCTGACCGGCGGTGTTGACGCCAACGCCCTTCAGCGCCCGAAGCGTATCTTGGGGGCCGCCCGCAACGTTGAGGAAGGCGGTTCGCTGACCATTATCGCCACCGCGCTGATCGATACCGGTTCGCGCATGGACGAGGTTATTTTTGAGGAATTCAAAGGCACCGGCAACTCGGAAATCATTCTTGACCGCAAGCTGACCGACAAGCGTCTGTTTCCGACCATTGACATCACCCGTTCCGGCACCCGCAAGGAAGAACTGCTGGTCGACAAGGCGACGCTGACAAAAATGTGGGTTCTGCGCCGCGTGCTGATGCAGATGGGGATGACCGACGGTATGGAGTTCCTGCTCGACAAGCTCAAACAGAGCAAAGACAATCAGGATTTCTTCAACAATATGAATTCTTAAAAAAATTCCTGAAAAACGAAAAACCCCGGACGATTGCCGGGGTTTTTCGGCATCAACGCCCTTACGGAGAAAATATCCGTTCCGAAAATCTCAGGCCGTGGTCTGTCCGGCTTTTCAATGTATATTACGAAAACCTCCGGAACTTTTTTTACCGGTCCGAATTTCGGGGGACAGTTCAGTCCCGGCGGAGCTTTTTCGTGATTTCCGGTTCAGGCCGCCGGCCGGAGATTTTATTGACAAAATTTCGCAAAAGCTTATAATCGGCATAAATTTAATTTTGCTGTGTATTATTAACCTTAAATCTTTTGTCTTATGAAAAACGTTTTTATTTGGGCGGCAATGCTGTCCCTGCTTACGGTTTCGTGCGGATCGGAAAAAGCCGGAAACTCGGTTGACGTTGAAGACGCGGCGGAAGCGCTCTATGTCGTGCAAAACGAAATCAACGGCCTGTCGTCTTCCGCCGGCATCGGTTACCTGGTTTATGCCGACGCCGATCATCAGACCCGGGTTGACTGCGATACCGCCGGCGTGCCGCAAACGGGAATCCGGCGGCATGTATTTTACAAGCACAAGTGGCATTTTTCGATCGGAGAAACGAACGAAACGCCGTTTGTTTTTTTCGGGCAGATTGACGGTCATGGTCCTTATGAGCGGCAAAACGCTTATTTTTACGGCCTTTTGCGCGAACTCAACGAAGGCTTCCGCCGGTTGGAGAAAAATAACGGCCGGGAGAATTTCAGCCGTGACGGTTTTGTTTTTTCGCTTGAGCGGTCGGAAAACGGAATCCGTCTTTCGGTGAAGCGCTATTCGCCGGACGGCCGGGAAATCGTCGGCGCTTTTACGGAAGAAAGCCGTCTTCGCCGAAATTTGGCAGCGTGCCGGAAATATGCGGCGCTGATGGCGGATTCTCTTGCCGTTTATGAACGACGGGCGGCAGAACAAAGGACTTTTCTGCGCAATGCCGGGCTGTGTACGGAATATCGGAAAAGACGACGGGAATACAACCGGCAGAGAAAACTGATTTTCAGCGTTTATGACCGTCGGCCGTACGAAAAAATTAAAAAGATCGTCGACGACAATCCCGAGATTCTGGCAAACGAAGCTCTCTATACGCCGGAAAATCTGGAGCGGGCGCGTGCGGAAGCCGAAACGGCGGAAAAATGCGCGGCTCTTTTCGGACGCCGGCTTGAAAAGGCAAACATTGCGGCCGACAGCATGCGGCTGCGTCTTGCCCGGTCGGGCGAATAAAACGCCCGAAGTTGAAAGTAAAAAAATCCTCCTTTGAACAGGAGGATTTTTTTGGTGTTAAAGAAAGCTGCGGGGTTCGTATTCCCTGAATGCGCGTCAGTTCAATGCCGGTTAAAACGATAATCTGTTGTAAGACAGTCATGCTTTGGCTGACAGGTGCCTGAGCCGTTTCCTAAGTTGAAAGTTAAATTATGAAATACGGCGTTTTGTTTGTTATCGCTTAAAAAAAATCTCCGCGTCGCTTTTTGTGCAACACGGAGATTTCTTTTATAGCCGGAAATTATTTCAGTTCCAGCTTAAAAGGCTTTTGTAGGCCGTTGACTTTGTAATCGTCAATGACATACTTAACCTTGTTTTGTTCGTTTGCCGTCCTTATTTCCGGATATTTGCGGGCATCGACGCCGAAGATTTCTCCGCTTTCGGTAACGACCACATAATAGGTGTTGCCCCGGTAGATTTCTTTGGTAACTGATTTTATTCCCACAAATTCGGTTTTGGCATATTCCGCTTCCATTTTTTCCTCTTTTTTCGTGTCGTTTTCAACCAAACTGACAAGAGAAAGCAGGCTAAGGAAGAAAGCCGTCCAAAATTTTATTCCGTTCCTGCCGCAGTCATAGCCAAAATAATCCAATTTCATTTTTTGCGTTAAAACGGAACTGAATGTATAAACCAGCATAATGATCGTACCGGCCGCTATTATCCGGCATACGTTGCCGAATGGGAACAACATGCACAATACGAATATCGAATACGTAATCATCGCCCATCCGATTTTAACGAGTGTACTTTCAATTTCGTATTCGTCTATTGACAACTTGATGTAAGTTATCACGGCGATAATGAATCCGAGAAGCATAACGGATGCGTTTGCGTTGATTAAACTTAATATACCTGCAGCCACGATGGAAACGGCGGCAAAACAAATTTCTTTGAATAATATATTTTTCATAAATAAATAATTTAATTTAACAAATTTATTTTAGCTTGTTTTTGTCAATTGTTCAACAATAAATTTTTCAACCTCTTCCATCGTATAAGAAACGTGTTTTATTCCGAGTGCCTTAACCTGTTTGAGATATTCCGTGCTTTGGTTCATTTCAAAGCCGAGGAAAGCGATGACCGTCATTCCCGCTTTCAACCCGGCGGTCATGCCGGCCAGCGAATCTTCAATTACGACGCAGTCTTTCGGCTCAAATCCCATGCGGTCGGCGGCCAGCAGAAACAGATCCGGTTCCGGTTTGCCGTGTTCGACCATATCGGCGGTAAATATTTTGTCTTCGCCGAAATAACTGCCGATGCCGACCGACTTTATCTTGGCCAGCGTTTTTTTCTTGATGCCGCCGGTAGCGATGCATTGCCGCAAACCGGTGTTGCTGAAGATATTTTCGATTCCTTCCGTCAGTTCTATGCCTTCTTCCAGCAGTTCGTAATCTCTGTCCAGCGCTTCTTTCCAGAACGCGTCGTCGGTGACAATGCCGAGCCGGTCAAGTTCTTCTTTTTTGGTTTTGTCGCTTCGGCCGCCGAGGTAACGGTTGGCGGTGGCAAAGTCCCAGTTAAGGCCGAATTTTTCGTTCAGCATCCGGCGGCGGTTTTCCACCCACAGCTTTTCGGTGTCGGAAATGACGCCGTCAAAATCCCAGATGATCAGTTTTTTGCTCATGGTTGAATCTCCTTTTAAAAAAATCGAGCCCGTAAGAAAGCCGCTGAGAGCCTTTTCGGACACTTTACGATACAAGTGTTAAGATTAGATAAAAAAACGCCTGACGGGCAAAAAAACGGCCTTTTTAAAAACTTGCAAGATTGTCGGTTTGCCGTTATACCATCATTAAAGAACAAAGGAGTTTTTATGAGCGATAACACCGTTTATGCCTTATCCACCGCGGCCGGAAAGTCCGGCGTTGCCGTTTTCCGCGTTTCCGGTTCCGATGCGCTTGCCGTCGTCCGCTGTCTGACTGCGCTTGATGCCGGTGCCGTGGTGCCGCGTCATGCTTATTTTACCTCTTTGCACGATTTGGCGGGCGAAGTGCTGGATCATGCGCTGGTGCTTTATTTCAAGGCTCCCGCTTCCTTCACCGGCGAAGACACGGTGGAAATTCACTCCCACGGATCCCGGGCGGTGATTGCCGCCGTGTTGGAAAACCTCGGCCGGCTGGATGGTTTTCGGCTGGCCGAACCGGGCGAATTTTCCAAACGCGCGTTTTATAACGGCAAAATGGATCTGACCGAAGCTGAAGGCCTGGCGGATCTGATTGACGCGGAAACCCGCGAACAGCAGAAATATGCGCTGCGGCAGATGGAAGGCGGGCTGAAAAACCTTTATGACGGCTGGCGGGAAAAGCTGGTGGAAATTCTTGCCTATTTGGAAGCTTATATTGATTTTCCCGATGAGGAACTGCCGTCCGATCTGGTGGACAAGCTGGAGAACACCGTATTTAAAGTGAACGGGGAGATTGCCGCCCACCTCGGACAGAACAATGCCGGCGAGCGTCTGCGCGAAGGTTTCCGGGTAGTGATCGCGGGCGAACCGAACGCCGGCAAGTCCAGCCTGCTCAACGCGCTTGCCCGGCGCGAGGCGGTCATTGTGTCCGACATTGCCGGCACTACCCGCGACGCAATCGACATTTATATGGATCTCAACGGCTATCCGGTGATTTTTACCGATACCGCCGGTTTGCGCGAAACCGACGAGCAGATAGAGAAAAAAGGCATTGAAATCGCCTATGACAAAGCAGCTTCGGCCGACCTGGTGATTGCGTTGACCGACGGACAAAAAGTTGACTTTTCTCCTTTTGAAAAACTGAAAAGTGTTTGTAAAGACAATATAATTTATGTTGTCAACAAGGCGGACAAACTGTCTGAAAAACGATGTTCGGAACTGGCCGGTGCCGGGTATATGGTTATTTCCGCCAAAAATCAGTCCGGATTGGAGAACTTGCTGGCGGAAATCAGCCGGCGGATTGCCGAAACCTTTACCGCTTCTTCCGGCGCATTGATTACCCGTCGTCGTTACCGCGAAGTTTTGAACAATGTATTTAAACATTTGGAACGTTTCAGCTTAAACAAACCGGTCGAGCTGGCGGCCGAAGATGTCCGTCTGGCCGCGCGCGAAATCGGCAGGATTACGGGACGTATTGAAGTCGACGAGATTCTGGACAAGATTTTCGGCAGTTTCTGCATCGGCAAATAGCCCGGTTCAAATTTTGTAAATGTAAACGTTGTTGAATTTGTAAAAACCTTTGACTTCGATCACTTCCGCCGCTTTTTCTCCGGGAATGTAAAAGCTGTTGGAATAAACGGTCGTTCCCGGCCGGCATTCCTTTTTCAGTTTGGTACCGAAACGTTCCATCAGCGGCTGCATCAGAAAACAGGCAATAATGTCAAATTCGGCAAAAGAAAAGTCGAACATGTCCTGCCGCAAGATTCTGACGTTTTTGAGTTTGCGGGTGCGGAACGAGGCAATTGCCGCGGTAATGCGGTTCCACTCAATGCCGGTGAAATTATGGTCGGGAAATTTGCCGGCCAGAGCAATCAGCAGCGTGCCGGTGCCGCAGCCGGGATCAAGAACGTTGAGCGGCTGCCGGTTTTGTTTCAGTTCGGCGGAAATTTTTTCGATCATTACCTTTTTCTGCCGTCCGAAACTCGGAACCAGCGGCGGACACTGACGGTACCTGCGGCTGATAAACAGCCGGATGATGTCGATCCACACGTAAACGAGCGCCAGCAGAAGAAGTGCGTAAAGAAAAATGGCAAACCAGATAAGCATGTGTCCCCCGTCGTTTGTTTCTGTCGGATTTTAAACTTTTTATGCTAACTATTGGTTAATACCGCCGTTTTTTGCTTTTTCGGGCAAAAAAAACTTGCTAAAACGGCAAAAAAACGCTAAACCGCAAAAAGATGAAAACGAGGCGTAAATGCAGACTGAAAAACACTATAACGTAATTGTCGTCGGCGGCGGCCATGCCGGCTGCGAAGCCTGCGCGGCGGCGGCCCGCACGGGGGCTGAAACCCTGCTTGTCACCCACAACGTAAACACTGTCGGCGAAATGTCCTGCAATCCGGCGATCGGCGGTCTGGGCAAAGGCCATCTGGTGCGCGAAATCGACGCCCTCGACGGCCTGATGGGGCGCGTAATTGATAAAGCCGGCATTCAGTTTCGTATGCTCAATATGTCAAAAGGTCCGGCCGTCCGCGGTCCCCGGGCGCAGGCCGACCGTGAGCTTTACCGCAAATATATGCTGGAAGCGCTGAAAGAACAAAAGAATCTTGATATTTTGGAGGCCGCGGCGGAAGGGCTTGTTTTTGACGGCAGCCGGGCGGCCGGCGTCATTCTGTCCGACGGCCGGAAAATTTCGGCCGACGCGGTGGTGCTGACCACCGGCACTTTTTTGAACGGCGTCATGTTTACCGGTCATCAGGCCACCGTCGGCGGTCGTGTCGGCGACGTTTCCTGCACCGGTATAACACCGTATTTAAACCGGTGTCGGTTGCGTTTGGGGCGTTTGAAAACCGGCACCCCTGCCCGGCTTGACGGAAAAACGATTAACTGGGATATTCTTGACGTTCAGCACGGCGACGCTTGTCCGCAGCCTTTTTCTTATCTGACGGACAGGATAACCAACCCGCAGATTGACTGTCGCGTTACCCACACTAACCCGGAAACTCATAAGATTATCCGTGACAATTTTAACAAATGCGCGCTTTTTTCCGGATTGATCAAAGGAGTAGGCCCTCGTTACTGCCCGAGTATTGAAGACAAGCTGGTTAAGTTTGCCGACCGCGACAGCCATCAGATTTTTCTTGAGCCTGAGGGTTTAAATACCGACGTCGTTTATCCCAACGGCATTTCCACCTCGCTCCCGGCCGATGTGCAGGAAGCGTTTATCCATACCGTCAAGGGGTTGGAAAATGTCCGTATTATCCGTTATGCCTATGCGATTGAGTACGATTATGTCGATCCGCAGGAATTGGATCACTGTTTGCAGCTGAAAAAGGTGCCGGGTTTGTTCCTTGCCGGACAGATTAACGGTACGACCGGCTATGAAGAAGCCGCTGCTCAGGGACTGCTGGCCGGTGTCAACGCAGCTCTCAAAGCGGAAGGCAAAGGCCGGGAATTTGTCGTCGACCGTTCGGAAGCTTATATCGGCGTAATGGTTGACGACCTGATTACCAAGGGCGTGGACGAACCTTACCGGATGTTTACCTCCCGTTCGGAATATCGTTTGTATCTGCGTGCCGACAATGCCGATCTCCGGCTGACGGAAAAAGGTTATAGGATGGGGGTCGTCGGTAAAGAACGCTATCAAAAATTTGCTGCCAAGCGCGAGCGGATCGCGGAATTGCAAAAAACGGCGGAAGAGCTGACGGTCAAATCTTCCGAGCTGGATGCCTTCGGTATAAAAAACAAGAAAGACGGCGTCCGCCGCACCGCTTTTAATTTGATGTCTTATGACGATGTTTCACGTGAAACAATTCTTTCAATCTGGCCGCGGTTAAAAGAATATTCACCCGACGTATATGAGGAAGTGGAAATAGAAGCCAAATATTCCGGCTATATCAAACGTCAGCTGGCGGACATTGAAGTTTTCAAAAAAGACGAAAAGCTGAAAATTCGTGACGATATCAATTATGCTGAAATCGGCGGTTTGTCGAACGAAATGGTTGCCAAACTGAGCCGCGTGCGTCCGGCCACCATCGGAGAAGCTTCGCGCATTTCCGGTGTTACTCCGGCGGCGATTATGGCTATTCTCGGTCATCTGAAAAAATAGGGGAAAAAGAATGGCTGGTTTTCCGTCCCGCAAACAGGCTGAGGAAATATGGGAACAGGGTATCAGGTACCGTCTTTCCCGCCCCTACCCTTATCTTTTGGAAAAGGAATATCGCTTTCATACTCTGGGCGTGGCGGCCGCGGCGGAAAAAATTGCCGCCCTTATTCCGGGTATGGACGGTGAAAAGGCATATGTCCTGGGTCTTCTTCACGATTACGGCAAACGCATCGGCGAGAGGGAAGAAAACAAGTTCCACGGGCAGGAAGGATATGAGCAGATGATGTTTCTCGGTTATCCGGACGTGGCGCAGATTTGTCTGACCCATACCTTTCCTGATAAAAACTTTGACCGCGGGCAATATTCTTTCCCCGACGAATGGATAGAATGGGCGCGCGAAAAGCTTGCCGGGACGGTTTATACCGATTATGATTATCTGATCGCTTTCTGCGACAAGCTGTTTGAAGCCTGCGAAATGGTTTCGATCGAAAAAAGAATTGAGGCGATCGTTGAACGATACGGTTTGAATGCAGATCAGCGTGACCTTCTTTATCGGGAAAGTATCGGTTTGAAGAAATATTTTGACGAAAAGACCGGCGATGACGTATACCGGATTTTGGAAATTGAGGATTAACGGACATGCAGAAATTCAGCTATCACACCCATACCAACGCTTTGGGCATTTTTGACGGCCATCATTCGGCGGCGGAAATGATTCGCCGGGCGGAAGAGATCGGTTACGAGGAAATCGGCATATCAAACCATCTGGTTTACCACCCCAACCTGTTGACGACCAGTCCGATGTTTTTCAACGACTTTGACTTGCTGAAAAAAATGATGCAAAAAAACGTTGATGATATCCGTCGGGCGGCGGAAAAAGCGTCCATCCCCGTTTACGCCGGGTTTGAGGTTGATTTCTTCCCTTCCGCCATGTGGCGGAACGCCTTTGAAAAACTGACGGAAACCCTCAATGCGGACTATTATGTCGGCTCATTTCATTTTCTGCGCAATACCGACGAAAGCCGGGTTTACAACATGTATCATTATAAGGAGTCCGGTTCGCCTTTTACGCCGGAGGAACTGGCAGACGCCGTTCGCAACTACTGGCGCAACGTTTGTCTGGCGGCGGAAAGCGGTTATTTCGACTTTATCGCCCATTTGGACGTTTACAAGATTTTTCCCGATTTTGCGCCGCTCGGCACGGACGAAGACAAACGGGCGGCGGTCGAAACCCTGAGCCGCCTCCGTCATCCTTATGAACTCAACACCAGCGGCTGGACCAAATGCGGCGAACAGCATCCGTACGGCTGGATGCTTGAAGAACTGAATAAAAGCGGCGTGCCGGTGGTGATAAGCGACGATGCCCATGACGTTGATCATCTTGCCCGTCATTTTGAACGGGCAGAAGAACTGCTCGCAAAAATGAATTATACCAACCGCTGGAGGTTGAAACGCTGATGCAAAACTTCAGTTATCACACCCATACCGTTTTTTCCGACGGGCACAACACGATTGAAGAAATGCTTGACCGGGCCGAAGAACTCGGCTGGCGGGAGATCGGTATCAGCGACCACCTGATCGTGCACAAAAATATTACCCGCAGCCGTTCTTTTCCGCGCTGGATGAACAGTCCCAACAATCATGTTTACCGCACCGGTTTTGTCGCGGCGGCGGAAGATTTTGCCCGTCATGCGGAAAATGTCCGCCGGGCTGCCCGCGGGCGCCGGCTGAAAGTAAAAGTCGGCGCCGAAGTCGACTGGTTTGTTTATGACGGCTGGGAAGAAGAGTTTGCCGCTTTCCGTAAGGAATCTGGACTCGACTATTATATTTCCGGCAATCATTTTTTGCAGCCGTCGGAAGGTGAAATTCTGGATATCAAGGATCTTTCCCTGCTTGCCGGTCCCGAGCGGGAGAAAGCGCTGAAGAATCATTTTGCCGCAATTTGCCGGGCGATTGAAAGCGGCGTGTTTGCCTTTATTGCCCATGTTGACTATATCCGCAAATCCGAATTTTGCCCCGACGAAGCTTTTTGGCAGGAAAAAATGAAAGTCGTCGATTGTCTGGAAAAATGCAAAACGGCAACCGAACTGAGCAGCAAGGGCCTGCGCAAACGGGGCGACTTCTATCCGGCCGACAAACTGATCCGCGAAATCGTCCGCCGGCAGATTCCGCTGGTTGTCAGCGACGACGCCCACCGAACGGGCGAACTGGGGTTTGAATTTGCCAAAGCCGAAGAATATCTGCGGGAACTCGGCTGCCGCCGCCGCTGGCAGTTTTAGTTTTTTTGCCGACAAACTGGTTCGCGAAATCGTTCGCCGGCAGATACCGCTGGTTGTCAGCGACAATGCCCATCGAACGGGCGAACTGGGGTTTGAATTTGCCAAGTCCGAAGAGTATTTGCGGAAACTTGATTGTCGCCGCCGCTGGCAGTTTTAATTTTTTTGCTGTCTTTGTCCGCATTTTTACGGTTCAGACCGGTTTTACCCGTTCGTGAGATAAGTTTGCGGTAATTTTCGCAAGTCCTAGGATCGTTTCTTTTGGTTGTTTTGGCGACTAATGTTGTCTTGAATACCGTCTTTTCAGCGTTCTGCCTTCGGCAGCCGTTTTTTCATTTGTACCCGCTGCTCCCGATCCAACCGGCGCAAAAAAAGAACTGATCGGCTGTCCCGCACGAATTTGCCTTAAAAGACGTCATTGTTTTTTGCTTTTGCTCAAGTTTAAGTAAAGATTCCGGTTGTGAGTTTATTTGTTTGTAAAACAATGTTTTTAAATACAGAAATATTTTTTGAAAAATTTAAGTGTTCATAACTGCCATTTTTGTATTTTAAAAAAGCTTTTATATATATATAAATACATCCATGGAAAATTTTATGATGACATACAATGTTTCACGTGAAACATACGACCGTTTGGAACTCTGCCGGCAGGCGCTTTCGGAGTGGCAGAACAAGTTTAACCTGGTCAGCAGAAAATCTCTGGAAGACGCCTGGAACCGCCATTTTCTTGATTCGGCACAGTTGTATCCGCTGTTGCCCCGCGGTGCGCGGACGCTTGCCGATCTTGGCAGCGGTGCTGGTTTTCCCGGGATGGTACTGGCAATCATGGCTGCGGAAAAAACACCGTATTTAAAAGTGACGCTGATTGAAAGTACAGGTAAAAAAACGCTGTATTTAAACCATCTGAAGAAAATTACCGGCTGCACTAACGTGGAGATTCTGAACAAGCGAATCGAGGATGTGGAAGGACGGAGTTTTGAAGTGATCACCGCCCGCGCGGTTACCGCGCTTTCCGATCTTTTGGCCTACGCTTTTCCGCTGCTGAAAAAAAACGGTATCTGCATTTTTCCCAAAGGACGCAGCTACAAAGACGAAATAAAGGCGGCCGAAAACAAATGGAATTTTCAATATGACGCGGTTTCGAGCGCAACCGATTCGGAAAGCGTCGTTCTCGTCATCCGCAATTTAACCAGAAAAGGGAGATCGTAAATGCCTCGCATAATTGCAGTAGCCAACCGCAAAGGCGGCGTCGGCAAAACCACTACCACGGTTAACGTTGCGACCGCTATGGCTGCGGCCGGCAAAAAAGTTTTGGTCATAGACCTCGATCCGCAGTCGAACGCCTCGACCTCGCTCGGCATTGACAAACACGGAGAGATGGTTTCTTCCTACGAAGTCATCATCGGCGAACGCAAGTTGAAGGAAGCCGTCATTTTGACCGAAATTCCCGATTTTTCGCTGGTGCCCGCCACTCCCGACCTGGCCGGCGCGGAAGTGGAACTGATCGACCGGCCGCGGCGCGAATTTGCCTTGAAGGACGCCCTTGCCGAAAGCGCGCTCGATTATGACTATGTCCTGATCGACTGCCCGCCGTCTTTAAGCCTGGTAACCATCAACGCGCTGGTCGCCGCCGACGCGGTAATCGTGCCCCTGCAGTGCGAATATCTGGCGCTTGAAGGCATTACCGACCTGATCGGCAACATCAATCAGATCAAGCGGCGTTTTAATCCCCGGCTGGAACTGCAAGGGGTGGTGCTGACCATGTATGACGGCCGCAACAACCTGACCCAGATGGTGGAGGAAGACGTCCGCAGCTTTTTCGGCAACAAGGTTTATCAGACGGTTATTCCGCGCAACGTCCGCGTGTCGGAAGCCCCTTCTCACGGCAAACCGGTGCTGCTTTACGATTTTAAATGTTCGGGATCGCAGGCCTATATCAGCCTGGCCGGCGAAGTGCTGAAAAGAGAAAAGGAACTGATTGCATGCTAGACGACAGCCACAAAAGGAAAAGTCTCGGCCGCGGCCTCGGCGCCCTGCTCGGCGGCGACATGGATTTCATGACTTCGGAGAACGCCGTTCACGCCGCCGGCGAGAAAAACGTGAGCCTTGCGGACCTCAGCCCGAGCCCCTATCAGCCGCGGCTTGATTTTGACCGGGAAGCGCTTGAGGCTCTTTCTCAGTCGGTCCGCGAAAAAGGCGTATTGCAGCCGCTGCTGGTGCGCGAACGGGAAAACGGAAAATACGAAATTATCGCCGGTGAACGGCGTTTTCGCGCCGCCTCCATGGCCGGTCTGACGGAAGTGCCGGTAATTGTCAAAAGCATGGACGACAAAGAGGTGCTGGAAGTTGCCCTGGTCGAAAACCTGCTGCGCGAAAACTTGTCGGCAATCGAAGAGGCGGAAGGCCTTCAGCGGTTGATCGACGAATTTTCCCACACTCAGGAAGCCCTCTCTCAGATTATCGGCAAATCGCGCAGTCATATTGCCAACACCCTTCGTCTTTTGTCCCTGCCCGCTTCGGTGCGGCAGATGATTCGCGACGGCGTTCTGACGGCCGGGCAGGCGCGGCCGCTGGTCGGACTGCCGGAAGCCGAGGCTTTGGCGAAAAAAATCGCCGAACGGGGGTTGAACGCCCGGCAGGCGGAAGCACTGGCCGCCAGGGCAAAATTGCCGGAAACGGAAAAAAGAACCGCCGAAAAAGACGGAGACCTGGAGGAAATATCTTCTTTCATGACCCGCAATCTGGGGCTGAAAGTTAAAATTTCGGCCGGTCGCGGCGGCGGCGGAAAAGTTGTCCTGCAATATGCGAACCCGGCCGACCTGGACAAGATTATTGACATTTTGCGGCAAAAGTCTACACTGACAAACGACACCCGGCCGGAATTTGCGGCAGAAGCCGCCGACTGAAAGGGAAAGCGATGACCATATTGGAAAAAATGCTCGGCAACTGTGAAAGTTACGGTTTGAAACCGACCGAAAACATCGAAAAGGTGGCAAAGGCAAAAAGCAGGATGTTCGGCGAAGAGGCCTGGCGGCGTTGTCCCTGCGACGGCGAAAACGAAAAACGTTACTGCGTTTCCGAACTTTGCCGGAGCGACATTGAACGCAACGGCGTCTGCCATTGCCGCTGCTATGCCAAAGCCAAGTGAGCCGCGGTAACCGTATTTTTACCCTTGCCGTTTACAATGGCTGAACAATTGAAAAATTTTTTTTAAGGAAACCGTCCCATGTTTTTTATTAAAAAGTTATTTCTCGGTCTGGCAGCGGTCGTTTTGATATATTTGGGCGGCAGCGGTACCCAGAGTTCCAACATGCTGTTTCAGGGGGGCGGTTTTATCGGCATTATTGTCGGTTTGGTGGTTCTCTACATTTTCGGCAAAATGGTCTGGCGGGCAATGGGCTGCCTGCCGGTTTTGCTTATCATTTCCCTGATTGTCGGTTTTATCCTCTATGCCATCGGCGCTTTTAACGGCGGCGTTGACAAGGTGGTGCCGAACGTTATGAATTTCCTCGGTCGCGGCAGCAGCGCCTTTTCTTCGGCGGAAAACCGGGCGGTCGCCTCGCAGGCGCCGTCGTCCGAAGATTCTCAGACGGCCGCGCCTTCGTCGTCGGCGCCGCTTCTGAGCGAAAATTTTGACGACGTCGGCGCTGCGGTTCAGGAAACGGCGGCGATGCAGCCGGCCCAGGCGCCGGTGCGGGCCGCGCCGCAGCCGCTTGAGGAAGAGAGCGGATTGAGCCGGCTGCTGAACAGCCTGACCGGCGGCGGAGAACCGGCGGCGCCGGCCGAAGCCTTCAATCCCAACAATTACCCGGCGGTTTACGGCGTAACCAGGGTCATTAACGGCGATACGCTGGAAATGCGCGGCCGCTACATAAAAATTTACGGCATCGACGCGCCGGAATCAAACCAAACCTGCGCCGACGGCAAAGGCCGTGCCTACCGCTGCGGGCAGGAAGCCGCCCGCTGGCTGAAGAGCTGGATTTCCGGCCACGAACTCGAATGTCACGTGTTAAAGCAGGATTCCAAGGGCAACATGGTGGCCACCTGCGCGCTCGGCCAGTATGATATCGGCGCGGCGCTGGTCAACGCCGGCTGGGCGGTTGCCGATCCGAAACAAAGCGCCATTTACGTTCCTTACGAACAGCAGGCGCGCGACAACGGCCGCGGCTTGTGGCAGGGACAGTTTTACAAGCCCTGGGACTGGCGGGAAATTCAGTCGAAAAAGCCCAAGATCAAAGTGATTAAACCCAAACAGCCGAAGAAGAGCATTCTTGATTTTTAAGGAGAGGCATGAGCGAATCTAAAACCTGGTTTTGCAGAACGGAAGAAGATACCGCGGAAATCGGCCGCAAGCTGGCGTCGATTGCCCGCCGCGGCGACTGTTTTGCCCTTTACGGCACGCTCGGCATGGGCAAAAGCGTTCTCTGCCGGGCTTTTATACGCAGTCTTGCCGATGCCGGGGAAGTGCCGAGCCCGACCTTCACCCTGGTTCAGAGCTATCCGGCGGAAGAATTTGAAATTTATCATTTCGATCTCTACCGGCTGAAGTCGCCGGAAGAAATTTTTGAACTGGGGATGGAAGAGGCTCTTTGCGAGGGCGTCTGCCTGATCGAATGGCCGGAAAAAATGGGCGCTTATCTGCCGCGCCGGGCGTTTAGGGTGGACATCTCGGCGGAAAAGGACGGCCGGCGGATTACGGTGACCGGGCCTGAAAGGCTGAACGCCCTTGAGTAAAACGAATATCCACGCCACCTGCATCAGTTACCGTGACAACGGTATTCTGCTTATCGGCCCTTCCGGCAGCGGGAAGTCTGACCTGGCGCTGCGGATGATGATGAACAAAGGGGCGCAGCTGGTGGCGGACGACCGTACCGACGTCGAGGAAAAGTTCGGCCGGCTGCGGGCGACTTGTCCGGAAAACATCCGCGGCATGATGGAAGTGCGCGGCATCGGCTTATGCCGTTTTGAGCCCTGCCCTTCTGTTTTTGTCGAACTGGCGGTCGAACTGGTTCCCGCCGGGGAAAAAATCGAACGTCTGCCGGAAGCGGAAACGGCCGAATTCTGCGGAGTGAAAATACCCAAAATCCGTCTCCACGGCTTTGAAATTTCGGCCATCGACAAGATTATCCTCGCTTGTTACCAAAATAAATAGCCCTTGCTTTCTTGCCTGCGGTATTTTAATATAATCCCGGTTAACAGATTTTAGGAAAAAACGATGCAACGTCACAGATATCTGGAGAATTTCCTGCGGGCTCTCGGCAAACCGCTGGCGGCTTTTGTTTCCCGCGTGGGGGAACTTTCGGAATTTATTGCCAAAGCGCTTTATAACTGCGTCACCCCGCCCTTTTATCCCAAGCTTCTGCTTCGGCAGATCGTCGACATCGGTTTTTATTCGCTTCCGGTGGTAGCGCTGACGACGATTTTTGCCGGTATGGTGATCGCGCTGCAAACCCATGCCGGTTTTTCCAGCTACGGCGCGGAAAGCGCCATCGCCTCGGTGGTGCTGATTTCCGTTACCCGTGAGCTGGCGCCGGCTTTTGCCGGTCTGATGGTGGCCGGCCGCATCGGCGCGGCAATGGCAGCGGAAATCGGCACCATGCGGGTAACCGAACAGATCGACGCGCTTTCCACCCTTTCAACCAACCCTTACAAATATCTGGTGGCGCCGCGGCTTCTGGCCGGTGTGATCGTGCTGCCGCTGCTGGTTCTGGTCGGCGACGTCATCGGCATTTTCGGCGGCTATATCGTTGCCGTTTATCAGCTGGATTTCAACCCTGCCAACTATATCAACGCCACCGTCAACGAGCTGCAGCCGATCGACGTTTACACCGGCGTGATCAAAGCGGCGGTATTCGGCTTCGTGATTGCCCTGATGGGCTGCTACAACGGCTATAAGTCAAAAGGCGGCGCCCAGGGCGTGGGCGAGGCGACAACCAACGCGGTAGTCGCTTCTTCAATCATCATTCTTATTTTCAACTATATCATCACCGGTCTCATTTTCACCAAATAGCCGACGGAGCGCAAAGATATGGACAAGGAAAACAACAAAATAGAAGTGTCGGATCTGCATAAGGCCTTCGGCCGCAAACGGGTGCTGAACGGCGTTGACCTGAAGATAAAAAAAGGCGAGTCCCTGGTTGTGATCGGCGGTTCGGGTACCGGCAAATCGGTACTGATAAAATGTATTCAGGGGCTGATCAGGCCGGATTCCGGGTCAATCAAAATTGACGGATTTGAAACCGTCGGCGCCGCCCGCAAGGAAAACGAAAAACATTATGCCAAAATGGGCATGCTGTTTCAGGGCGGGGCGCTGTTTGACAGTCTGAGCGTATGGGAAAACGTTGCTTTCGGCCTGCTTGAAAATCAGAAAATGCCGCGTCGGCAGGCGCGGGAAAAAGCGGTTGAAGTGTTGCGTCAGGTAGGACTTGGTCCGGACGTGGCCGACCTTTCGCCGTCCGAACTTTCCGGCGGTATGCAGAAAAGGGTAGGGCTGGCGCGCGCGGTGGCCACCCGGCCGGAAATCATCTTTTTCGACGAACCGACCACCGGACTTGACCCGATTATGGCCGACGTCATCAACGATTTGATTATCGATTCCGTCAAAAAGCTCGGTGCCAGCGCGCTGACGATTACCCACGACATGGCTTCCGCCCGCAAAATTGCCGACCGCATCGCCATGCTTTACCAAGGAAAAATCATCTGGCAGGGAACAGTGGCCGAAATGGATAAAACCGACAACCCTTATGTCTGCCAATTTGTCAACGGCTGCTCGAAAGGGCCGATCAAAGTGGAGGTATAGGGCATGGTGAAAAAAAACGGGAGCGAATACGTCTGCCAGAACTGCGGCGCCGTTTACCCTAAATGGCAGGGCAAATGCGACGCCTGCGGCGAATGGAACACGATCGTTGAAGAAAAGGTCGGCGGCGAAGGGTTTTCCAATTTCAATCCCAAAAGAAAAGGCAGTCTGCTCGACTTTGTGTCTTTAAGCGGTTCGCCGCAGGTGCTTGAGCGTCTGCATACCAACATCCGCGAGCTTGACCGCGTTTGCGGCGGCGGGCTGGTGCCCGGTTCGGTCATTTTGGTCGGCGGCGATCCCGGTATCGGCAAATCGACTTTGCTGCTGCAGGTCTGTGCCAGCATAGCCAACCTGCCCGAACGGCCGGAATGCTACTACATTTCGGGCGAAGAGGCGGCCGATCAGGTCAAAATCCGCGCCCGCCGGCTGGGGCTGGAAACGGCGCCGGTCAATCTGGCCTCGGCCACCGACGTCAAAGACATCGTCACCACGCTGGAAAAGACCAGAGCAGCGGTCGTGGTAATAGATTCGATCCAGACCATGTATCTGGAAGAGGCGGAATCGACCCCCGGCAGCGTTGCGCAGGTGCGCGCCTGTGCCTATGAACTGATCAAACTGGCCAAAAAGAAAGGTTTCGTGCTGTTTCTGGTCGGCCATGTCACCAAACAGGGCTCGATTGCCGGACCGCGGGTTTTGGAACATATGGTTGATACCGTGCTTTATTTTGAGGGCGAACGCGGTCATCATTTCCGGATTCTGCGGGCGGTTAAAAACCGTTACGGCGCCACCGACGAAATCGGCGTGTTTGAGATGCAGGACAAGGGGCTGGCGGAAGTGGAAAATCCTTCGGCGCTGTTTTTGGCCGAACGGCAGGGTAACATATCCGGTTCCTGCGTGTTTGCCGGCATTGAGGGGTCGCGTCCGGTGCTGGTGGAAATTCAGGCGCTGGTCAGCCAGAGCGGCTATTCCAGCCCCAAACGGGCGGTGGTCGGCTGGGATTCCGGCCGGTTGTCGATGGTGCTGGCGGTTTTGGAAGCCCGGGGCGGTTTAAACCTCAGTTCTCAGGACGTTTATCTCAATATTGCCGGCGGGCTGAAAATTTCCGAACCGGCGGCCGATTTGGCGGTGGCAATGGCGATCGTTTCATCGCTGACCAACCATCCGCTGCCCGCTGATATGGTCATTTTCGGCGAAATCGGCCTGTCGGGCGAGATTCGCGCCGTCAGTCAGCCGAACCTGCGTTTGAAGGAAGCGCACAAACTCGGCTTCAGAAGCGCAATCGTGCCTTCACAGTACAGCAAAGACAAAAAGAAAAGCAACCTTGACATCAACATCCACGAGATCGGCAACGTGCAGAAGCTGATCAACTGGTTTAATTAGGACAAAAATATGAACAGTCTGGACGTCGTTATTTTAATCATTGTCTTGATTTCCGCCCTGATAGCGTTGAACCGCGGTCTGATCAAGGAAGTCCTTTCCATTATCGGCTGGTTTTTGGGCGTGGTTGCCGTTATTTACCTTTTGCCGTACGTGCAGCCGCTGATGGAAGAGCATATTGAGAGCGAAATGATGGCGATCGTGGCATCGGCCTTCACCGTTTTGATTGTGTTTTTTATCATTTGGATCTATCTGACCTCGATAATTATCGGCAAGGTGCGCGACAGCAAACTGAGCGGCATGGATCGCGTTCTGGGGCTGTTTTTCGGCGTGCTGAGAGCCTTTTTGCTGGTTATCCTGCTCAACATACTGATCGGCTGGATTATCCCGCCGGAAAGCCAGCCGGATATGTTTAAGCAGTCGAAGTATTTTCAGCTGGCGGGGTCTTTTGCCGAACCGATCGAAAAGCTGATTCCGCAGTCTGCCCGCGACAAGGTGCACATGCAGGCCGGCGTCGAGAAGGAAGTCGCTCCCGGCGTCGAACTGAACAGCGATCTGGACGATCTGTTTGAAAAGCTGACCCGGCCAGAGATAAAGAAAAAGAAGAAAGCGGAAGAAAAAGAAGACAAAGCCGTCGGCTATGACAAGTCGGAACAGAAAAGCCTTGACCGGCTGATCGAAACCATCGAATAAACGGGTATTCGCGAACGGATTTTCCTTATTTATTCGCAGCTCGCCCGAAAATTTGACTTTACAGCCGTCATAACGACGGTGTTCATGGTGCTTTGTTATTCATCCGTCATCAAGGCGTCGGCTTTGGTGAAGGTTCAATTGACATAAAAGTAGCTTTTGGAATACCTTTTTATTTAATCTTTTGCTTCAGCCGATACGAATGTATTTTTTTGAATACCGTTTTTTTATTTAATTTTTTCAAATCGCGGATTCCCGCCTTTTATTTTTTTCCGCATTTTTCTTTCCTATTTTTCCTACCGGATTTTGCCCGGTCTGCACCAAATTTTTCCTTCAGGGAAATCAGATGCCTGTAAGCTGATAATAACGGTCGTTTTTATAATGTTTGTAAATTGCATTGTTTTTTGGTGTGATAAAAAACTCCTGATCCGACGGTTTATAAAAAGTTCTAAAAAGACATATTCGTATCGGTTGAGCTTTTGCGAAACAAAAACCCCGCAACCCCGCGCCCGGCGTACGGTTGAGGAGCATTTATGGCTCTTTCGTTTCCTCTCCCTTTCTCCCTTTTTCCTCTCTCTTTCTTCCGTCCTTCCGCTCTATCTCTTTTTCTTTCCTCTTCTCCTTCTTTTTCTTATCTTTTTTCTCTTTCTTTAACTTCTTTTTCTTGTTCTTTTCACTTTCCTTTTCCCTTTCTTTCCTATTCCTTACCTTTCTTTTTCCACTTTACTCCCTGTTTATCTATCTTTCTTCTTCTCCTTCTTTTTCTTTTCTATTTTTCCTTTTTTTTAACCTCTTTTCTCTTTTTCTTCTTTTCCCCTCTCTTTCCTTTTCTTTGTTTGATTTCCCTTTTCTTCCTTTTCACCTTCTTCTTTTGTCCTTTCCCTTTCTTCTTTCTTTTTCATTATTTTCTTTCTTCGTTTTTTTCCTTTTCCTGTCTCTCTTCCCTTTTTTTCCGGTCTCTTTCCTTCTCCCTTTTTCTTTTTGCTCTTTTTTTCACTTTCTACCCCTTTTCTTCTGTGATTAAACACTGTTCGCCTGTAACAGAAACGTCCTGACGATTGTCTGAATAAAATAAAGGCGCTGTTTTTATTGTGCGCCACATAAAAAAACTGCTTTTTTCGGGATTAACCAAGATGTGTCAAATGCCGCTTGCTGCCGGCGATCCGTTCAAACATTGAGATTTACTGATGTTCCGGAATTCTCTGATTACTTGGGAATATGTGTTTATCTATATGATTTTCAGGGAAAAAAGGAAAACAAAAGAGAAACCGGCAGATAAAGCAGGTTGTACGCGTTGCCGGTCTGCGCCGTATAGTCCAGTTCCCGCTGGATGATGCCCATCTGCCGGTCGGAAACATAGCCGGAAGGGGAATAATAGTTGCCCGGCGCCGGCGTTCCGGCCGGCGGCGTATATTGGTTGCGGGCATAAACGACAATTTCGTCGGAATTGATAAATTCTTCATATTCGGCACGGTTGATGCGGGCAAGGCAGGGCGGGTTGGTGCGTGCGCCGGCCTGCACGAAAGCGTTGTATGCCCGGTAGTCCTGACGTTTGACCGCCGCGCAAACGCCGGTGTCGCCGGAACGGTTGACCGCGTCAATCCTTAAACCCCGGTGCATGGCTTCCCGCAAAGCCGGAACGTCGCCTCGGGCTGCGGCTGCATACATGGAATCAAAAGTGCGGGAAGAAACTGCTTTTGCCGTGTCGGGAAGCAGCCAGAAAACGGCGGCAAAAAAGACAGTGAACGCTGTTTTAAACGGCATTGCCGACTGTTTTGCCGCCTGCTTGTTTCTTTTGTTTTGCAAATCCGTCATAAGCTGCCCGCCGTTTGTTCGGTTACATTTCCTTGCGCGAATTAATGGCCAGCTGGATTGTCCCTTCGTCCATGTAATCAAGCTCGGCACCGACCGGGATGCCCTGTGCCAGGGTGGTGATTTTGACGTTGTGTTCTTTCAGACGGCTGACCAGATAATGGGAGGTTATCTGCCCGTCGACGGTTGCCGGCAGCGCCAGAATCACTTCTCCGATTTCTTCTTTCGGAAGTCTGTCCAGCAGTTTGTCCACGTTCAAATCATCGGGCGAAACACCGTCGAGCGCCGACAGCACGCCGCCCAGAACATGGTATTTTCCCTTATAGAAACCGACCCGCTCCATTGCCCACAAATCGGCGACGTCCTGTACCACGCAGACGGTATGTCCGTCGCGTTTTTCCGAACAGCAGACGGAGCAGGGGGAAAGAGTGTCGTAATTGCCGCAGACCTCGCAGGTTTTGACGTTGGCCGCCACTTCCTGCAAAGCTTCGATCAGCGGCAGCAGCGCGGTTTCCCGCTTTTTAAGCAGATAAAGAACGATCCGCCGCGAAGAACGGGTGCCGAGCGCCGGCAATTTGGCGATGATTTTCGCCAGTTTTTCAATTTCCTGTCCGGACAAGGCGAAATCTCCTTAAAACGGCAGCTTCAACCCGCCGAGATTAAGTCCGCCGGTGATGTCTTTCATCCCGTCGCTCATCATGGCGTCCACTTTGCCCTGAGCGTCGTTGAAAGCGGCCAGCAGCAGGTCTTCAAGGATGTCGGTTTCTTCCGGGTTGACCAGGCTCTTATCAATTTCAACCTTTTTGGCCTCGAATTTGCCGTTTAGGGTCACTTTGACCATGCCGCCGCCGCTGCTGCCGGTTACTTCGCTTTCCGCCAGTTTTTTCTGCGCTTCTTCCATTTTTTTCTGCATCATCTGCGCTTGTTTCATAAGTCCCTGCATGTTCATCATGGCAATTTAATCCTCACTGTTAAAGTAATCTTCGCTGTTGGTGTTGAAAATGTCTTCGTTTGCGCTTTCGTCCCCGTCATCTTCTCCGGCTTTGACCTTGCGGGTCAGGTTTTCGATTCTGGCGCCGCGGAACTCTTCCAGAATGGCTTTTACCAATGGGGTTTCGGCAACGTTTTTCTTGTCCTTTTCCTTTTGCTCGTTTTCAATGTCGGCAACGGTGCGGCCGACTTCGCCCGGTACGATGTCGAGCGCCCATTTGCCGCCGGTCGTTTCTTCGAGAATTTTGTTGAGTGCGGCCAGCGTGTCGTTGCCGACCCGGTCGGCGGCTTTGAATTTGATCTGTCCGGGAGAAAATTCCACCACCTCGACGTCATGACGCAGAGCATAAGCCAGCCGCGGCTGTTTTTGATTTTCCAAGTGTTTGATCAGCCCGTTGATGTCGGAAAAAGGCGCGTTGACGACCGTTTGGGCCGGAGTTGAAACCGCTGCCGGCGCAGAAACGGGAGCTGCCGCCGTTTGCGCTGCCGCGGACGGATTGCCGGCGCTGAAGTTTGCCGGTCTCAGGGTACCTGATTCAGATTTTTTTTTTACGCTTTCCAGCAGTTCGGCGGGAGAAGGCAGGTTGGCGGAGTAGGCGATACGGATCAAAATCATCTCCAGCGCGTCGATCGGCACCGGTGCGGTCTGCATCTCATTCATTCCCTTGATCAGCATCTGCCAGATTTTGGAAAGTGTGGCAATGCTCAGCTTGCCCGAAGTTTCCTTCAGGAAGTTTCGGTCGTTTTCCGACAGCGAAGCGTCGTTGACAAACCCCGGCAGCAGCAGCGTCTTGGTCAAAGCATGGGTCAGGTTGATCAGATCGCCGATAACGGCCGCCGGGTTGGCGCCGTTTCTGTACATTTCCTGCAATTTGCCGAGCAGCGCCTGCATGTCGCCGCCCACCATCTGATTGAACAGTTCAAAAGTCTGGCCGCGGTCGGCCATGCCCAGCATTTCCTTAACGATGTCAATGCGCACTTTGCCGCCGCCGAGCGAAATCGCCTGGTCGAGCAGCGACAGTCCGTCGCGGGCGGAACCGTCGGCAGCCGTTGCAATCATGTGCAGCGCCTCGTCGTCGGCTTTCAGGTCTTCCGCCGCAATAATTTTGTTAAACAGTTTCAGCAGGTCTTCGATCGACAGCCGCTGAAGGTCAAAACGCTGACAGCGGGACAATACCGTAACCGGCACTTTGCGGATTTCGGTGGTGGCGAAGATGAACTTGACATGCGCCGGCGGTTCTTCAAGCGTTTTCAGCAAAGCGTTGAACGCGCTTTTTGAAAGCATGTGCACTTCGTCGATGATATATATTTTATAGCGGCAGTTGGTCGGTTTGTAACGTACGCCGTCCAAAATGTCGCGAATGTCGTCAACCCCGGTGCGGGAGGCCGCGTCGAGTTCCAAAACGTCGATGTTGCGGCCGGCAGCGATCGATTTGCAGTTTTCGCAGATGCCGCACGGATGGGTGGTGGGGCCGCCGCTGCCGTCGGGACCGGTGCAGTTGAGGGCTTTGGCAATCAGCCGCGCGGTGGTGGTCTTGCCGACCCCGCGGATGCCGGTCAGAATATAAGCGTGGTGAAGGCGGTTGTTGTTGATGGCGTTGGTCAGGGTTTGCACCAGCGCATCCTGCCCCAGCAGATCTTCAAAATTCTGCGGGCGGTATTTGCGGGCGAGAACCACATACTGTTCCTGTTTTTCTTCTTCTGCCATCGATAATCTTGTCTTTATCTAAAAAAGGCGGAGGGCGGCCGACCTCAGGCGGTTTCGTTACGGCTGCTTCCTTCCGGACCTGACCGGGTTGGCGAATGCCTGACCCGACGCCCTCCGTGATACATCAGTTACTATCGTCAATTTCCGTCCGACTTGCAAGCAAAAAATGTTTCATTAACATGATTAAAACGAAAAACCGTATCCGCCGCCGTTGTCCTGTCCGTCGGCCGGCGCGCCGTAATCATAATTGCCCGCAAGCGTCCGGCCGAAAATCAGGCGTTCGGCTTCCGACTTGTCTTTGCCGAAAATCATCGGCGGAACGGCGTCGTAAGCTTGGGCGGCGCTTTCCGGCGAGTTTTCGGGCAGGGCGGCAGAGAATTTCTTTGCCGCCGGATCGACGACCACGTCGCCGGAACGGGTCACCTCAATAATGTCCAGACTATGTTCGTTTTTGCCGTCGGGCAAAATGCGGAACATGCCGCTGATGCCGACAAAACCGTCTCCGGTGGTGATGGCGGCGTCAATGTCGGCGGGGTTGTTTCTGGCCAGAGCCGAGGCCAGTGCCACCGCGTCATAGGCGAAAGCGTACAGGCTCTGCGGATATTCGTTGAAAAGCGCATGATATTTTTTGTTGAAATAGGCGTTGTGGGTGCGCGACATGGCCGGGTACCAGCTGCCGATAAGCGTCGATTCCCTGTTAAGGCGCGTATTTTCCCAAACCGAAGTGCCGAGGAATTTGACCTGCGGGGAAAATACGTCATAATAGCCGAACATTGCCGCTGCCGATTTCAGTCTGGCGCCGGATTCGGGAATCAGCACCGCATCAAAGTCGACGCTTTCCTCGGTGCCTTTGGCTGCCAGTTTTTTCAAAGCCCGGGCAGCTTCGGCGTCACCTTTGGCCGCCAGTGCCTTCAGCCGGTTTTTTTCCCGGTTGGTGCCGCCGGTCCGGCGGTCATAGTCGCTCAGCTGGCGGATGATTTCCGAAAAGTCGGTCGATTTCGGCGGATAAAAGGCGATTTTAACCACTCTCGCTTCGCTGCCGGCCGTGGCTTTGACCGCCGCCTGCGCTGCCGCAATGCCGGTGCTGTTGTCGGGCACCAGCAGGGCAAAACTGCGCCGGCCTCTGCCCGCGGCATAGGCGATGATGCGGTTGACCTGTTCTTCCACCAGCAGCCCGAGGGTATAGACGCCGTTTTGCAAAGCGCCGGAATCGGTCGAAAAAGCCACTACCGGAACGCCGCCGGCTTTGGTTTCGCCGGAAATCGCCCGCACCGAAGTGCCGGTCAGCGGCCCGATGATCATCTGCGCTTTTTGTTTAAGGGCGTTTTCAGCCGCTTCCTGCGCTCCTTCGGGAGTGCTCATGGTGTCGTAAAACTGCAAAATAAGATTTGGATTGTTCATGTCTTCAAGCGCCATCAACGCGGCCTGTTTCAGACCCTGTCCGTAACGGGCGGCGTCGCCGGAAAGCGGCAGCAGTACGCCGACGCGAAAACTCGAAGGCGCTTCAAAGGCGGCTTCGTCAATGTCGGAAATACTGTCGTAAATTCCGCTGTCGGTGGTGACGGAAGTTGAGCGGCAGCCGATCAGAAGCCCGGCCAGCGCCAGCGCACAAATCTTTTTAAACACTTGCATTTTTTCCCAAAATCGAAAACAATTATGCCGGTTAATTTAAATGAAAAAAGCTTTGTTGTAAAGGGGCAGAAGAACAATAAATGATGAAAAAGGGATTGTATGTGACAGCAACGCCGATCGGCAATCTGAGGGATATTTCCGAGCGGGCGAAAGAAGCGCTGAAAGCGGCGGAATACATTGCCTGCGAAGACACCCGCGTAACCCGCAAACTGTTTTCCCTGCTCGGCATCGGACAGGACAAAACCTTTATCGCCTACGAAGACCACAGCGAAGAGGAACGGGCGCAAAAGATCATTGATCTGATCAACCGCGAGGAAACGGCAGTGGTTCTCGTCAGCGACGCCGGTTCGCCGCTCATTTCCGACCCCGGTTACAAGCTGGTGCGCAAATGCCGCGAACAAAAGGTGCCGGTTTACGTGCTGCCGGGCTGCTGCGCCGTCATTTCCGCCCTTCAGCTTTCGGGGCTGCCGACCAACCGCTTTATGTTTGCCGGGTTTATTCCCAACCGCGAAAAGGCGCGCGCGGACCTGTTTGCCGAGCTGGCCGGCGTCAATACCACGTTGGTTTTTTACGAAACCGCGCCGCGGTTGACGAAAACTCTGGCTGCCGCGGCGGAATTTTTCCGCGGGCGGGAACTGGCGGTTGCCCGCGAAATGACCAAAATGTTTGAGGAATGCGTAAACGGCGGCGCCAAAGAACTGATCGCGCATTTCACGCAGAATCCGCCGAAAGGGGAAATTGTCCTGATGGTTGCCCCGCCGGCCGCGGAAAATAAGGAAAATATCGATTTGAACGGTGTTTTAAAAGAGCTGATGAAAACCATGCCGCTGAAATCGGCGGTAAACGAAGCGGTCAAAACCTATGGTTTGAACAAAAACGAGGTTTACCGCCGCGCGGTGGAAATTAAAAATGAAGGCTGACGCCAAAGGGCATTGGGCAGAATTTCTGGCGCGCCTGCTGTTTCGTCTGAAAGGCTACCGGATCGTTGCCGTCAATTATGTGACCGGCCGCGGCACCAACGCGGGTGAAGTCGATTTTGTCGCCTGCCGGCAAAATGTTATAGTGTTTGTTGAAGTCAAACAGCGTTCAAGCCTTGAAAAGGCGGCTTATGCGGTCAAATCGCGCCAGCAGCGGCGGATCTGGCGGGCGGCAGAGGCCTTTTTGCAGAAACATCCGCAATATGCGGCTTTTGACGTCCGTTTTGATGCGGTGACGGTTTGCCTGCCGTTTAAAATCCGTCATCTGCCGGACGCTTTCCGGTTTTGAAATTGCCGACGGAAAGCGTTTTCAGGCTTTGACGCAGACGTCCGGTGCGCGCAGGTAAAGCGGCTTGGGGTAATCAAGTTTTTTCAAACGGTATTTTTCGCTGCCGCAGGCTGCCAGCGCCTCAACCGGCAGACAGTCTTCCGTCCGGATGACATGCAGGCTTAAGCCCGACGGCCGGCTCAGAAAACGTTCGACCCCGTCGCCGGTCAGCGTTACCTTTTTATGCCGCAGGCGGTCGATGACGGCGTCATATTCCAGCGCTTCCGGTTCACCCGTTTTGTTTTTGCCGGCGTCAAAACACTGAAAATAAAAATCTTCCCGTTTGGTTTCGATAATGACCGCGTTGTAAAAGGCCAGCTCGTCCGGCGCCAGATCATGAATGTAAGCCTCAAAGGCGGAAACCCCGGTCAGTCCGGTTGAAGGCAGCGCCAGCCCGAGCGTGCGCGCGGCCGCCAGCGAAGAACGCACGCCGGTGAACGATCCGGGACCGGTGCAAACGGTGATCAGGTCGAGATCGGCCGGTTTCAGCCGGTTTTCGCTCATAATTTTTTCAATTGCCGGAAACAGGGCTTCCGCTTGGCCGAAGTCCATTTTTTCGATGATTTTGCCGACTGTTTTTCCGTCTTCGGTCAGTATGACCGAGCAGCTGCCGGCGGTGGTGTCAAAAGCTAAATTAAGCATCTTTTTTGTTTACCGTTTGGTTTTAAAATTTTACTTGTTGCTGCTTTTATATTATAAAAAGAGCCGACAGACAACGAATTTTAACTGGAAAAAGCAAAAAAATGAACAGCAGCCTGCTTTCCGACATGTTTTTTGCCGCGCCGGAACTGTGGTATTCGGTATTTGCGGTTTTTGCCGCGCTGATTTTTTGGGGGGCGGCGGAATATGTGCGGCTGTTGCAGGAAAAACGCAGAAACTATTTCATCCGCCGTGACCGCGACCGCTACGAGGAAACGCTTTATGCCTGCCGCGACGGCTATTTTGCCTTCATTTATCCCGATGACCGGGTGAACGATGCCGCTTCCGGCATTTCCGAGCGCTGTTCCCGCCGGCTGGCGGTGCTGCTTAACCTTGACGGCGGCGTGGAAACCCCTTTTGCCGAAGTGCTCAGAAGCTTTTACAAAGACGATGCCGACAAAATCGCGAAATACGTGGCGCTGCTGAAAGAGGACGGCGTTTCGTTTGAAGACCGTTTTGACTTGAAAAACGGCCGCAAGCTCATCTTGAACGGTGTTCGCATCAGCGGCGCGGACGGCAGCGTCTACAGTGACGTCGTGTGGTTCCGCGACATCAGCTATATTGCGGTAAAGATCGACGCTCTGCAAAATGAAAAACAGGAAGCGGAAAGAAGGGAACGCGACTTAAGGGACCTGGTCGACAATCTTCCCTATCCGGTGTGGATGCGCACGCCTGATTCGGAAATAAAAACCGTCAACCGCAAATACCGGGAATATGCCGGCGCCGGCGGAGAACTCGGCGGCGGCGAAATAAGGGAACTGGCCGTCGCGGCCCGAGACGCCAACAAAACCCGGCAGAAAAACGTTTACCTCAATCAAAACGGCGAACGCCGCTGCTTTGAGGTAATGGAAACGCCGTTCCATTATGAACAGGATCTGGATCGGATCGCCACCGTCGGCGCCATGATCGACGTCAGCAATCTGGACAATCTCCGCCGTAACCTCAAACAAAACCAGAATGCCCATCTTGAGATTCTGGCTTCCCTCGGTACCGCGATTGCGGTTTTTGACGCCGAATACAAGTTGGTTTTTTACAATCAGGCTTTTGTCCGTCTTTGGCAGCTGGAAGATAACTGGCCGGAAGAGCATCCGTCGTACGGCGCTTTTCTCGATTATCTGCGCGAACGGCGGCTGTTGCCGGAGGTGCCCGATTATCCCTATTTCCGCAGCGAGGAGCATAAAATGTTCGCCGCCGTGACCGCGCCCGGGGAAGACCTGCTCCATCTGCCCGACGGCCGCAGCCTCCGGCGCATCCGCGCGCCGCACTTGAAAGGCGGACTCATTTTCGCTTATGAAGATATTACCGATCGCCTGACCGCCCGCCGCGAATATAACGCATTGATGAACGTTCAGCAGGAAATTTTAAACAGCATTGAGGAGGCGGTGCTGATTTTTGCTTCCAACGGGAGGCTGCAGTTTTACAATCAGGCCTACGTCAATCTCTGGGACGCCGACGAAATCATGCTGCAAAAGGAACCTTCCTTTGCCGAAATTCTTGAAACCCAGAAAACTTTTTTCAGCCGCGTAAGCGATTGGGAAGAATTGAAAAAGGACATTTTAAACCATATCTTCAGCAGCGCGACCGAAGCTTTCAGCTTAAACCGCGGCGACGGGGTGCGGGTGGAGTGTTTTTCTTCGCTTCTTTCCAATGAGTCGATTATGGTGCTGATGCACAAAACCGCGTCCGCATAACGTTTGACAAAATTGCAAAAAAAGTCTAAATTAAAATCGGCAGAAAGGCTTGCATCAGAGGTAGTTTAATGGACGACATTTTTTCAGATCCGAAAGACGACGCCGAAAAGGAAGGCGATTCCAACATTGAGTGGAAAAAAAGCGGCATTGACAAGCACGAACGGCTGACTTTGAAGATCAACGTCAGGGAGGCCAACCTGTACAATGCCGCCAAGGCAAACGACCTGAAAGCCAAAAACAAGGCCAGAACGCCGCTTGACGTGCCCAAGGGGTTTAAGAAGGTAAGCCGCAAAATCCGCGATTCCATGGACGAAGAAGAAGACGAGGACGATTATATTCTGGTACCCGTTTTTGAAGATATGCGCGAGAGTTCGCTGATGCGCGCCCTAAGCGAAGAAGAAAAGAAGATTTTGCAGCAGAACGAAAACATCAACAATGTCCGTCTGCAGGAAAACATCGGCAGGGAAGCGGTGATCGAGCGGGCGGAAAAAGTGGTAATGCAGGCCGGTCTGGGCCGGGCGGACGCCAGGGTTTTGAACGAAGAACGCCTGAAGGCGGGAAAAGTTTCCGTCGACGAAGTGGTGGCCGAAGCGGTCAAGCAAAAGGCAGCCAAAAAATCGCGGACGGAAACGAAAAATCCGCGGAAAGAAGAACGCAGAGCTCGTACCGCCGCCAAGGAAATAGCCCAAAGCCGTGACGAGGAAAGCAAAAAGGCCGCCCGCCGGTTAAATGAGGCGGAAGCCGGGGCGGAAACAAAACTGGCGGCGGAAAAGAAGCGGGAAGCGGAGCAAAAAGCGGAAATTAAGCCGGAAGAAGCCAAGCCGGCGCCCGAAAACGCAAAGAATGAGGAAATCGTCAAAACCGAGCTTTCTTCCGTCAAGGCCGACGAAAAGGCGGCGGTCGAACGGCCGGAGCCTGAAATTGCCGCCGTCCGCGAGGAAAAAACCGAACCGGCGAAAGAAACCGGTGACAAGGTAAACGAAGACGAAATCAACAAAACCGAGCCGCGGAAAGAAGAGCCGGAAAAGGAAAATCCGGCGGCGGAAGAAAAAATGAAGGAACGACCGGCCGAGGCGGTGAGAGAAACGCGCGAAGCCGCTGCCCGCAACGAGGAGATCGTTAAGGAAAACGCCAGGGAAATCGTTGAGGAAAAGGCGCAAGAAAAACCGCAGCCGAACTCCGGAGCGGATAAGAAAAAAGACAAAGAGGTCAAGGAAATGATCATGGAAAAGAGCGGCCGCACCTACAACGACCGCCGTCCGCAAAAGCAAATCGACAAGACGCGGCTTTCGGAAAAGGAATACCAAAAGGCGCTGGAAGCGCAAATCAAAATGTATCAGGATCGCGAACGCTGAGGTGTTTTTTGCCTTAACTTCAACTGATATAAACGTACCTTTTGGAATACCGTTTTTTATTTAATCTTTTGGTTCAATCGATACGAATGTATTTTTATGATTCGAACGTCTGCGTAAGCAGGTAGATGGCAGACATACCAGCCCAGCCGTAAGGCTTGCGTAGCTTCGGGCCGGGCGTTTGAGGTTCGGAATGCTTAATACCACCGGTGTTAGCCGGTGGAAGTTTATTTGAATATTGTTTTCGATTTCGTTTTTTCAAATCGAAGATCCCCGCCTTTTATTTCTTTCCGCATTTTTCTTTCCGCATTTTGCCCGGTCTGCATCGAATTTGCCCTTCGGGAAAATCTGCAGAAGCGCATTGGGCATATTTTCTAAGCTTTCAGAATGTTTGTCGGTACCGATAAGCTGATAATAACGGCCGTTTTAATAATGTTTGCAAATTGCATTGCTTTCTGTCGTGATAAAAAACTCCTGATCCGACGGTTCATAAAAAGCTCTGAAAAAATATGTTCGTGTCGGTTGAGCTTTGTCTTAAGGCAGACGTAAAAAGCGGGCACGGTTTCGGACGGGCTTTTTGCCGGACGGGTATAAGCGCGAACGGTAAAAAAACGCCCCGAAAGGCGACGAAAGGAACGGCGGGCAAAAAGGACTATAAATAGCCGTTCTGGCGGAAGTTTTTGCTGGTAAACAGATTGTCAATGATTTTCTCAACGTTTTCAAACTGCTTGGTTTCGATCAGGTCGACGATTTTTACTTCCTGTTCGGTCAGCGGCCGGTTGACGCCGATCGAATCATAAAAGGAGTTGGCGCTTTTGAGCATTGCGGCGGCAATGTCGCGGCTGCCGATTTCGCCGTAATAGGAAGCCATCATTTTGTTGGCGTTGGCAATCTGCTGGGTATAAATGCCTTCGTCGGCGATGTTCAAGACGTTGCTGAAAGCCCATACCGCCTTTTCCTGCATGTCTTCACGGAAATACATGTCGCCGAGCCTTCCCCAGGCAGTGACGTTGCGGGGGTTCATCTCAATCGCCAGTTCAAAGGCGGCCGCCGCCAGCCGGTTGTGGCTGAGCGCGGCGAGCGAACCGAATATGGTGGCGCAGTTGGAAGCCTCGCACCAGGCTTTGTCCCGTTCCCGTCCTTCTCCCATCAGCCTGATCTTGGCGATTTTGCGGTCGATCAGCTCTTCCATCAGCACCAATGCCAGTGAACTGTCGCCGTTGGCCAGGTGAAACAGCGCCGCGTCTTCCTGCGGCAGCGTTTTGTGCGGGTTGAGGTTTTGAAAACGTCCGTTGACGCAGAGATAAATGAAAAATTTGATTGCGGTAATGGTCTGGATGATGTCGTCTTCACTGTTCAGATGCTGGTTCTTGTACATGATCGTCTGGGCGATTTTCGGTTCGTCGACGCTTCTTTCCAGCATGTCCATGATGAGCGCGGTCAGGGTAACCAGTTTTTGCGGTTTGAACTGGTATTGAAAAACGTCCGGCGCGGGAATTTTGGCCTCCTTGCCGGTTTTAACGGCGCTTTTTTTCCAGTCGAAATCAAGCGGCAGGGCGTTTTTGCCCGGTTTGGAACGGCGGTTGCCGGGCGTTTCCAGCTCGCTTTTGTCGATTGTCCGGACGTTTTCGCCGCCGGTTTCTTCTCCCGGCGCCAGCTTCTTGTCCAGACGATTATCGATTTTTGCCCGGTATTCGCGCTCAAGCATGCGTTCGCGCTGGATGGAGGCGACGACCGACTTGACGTACCAGACGAGGATCAGGCACATTGCCAGCACCAGAGTCATCAGAAAGAGGATGAGGGCGGTTGTTTTGACGCTGCCGAGTTCCGCCAGATAGGCGCCGACGCCGTCCTCTCCGGCCTGAAAAGCGGCGGCGATGCGGTTGAATATTGCGGAAAAGTCAAAGATCTCGTCTGTCATTGTTTTTTTCAAGGCACCATTTACAAAAGATTATTTTCGGTATAAACTGCATTTGCTCAAAAACATATTATATGCAAACAAGCTTTAAAAACAACAAAAAAGAAAAGTCGGAAACAATGGGTTATCTTGCACAGCGAAAAAAACACCTCCGTACGGATTTTATATTGAAAAGCCTGCTTGTCCTGCTGGCGTTTTTTTCGGCGGCGGCCTTTGCCGGCAACACCTTCGGCCAGTTTCTGAACCAATGGCGCTTTCAGTTTTACCTGCTGTCGCTGCTGGTAATGTTTTATGCCCTGTTCAACCGCTTTTTTCTCTATTCTTTTTTGGCGCTGCTGCTTTTGCTGCTTAATTTCTTTGTCGTTTCCTCGTCGGTGCCGGTGCTTTTTTCCGGCGGGGAAGGAAAGGGGAAAACGGCTTTCGGGATGATTTATCAGCCGCGTCCGTCGTCGCTGCTCGACATTTTTGAAACTGCCGACCGCCGGCGTGCGGATCTGCTGGCGGTGATCGATCCGGTTTTAAACGGCGTCAGTCCTTCCGGGCTGGTGCCTGCCGGTTATCACTTGGCCGACAATGACGAAGGAAAGAGTTTTATGGTTTCCTCCCGGCCGCCGCGTTCGGCCGGCCGCATCGGTCTCGGCGGCGGCCGCAGCGCGGCTTTCGTCAGTTTGGAAATCGGCGGCCGTGGCTATGTTTTTTTAAGCTTTGATTTGTCGGGCATGTCCCGCCGCAATAAAGAGAAAGCGCTTGGCTACGTCAATGCCTTCGTCGCCGCCGAGGACGATCCGGTAATCATTTTCGGCGACTTCGGCATGACGGCTTGGAGTCCCGCTTTCGGCAGATTTCTGGCCTCTAACCGGCTGGAAGTCAAAAACGACCTGTTTTCCCGTTTTGCCAATCTGCTGATGCCGCCGACCCAATACGTGGTCGGCTATCGCAATCTCGAATTTGCCGGCAGCCGCCGTCTGCCGCGCCTCGGCAATCGTTCCGCGCCGTCTCTGATCCGGCTTAAAATTTAAGCGGCCGGCGAAAAATTTACCCTCTGTTAGGGTTTATGGTTTTATACTTGGCGCAAATTTACCAACCTTTTATTTAAGCAGGACAGTCAAATGAGTATAACCAAACTGAAAGACCGGCAGCTCTATACGGTATGCGATCCGCAGAAATTCGATTTTGCCAGCACCGCGGAGCTGGAAGAAAGAATGTCGGCGCTGGGGCAGGATCGGGCCATCAGCGCGGTCAAACTCGGCATCAACATCAAGTCGAAAGGATACAACCTGTTTTGCTTAGGCCCCGAGGGCACCGGCAAAACCAGCCTGGTCAAACGCATTTTGGAAGAAGCGGCCAAAACCCGTCCCACCCCCCGCGACTGGGTTTACGTTTACAATTTCGACGAACCCTACAAACCGAAAAGCATCAGTTTCCCGGCCGGCACCGCCTGCGAGTTTGCCAAAGATATCGACCGTCTGGCAGAGGATTTCAGCGTTGCCATTCCGGCGGTTTTGGACAGTGACGAATACAAGGCCGGCGTCAGCATCATCCGCGAAAAATACAAACAGAAAAAAGAAGAATATATGCGGATTTTGCAGAAAAAGGCCAAAGGCAAAAGCGTTTCCCTGCTGCATATGCAGGTGGGGCTGGTGGTGGCGCCGGTCAAAAACGGCGAGGTCTTAAGTCCGGAAGCTTTTGACGAACTGCCGGAAAACGAAAAACAGGAACTGATCAACGACCTCAACCTGATGCAGGAAGAAATAGAAAAAGCGGCCAAGGATCTGCCCGAATGGGAAGACCGTCAGCGCCGCGAAAGCAGCCTTTTGCGCGAAAAATTCATTAAACTGGCGGTAAAAAATCCGATCGACAGCCTGCGGCAAAAATACAAAGGCCATCGCGAGGCCATTGAGTTTTTGAAAAACATTCAGAACCACATCGTCGGCAATATCGACGAATTCCTGCCCGAGGAAAACGCCGCGCCGGCGGAAGAAAGCGACGCGCTTTCCGCCCTTTTGTCGCGGATGAACAAACAGGAAGAAGACAAGTTTGCCAAATTCAAGGTCAACGTGGTGGTCAAAAACGAACCGGATTCCGGCGCGCCGATCGTCCATCTCGACCATCCGACCCAGGGCAATCTGGTCGGCCGGGTCGAGCGCATCCAGCAATACGGCGCCCTGCTGACCGACTTTACCCTGATCAAGGCCGGCGCCCTGCACCGCGCCAACGGCGGCTTTCTTCTGATAGACGCCCGCAAGCTGCTGGTTCAGCCCTATGCCTGGGATTCGCTGAAACGGGCCCTGGCCTCGAAAACGATCAAGATCGAATCGCCGGGGGAGGAAACCAGTTTTACCACCATTTCGCTCGATCCGGAGCCGATTCCCCTGGACGTCAAAGTCATCCTGACCGGCGACGAAGAGCTTTATGACCTGCTTTCCGAGCGGGATCCGGACTTTTCCGATTATTTCAAAGTGGAGGCCGATTTCGGCACCCTGATGGACCGCAACGAAGAAAACGAGATAGAATATGCCAGGCTGATCGGTTCGCTGTCCAACAAGAAAAAGCTGCGCACGCTGAACAAGCAGGCGGTTGCCCGGGTGATTGAATATTCCTCCCGGTTGGCGGAAGATTCCAAGAAGCTGACCGCCCACATTGCCTCAATCGGCGACCTTCTGCGCGAAGCCGACTACTGGGCGCGGGAATCGAACTCCAAACAGATCGGCAAAAAGCACGTCGATCAGGCGATTGCCGCCCAGATTTACCGCAGCGACCGCATTAAACAGGCTATGCTGGAGCAAATCGACGACGGCACCATCATGATTGACGTTGAAGGCGAAAAAGTCGGCCAGATCAACGGTCTGGTGGTTTACAACTTCTCCCGTTTTTCGTTCGGCAAGCCGGCGCGGATTACTGTGCAGGCGCGCATCGGCAGCGGCGAGTTCGTCAACATTGAGCGCGAAACCAACATGAGCGGCCCGATCCATACCAAGGGCGTGCTGATTTTGCAATCGCTGCTGGCCAACCGGTTTGCCAAAACCTCGCCTTTGTCGCTGTCGGCGTCGATTGTGTTTGAGCAGTCTTACGGCGGGGTTGACGGCGACAGCGCTTCTTCGACCGAATACTACTGTCTGCTGTCGGCCGTTGCCAACCTGCCGATTAAGCAGAACATTGCGGTCACCGGTTCGATCAACCAGTTCGGCGACATTCAGCCGATCGGCGGCGTCAACGAAAAGATCGAAGGCTTTTTCGACGTTTGCAGACATCGCGGTCTGACCGGGGAGCAGGGTGTGATCATCCCCCGCACCAACGTTGTTAACCTGATGCTAAGAGAAGACGTGATTGCCGCCGTGCGGGAAGGAAAGTTCCATATTTACGCGATTGATACGGTAGATGACGGGATCGAGATACTGACCGGTTTGAAAGCCGGCAAGCCTAATGCCAAGGGCGAATATCCGAAAGGTACAGTCAATTATCTGGTCAAACAAAGTCTGGAAAACTATCAGCGGCTGTATGCCATGTATGCCAAAGATTCTTTCGGCAGCATTTGCAAATAAAAACGAAAACCCCGGATTATCCGGGGCTTTTTGTTAAGCCGCCGCCGCTGTCCGTGCGTGCGGGCGGCAAGCCCGGTGACGCGGTCTGAAGCCGGACTTCGGGTTTTAAACGGCTGGCGGTGCCCGCGTGGGCCGGCTGGTTTATGCCGCCGCGCCTGCCTCAGGGTTTTATTTTGGCCAGCAGTTCGTCGCGGGTCAGTTCAAAACCGCTGTCGACCCATACCTGTTCGAGATATTCGCGGGCGGCGCCGATTTTGGCGTTGCCGGTAATGCCGTGACGGATGATGTCTTTGCCGCTGACCGGGAAAACCGGCACCGTGGCGTTTCTTACCGCGCGGACGGCTTCATCCGGATTTATTTTGCCGCCGCGGTTTGCCGAATCCCGCAGCAGAAGCAGGGAAAGACAAACGTCTTTGCCCAGCCGGTAAACCGCCTGTTTCAGCTTCGCCGCCGACGAAAAATCCCCGTCGCCGCCTTCCGCTTCTGCCAGCCGGATCAGGTTTTCCTTTTGGTTTTTGGGGAACTTCAGCCGTACGGCAATGTTTTCGGCCAGCGTTTTGTCCGGCCGGAAAAGGGCAAACAGCCGCCGTACCGGATCGGGCGCAAAACCGTGTTTTTCTTCCAGCCGGATCAGTTTTTCCAATTCGTCGAAACAGGGAGGGTCGGTCAGCCAATAGCCGAGAATGTCGTTTTCAAACATAAGCTTCAGGGTTTGGGCGGCCTTCGGCGTCAGCAGAATCTTGACCAGTTCGTCGCGGATTCTTTCCACCGGCAGGTTTTTTAGCCCGTTCAGATTGTCGCGGCAGGCTTTCAGCGCTTTGGCGTCGGCCGGCGCTTTGCCGAACAGCGAATAAAAACGGAAAAAACGCAAAATCCGCACATAATCTTCGCGGATCTGCCGGTTGGCGTCGCCGATAAAACGGATGATCCCGTTTTCCAGGTCTTCGATGCCGTTGTAATAGTCGAAAACGTTGCCGTTTTCGTCGGCGTAAACGGCGTTGATCGTCAGGTCGCGGCGGGAAGCGTCTTCTTCCCAGTTGTCGGTAAACTCCACCTCCGTTCTCCCGTTGCCGCCCTTCACCTGTTTTTTCAACGAGCTGATTTCAAGCAGGGTGCCGCCGACAGCCACCCCCAGAGTGTCTATTTTCAGTCCGATCGGCGCCGTGCGGATGCCGGCTTCTTCGCAGGCTTCCGCCAGTTCGTCGGGCGAAAGGTCGGTGGAAAGGTCGATGTTGGCGGCTTTCAGCCCCGCCAGCGCGTCGCGTACGGCGCCGCCGACAAAACGGACGACTCCGCCGTAGCCGCGGATGATTTTAAATATTTTCAGCACGCCCGGATCGGCGGTGATGCGGCTGATGTCGAGATAATTGTCCCTGATCATGGTCTGTCCCGTTTCATAAAAAATTTTATGCTTGTATTGTTAACCGTTTTTAGATAATTTTCAAATACAATTATGTCAGAAATTAACCCCCGAATGTGAGTATTGCAATGAAAAAACTGTTTATTCTGAGCGCCGTTTTCCTGTTCGGCGCGGCTGCCGCCAACGCCGGCACGCCGAAGCTTTTGGGCGAATACAACGACTGGTCCGCCTTCTATTATCAGGACGGCAAAAACGTCGTCTGCTACATGGCCTCCAGCCCGCAGAAGGACGAAGGCAAATATACCCAGCGCGGCGACATCTACGTCGTCATCACCCACCGCCCGGCGGAAAAAAGCTTTGACGTCGTCAATTTCGTTGCCGGCTATACCTACAAGCGCGACGCCAAAGTGGTGGTAAAAATCGGCAAAACCACCATTGACAAAATGTTTGTCGACAACGACAAAGCCTGGGCCGTCAGCGAAAAAACCGACAAAGAACTGGTTGCGGCGATGAAAAAAGGCGAACGGATGATCGTTACCGGCGAATCCTCGCGCGGCACGGCCACCAAAGACACCTATTCCCTTTCCGGCTTTACCGCCGCTTACCGCGCCATCAGCGCCAAGTGCAAAAAATGACGGACAAAATCGAACTGATCGGGCTGACGAAAAACGAGCTGGCCGCCTGTCTGCGGGAGATGGGCGAGCCGGCTTTCCGCGTCAAACAAATCTGGCAGTGGGTTTATTTTTACGGCAAAACCGATTTTAACGAGATGACCAACCTGTCCAAGGCTTTGCGGCAGAAGCTGGCGGAACGTTTTGTCCTTTCGCGGCCGAAAACGGTGACCGAACAGCTCTCGAGCGACAAAACCCGCAAATGGCTGCTGGAGTTTGCCGACGGCGAAAAAATCGAAACCGTTTATATTCCGGAAGCCGATCGCGGCGCGGTCTGCATTTCCACCCAGATCGGCTGCGCCATGGGCTGCCGCTTCTGTCATACCGGCAGCCAGAAGCTGACCCGCAACCTCACCGCGGGAGAAATCGTCGGCCAGTTTATGCTGGCGCGCGACGTTTACGGGGAATGGAACCTGGACGGCGAAAAACGGATGCTTTCCAACATCGTGCTGATGGGCATGGGCGAGCCGCTGCAGAATTACGAAAACGTGGTCAAAGCGGTGGAAATCCTGACCGACGGCGAAGGTATCGCCATTTCCAAACGGCGGATTACGCTTTCCACTTCCGGCATTGTTCCCCATATCCGCGACATTGACCGCGATATGGGCGTCAAACTGGCAGTCAGCCTGCATGCGTCAAACAATGAGCAGCGTTCGGAAATTATGCCGATCAACAAAAAATACCCGCTGCCCGAGCTGATGCAGGCCTGTCACGACTATCAGGAAAACCACGGCGGCTATATCACTTTCGAATATCTGATGTTAAAAGATTTTAACGATACGCCGGCACATGCCGACGAACTGGCGGCTCTGATGAAGAAATACAAAATCAACGCCAAGTTCAATCTGATCGCTTTCAATCCCTGGCCGGGCTGCAGTTATCAACCGAGTTCCAACAACCGGATTCATGCCTTTTCGCAAAAATTGCAGGATTACGGTTTCGCTGCGCCGATCCGCACCGCCCGCGGACAGGACATTCTGGCCGCCTGCGGACAACTGAAATCAAAAAAGAACGGAGAACAGACGGGTAAATAACCTGCTTCAAAAACCGGATTATTAACAAACGGCCTCTTTTTAAGGGGCTGTTTGTTTATTAATTGCCTGGCAGAAAATCCCGGGTTTACCCGGGAGCAGAATGTTTTGATGCCGACAACATCAACCTGTACTTTTGATTATGGTTAAACCGCAAGCTTAGAGCAAACCGCACCGGCCTGTGCTTTTGATCATAATCGAGCCGCGGGCTTGGCGGCCGTTTTAGCTTCCGTTTTCCCGGGATATCTGTTGCGTTTTTCGGCTTGTCGGGGCCGGTTTAAAAGCTTAATCACCGTCAGCGGCGGAATAATATGCCAAAATACAAACAGAGGTATTGTGTTGTCTTTTTCGAAATATATTTGAGCAATCAGATACAGCAAAACAAGCGTTATACCGCAAAGCCCCTTCAGATTCCGGCGGGAGGAAAAAACAAAGGGGCGCACAAGGCCGTCAGTAAAACGGAAGCCGCTCCCGCCATGCCGTTTGAAATGACAAAATTCCGGCAGACGAAAGAACCGTAAGCCAAAAGAACGGGAACAGCACTGATGAAGTAAAAGGTTTTTAAATTGTCCCTGCCGTGCATGCGGGCAATTGTATAAACCGATATGACAATTATAGAATACAAGGCTTCCGTGCCGATTTGCAAAAGCGGCAGCAGCCCTTCGGTTGATGCGTCGTAATTTCCGGCGGACGAGGTAAAAACGACGAAACACGCGAAAGATGTTGCGGCGGCATATAAAACAAGGGCGGAATACTTGAAGACCGCTGCCATCGCATTTCCCGCGGTTTAATCTTCGTCCTGCCGGTTATGGTACCGCCGGCGGCCGTTTGAACGGCGTTCCCGATTCCGATAGCCGATTTGACGCTGCTCGGGCGGCCTGCGTTCGATTTCCGGCCGGTAAGAGGCAGCCTGATTTAACAGCGAGTCGATGATTTCCATCGGGTTTTTGCCGGCGAGCAGCTGCTGTTTGGTCACTTCGGTTGCCACCGACTGAACGACGGCATTGCGGAAAGCGTCCTGTGCGGAAATTTTGCTTTTTTCTTCCTGGAGCTTCGTTTTTTCCGTATATTTGCGGTGAAAGCGGGCGAATTCGTACAGCGGATCGCCGCCGCGGATGTAGTTGTCCAGCCCCGCCAGATTGGTCTTTTCGTCCACCAGCGCCTTAATTCCGCCGCATTCCCGGTCGATGTAAAGCTTCCAGTCTTCGATGATGTCCCAGTAAACGGCCGCCTGTACGCTGTCCGGCGCAATTTCTCCGAAATCGATGAACTTGACGTTGCCGGGGCGCTGGTAAATGGTAATGTTCTTGTCAAAAAACTCTTTGTTTTCCCTCAGCTTGCGCCGCGGATTGACCAGCGAATAGGCCAGACAGATGGCCACCAGCGCTTCTTTCAGCCCCTCGTTGGTCTTATAAACCACCTTGAGCGGCTTTTTGATCACTTCCGGGTTGTGCAGAGCGGTGTTGACGCAATACTGGTTAAGGTTTTCCAGCGCGTCCAGCTGGTCGTCTTCCAGTTCGACCGAAGTTTGGACGACGGCGCTGAACGCCAGATCGATCAGTTCCTGAATGTCTTTTTCCGTTTTTGTTTCTTCCGTCATTTAACCCTCAACAACAGGCTTAAACTTCTTTACTGCTTCAATATAAACGTTTTTCTTGAATTCTGCAATTCTTTTGACCGCTTCGTCAATGTCTTCCCAGGCATAACGGGCAAATTCCGGCTCTTCGGTTTCAAGGTTGATCTCACTGTCTTCGCCGGTAAAGCGGAACAATACCCACTGCATTTCCTGTCCGTCATATCTCCACTTGCCGCCTTTTTGAATTTCCGGCGGAAAAGTATAGCGCAGCGGTTCGGTTACGGTATCTGCCGGCTCGACCGAAACGATCGAAGTTTCTTCTTTGAGTTCGCGCCGGGCGGCTTCGATCAGCCCTTCGCCGGCTTCGATTCCCCCCTGCGGAAACTGCCAGGCGCCGGGCAGGTCGCGCCGTTCGCACAAAAGAACCTTATGATCTTTGTAAACCGTGATGCCGACGCATTTTCGATAGTTGCCGTTCATTGTTTTGTCCTTGTTTTTTACTTTTAAAAAACAGAGCCGGAGCATGCGTGCTGCCGCAAAACTCCGGCCCGGCCGTCTTATTTCTTGTCGGCGGCGTAAATGCTCAGAGCCTTGATGGTATCAACCGCCCGCAGCAGCTGATAGTCTTTTTGCAGGTCTTCGTCATTGTCGCCGTTTTTGTCTTTGTCATCGGCTTTTTGATCTTTGCCGCCGGCCTCGACATTGTCGTTTTTCAGCGCGTTTTTCAGCTCGGCTTCGCTGATCGTCAGACCGTCGAAGTTAAGCAGTTCGACCTTGGCCGGCTTGACTTCGATGTCCGGTTCGATGCCCTTGGCCTGGATCGAACGGCCGGAAGGCGTGTAATAACGGGCGGTGGTCAGCCGGATGGCGCCGTATTTGGCAAACGGAATGACACTCTGGACCGAACCTTTGCCGAAAGACTTTTCGCCCATGATGATTGCCCGTTTATGATCCTGCAAAGCACCGGCGAGAATTTCCGACGCCGAGGCCGAACCGTCGTTGATCAGCACTACGATCGGCAGCCCTTCGGCCACGTCGCCTTTGGTGGCGTTATATTTGATGGTGTCTTCCTCGTTGCGCGAACGGGTAGAAACGATTTCCCCCTTGTCAAGGAACAAATCGGAAACCGCTACCGCCTGGTCCAGCAGGCCGCCCGGGTTGTTGCGCACGTCGATTACCAGTCCGCGGATGCCGTTTTTGTTTTTTTTCTGCATTTTGGCCAAAGCGTCTTTTACGTTCTTGTCCACTTCTTCGCTGAAGGAGGAAATGCGGATATAGGCAACGTCTTTGGCTTTGATTTCGCTTTTAACCGACTGGATTTTGATTTCTTCGCGTTTCAAGGTGACGTCAAACGGTTTTTCGGTACCGCGGCGGATGGTCAGTTTGATTTTGGTGCCGGTTTTGCCGCGCATTTTGTCGACCGCTTCGTTAAGCGTCATGCCGACGACGGTGGTGCCGTCGAGGCTGATGATGTAGTCGCCCGGTTTCAGCCCGGCTTTGAACGCCGGCGTGTCGTCGATCGGCGAAACCACTTTGACCACGCCGCTTTCCATCGTCACCTCAATGCCCAGGCCGCCGAATTTTCCCTGTGTCTGCTCGTTGAGATACTGGAAGCTTTTGGCGTCAAGAAAGCTGGAATGCGGATCAAGCGAGGAAAGCATGCCGTTGATGGCCGATTCAATCAGTTTCTGGTCGCTCACCTCTTCCACGTAAGACGCTTTGGTCCGTTCCATGATTTCGCCGAAAAGGTTCAGCATTTCATAGGTGTCGGCTTCTTCTGCCGAAGGCGCCTTTTTGTCGGCGGCGGTTACGCAGCCGGCGGTCAGGACGATGTTGGCGATTAATGCAAATGTCAGTAATTTTTTCCACATAACGTTTTTCCTGTTTTTGTTCTTTTGTTTTTATTTGGCAAACCAGGCTTCGGGGTCGATCGGCCGGCTGTCTTCCCGCAGTTCGACATAAAGCTTGGCCTCGGCGCTTTTCGGCATTTGTCCGATCGGTTCGCCGGCCAGAAGCATCTGCCCCACTTCGCAGTCGATGCTGTTTAAGCCGGCCAGAAGCGACATATAATGTTCGCCGTGTTCGATAATAATGATGTTGCCGTAACCGCGGAACGGGCCGGCAAAAATGACGGTACCGTCAAACGGCGAAACCACCTGCGCTTCGCTCCGGGTCTTGATCGAGATTCCTTTGGCGCTGACGCCTTTGGCGGTTTCCTGCCCGTAGGCCGCGACAATCGGCCCCCGCGCCGGCATCGAAAGTTTGCCTTTGGCTTTGACGAAGTTTTGCCCCACGTCTTTTATATAAGCGGTCTGCGATTTTATCAAGTCATCGCTTTTGGCCTGTTCCTGCCGTTCTTTTTCCCGGCGCTCGTTAACCGCCAGCGCTTCCTGTTCGGCACGGTATCTTTCCAGCTCCTCGCGTTCGCGCTTCAGCTTTTCCTGCCGCTCGCGCTCCAGCTTTTCCCGCGCTTTGCGTTCCTTTTCCAGCTTGACCAGCAGTTCCTTGATGTCTTTGGCCTGAGCCGCCAGCTGTTTGATTTTTTGCCGGGCGGCGGCGCTTTTGTCTTCGATTTGGCTGCGGATTTTCGCTTTTTTGCGGATCAGCTGCTTCATCTGCCGGTGTTCTTTCTCAAGCGCCAGTTTGTTGCTGGAGATTTTTTTTACCTGCTGTTCGATCTTGCTTTTCTTGGTTGCGATGTTGTCGAGTTTCTCCCGGATCTGGGCGGCCTCTTCCGCCAGGAACGGCACCGTTTCCCGAAGCAGCATCGCGCTTCTGATGATTTCGACCGGCGTCAGCGGCTGCACGAACAGCGCTTCCGTCGGTTTCAAGGCCAGATTCTGCAGCGCGTAAAGAGTCTGGATCAGGTTTTCGTCTTCTTTGATAAAGTCGTCTTCCGCCGTTTTCAGTTCTTTTTGCAGCCGCGCCAGCTGTTTTTCCATCGCCGAAATTCTGTCTTCGGTGTTTTGAATTTGCCGCGCCTTTTGCACCATTTGCTTGCTCACCGTCGCCATTTCGACGCTGATTTTGGCAGCCTGGGCCTGCAGGCGCTTGTGTTCGACGCTCTTTTGTTCCACCTGCATCTGGATCGCTTCCAGATCCTTGCGGGAAACGACCGCCGCCGCTGCCGACTGCACTGTCAGCAGGCTTAAAAGCAAAGTTAAAAAGGCGGTTTGTATTTTCAACGGCGGTCGTCTCCGAAGCAGGTTCTATTTGCGGACCAAAAGCGATTTGCCGGTCATTTCCGCGGGCTGCTTAATGCCGAGCAGGTCAAGCAGGGTCGGGGAAATGTCGGCCAGTTTGCCGTTGTTGAGCGCGGCAACGTCTTTCGGACCGTTGACCAGCACCGCCTGTACGTCGCCGACGGTGTGCGCGGTATAGGGCTGGCCGGTTTTTTCGTCGACCATTTTTTCCGCGTTGCCGTGATCGGCGGTAACCAGCAGCGCTCCGTCAACGTCTTTGATGGCCTTGACCACTCTGCCCAGGCACTCGTCAACCGCGGCCACCGCTTTCAGGGCCGCTTCCATAATGCCGGTATGGCCGACCATGTCGCCGTTGGCGAAATTGCAGATGATGACGTCGAATTTTTGCTTTTCGATGGCGTCAACCAGATGGTCCGTCACTTCGTAAACCGACATTTCCGGTTTCAGGTCATAGGTGGCAACCTTCGGGCTGGGAACCAGAATTCTCGATTCTCCGGCGAATTCCTTTTCTTCCCCGCCGTTGAAAAAGAAAGTGACGTGTGCGTATTTTTCGGTTTCGGCAATTCGCAGCTGGGTGAGGCCGTTTTCCGCCACCACTTCGCCGAAGATGTGCACCAGCGCTTCCGGCGGGAACATCGTCTGCATGAAACGGTTGTGGTCGACCGAATATTCGGTCATGCCGACCGCCATCGACAGCTCAATCGTCTTTTTCCGTTCAAAACCGGTAAATTCCCTGTCGGCCAGCGCATACAGGATTTCGCGGGCGCGGTCGGCGCGGAAGTTGGCCATCAGCACCGCGTCGCCGTCTTCAAATCCCTGATAGTTGCCGATTACGGCCGGAACCACGAATTCGTCGCTGACTTTTTCGGCATAAGAAGCTTTGATCGCCTCGACCGCGTCGGCAAAACGTTTGCCGTCGGCCATAACCATGTTGTTGTAGGCTTTTTCCACCCGGTCCCAGCGCTTGTCGCGGTCCATGGCGTAGAAACGTCCGGCCACGGTGGTGATTTTGACGTTTTCCATGGCGGCGGTATCTTTTTCAAATTCGGCGACGAAGCCGGCGGCCGATTCCGGCGGCGTGTCGCGGCCGTCCAAAAAGGCGTGGACGTCGGTTTTGATGCCGTGTTCGTTCAGAATGCCGGCCAGCGCGACGATGTGATGCTGGGAAGAGTGAACGCCGCCCGGCGACATCAGGCCCATCAGGTGGCAGGTTTTGCCGTTTTCTTTCAGTTTTTCGATCAGTTTTAAGAGGACCGGGTTCTTTTTAAGCGAACCGTCTTTGATCGCCAGGTCGATCTTCGGCAGATCCTGCATGACCACCCGGCCGGCGCCGAGGTTGGTGTGTCCCACTTCCGAATTGCCCATCTGTCCTTCCGGCAGGCCGACGGCCAGTCCGGAGGTCTGTACCAGGCAATGCGGATATTCTTTCAGGCACCGGTGCCAGTTGGGCGTATGCCCCTGTTCGATCGCGTTGTCGGGGGTAATTTCCTTGCGGTAGCCCCAGCCGTCCAAAATTAGCAGCATTACGGGTTTTTGTCTCATTTTGTTTGTCCTTTACCTTCTCTTTCGATTCTTGTTTTATGCTGATTATATATAATTACTTTCAGAATAAAAGCCCTAAATTTATATCTTTTTACAAAAAAAGGTCACTCCTCGCTTTCCGCCGCCAGCATCACTTTTTTCCAGATTTCGGCCGGCAGGGTGCCGCCGCCGACGCCTTTCATCGGCGAGTTGTCGTCGTTGCCGACCCATACCGCTGCCACGTAACGGTCGGTAAAGCCGACGAACCAGGCGTCGCGGTAATCCTGCGAAGTGCCGGTTTTGCCGGCGGCAAAGAACGGCAGTTGCGCTCTTTTGCCGGTGCCTTCAAGGATCACTTTTTCCATCATCTCGGTTATGGCTTCAACCGTGTCTTCGTCCAAAATCCGCTGCCGTTCGTCTTCGTCGTAAAGACGGGTGTAGAGCGGATAGCCTTCGCGGGTGTAAATTTCGGTGATCGAATAGGGCCAGGCGGCATACCCGCCGTTGGCAACCGCGGTATAGGCCACCGCCATGTCCAGCACCTTGACCGCAGAACTGCCGAGCACCATTGCCGGGGTGTCGTCGATCGGGGTCGAAATGCCCATTTTGCGGGCGGTGCGGATAATGTTTCCGGACGGCAGTTTTTGCGCCAGGTTGACGGTGGCAAGGTTGAGCGAACGGACGAACGCCTCTTCCAGGGTTACCGTGCCGTAATATTTTTTGCTGTAGTTTTCCGGTTTCCAGTTGCCGATGGTGATCGGATAGTCGTCGATTTCGTCGTCGGTATCCCAGCCTTCTTCAAGAGCCGTCAGATAGACGAACGTCTTGAATGCCGAACCCGGCTGCCGAAGCGCCTGAGTGGCTCGATTGAACTGGCTTTTCTCATAATTGATGCCGCCGGCCATCGCTTTTACGGCGCCGTTTCTGTCCAGCACCACCACCGCGCCGTTGGTGACGTTTTTGCTTTTCGCGTTGGCAAAAACCGCCTGCCGGAGGGCGCTTTCCGCCGCTTTCTGAATTTTCTTGTCAAGCGTGGTGTAAACGTTGATGTCGTTTTCCCGTTCGCCGATATAGGCGTTTACTTCCTGATAGACCCAGTCGGCGAAATATCTGCCGCCTTCGAGTTTGTCGTGAATGCCGGCGCCGATCGGCATTTTCAGCGCTTTGGCCTTTTGTTCCGGGGTGATGACGGCGGCGTTGACCATGTTTTGCAATACCACCGCTGCCCGCTCTAGGGCGCGCTCTTTGTCGGCGGCCGGGTTATAGCGCGCCGGCGCTTTCAGCAGGCCGGCGATGACGGCGCCCTCCAGCATGTTGAGATCGCGCGAGCTTTTGTGAAAATATTTCTGCGACGCCGCCTCGATTCCGTAGGTGCCGCTGCCCATGTAAACGCGGTTGAGGTAAAGGGTCAGGATCTGGTCTTTGGAAAATTTGCTTTCCAGCCAGAAGGCCATCAGCAGTTCCTGAACTTTGCGCTTGATGTTTTTCTGCGGGGTCAGAAACAGGTTTTTGGCCACCTGCTGGGTGATGGTGCTGCCGCCCTGGGCATAGCGTCCCTTGATCAGGTTGGCGGTCATGGCGCGGGTGAAGGCGATGACGTCGAACCCGAAATGGGAATAAAAACGCCGGTCTTCGGTGGCAATTACCGCATTGATGACGTAGGGCGGCAGTTCGTCGGGATAGACCACTTCCGAATAAACGTTGCCGAAGGTGGCAATTTCCTGTCCGTTTTCGGCAATGATCGAAGTTGAGGGCTGCCGGGTGCGGGAAACCGCCTGTTCAATGTCGGGCAGGGTGGCAAAGCAATAGCCGACGTACAGCGCAAGCGCGGCGCCGACGGCAAAGGCGGCAAAGAAAAGCAGTTTCCACCAGCGGAAGCCGCCGGTCGTTTTTTTGCCGCGGGAAACTTTTTTCCCGCCGCCGGTTTTCTTTTTTGCTGCCGTTTTTTTGGCCGTCTGCCGTTTGCCGCCCTTTTTCTCTTCTTTTGCGTTTGCTGCCATCTGTCTTCCCCGGTTGCGATTCTTTCGCCGATTATAACCGGAAAATGTCACCAATAAGTTAAGCATAAGTATATTTCCCGGTTGGCTTATCGGCTTTGATGGTTTATATTGAGCGCAAAAGACGAAAACGGGAAAGGAAAGGCAATGACGGCAAAAAAAATTTGTTTGATCGACGGATCGGGGTACATTTTCCGGGCATTTTACGGCCTGCCGCCGCTCAATGCGCCGGACGGCACGCCGGTCAACGCGGTCTATGGTTTTACCAACATGTTTTTGAAGCTTACCTCCAAAATCGGCTGCGACTATACGTTGGTGCTGTTTGACGCCAAAAGAGAAAATTTCCGCAACCAAATCTTCCCCGAATACAAGGCTACCCGGCGCGAAGTTCCGGAAGAGCTGATCCCCCAGTTTCCGATCATCCGCGAAGCGGTCGGCGCCTTAAAGCTCAATTATCTGGAGATGGAAGGCTATGAAGCCGACGACCTGATTGCCACCTACGCGCGGCTGGCGCTCGAACAAGGCATGGAAGCGGTGGTCGTGTCGGCGGACAAAGACCTGATGCAGCTGATCCGCCCCGGGGTTGAGTTTTACGATCCGATGAAAGACAAGTTTTTTACCCCCGAAGACGTCAGGGAAAAATTCGGCGTTTATCCCGACAAAGTGGTTGACGTGCAGGCGCTGTCGGGCGACAGCACAGACAACGTGCCCGGGGTTCCCGGCATCGGTCCCAAAACCGCGGCCGAACTGGTCAACGCTTTCGGCTCGCTGGAACAGGTGCTGGCTCATGCCGGGGAAATCAAACAGAACAAGCGGCGGGAAACGCTTTTGGCCAACCTTGACAACGCCCGTGTTTCGCTGGCTCTGGTGCGGCTGCGCGACGACGTTCCGGTGGAAAAACAGCCGGAAGATTATCCCTGCCGCTGTCCCGAACTGACTCTGGTGGAAGAATTTGCCGCCAAATACGGCTTTAACAGCTTAAAGCCGCGGCTGGCCCGCTGGGTTGAGGAACAGTGCAAAAAGGTTTATCCCGAAGCGGCGCCGGCAAAAGAAGAAACGAAAGATTACCGGCTGGCCGCGGACGGCAAAACGCTTGCGGAATGGCGGCGGCTGATTGAGGAGAAGGGCGCTTTTGCCTTCAAGGTGCTGGCCGACGGAATCAACCCGGTTTTTGACCGGGCGGTCGGCGTGGCGCTTTCCGTCGGCGGCGGCCGTGCGGTTTATCTGCCGTTTGCCGCCGAAGCGGAAAAGGCGGAAGCCTTCGACCTTTTTTCCGCGGCTGAAAGCAAACGGCCGGAAGGTTTGTCTGCCGCGGCCGTTGCCGCTTTTCTGCAGCCGCTGCTGGCTGATCCGGGATTGTTGAAAATCGGCCATGACGTCAAGCGCGACATGCATTTCCTGTCCCGTTTTTTGACCGGGGAAACGGCGTTTTCGCCTTATGACGACGTCGAGGTCATTTCCTACGTTCTCGATTCGACCTCGCACGGCCACGGTCTGACGGAACTTTCAAGCCTTTTTCTCGGGGTGGAAATGACCAACCCCGACAAGCTTTTCGGCGTCGGCCGGCAGAAGATAAGTGCCGGCGATTTGGAACCGGAAATTGCCGCCGCTTACGCCTGCGAACAGGCTGACGTTGTCTTCCGGCTGCACGAGGTGCTGCGTCCGCGGCTGGCGCAGGAGCGGATGGCGACCGTTTATGAACATTATGACCGGCCGCTGGTCGCCACCTTGTTCGAAATGGAGAAAAACGGGGTGGCGGTCAATGCTGCCGGCCTGAAGGAACTGAGCGCGGAACTGGAGAACCGTCAGCACGAACTGGAAAAGGAAATTTTTGCCCTGGCCGGCGAGGAGTTCAACCTCGGGTCGCCCAAGCAGATCGGCGAAATACTTTACGGCAAGCTGGGGCTGAAAGGCAAGAAGAGCGCCGGCGGCGGCTATCAGACGGGGGCGGAAGTGCTGGAAAAAATGGCGGAAGAGCACCCGCTGCCGGCCAAAATTCTCGACTGGCGCGCGGTTGCCAAGCTGAAATCGACCTATACCGACGCTCTGCTGCCGCTGATCGACGGAAACGGGCGCGTTCATACCACCTACAGTCAGACCACCGTCAACACCGGCCGGTTGTCGTCGGTTAACCCAAACCTGCAAAATATTCCGGTGCGCAGCGAAGACGGTCTGAAAATCCGCCGCTGCTTTGTCGCCCGGCCGGGCTGCCGGCTGATTTCCGCCGACTATTCGCAGGTGGAGCTGCGGCTGATGGCGGTGCTGGCCGACGTGAAGGCCTTGAAAGAAGCTTTTGCCGCCGGCATCGACATTCATACCGCGACCGCCATGCAGGTCTTCGGCCTGCCGCGGGAAGAGGTGACGCCCAACGTCCGCCGCCATGCCAAAGCGATCAATTTCGGCGTTATTTACGGCATTTCCCAATACGGCCTGGCCAAACAGATCGGCATTTCGAACGACGAAGCGAAAAAATACATCGACGCTTATTTCGCCAAAATGCCGGAGATTAAGCGCTATATGGAGCAGACCGTCGAATTTGCCCGCAAAAACGGTTACGTGACCACGCCGTTCGGCCGCAAATGCGCGGTGCCGGGCATTAATGACAAAAACCAGCGGATCGCCTCCTTTGCCGAGCGGGCGGCAATCAACGCCCCCCTGCAGGGCGGTGCCGCCGACATCATGAAAAAGGCGATGAACGAAGTTTTCGCCCGGCTGAAGGAAAGCGGTCTCAAGGCCAGAATTCTGCTGCAGGTGCACGACGAAATGGTGCTGGAAGCGCCGGCGGAACAGGCGGAAGAAACGGCGCGCCTGCTTAAGGAAACGATGGAAGGCGCAGTGAGTTACGACGTCGCCTTCGTCGCCGATACCGGCATTGGCGGCAACTGGGCCGAAGCGCACTGAAAAAGCCCGCCGGAAACAACGTAAAATATGCACAAAAGCGTTAATTTTTCGTACTTTTCGCTTGGGTTTTGCGCGAAAATACTGTATGTTTGCAAATAGTGAAAACGTATCGAAAATAAATTGTAAGGAAGATTACTTATGGTAGACATGACACAAGCCGAAATCGACAGGGAAGAACAGGAATACAATGCCGATTCGATCAAAGTCCTGCGCGGGTTGGACGCGGTTCGCAAACGCCCGGGCATGTATATCGGCGACACCGATGACGGCACCGGCCTTCACCACATGATTTACGAAGTGCTGGACAACGCGATCGACGAGGCGCTCGCCGGCTATTGCGACAAAACCGAAGTCATCCTCAATCCCGACGGTTCCGCCACCATCCGCGACAACGGCCGCGGCATTCCGGTCGGCCTGCACAAGGAAGAAGGCGTTTCCGCGGCGGAAGTGATTATGACCCAGCTGCACTCGGGCGGCAAGTTCGACAACAATTCCTACAAGGTTTCGGGCGGTTTGCACGGGGTCGGCGTTTCCGTCGTCAACGCGCTTTCCACCTGGCTTAAGCTGCGCATCTGGCGCGAAGGGCACGAGCATGTGGTTACCTTTGCCCACGGCAACGTGGTCGAGCATTTGAAAGTTGTCGGCGACGCCCACGGCCGCCACGGAACGGAAGTGACCTTCCTGCCGTCGCCGGAAACCTTTACCATGACCGAATTTAATTTCGACACGCTGGAAAGAAGCATCCGCGAAAAGGCGTTCCTCAATTCCGGCGTTTATCTCAAACTGATCGACAACCGGGGCAGCGAGCCGCGGGAAGCGGTTATGCATTATGAAGGCGGCCTGACCGCGTTTGTCAACCACATCAACAAGTCGAAAGCGCCGCTGCACGAAAGCGTTATCGCTTTTGCCGGCGCCGACGGCGACAGTGACATTCAGGTCGAAGCGGCGCTGCAGTGGACCAACGCCTACAATGAAAGCATGCTCTGCTTTACCAACAACATTCCGCAGAAAGACGGCGGTACCCATCTGGCCGGCTTCCGCGCCGCGCTGACCCGCACCGTCAACAACTATATTGCGGAAAACAACCTTCTGAAAAAAGACAAGAACCTGATCACCGGCGAAGACATGCGCGAAGGTCTGACCTGCGTGCTTTCCGTCAAAGTGCCGGATCCGAAGTTCTCGTCCCAGACCAAGGACAAGCTGGTTTCCTCCGAAGTGCGTCCGGTGGTTGAGGGCGTCGTCAGCGCCAAATTGCAGGAGTGGCTGGAAGAACACCCGGCGGAAGCCAAAGTTATCGTCGGCAAGATCGTCGAAGCTGCCACCGCCCGCGAAGCCGCCCGCAAGGCGCGTGAACTGACCCGCCGCAAAGGCGTGCTCGATATTGCCTCATTGCCGGGCAAGCTGGCCGATTGTCAGGAGAAAGATCCGGCTCTGTCGGAAATCTTTATCGTCGAGGGAGATTCGGCGGGCGGTTCCGCCAAACAGGGACGCGACCGCAAAACCCAGGCGATTTTGCCGCTGCGCGGTAAGATTTTGAATGTTGAACGCGCCCGTTTCGACAAAATGCTCAATTCGGCGGAAATCGGCACCATGGTAACGGCGTTCGGCACCGGTATCGGTCGTGATGACTTCGACGCCGACAAATGCCGTTATCACAAAATCGTGATCATGACCGATGCGGATGTCGACGGCAGCCACATCAGAACTTTGCTTTTAACCTTCTTCTATCGTCAGATGCCCGAACTGATCGAACGCGGCTATGTCTATATTGCCCAGCCGCCGCTTTACAAAGCCAAACGCGGCAATTCGATCATCTACATCAAAGACGAACACGAAATGGAAGACTATCTGGTGCGCGGCGGCTGCGAAGACGCGGTTCTGAAACGTGCCGACGGCGAGCAGATTGCCGGTCCCGACCTGATTTCGATGGTGGAAAATACCCGCAAGGCTCGCAGCATGATCGCCGTTTTAAGCAAGAAAGCGCCGGAAAAAATCGTCGAGCAGCTGGCGGTGGCCGGCATGTTTGATCCTGCCGTCGTGCAAAATCCGGAAAAACAGAAGGCTCTGGCCGAAGCGCTGGCGGTTAAACTCGACAGCATGGAAGCCGAATACGACAAGGGCTGGAAGGCCGACCGGCTGGACGACGGTTCGCTCAATTTCCATCGCACGCTCCGCGGCGTGGAAGAAAAACATGTTGTCGGCAGTTCCGTTTTTGAAAGTCCGGAAGCCAAAGTTTTGAACGAGATGAAGGCTTTTCTGCATGAAAACTACAGTGCCGAACAACGCCTGATTTCACCCAAACTGGGAGAAGAAAAGAAAATCTACGGGCCGGTTTCTTTTGTCGACGCAATTATGGCCATGGGGCGCAAAGGCATCACCATCCAGCGTTATAAAGGCTTGGGCGAAATGAACCCCGAACAGCTGTGGGAAACCACTCTTGATCCGGAAGCGCGTTCCCTGTTGCAGGTTAAGGCGGAATATCTGGACGAAGCCGATCAGGTGTTTGCAACCCTGATGGGTGACGTGGTTGAACCGCGCAAGGAGTTTATCCAGGAAAATGCCCTGAACGTGGTCAATCTGGATATTTAGTCTTTGTTCCTGATTTAAGTTTCGGCCGGGATGTTTTCCCGGCCGTTTTTTATGTCTGCCCGCTGTTTTTTCCTGGCCGGATTTTCAGGCGGCAAAATCAGAAGAGGAAAGTTTTTTATATAAAAATCACGGTCGGTTTTTGCAAACCGACCGTATGCCGAAAGGATAAAAGATTGCGGCAAAAGTTATTTTCTCTAGGAAGTTGTCAGTTTCAAAAGCATGACATATTCTTCCAGCATTGCCCTGACGGCTTTTGCAACCGCGGTTTTCGCCAATACGGAATTTTTGTCCTTGCATTCCTTTGCGCCGCATTTGTCGGCCGTCGTGTACAGATAATCGTACATTTCGTTGACCTGTTTGATGTATTTAGTATGGGATTCTGTCAGTTCCGGTATAGATTCCGAATAATATTTCTTGATGATTTGATAAATAATATCCTCATAACAGGAAACGACATTTTGGTTGCTCTTGATCATCTGCCCTGTATTCTTGGCAGCTTTCGTATCCTTGTTAAGGGTTTGGTCGCATTTTTTCATTTCTTCGTTGTAAGTGTCAACGTCTTTTTGAATTATTTCATCGCTGAACGAAACGGGGTGATAACTTTTCGGCCATGCAAAAGCGTTGAAGCAAAACAGCAGAGCAAAAAGAAATGCGGTAAATGTTTTCATAAATCGGTCTCCGGGTTGATTTTTTTCATCATACCGCGGTTAATTGCAAAATCAAGTTGGGAAATGTAAATTTCCTTGACTTTTGATACATTATATGTTAATACATATTTTGTAATTAACGAAAGGCAAGGAAATAAAATGAGTGAAACAGGCGATTATCTGCGGGGCATTTTTAACGGAGAAATACCGGTTAAGCGGAAAAATCCGCAAACCGGGGAAACGGAAGAAGTCTATTACAACTATAACGACGACCGGGAGGAACTGAGGGAAGCCGCGGTTTACCCTGCACGGGCAACCGGACGTTTTTATGAGCCGATGGCTTTTGCTTCTGCTCAACCGGAAGAAATTGATTATACGCGCTATGGTAATGATATTCCGCGGAAATTGATTGACCGGATGAATGCGGATAAGAGATTTTGGAATGTCATGAATAAGTATACGATTCCAAGCGAGGGAGGATATAATAATGATCCTTATGACCATGGAGGAGAAACCAACTTTGGTATCAGCAGTAGTACGTATCCGCGTGAAGATATCAAAAATATGACCCGGGAAAGGGCAAATGCACTTTTATACAGAGATTATTGGAATTATAATGGTATCAAAACCTTGCCGGATGATGTTGTCGGAATCGTTTTTGAGTCGGCGGTTAATCGCGGCGGTCCGGAGACGATAAAAGACGTGCACCGGACATTGGGTATTGATCCGCCGGGAACCATTATAGGCAATACAACACATGAACATTTGCGCGGTATGGATCATGAACGTTTCAGAAATGATTTTGCTGATCGTATGCGAGCACATTATTTAAATCGTGTTGAAGAAGAGCCGACACAAGAAAGATATCTTGACGGTTGGTTAAATCGGGTCAATAACTCGGTTCGTTAAATTACCCGAGCATCCAAAGCCCGGATATAATCTTCAACAATTGTTCGGGCTTTGCGGGCTGCGGTATCTTTTCCGATTACGATGTACATGGTACCGCATCTTGGATGGCAGACATCGGCAGTTTGATAGATAATGTTGCTGATGTGATATGCTGCCTGAATATATGCGGTAAGCGCTTTTTTGTGCTCTTCCGCCCGTTTGCTGTATTGTTCATCGATGATTTTTTCGGTAAGAACTTTGCAACAGTTAACGAAAGAATATATACTTTCAACCATCTCTGCGGTTGAATAGGCTTTATGTGCCATTTCATCAAAATTCTTGTCGCATTTTTCCAGTTCTTTTCGATAAACAACAATGTCCTTTTTTAGTTTTTCCTGATCATAAACACCTTTGGTTCTGTCCGCGTTATCGGCAACAGCGTTAGAACAAAACAGCAAAGCAAAAAGAAATGCGGTAAATGTTTTCATAAATCGGTCTCCCGGTTGATTTTTTCTTTCATCATACCGCGGTTAATTGCAAAATCAAGTTGGGAAATAAAATGAGTGAAACAGGCGATTATCTGCGGGGCATTTTTAACGGAGAAATACCGGTCAGACGGAGAAATCCGCAAACCGGGGAAACGGAAAACGTTTATTACCAGTATGACGATGACTGCGAAGGGTTGGTAGAAATAAAAAATAATAATCAAAAAATAAATATTCAAAGTATTTTTGATGATATAATACCAATAGTAACTCCCGGGACTTATGCTCTGGGAAATCTTGCTGCAGATGTTCAAATAGCGTTCAATTATTATGAACAAATGAAAAGAGCAAATAGCCAATTGATTTCAAGATATGGAAGAAATACTGGCGCAGCAGATCACACTGATGAATATTATCATCCGCTGCTACAGTGTCATTTTGGTCAAATGGGAGATAATAACAAGATAAATGGCTTGTTGCTTGGGTACGCAAAAGAAGCTGTCATGGATTATGGCCCAAAAAGATTTAAAGGTATAAAACATGATGAAATCATGTCCGATAGTGGAAAAGATTTGTATTATAACGAATTAGGTAATAAAATGGGTGCAAACAATCGAAATCGACCATGTGTTGATTTAATGGACTTTTTGCGTACAGAGAATATGAGAAATGAGAATATCAGATAGATTTAAGCATTTTTTGTTTGAAGACAACCGGTTTGCTGATATCGCTTATAACATCATCAAAGTTTTTATTTCAATTGTTATATTAGGTGCAATTTTACTGCCTTTATACATGATTATATCGGAATTGATCCGTATTGAGATCGATGTGCGGAAATGTGTTGAAAACGGCAGAGATGAAAAACAATGCTATCAGGACTATGATGTTGATTAACCATTTTGGTTAAATCGTGTAAATAACGCGGTTCGTTAATTTGCCTGAGCTTTCAGAGCCCGGATATAATCTTCAACAATTGTCCGGGCTTTGCGGGCTGCGGTATCTTTTCCGATTACATTACCCGCACTACCACATCCCGTCGGATAACAGGCATCAGCAGTCTGGTAAATATTTCCGCTGATATCATATGCCGCCTGAATATATGCGGTAAGCGCTTTTTTATGCTCTTCAGCCCGTTTGCTGTATTGTTCATCGATGATTTTTTCGGCAAGAGCCTGACAGCAATCAGCTAAAGTATATGCGCTTTCAATCATTTCTGCGGTTGAATAGGCTTTATGCGCCATTTCCTTAAAATTCTTGTCGCATTTTTCCAGTTCATTTTGATAAATGCTAATGTCATTTCTCAGTTTATCCCAATCGTAAGCGCCTTTGGTTCTGCCCGCGTTATCGGCAACAGCGTTAGAACAAAACAGCAAAGCAAAAAGAAATGCGGTAAATGTTTTCATAAATCGGTCTCCCGGTTGATTTTTTTCCATCATACCGCGATTAATTGCAAAATCAAGTTGGGAAATGTAAATTTCCTTGACTTTTGATACATTATATGTTAATACATATTTTGTAATTCATGAAAGGCGGGGAAAAAAATGAGTGAAACAGGAGATTATCTGCGGGGCATTTTTAACGGAGAAATACCGGTTAAACGGAAAAATCCGCAAACCGGGAAAACCGAAAACGTTTATTACAAGTATGACGATGACCGCGAAGAACTGATAGAAACAGCATCAGTTGAAAAAGATACAACAACAAAAGCATATAGCAAATATTTAAAAGATATGAAAGAAACACAAGCGTTTCCGTTTTTGCATAGAAATAAATTCTTTAGATATATGAACTGTTTGCCCATAAAAGATGTAGGCATGTCGGCGTTAAATGCATATAAAACCTTAGAAAATAATAAAAGAGAGATGGATAAGTTGGGTTTAATTGACAGTGACAATTATTTTCATCGAAAAGGTATGTGTGAAGTTGCCCAAAATGGTATGGGAGATGCCATAATAGGCTTTAGCGGCGGCATTGTGAAAGAAGCGGCAGATTTTATTAAAAAAACGGCAAGAGGTAATCCCGTTTTGGATACAATAAAAGATAGTTTGAAAGATATAGGCAATAATTGGCAGGGTACCGTTTATGGTGTGATGAATCCCGATAAAGATTGCAAAGTATGGTTAGAAGATTTAGATTGGAAAAATAATAAATTCATTAGATAAAAAGGCTGTCTGTGCAAATGGAATTAAAAGTTTTTTTAACTTTTCTAACAAAAGTATTAAAATGGGTATTTTCTGTTCTGGCAGTAATAATACTTGGTTTTGTTACTCTTTTTACAATATGTTTCGTGCTGTATAAAATCGGATTAATAGAATATGATGCCAGAGAATCCTGTATTGATGACGGTAAGGTCTGGGACGGAAATTTGCAAAAATGCCGCGATGACTGCCTAACCTGGAATCCAAAAGAAGGTTGCGTTCCGTTGTAAATAAGAGCTCTTTTTTCAATTGCTACAAAGGAAAATAACACTTAATCTTTCTCCTTCGTTTGTTGGGCTGAGATGGATAGAATTGCTGTTTAGAGATTACTGAAATTATAATGATATCAAAGATTTGCCAGAGCATCCAAAGCTCGGATATAGTCTTCAACAATTGTCCGGGCTTTGTGTGCAGCGGTATTATTTCCAATCACAATAAACATGGTGCCGCATCTTGGATAGCATACATCGGCCGTTTGATAGATAATATTACTGATATCATACGCTGCTTGAATATATGCGGAAAGCGCTTTTTTATGGTCTTCCGCCCGCTTACTGTATTGTTCATCAATGATTTTTTCGGCAAGAGCCTGGCAGCAATCTGCTAAATAATCTGAGCTTTCAACCATCTCTGCGGTTGAATAGGCTTTATGTGCCATTTCCTCAAAGTTTTTATCGCATTTTTCCAGTTCGTTTTGATAAATGATAATGTCATTTCTCAGTTTATCCCAATCGTAAGCATCTTCGGTTGTGTCTGTCTGCATTATCGGCAAAAGCGTTGGCGGCAAAAAGCAGGGCAAAAAGAAATGCGGTAAATATTTTCATAAATCGGTCTCCCGGTTGATTTTTTTCATCATACCGTGGTTAATTGCAAAATCAAATCATAATGATAAATTTTTTTGCAAAATCGTGATAATTTTCCCGGCTGGTTTCTGAGAACGAACAGATATTGAGGATGCAAGAAATTATTATGCATATTATTTTTTGTTATCCAAAGACTGCTGCAAAAACTGAATGTATTCTTCAACCGTTATCTTAACACGTGTTGCAACGATATCTTTTGATAAGACATAATACATTGAACCACAACCGTTTGCGCCGCATACATCGGCAATCATGTATATGTTTTCGTAAGTTTTATAAGATTGTTTGATATAATTAAGCAGAACCTCTTTATGTTCGGCGGCATTTTCCGAGTAGTATTTGTCAATAATTTCATGCGCAACGTGTCTATAGCAAGAAACAGCGTTATAAACGCTCCCGAGCATCCGTGAAGTGGTTTCGGCAGCTTGAGCTTCTTTTCTGAAATTTTGATAACATTTTTCTACTTCTTTTTTGTAAGTATCAATGTCTTTCTGTATTTCCTCGTCGCTGTAACGAAAAGAGTGATTATGATCACCTTGCGCACAGGCCTCAAAGCAAAACAGCAAAATAAACAAAAATGTGACCAATGTTTTCATCAAACAATTTCCCGGTTAATTTTTTTCATCATACTGCGATTAATTGCAAAATCAAGCGGGGAAATAAAATGAGTGAAACAGGCGATTATCTGCGGGTTATCTTAAGCGGAAAGAACCGCTTTATAAATTTTATCGTATTCTGCGATTAACTGCCGACAAAGCCGTCTGCCTGCATGTTATAAAGTTTGAAATACAGCCCTTTTTTAGCCAGCAGCTCTTCATGACTGCCGCTTTCGATGATCCGCCCTTTGTCAAAAACCAAAATCCGGTCCATTTCCCTTAAGGTGGAAAGGCGGTGGGCAATTGCCAGCACGGTTTTGCCTTTCATCAGGTTGGAAAGGGATTTCTGAATGTGGCGTTCACTCTGACTGTCAAGCGCGGAGGTCGCTTCGTCAAAGATCAGGATCGGCGCGTTTTTCAAAATTGCCCGGGCGATGGCAATCCGCTGTCTTTCCCCGCCGGAAAGAATTACCCCGCGGTCGCCCACTTTGGTTTGGTAACCGTCGGAAAAGCTGCGGATAAAATTGTCGGCACAGGCTTTTTTGGCGGCGGCGACAACCTTTTCTTCTCCGGCGTCGGTGTCGCCGTAACGGATATTTTCCATCAGCGTGCGGTTAAACAGGCAGACGTCCTGCGGGATGACGGAAATGTTTTTGTGCAGCGAATTCTGGGTGACGCCGCGAATGTCAAAATCGTTGATCGTAATACGGCCGCCGTTGACGTCGTAATAGCGGCTGATCAGTTTAACGAAGGTCGATTTGCCCGAACCGGAAAGTCCGACCAGTCCCACTTTTTCCTGCGGGGCGATTTCAAGCGAGAGGTTTTTAAACAGCGGATCGCGGGCATCGTAGCCGAAAGTGACATTTTCAAAACGGATGCCGGCTTTGCGGATTTTTAAGTTTCGGGCTTTCGGCGCGTCGGTAATTTCCGGGTCGACCGCCAGAGTTTCCAGCGCCGAAGTGATATTGCCGAAAATGCGGGAAATGTTATTATAACTCCAGGAAAGGGAAAAGGCCAGATGCGAAACGGTCATGAACAGCGTGTTGGCATAAATGAAGTCGGTTACGTCGATAATGTCTTTTTTCAGCATGTAGATTGAAAAAAACAGAAAACCGACCCCGGAGGCAACCGTTACCGTCTGCTGGATCATGCGGATGATGCCCATGACAAAGCGTTCTTTGCTCTCTGCCCGCCGCAGCTGCCGGAGCGTTTTCAAAAGGTTGATTTTTTCGAAATTGAAGTTGGCAAAGCTTTTGATCTCGCTGTAGTTGGCCAGGGCATCGACGATGGTGCCGTTGGCGGCGCTGGTCTGCCGTCCGGTTTCGATCCCGAGCTGCCGCCGGGTTTTGCCCAGTTTGCGGCTGATGAGAACGATCGCGGCCGTCCAAAAGGCCATCAGTACGGTATAATACCAGCTGATCCAGCTTAAAACGACGGTTTTGACCAGCAGATTGCTGACCATGTAAAAAATCTCGTGGCTGAAGCCGGTCAGTTCGATCGTGTTGTTGGACAGGAGCTGTACTTTGCCGGAAATGTTGCCGGTCATCTCGCGGGAGAAAAAGGAAATCGACTGCCGGTTGACGTCTTCAAACGTGTCTTTGATCACCATGGTGCGCATTTTCGGCATAAAACGGGCAATGATGAACATGGCGGATTCCGCCACCAGCATTCCCGCCAGCATGACCGCCGCCAGCCGGAAGGCGTAAACATACAACTGCTGCCACGGCATGCCGCCTTCCGGCGCGGCGGAAACGGTTTCGTAAATCTTGGCCAGATACCAGGGACTGATCGCTTCGGTAATTTGCCGGACGACGACCAGAAAACCGATCAGCAGAAAAGACCATTTGAATATTTTGACATAATGCCAGATGAAACGGGCGGGTGTTTTTTCCATTTTTACAAACTCAAAATTGACTCTTGGCGGCGAATGTATTACTATGCGAAACAAAGTCAATATTACCATAAAGGACCGCAAAATGGAAACACAATATTACACCGTTGTCGAAAAGCAGGATTTCTTTGAAATCATCGAGAACAAATACGGCGAACTGGCGATTTTTATCGACGCCCGCGACGGCAGCCCGGTCAACCCGGTGCTGGAGTTCGACGGCAAAAAAACGGCGCTGCTGAAACGCGACGGCCGGCTGGCGGTTCGTCTGGACAATATTGACGAGGAAACCAAAGGCCCGCTGGCAGAGGCGGAATTCGTCATGATCGTCGAACTGCAGGGCAAAATGGTCGAACGTGTTTATGCGGTGCCGGTCGACAACGTTGAGGAAATTATCTTCAAAGGCCGTCAGACCCGTGCCGATGAACTGGTTCTGGCCAAGAGCAAAGAAGACGTGATCAAAAGCTTCGGCGCCGTCAATTTCTGGACCGGCGGCAGCTCCGAGAAAAAATAAGAAAAGGCATATGATGATAGGTTTGGTTTTAGTTACGCACGGCAATCTGGCCAACGAATTTGTCGCGGCCATGCAGCATGTGGTCGGTCCGCAGGAAAATGTGGCCACCGTCTGCATCGGTCCCGAGGACGACATGGAAAGCCGCCGGCAGGAAATTTTAAACAAGGTCGGCGAAGTAGACAACGGCAGCGGCGCCATCGTGCTCACCGATTTGTTCGGCGGCACGCCGTCCAACCTGGCAATTTCGATCATGGACAAAGCCAGGGTGGAAATTCTGGCCGGCGTCAATCTGCCGATGCTGATCAAAATCGCTTCGCTGCGCAAGGAAAAGAACCTGAAGGAAACGGTTCTCGGTGCCCAGGAAGCAGGCAAAAAATACATCAACGTCGCCTCGCAGATTCTCGGGGTTTAGACCATGAGCGGGGAAAAACTTTCCGTCGAACTGGAAATCAAAAACCGCAAGGGGTTGCATGCCCGGGCGGCGGCCGCTTTTGTCAAAGCGATCGAAAATCTCGACGCCCGGGTGGAAGTGGAGCGGATCGGCCAGGCGGTCGACGGCTGTTCGATCATGGGGCTGATGATGCTGGCCGCGTCCAAAGGAACGGTGATTACGGTTACGGCCGAAGGCGCCGAAGCGCAAAAGGCGCTCGACGAGCTGACCCGGCTGATAAACAATAAGTTCGGCGAAGATTAACTTTCGGACTATAGCCCTTGTTTTTCTCTTAGCGGTTCTTAAATAGACAAATGACTGCTAAAGACTTTCATTTTCAATTTAACAAGGAGTTTGCTATGAATAACGAAACCAAGAAATCCGCTTCTCAGGAAGAATCCTCCAACCAGCCGAAAAAAGGCGGTTGCGGCTGCGGCAAATAAGCGGAAGCAGCAATTTACCAAAAACCCCTTCCTTTGCGGGAAGGGGTTTTGCCGTTTTTTTACCAGGCATAACTGAAACCAGCGCCGAAAGAGAGGGCTTCGTAGTCACTGCCGAAAGTGTAGTTTGTCCAGCCGTAAGCCGACCATCGTTCGGAAAAGCCGTAATGGCCGCCGAGTTCAACCCGTCCCAACGTTGCGTCGTCAAGCCCCTCGGTCTTGCGCAGGCCGCTGACGGCCACATTGTCGCCACCGCTCAGAAGCTGAATGACGCTCGGTTTAAAATACAACTTGGCTGAACCGTTTTCCGCCGGCAGATATTTTTCCAGTTTGATCCCGGCCGTCAGTTCGGTTTGCCGAAACGTGCCGTAAGATGCCGTTTTGCCGTACGAGTCGCGAAGATCGTCAAAATCGACTTGCGTATAGGCAATGCCGAAACGGCGGTTTGGAAAGCCGGAACGGGAGAAGAGAACTTTCATGCGGTTGTCCTTTCGATTGCACGGACCGTTTTTTGCCCGGGAAATTCAAAGACGGATAATCTGCCGCAAAAAAAGATCGTTTTTTTATTACAGGTCGGAAAAACCGATTCTTCCGACAATCGGCAATTTGACGGCCGGCGGATAAAAGTCGATGCCGAAAGAAAGGCCCAGCAGGCCGAGTTCGATTCCTTCTTTCAACCCGACAATCAGCGAAACCGCGCCGAGGATGGAAACCTGATAACCGGTGCCGCTCGGCGTCGGCGCATGAAATACCGTGTAGCCGAGAAAATCTTTGCCGATGGCCGTCGGCGGCAGCTCAACCGTCAGTTCGGGAACTTCCCGCAGAACATAAGCGACGAAAGTGTTGCTGTTCGGTCCCGGCCACAACTGGTAACGGTCGGCAAACGGATATTCCCTGACCGCTTTTTCGATTGCCGGAATGGCCTTTTGTGCCTCTTCTCCCTTTAATGTCTGCAAAAGCTGCGGCCGTTTGCCGTACCAGTAGCGGTCGGGAATGTCCCTCTCAATGGAAACGGCGCTCTTTCCGCGGTAGAGGTTCCAGGCGGTAACCTGATAAACGGTATAGAAGTTTTCGTTTTTCTTTTTTACCGCAATCCACGGATGAACGGCAAAATAGCCGCGCCAGTTGTAAGTGCGGGCGGCATAAACCTGAACCACCGCTTCTTTTTCCTTGAGCGGGGAAGGGGCGATGCCGGCGCTGCTGCGGTTGGCCGTCCGCCAGTTGACGTAATTGTATTTGGCGTCATAAACCACATAGGCGGTAATGACGGCCAAAGCCGCAAGAAATATGTATAAGGGGCGAAAGTTTGTCATCTGCAGGTTACCGTGTTGTTTTTCACTTCCCAAAATTCGGCATAGTTGCTGAATGAGGCGAACAGTTCGGGGTTGGTGGCGGTGATGAAAGCCTGTAAGTCCAGCTCGCGGATTTTTTCCAGCAGCGCTTCCCGTTTGCCGTCGTCCAGATGGGCGCAGACTTCGTCCAGCAGCAGAACCGGGGCAAAACCCTGATTTAAGATCTGGCATTTGGTCTGGGCTAAAATGATGCTGACCAGAAGCGACTTCTGTTCACCGGTCGAACAAAGTTCCGCCGGCATTCTTTTCTTTTTGTAATAAACTTTGAAATCGCTGCGGTTAACGCCGTCAACCCCGTCGTTGTAAAGGACGTTTTTGCGTTCGCCGGCCAGTTTGTGACGGTAGTAGTCTTCCGTTTCCACCGCCGGCAGGGTGTCAAGCGTCTGCTCAATGGTGCCGGAAAGTTCCAGCTGCACGTCGGGAAAAACGTCGTCCGGCGCGCTTTCGATAAAACGGTTCAGTCGCGCAATCTGCTCCCGCCGGGCGGCGGCGATGGCCACGCCGACGGCCGACATGCTTTCCTCCAGGCTTTCCAGCCAATGAGGATCGGCATGCCCGTTGGTGCTTTTGATCAACTGGTACCATTGTTTGTACAAATGCTCAAAAGTCGAGGTTCTTTTGGCATGTTCGGTGTCAAAGGCATATACCAGCCGGTCGAGAAAACTGCGCCGCGGCTGCGATCCGCCGCGAAACAGCCGATCCATCTGCGGCGTCAGCCAGATGGCGGAAACGTATTGTCCCAGTTCGGTCTGGGAAACGCCTTTCTGCCCGTTGATTTTGACGATTCTCCGGTCGGAAACGCGGGTTTCGTCCTCGTTCTCCTTAATGTTTTTTTCAACCGCGGTGCCGATCTCAAATTCCTCCCCGTTTTTGGCAACGACGGCGGAAACCGCCCAGCCGCCGTTGCCCGGCGTATAGTCTTCGCTGATCACCGCCGGAGTGAAACGTTTGATGTCGGCCAGTCTGGCGCTTCTCAGTCCCCGTCCCGGGGTGAGGAAAGAAATTGCTTCCAAAATATTGGTTTTGCCGCTGCCGTTTTCGCCGGTAATAATAACCGGCCGCAGTCCGGGAGTCATCCGCAGGAAGGCATAGTTTCTGAAATCGGTTAAAGTCAGGCGGGTAACGCCTGACTTTAAGGAAACGACTTCTTTGATGTTTTTGGCCAGACTGTCCAACGTTTATACCCTCATCGGCATCAAAACGTAAATGGCGCTGGCGTCGGAAGTGTCGTGAATGACCGACGGCGACGAAGCATCGGAAAAGCTGATCTGAACGTTTTCGCCTTTGATTTCGCCCAGAATGTCCAGCAGGTAGCGGAAATTGTAGCCGACCTCGAGCGATTCGTTGTCATATTTGGCTTCCAGTTCTTCCCAGGCGCTGCCGAGGTCCGGGCTGGAGGTGGTAATGACCACTTTGGCTTCTTCGGTGATCATCTTGATCGCGCGGGTCCTTTCCGCCACCACCGACACGCGGTCAACCGCGTTGGCCAGTTCTTTTACTTTCACTTCCAACAGTTTGTCGTTGTCGGTCGGAATGACCCGTTCATAGTCGGGGTAGGTACCGTCGATCAGTTTGGAAGTAAGCGTAACTTCTTCCAGCGTAAAGCGGACCTTGTTGTCGGAAAGCGCAATGTCGATGTTTTCGGCCTTGGTATCGTCAAGCAGCTTGCGCACTTCGCCGATGGTTTTCCGCGGAATGATGACGCCGGCAATTTTTTCCGCGCCCTGCGGCAGCGGCGATTCGACGCAGGCCAGACGGTGGCCGTCGGTGGCAACGACGCGCAGAACTTTGGCCGAGCCTTCGTTTTTGGCATGAACGTACAGGCCGTTCAGATAGTAGCGGGTTTCTTCGGTGGAAACGGCAAACTGAGTGCGGTCGATTACGTCTTTCAGCTCTTCTCTGGCAATGCTGAAATTGATCGGCAGCTGGTCGCCGGAAATGACCGGAAAATCTTCCACTCCGATGGTGGAAAGGGCAAATTTCGAGCGGCCGGAGGCAATGCTCAGCTGTCCTTTGTCGTCGGGGAAGGTAATCTCCACTTCCGCGCCGTCGGCCAGCTTGCGGACGATGTCGTAAAGCATGTGGGCCGGTGCGGTGGTGGCGCCGGTTTCAATGATTTTGGCGTCGACGATTTCGGTGATTTCGGTGTCCATGTCGGTGGCCTTAAAGCTGATGCCGTCGCCGAGCGCCTCGATTCTTACGTTGGAAAGAACCGGGATGGTGTTTCTCTTCTCAACAATGCTCTGCACGTGGTTGAGGGTTTTTAACAAAATTGCGCGTTCAATAACAAATTTCATGGCCTTGATTCCGAATAAATTGTTGCAACTAAAAGACGACCGCCTTTTTGACTGTGAAAAATGATAGCATAATATTGCCAAAGCAAAACCGAAAAAGACGAGTCGTCAACAGTTTTTTTATACCTGAAGCGGCGCTTCCGGCCGCTGTCCGGCAAGAAAATTCCGCATTGGCGGAAACAGGTTTTCCGTCAGTCCCGAAAGATTGAACCATAGCCGTGTTTTGCATTTTCCGGCTCCATAACCTGCAGCCGGCCGTTGACGACGCCGGCCTTCAAAATGACCGTAACGTAATGTTTACCCGATTCGGCGAAAAAATCGTTGTTGTGCCGGCAATTTCCGGCCGTTGAGGGCTGTTCCCCGTTTGTTTCTTCACGCGTTTCCCGAACGCCGGCCGCTTCGAAACTTTCGCCGTATTTGAGATGACCGCCCGGCGGACACCGGGTGCCGCCGCCGTGAGACGATTTGCGCAGCCCTGGTAAAAGCTGTTTTTTGTTATTGAAGATCAATACGCCGACCCCGGTTTTGACCGTTTTATCTTTCTTTTTTTCCCGTTTCCGTTCTCTTTGCCTATTTTATTTTCCTTGCCTTTATTTCTCCTTTTGCGCTCTCTCTCGGCCTTTTTTCTTTTTCCGTTTCTTTCTTCCCTCTTTTTTTTTTTTTTTTTTTTTCTTTGTCTTTTCCCTGTTTTCCTCTTCTTTTCCTCTTTCCTCTGTTTCTTCCTTTTTTCTCTTTTTCTTCTTTTCCTTCCGCTGCTTTGTTTTTACATTCTGTTTTAGAGGCTTTTTCTTTTCTTCCCGCTGCTTTTTTTGATGTTTCCGCTTTCTTTTCCTTTCACCTTTCTCTCCCCCGGCCTTTTTTTGAAGTTCTCGCTTTTTTGCTCTCTTTCCTTCTCTTCCCCGGTTTTTTGTGTCTTGTTCTTTCTCTCCCCTTTTGTACCCCCTTTAAGCTCCCGTATCCTTCTCTTTTCTCTGTCCGATTTGTCTTGTTTGGCCTTTTTTTGCTCTTTCTCTTTCGGCCTTTTCCTTTTTTCTCCTCTTTTCCTTGCTTCCGCATTTTTTCCCTTTTTCCTTCCGTTTTTTGAGGTTTGAAGGGGCGGTTAATTATCGTTTGGGATCTTTTTTCCGTTACGACAAAAGCCGGTTTAAAACCGGCTTTTGCTTTGTTGCTAAGTTCTTGATCAGGCTTCCAGCGAACGGCGCAGACTGTCGACGTTTTCCGCCAGACTCTGGTCTTCGACGATCAGCTCTTCCACTTTGCGCACCGCATGCATGACGGTGGTGTGGTCGCGGTCGAACTTGCGGCCGATTTCCGGCAGCGAACGCGAAGTCAGCTGTTTGGCCAGATACATGGCGATCTGCCGCGGCCGGGCAACCGTGCGGGCACGGCGGGAAGACTGCATTTCCTTAACCGAAATGTTAAAGTATTCGGCCACTTTTTTCTGGATTTCGTCAATCGTGGTGCGGCGGTCATAAGAGCGGAGCATGTCTTTTAACACGTCCTGAGTCGTTTCCAGCGAAATTTCCTTTCCCGGCAACAGCTGTGCGTGCGCAACCACCCGGCGCAGGGCGCCTTCCAGTTCGCGGATGTTGGCGGTGATCTTCTGCGCCAGAAATTCGGCCACTTTGTACGGCAGTTCGCAGTTAAGCTGTTTGGCCTTGTCCTGCAAAATGCCGATTCTCAGATCAAAGTCGGTCGGATGAATGTCGGCGACCAGACCGCAGCCGAGGCGCGACCGCAGCCGCGATTCTATTCCTTCCAGATCGGACGGAGACTTGTCGGCGGAAATGATAATCTGCCGGCCTTCTTCGATCAGGGAGTTGAAGGTGTAGAAAAATTCTTCCTGAGTCGAGTCTTTGCCGCCCATGAACTGTACGTCGTCCACCATCAGCACGTCAACCGAACGGAATTGTTCCTTGAAAGCGGCGGTGTCCTTGTAGCGCAGGGCGCGGACGAATTTGTACATGAATTTTTCCGCCGACAGGTAGACAATGTTTTTTTCCGGGCAGCGCTGTTTGATATGCCAGGCGATGGCGTGCATCAAATGGGTTTTGCCCAAACCGACGCCGGAGTACAAAAACAGCGGGTTAAAGGGAATGTTGTCGGATTCCGCCACTTTGCGCGCCGCGGCATAAGCAAATTCGTTGGTTTTGCCGACCACGAAGTTGTCGAAAGTGTATTGCGGGTTGAGCGGCACCGACAAAGATTGTCCGGATTCTCCGAAAGAGGCGTATTCGGCCGACTCGGCGGCGGCCTGTCCGGTTCCCGGCTGGTAAACGGTCTGCGGCGCCGGACTGGTGGCAATTTTTTTCAGCAGCGAACGGCAGGAAGAATTGTGCATGCCGACGGCCGGATCTTCGGTTGCCTGAACGACGAAGTTGATGCTTTTGATAGCCGGATTTTTCTTTTCCCAGATTTTGTGAATGCGGTCGGAATAATTGGTAATGACCCAGTTGCGCATAAAACGGGTGGGAACGCAGATATTCATGATTCCGTTGGCAAAGGAACCGACGCTCAAGGGTTTGAGCCAGCTGTCGAAAGCCTTTTCCCCCACTTCCGTTCTGAGCTGGCTGCAAATTTGTCCCCACTCGTTCCGAACCGCATCTTCATTATTCATTATTGCTTCTCCGGGCATTTTAGCGAAATCCTTCTTGTTGTTTTCAGTCTAAAGTTAAAACGGTCGTAAATAATTTTTTTCTTGAAAATTTTTGTCAGCCGGACTGTCGCCGCCTGCAAATTAACTAATTATTAAACACAGAACGAAATAAAAAACAACAGAACATTTGTAGAACATTGTAATTAAATTTCTTGACAGGCGTTTTCCCGAGAGTCGGCCGGGATTCCTTAAAAATCGCCGTTTTAAAACAAAAGAAACCACATCCCCTTTCGTTGTTTTTCGGGGGATGTGGTTCAAAAGTCCGCGTTTCTTTATTTGCCGGATTAAAGAGCTTTGATCTTTTTCGACAGACGGGAAACGGTTCTTGCGACTTTATTCATCGGGAAAACGCCCTTGCGGACGGATCTCATCAGTTCGGATTCCGCGGTTTTGAAAGCGGCGGCGGCGGTTTCTTTGTCGCTGGCGGCAATGGCGGCTTCCACTTTCTTGACGAAAGTGCGGACTCTGCTCTTGCGGGCGCCGTTGATAACGCTGCGTTTGCTGTTGCGGTTAATTCTGGTTTTTGCCGATTTATGATTGGCCATTTTATTTTATCCTGTACAAAATTGAGTTAATCACAAATATTTTTCTGATAAGCTTTATAAACTCGGAGTGGCTCTTTAGTCAACAACAATTTTTATTAAAAATGCTGATTTTCCTATTTTTTTGCCAGATTTGCCAGATTCTGGCGGAATTCGTCGGAAGCGATCGAGCTCTTGTAAACCTGTTTTTCGATCTCCAGCCCTTCTTCCAGGTTGGTGTTGCTGACGGCGGTTTTGATCAGTTCCTTCGAGGTGTTGACGGCCAGATCGGGCAAAGCGGCGATCCGTTCGGCGGTGTTGAACGCCTCGTCGAACAAATAGCGCAGCGGGATGATCCGGCTGACGATTCCGGCGCGTTCGGCTTCGCGGGCGTTCATCGCCCGACCGGTCAGGATCATTTCCATCGTTTTGGACTTGCCGACGGTGTTGGGCAGCCGCTGGGTGGCGCCGAAACCCGGGACCGTGCCGAGACTTAAGTCCGGATGGCCGAAGCAGGCGCTTTCGGAAGCAAACACGATGTCGCAGGCCAGAGCCATTTCAAAGCCGATTCCCAGGGCGTATCCGCTGACGGCGGCAATCACCGGCTTTTTGACGTCGGCGATTTTTTCAAAGTTCTCGTACATTTCTTCCAGCACCGAGGGATTGACGTCGGCCACGAATTCGTTGACGTCGACGCCGGCGGAAAAGGCTTTTTCCCCGCCGCGGATGATGATGGCCTTGACTTCGTCGTTCATGTCCATGGCGGTTGCCGCTTCGGCGATTTCCGCCAGCATCCGGCGGTTGACGGCGTTCAGCCCGTCTTCGGTTTTGAGCGTGATGATACCGGTGTGGTTTTTGATTTCGCTGATAATTTCCTGACTCATGTTTCTTGTCCTAATTTTTGCTTTTAAGTGTGATTCTGATCAACAGCGGCCGTTTTTTCTCGCGGACGATGTCCAGCCGTTCGCCGTCCCTTTCAAAACGGAGGCTGCCGCTTTCCCGTCCGGTCAGATGCCAGCCGAGCTGGGGCAGAGTTTCCTCGTAGAAGGCGGCGACGGCGGAAAAGTCCGTTTTTCGGCCGCTCAGATAGGCTTCGACAAAGCGGGACTCGTCGTTGCCGAATGAAATGTTGTCGTTTGGCAGCTGGCTCATGCCGGGCATTGCCGGCAGGTCTTCCAGCCCGTCGATAAACTCGGCGCCGCCGGCGTCGGCGGCCGCCAGCCAGAAGCAGAGCAGGGCCGGCAGCAGCTTTTTGAAACGTCTGGTGTCTGTCTTTGTCATTGTTTTCATTTTTGTTTCACCGGGCAGAAAAAGGTTGAACGTCCGTCCTGTACGATTTTGCGGATTCCGCCGCCGCTTTCGGGAGAGCAGCTGCAGCCCGGGCAGCGCTGTCCGGTTTTGTCGTAAACGCAGTGCAGATTCTGAAAATAGCCGAGACTGCCGTCGGGCTTGTGGTAGTCGTGCAGGGTGGAACCGCCGTTGTCGATCGCCTTGGTCAAAACGGCGCGGACGCTTTCCAGCAGGCGGCCGCACCCCCGGCGGCTGAGCCTGTCGGCCCGGCGGGTGGGCCGGATGCCGGCGGCAAACAGAATTTCCGAAGCGTAGATGTTGCCGATTCCGGCAATCAGTTTCTGGTCAAGCAGCGTCGGTTTGATTGCCGTTTTTCTTTTTTGCAGGCGCTCAAACAGCAGCTCGGGCGTCAGCAGCGGATCGAAAGGGTCGGTTCCCATGGCGGCAAAACAGGGCTGACGGTCGACTTCTGCCGTCGGACAGGCATAGATGAGGCCGAAACGGCGGGGATCGTTAAAGATCAGCAGCCCGGCCGAGGTTTTAATGATCACGTGATCGTGTTTTTCCTCCGGCGCGGCGTTGCTTTTGACGGTTTTGACCCGGCCGCTCATGCCCAGGTGCCAAATGATGCTGCGGCCGTTGTCGAGATCAATGACGATGTATTTGCCCTTGCGGCGGTATTCTTTTATTTTTGCCCCGCGGACGGCGGTTTCAAAGCCGTCCGGCACAACCGAACGCAGCCGCCGGTTGCGGACCGTGACGTCGACGATTTCGGCCTTGCCGGCAAATTGGGCAATGCCGTTTTTAACGGTTTCGACTTCGGGCAGTTCGGGCATAATTCTCCACCACGCTGATTAAAAGAATTTTTTCTTTTCATTATAAAGGGCCCGCGGATTTTTTCAACGACTTTGTGCATCCCGCCGGCAATTTTTGTTCAGGCGGCGTGGGAAGAAGACATTTCGGTGATGATTTCGCTGACAAACGACTGGCAGCCGATGCCGTGCCTTCTGGTTTTGATCCGGCCCAGCGGCGACTTGTTGTAAAAGTACAGCATTACGAACAGGCGGGTGTAATAGGTCAGCCCCAGGCCGGAACTGTTGCTGTTCTCGATCAGCTCAATGAAATCGTTGCGGGCGATATGCTCGTTTTTGCAGATTTCGTCAACAAGTTTCCATTCTGTCAGGCACAGGCGCATGCTGGTGCGGCGATTGTTGATAAACAGTACTTTGTTAACTAGTTTGGTCATTGAACGCTCTTCATTTTTGTTTGTCACGGGAACGGGTATAATGTTATTGCCATTAAACTGAGTTCAGAGTATATTATTAATAAGAAAGAAATACAACTAAAAAATGAAAAAATTTTATATCAAATGATAAAATATGCAAAAACGAAAAAATATTATGCGCCGCAAAACGATGATAAAGAACATCGGTGCGATTTCCCCGGCTGCAATAAGCCCGGCGAGTACCGCGCACCCAAAAACCGTGGTTTGAAAGAGTATTATTGGTTCTGTCTGGAACATGTTCAGGCCTACAACGCTAAATGGAATTATTACGAGGGGGAAGACGATGAGGAGGCGGCCGCGGCGGCGGAGGAGGAAAAGAAAAAGGCCCGGCAGCGCATGCATTTTAACGGTTTCCGTTCAAAAATAAATTACAGCTTCGGCCGCCGGCTGCGGGACGAGTTCGGTTTTTTCGGCGACTTCGGCGGCGACGTGCCGCCGGCAGAGGAAATATTTTTTACCGAACAGGAACGCCGTTATCTGAAAATTATGGAACTTGACGCAAAAGACCTCTCGTTGCCGCTGATCAAAAAGCAGTATAAGAAACTGGTGAAAAAATATCATCCCGACTTGAACCGGGAAAACAAGGAAGAAGCGGAAGAAAAGTTCAAACAGTTGACGATCGCCTATCAAGCGCTGTCGGCGCGCTTTGCCTGAAAAGTTTTGCCCTGTTTCCCGTCCGTTGCCGGCCGGCGGCGTCTTCGGGGCGGAAAAGTGTCCGTCTTTCGCGCTGCCTTCTCAGCAGAATGCGGATTACGCCGGAACCGCCCTGCCGGTGTTCGGGATGGTGTACCGCCAGAATAAGCGGCCGAACGTCGGACAGGCTGGGCGTCCGTTACCGGCCGGCGGCATTTCAGGTCAAAAGAGTCCCTGTCTTTCGCGCTGCCTTCTCAGCAGAATGCGGATTACGCCGGAACCGCTCTGCCGGTGTTCGGGGTGATGCACCGCTAAAATAAGCGGCTGAACGTCGGACAGGCTGGGCGTCCGTTACCGGCCGGCGGCGTCTTCGGTCAAAAGAGTCCCTGTCTTTCGCGCTGCCTTCTCAGCAGAATGCGGATTACGCCGGAACCGCCCTGCCGGTGTTCGGGGTGATGCACCGCTAAAATAAGCGGCCGAATGTCGGGCTGGTTGAGCCATTGCGGAACCCGTTCTTTCAAAACCCCGCGGCCGGCGAAGGTGCCGTCCTCGTCGTTTTGGTGCAGTCCTTTGCCGGTGATGATCGCAATGCAGCGCCGCCCTTTCAGGTACGACCGTTTGACAAACGAAACGACGGCGTCAAAAGCCTTGTTTTCGGTATAGCCGTGAAGGTCAAGCTCCGCTTCGGTCTTAAATTCGCCGCGTTTGAAACGGCGGGCGGTGTTGGCGTCGATGTTGTCGGTGCTGCCGATGACGATGTCGGCAAGCGCCGCGCCGCGGTAAACGCGGTCGGGGCTGATTTTAGGCACCACCCGAAGTTCCGTTTTCCGGCCGGAAAGCGGCGGTTTGTCATGCGGCAGCCGGCGGACGTCCTTGATCAGTTCCTGCCAGCAGCGTTCGTCGTCTTCACTTGTCACCGGCAGCCTCTTTCGGTATCAGAATGTAATAGTGCCCGGCGGAGTTCATTTTGCCGGCCTGAGCCAGAATTTCGTCACCGCCGCTGCCCCAGAAATAGTCGCCGCGGACGGCTCCTTTGATGGCGCCGCCGATATCCTGAGCCGCCACCATTTTGTTCAGCGGCTTGCCGTCCGGGGTGCGGGTGGAAAGCCACATCAGCGCTCCGAGCGGCACATACCGCCGGTCTACCGCCAAACTGCGACCGGCGGTAAGCGGCACTCCGAAAGCGCCGACCGGTCCTTTGCCTTCGATGATGCGGTGGAAAATGTAGCGTTCGTTTTCGCGCATCAGTTTTTGCGCCTCGGCGGGATTGTCGTTCAGCCATTTTTTTATGCTGATCATGTCGGCTTTGCCGGGTTTAAGCAGGCCTTTGGCCAGCAGAATGCTGCCGATTCCCCTGAAACGGCGGCCGTTGTTGTCGGCATAGCCGATACGCACGCTGCTGCCGTCGTCGAGCTTGGCCACGGCCGATCCCTGAATCTGCATGATATGGATGTCGACCGCGCTGTCGCCCCACAACAGCACCGGCGCGGCAAACGGCGCCTTTTCGATTTCTTCCCGGGTGTAGTAAGGCAGCATCTTCTGACCGCTGACTCGGCCGACCAGCCGCATGTTCGGCAGATCGGGATCAAAGTCTTTCAGGTTAAGTTCGATCAGGTCCGCCGGCCGGCCGTAAACGGGATAAACATATTTGTCGTGACGGCTGCGGGAAGCGTGAATTTCCGATTCGTAATAGGAAGTGAATTTTCCTTCCGCGTTGCCGTCCGTCTGAACCAGGAAGGGGGTGAAATTTTCTTCGACGAAAACCTTGAATTCGCTTCCCTTGTTTATTTTCCGGCGGAAAAATTCCGTGCAGACGCGCCGATAGCCGGCGCTGTCGATTTTGATCCGGCTGTTGTCGATAAACGGCGTTTTCAGCTTTTCTATTTTGCCGCAGTTGGCGGCAAAAAGATCCGCCATTTCCGCCATTTCGTCTTCCTGCCAGCCTTCCAGTTCGTCAAAAGCGGCTTCGCTCAGTTCCACCTCTTCGTCGGGCATGCTTCCCGGCGACGGCTTTTCTTCCCGACGGTCGGGACAGCCAGTCAGAAGCAGCGCGAACAGAAAAAGCAGCGGGATTCTTTTCATTTATTTTTTCGTCGATACCAGAAGCCAGTTGGGGGTTGTCGCGTTCAGACCGCGTTCAAAGGTCCACACGTCGGTGATGGACTGAATGAAGTTTTCGTCGCCTTCCAGCACTTCGCCGTTTTTGTCGCGCAGAATGTTGACCTGTTCGGAAACGAACTTGACGCTGATTTTGGCCAGGTTGCTTTTGGTGATTTTGGCGTCGGTGATGATCGCCTCGTTAAACCCGATAAAGTCGGTTTCGGCGCTGATGCCTTCTTCTTTGCGGCGGGCAATGATGTCCTTAAATTTTTTCAGAAGCGTTTTGCCGACAAGGTTTTCCAGCGTGTCGACGTCGCCCTTGGCAAACGAGGTGACGATGATTTCAAAGGCTTTTTTGGCGCCGTTTAAAAACTTGTTGCGGTTAAAGCCGGGAATGGCGCGCAGGTTTTTTTCGCTTTCGCTCAAGCCGCTTTCGTCGGCTTTCAGTTCTTCGCCGCCCTTTTCCGCCTGCGGATGGCGTTTGTTGTGTTCCTGCATCAGGATGTCAAAAATTTTGGCGGCGCTTTCCTTGCTGATTTCGGTTTCGTTTTCCGGCCGGGTTCCGAGCAGGTTTTTAAGCTTGGCGAAGACCATCACCACCACGAACAGCAAAATTATGATATCCAGGTATGCAGACATTTTTTCCTCTGTAAAAGCATCGGTTGAACTCTTATATAATATAGAGGCAAAAGCCGACATTATCAACCGGAAATGTTGACCGTTGGAATTATTTATTATAAGATGACGCCGTTTAAAATCAATTTGCCGTTTTAGGAGAAACAACAATGGAAGAACAGGCTCAGAACAAGCAGATCGGCGCAATTGCCGTCCACAGCCAGTATATTAAGGATCTCTCGCTGGAAATCCCCCATGCGCCGGAAATTTTCTCGGAGATCAAATCCGCGCCGAAAATTGACGTCCATGTTGACGTCAAGTCCGAACCGAAAGGGAACAACACCTATACTTCGCAGCTCTCGATCAGCATGAACGGCAAGGTGGAAGACAAGACCCTTTTTGTGCTGGAGCTGACTTATGCCGCCTTTGCCGAAGTCAATGTTCCGGCCGAGCATCTGGAGCCGGTTTTGATGATTGAGCTGCCGCGGCTGATCTTCCCGTTTGCCCGTAATGTGGTCACGCAGTGCCTGACCGAAGGCGGATTGCCGCCGTTTATGCTCAATCCGATTGATTTTGCGGCGCTTTATGCCGCCCGCAGACAGGCGGCTGCCAACGACGCCGCCCACTAGACGGTGCCTTTGTCCTCGTAAATCCGCTGCCGGCGTCAAATGCGCCGGCGCGCTTTTTGTATCCCGAAAACTCCCGGTTGGAACAAGGGGGGCTTTTTTTTAATGGTGCCCCAAAAACGGATGCGCTTTTTTCCGTCGGCGGTCCGGTTGTCTCGTTGTCTTTGGATCCGGCCTTTATAATAAGCCGCTTCCCGTTTCGTGCAAAGAGGATTTTTGCCTCTTTTATTGCTCTCGAAGTTTTTTGTCCATTTTTGATTATACATTGTTTTTGCTTTTATATTTTTTATAAAAGCGCATTTTTTGCAACTAAAGGTTTACAAAATTTTGGGCTTGCAATCATTTAATATTTTGTTTAAGCTGGCCGACAGGCGTAAAGCAAAACTTTGCGTTTAGTGCCCGAAAAAGGGGCGCGGGACATTCGAAAGTCCTGGTATAGACGAGACGGTACTTCGGATATGGTGCCGTAAGAGTTGTGAGGTATATATCCCGCATCTTCATATATCCCCGCTGGAAACGGTCGGGGAGCCTTGAGTGTATGTTCAGAAACTTTAAACGGTTTTAAAGACTTAAGGGTCATTTCTATACATGATTTTCGAACTCTCCGACCACCTTCCATACAGGTGGTTTTTTGTTGGGTTTCCAGCCAAAAATCATGGTCTTGGTGGTCTCTGGGTGTTGAAAACAGATATAAGGAGCCTTGATTATGATCAGCAAACGCCAACTTGCCCGCGGCCGCATGCCCGACGGACAGCCAAACCCACTGGACGTGCATATCGGAAATCGTCTGCGTCTCAGACGCGTTTACCTCGGAATAACCCAAAAAGACCTGGCGACGCTTGCCGGTATCAGCCATCAGCAGATCCAGCAGTATGAAATCGGCGGCAACCGCATTTCCGCCCAGCGCCTGTGGATTTTCTCCCGGCTGCTCAATGTGCCGGTCGGCTTTTTCTTTGAAGACATGGATAAGGAGATGATTGCGAAAGTGTTCAGCATGCTGCCTGTTTCCGATTTCCGCGATTTGTGCATTGACGAATGTAAGATTGAGGAAAGAAGCGACATTCAGGAACTGGTCAGCGCCTATATGCGCCTGATCCGCAGCCGCCGCAAACCGCTTGCGGAATGTTTCCTGCGGTTGATCGACGAAATATCGCGCACTCCCGGCCACGAAGGCGAAGTTTCCCTGCGTGCCTGCCTGGGAACAAAACTTGCCGGCTTGAAGTGAGGTGTCCGCTTCTTTAAAAAGCCGTTATTGAAAAAGGCCTCCGCCAAAGGAGGCCTTTTTGCCGGGATGACCGTAATGCCGCCTGCACCGGCAGGCAAAGACCGGCATGCCGCCATCGGATCGTAAAACTCAACCCCCGGGCGGATCAGCTGCATCAGGTCCTTGTCCGCCGACACGACCGCCGCTTCCATGCTTTTTTCGAGCGCCGGCCGCGCGTAGGCAACAATCAGGTTGTCGGGCTCATAGCCTTCCATCTCCAGATAATTGAACTTTCCCGGCCGTCAGGATTGTACGGCCGGGGGACAGATTTTCTTATTTAAAACGGCGATGCCGTTTGCAGTGACCGGCAAAGCTTCGTCAGTCCTGCTTGTCTTTGAGGTCGGGCGCGGTCTTGACATAGTTTTCAACCATGATCGCCGATTTCTTGGCCAGCGCCACGCAGCCCGGTCCGGCCACGCAGCCGCCTTCGCAGCACATCACCTCGATCATGTTGAAGTCAGAACCTTTGGTCGCATACTGCTTCAGCAGCTTGATGCTGGCTTTGTTAAGACCGTTTATGGCTGTCGGCTTAAATTCCGCCTTGCCTTCGACCAGCGAGGCCACTGCGCCGGCAACACCGCCGCTGACCGGGAACCGGCGTCCCTGGGCGCAGGAGATTTTGGCGAATTCCTGCGGCTCGCAGTCGGCCACGTTAATGCCCGAGGCCACCAGCATGGCGCCGATTTCCTCAAACGTCAGCACATAATCGACGTTGGGATCGTTTTCCGCCTCGAAGCGTTTGGCCAGACAGGGGCCGACGAAGACCGCCGTGCATTCCGGCTGTTCCTGTTTCAGCAGTTCGGCGGTGTAATACATCGGCGTGCGGGTGTGGGAAACGAAAGGTTTGATTTCCGGAATATGCAGATCCGCAGCTTTGTAATAGGCCGGGCAGCAGGAAGTGGTCATCATCTTTTCGCCGTTTTCCATTTTTTCGATAAACTCGGCCGCTTCTTTGCGGGTGGTAATATCGGCACCGACTGCAACTTCGACCACGTCGGCAAAGCCGAGTTTTTTCAAAGCGCCGATCAGGTTGTTAATGGTGCCGGGGAATTGTCCGAGAACGGCCGGCGCCAGCATGGCGACCACTTTTTTATTTTCGTCGGCCAGAAGCTTCAGCACGTCAACCATCTGCGACATTTCGACTACTGCGCCGAAAGGACAGGATTGCAGGCATTTGCCGCAGAGGATGCATTTTTCCGGATCAATGTGCTCTTTGCCGGATTCGTCTTTGCTGATGGCGCCGACCGGGCAGGCTTCCTCGCACGGGATCGGCACCCGGATAACGGCGTGATAGGGGCAGACTTCCTGACAGCGTCCGCAGGAAATGCACTTGTCGGGGTCGATGTGCGAACGGCCGTTGACGATGGTGATTGCCTGTTTGGGGCAGTTGACCTGGCAGGGTTTGGCAAAACAGCCGCGGCAGGCGTCGGTAACCAGATAGCGGGAGCGGATGCAGCCCGAGCAGGCGTCGGTGATAACCGACAGCTTGTTGACTGCGTGTTCGCTTCTTGCCAGCGCGCGTTCGCCGTATTCTTTTAAGCTTGTCAGTTCGTCGGTTTCGTCTTCGGGGGCAAAGCCCATGCTCGCCATGCAGCGGTATTTCAAAATGGCGCGGTCCTTATAGATGCAGCAGCGGCTCACTTCGCCGCCCTTGGGCCGCAGCTCGAGCGGAATGCGGTCGGCGTCGGCAAAGCGTCCCTGTAAAAATTTCTCGACGATTTTGACCAGAATGCGGGTGCGCATCTGGTTGGCATTGTTCTTAGGTATCAGCATTAGTTTTCCCGGTTCAAAATTTCTCTTACTTTGTTGACTACTTTTTCAAAATTGGCTTCTTCGATAAGCTCGTCGTTGACCAGCACGAACGGTCCGCGGTTGTATTTTGCGGTGGTGTTCTTGCAATAGTTCATGCAGCGCGCTTCTTCGATTTCGATTTTGTCGGCAATATCCGCCGGCGGGGCGAATTCCAGCACCTGGATCTGGGCTGCTCCCATTACGAAACAGGAAGTTCCACAGCAAATTTTGATTTTCACTTTTTCCATAATTATGTTCCTTTACTACAAGTATCTGACCGAAATTTCCTTCAGGTACTGGCTTTGCAGCAGCCTGAAAATCTTTTTGACGATGTTGCGCCTGATTTCAAGCTCCATCGGCAAACTCGGATCCTGGTGGGCGACGTTGATTTTGGTGCCGACCACAAAATCGATCCGGTCGCTGCCAAGCAGCAGGTTGACCAAACGGACCGAAGCGACGTTGGGTTTTCTGTCGATCCCTTCTTTTAGCATACGATACGCGTCGGTCAAGGTTAAAATGCCTTCCGTCACCAAATCAACCCCTTCCATGGTCGAGGCCATCGGGATCGCGGTGTCGAAACTGGTCTTGTCGATTTCGCATTTCAGACACAGTTCTCGTTCGATGATGTTGGCGGTGGTGCCGCCGCAGATGGCCACCTTGCCGTCGTAGTCGGAAACCAGTTCGGCAAATTCGCGGTCTTTGTCCTCGTCAAACGGCGGTCCGGTCAAAACCAGCAGTTTGCGCGGAGTGCGGAAGTAAATGGAAACGCAGCTGATGTCGTCGCCGGCCTTATGGTCGATTTCCTTGGTCAGCGCTTCTTCGACGATCTTTTGCGCCAGCGTCTGCGAAGACATGTAAGGGTCTTTTTCAATTTCTTTTAAAACGAAGTCTATACAGCCCTGCCGTCCCCAGCCGAGCGGATAGCGCTTGTTGCCGAGCCCTGCCTGGGTTACGCCGTCCGACATCAGGATGATGCGGTCTTCCGGCTGGGTGGTTATCTGCGAAACGCTGATGGTGCGTTCTTTCCATTTCGGCGAGGAAAATTCCCGTCCTTTGATCGCCAGCAGCCGGTGGTTGCGGATGAAGATGTAACGGGGGTTATCCATCTCGAAAATCCGGGTTTTGCCCTCCAGTTCGCTGTCAACGATGGAAAAGGTGGCATAGCTGATCTTGCGTATCTGGCAGATCGGCAGCGCGTCCATCATAATTTCGCTTGAGCGCAGCAGGTCGGTGTTGTCTTCCATGAATTTCATGGCCATCCGGGTGGTCATCGACGACAGGATGTTGGCCTTCACGCCGCTGCCCAGCCCGTCGGAAAGAATGCTGATCACCCGTCTTTCCTCGGGAATTTTCTTGGAATAGATGGTGTCGCCGAAGCAGTCTTCGCCGTCTTTCTGCCTTTGGCAGGAACCGATGTCGATAAACAGCGAATTGCTCATTTGTCATCCTCGTAAGATTTGATCGGTTTTTCCACGCTGCTTTCGGATTCGCCGCCGGCGTAGTCTTCGGCGATCGAACGCAGCAGAATTTCCGTTTCTGCCATATGTTCGCCCAAAGTGCAGGCAATCTGCTGGACGGTGGCCAGGTTTTTACGGATCACGTCTTTAGCCTTTTCGGCGATTCGCTCCTTTTTCATCTCCATTTTGGTCACGTCCTGGATAATGCCGCCGACAATCTGTTTCTTGTCGATGTTGAAGACCACCACGTCAAACAGCCGGTCGCCGAAGCGGACATGTTCGCGCCGGATGTCCTGTTCAAGGTCGAGCGAAGCCGAAAACAGGTTGGTGAAGTCTATGAAGTCGCGAAGGTCGGCGCCGCGAAGGTCGTTTCTTTCGTAAATTTCCCCGTGTTCCGCTTCCGACCAGAAAGTTTCGGCGAACTTGTCGTTATATTCGATGATGTTTAACCGGCTGTCGGCAATCACGATCGGCGAGGGAATGCAGCGGAGAAGAGCGTTGGCCTTGCGCTGAGCCTGCTGTTTCATGTTGGAAACGCACATTTCCGGTTCGGCTTTGCCGGAAAGCATTGCGCGGGCAAAATTGCGGCAGGTGTCATAACCGCAGCCGCCGCAGTTCAATTCGTCTTCCACGCCGTATTTGCCGATCACCGCCAGCGCCCGTTTGATTTCCGCTTCGCCGAATTCTTTGTCTTTGACGGCTTTTTCGCCGTATTGCAGGCTGATGTCTGCCTGTAGTTCGCGTTTGCCGGCACGGTCGGAAAAGTTGCTGTTTTTCAGAATGTTCAGCCGCTTGTCAAAACCGGCGCTGCGGTTGCTCATGCAGGGGCCGGCCACGCAGCCGCCGTGGCAGGCCAGGCATTCGATAAAAACCGGCCGGTCGAAATTTTCCGCTTTCAGCCCCGCCAGTTCGCGTTTGATGTTCTGGATGCCCGATACCTGCATCATGTAGGCGTTTCGGGCAGCCGTATAAGGTTTGACGGTTTCGATCATGCCGCCTTCGATCGGATAGGCGGTGCCTTCTTCCGCTTTGGTCATTACGAATTTGTCATAAACGCTGGTGCGGATTTCCTCCGGAAAAATTCCGGCTTCCCGGAACCATTGACGGATGTCTCCGAAGCTGAGGCTTAAGCTCAGCAGCTCGGGATGGGCGTCGGCTTCAAGCTTTTTGGCGATGCAGGGGCCGACGAACACCACTTCGATGTCCTTGCCCAGCTTATCTTTCAGCATCCGGCAGTGAGCCAGCAGCGGCGACGAAAGCGGCGTCAGGTGCGGCGTCATCTCCGGCAGGTATTTGCGTACGTACTCGACCACCGCCGGACAGGCGGTGGAGATCAGCAGTCCCGATTCTTTTTCTCCGAGCAAGCAGGCGATGTGGGCGGAAACTTCCTCCGCGCCGGCAGCGGTTTCTCCCACCCCGCGGAAGCCGAGCCGGCGCAGGGAAGCGATCATCTTTTCCGCCGGCAGTCCGTCAAATTCGGCAATCCAGGAAGGCGCCAGGGAAACGTAAACGTCTTTGCCCGATTCGATCAGGTGTTTTGCCCGTGTCAGGTCGTTGCGCGGCTGTTTGGCTTTGGCCGGGCAGACCCGGTAGCAGGTGCCGCAGGCAATGCACAGGTCGGGCACGATCTGGGCGCTGCCGTCTTCGATCTTGATTGCCTTGACCGGACAGCGGCGGACGCATTTGTAACAGTCCACACAGTTGTTTTTGATTGTATATAGAGGGTATTCGCGGTCGGACATGGTTTTGTTCCCGGTCGGTTATTTGCGGAAGTTTTTTTCCAAAATGTCAAGCAGGGTGCCGTTGTCGACGTTGTGATATTCCACCCCGTCAATGGTGATGTTGGGACCGACGGCGCAGCGGTTGCAGCAGCGAAGCCCGGTCAGTTCGACTTCGGCCTCAATTTCGTTTTGTTCCAGAAAATTTTGAATCAGCTGGAGGTTTTTGGCGTTTCCCCGGGCAAAACAGGAGCTGCCCATACATACTTTGATAACGTGTGCCATTGCACATTTCTCCCTTTTGGAAAAGTCTGTATCTGAAAGTATAGCCGAGAGCACGAAAAAAACAACAGTATTTTTAGCTAAGAGCGGTACATAATTTTGCTTAAATACAGTCCGCAGGCCGGTGCCGTCGGCCCCGCCGCCCGCCGGTCGCGGGCTTCAAGGATGGTTTTTATTTCTTCCGGCGCCAAGTGTCCGTCGCCGACCATTTTCAGCGTGCCGACCATATTGCGCACCTGATGATGAAGAAAAGAACGTGCTTCCGTATAAAAGAAAATGTTTTCTCCTTCCTGCCGGATGTCGAGCCGGTCGAGCGTTTTGAGCGGCGATTTGGCCTGACATTTGACCGCGCGGAAGGAAGTGAAGTCATGATGTCCGAGGAGATAAGCCGCGCCTTCGCGCATTTTATCGACATCTAAAGGAACCACTACCGGCCAGCTGCGGTTTTTGTCAATGACAAGCGGCGCCCGGCGATTGGTGATGCGGTAAATATAAGCGCGTCCGACGGCCGAATAGCGGGCGTGAAAGTCCGGTGCCGTTTTTTCCGCCGCCAGCACCGAGACCGGTGCTTCCATACTGCGGAGATGAGCGTTTACCGCCTCGCGCAGGCGAAAAGGGTCAACTTCGCGGTTTAAATCGAAATGAGCGATCTGCGCCAGCGCATGCACCCCGGCGTCCGTGCGACCGGCGCCGTAAACTTCGGTTTTTTCCTGACAAAAGGCTTCGACCGCCTTTTCCAGAAACTCTTGTGCACTCGACCCGTCCAGCTGTTTCTGCCAGCCGAGCAGATCAGTACCGTCATATTCTACGGTGATTTTGTAGCGCTGCGTCATTATTTGTTTTTTTTAAGCGACGGCGGAAGCTTTGCTTTGGGCGGAAGTTTCCTCATGCGCCAAAAGGCCGAGTTTGTCTTCCACTTCCCAAATGACTTTCAGGGCGTCAAAAGCGTTTTCGCCGGAAATGCGCGGCGTCGCCTCGCCGTTAACGCAACTGATAAAGTGGCTCAGCTCGGCGGTCAACGGCTGATTGCTCGGAATGAACAGTTGTTCCACGCTGCCTTTTAAGCCATAGTTCATCCATTCAGGAATATTTTCCTGATTAACATACGGCATGCGGCCCTGCGAATGTACGTTGATGCTCTGGTTGATGAAGTCCATGTCGATATAGTTGGTGTCGGTGGTAACCGTCAGGGTGCGTACCCGGGCCTGGGTAATGCGGCTGGCGGTAATGTTGGCGGTAACGCCGTTGGCAAATTCCAGCACCGCGGTGATATAATCTTTGCCTTCCGGATGATCGGAAGTTTTGACGGCGGCGGCTTGTACGTTGATGACCGGCGACCTGACCAGCGACTGGATGACTTCGACGTCGTGGATCATCAGGTCCATGGCCACGTCGACATCGGTAATGCGGCCGGAAGCGGCGGACATTCTCTGCGCCGTCAGCGAACGGATCTTGGAGGTGTCGGAAAGGATTTTGCCCATCTGTTCAACCGCCGGGTTAAATCTCTCGATATGGCCGACCAAAAGCACGACATTATTCTTTTTGGCGGCGTTGATCAGGCGCCGGCATCCTTCTTCGGAAGTGGCCAACGGCTTTTCCATCATGCAGTGAATGCCTTTGTTCAAAAAGAATTCGCCGACGTCCGCATGGGTGACGGAAGTGGTGACGACACTGACGGCGTCAACCTTTTCGGCAACTTCCTCCATGCTGGAAAATACTTTTACGCCGAATGTTTCAGCGGCTTTTTGGGCGGCTTCGGGAAAAATGTCGTAAACGCCGACGAGTTCGACGTTCGGCAGAGATTTGTAAGTTTTAAGATGGTTCTTGCCCATCATGCCGGCGCCGATGACCGCAACTTTGATTTTAGCCATGCTGAAAAATCCTCATTTTTGGAGTTGAAAACACAATCTGCGCGCATATATATCATACTTTTTAATAAAATGCTCTTAACATGTTGTTACAAAATGTTACAAAAAATCCCGCGGCTTTTGCGGCTGCGGGATTTTTTTGCAGGATAAACCGAACGTTTGTCATTCGGTGTAGACGATAACCTGGAATTCCTTGGAAGCTTCATGCACGGCCTCGCCCAAAGAGGCAAAGACGTTTTGCGTGAAATAATATTCCAGATAATCGCGTTCGTCGCCTTCGTATTTGCCGACGTAACGGAGTTCGTGCTCTTCGCGGATGTCCGTATATTTCAGCGACGGCATTTCAAACCTTGTCAGGCCGTCGTCATAATACGCCTCATATTCGCTCACCGGAAAACTCAGCGTGAAGTAGTTGTATTTCACTTCATACCGACGTCTCACTTCGCACACGACCATTCGTTCGGGCATTCCTACCGTATCGCGGACAACCGCGTCCGCAAAACCGGCGCCGGCAAGCCTGAGGTCTGCGTCGGGCAATTCCTTATATTTTTCGATATCCGCGTCGATTTCCGTCCGCATGTTTTCGATCGTATAAGTTTTGTTGCCGATGCTGCCGTCAGAATACCGGTGCTTGACTTCAACCCAGCTGGTATAACGGCTTGTCCACAAATTGTGTTCGATATTGCCGATGCCGCTGTTGACGATTTCGCTGGAAACGACTGCCGGATGAGCGCCGGCATAAAGCCGCAGTTCGATTTTGGCGGTCAGGGTATAGGTCTTGCCGTTAAAATCAAGCGAAACCGAATGGTCAAACCGCTTGCGCAGGTAGACGACCTGTTCTCCTTCCCCGTTGTCTTCGATTATGAAATCAAGGTCGGTCAGAGTGTAACCGTTGTCGCGGACGTTCCTGATCGGATGATAGGGCATCGTCTGCCGCGTGATCCCGTCGTCGTA
>MNTV01000001.1 GCA_001917175.1 Azospirillum sp. 51_20
CAGCAACGACGTCTGTCCGTATATGTTCGGCTACTATTTCTGCCGCTGGAGCCCGCTTAATTTCTGCAAGGCCAAACACGCGGAAATGAATATCGAATCGCCCGAAAACTGGCCGTCAACCTGCGTAAACTATGAAGGCGTCAAAGGCACGGTAATCCCCTGCAAGATCGATTATGACGGCGAAGGCAAGAGAATGTATAGAAATACGACCGACCCGACCAAATATCTCGGCTATTACCGCTGCAAGATTACCTGTGACCAGCGTCTGCTGTCCAAAGTGGGTACGGCGGTTACGGCCGACGAACGCTTCGGCCAGTATAAAGGAGCCTGGAATGCGTTTTATATCACGCTTACCTCGCCGAAAAACGGTTTTAAGGCCGGCACGCACCTGTTCTTGCGTTCCGACTTCAGAATGCCACAGGCAGGATTGTCATACGATAACCGCAGCAACGGAGACAAGCTGATTTATGCCAAGGGACAAAGTTCACAGAAAATGTATGCTTCGATCAACGGCATCGGCGCATTATACAAACTGGATCCGTCCGCTTATTCCGAATGTGACGAAGAGTACAACGATACCGGTAAAAATCCGGAACTGCGCATTCCGCTTGAATATGCCAATAACATTTTAAGCCGCGGCTTTACCAATATCGATTTGCGGCTGACTTATCAGGATGACAGCGGCAAAGCGCAGCAATGGGGCGGCAGAACCTTTACCGTTAAGAAAGAAGACGGAAAATCCCTGTCAACATACATATGGGACAATATCGGGTTGATTCAAACTCATGAACTGTCTTTGAACAGCCATACCAGCAATTCTAATGATGCTCTGTATGACTCGGCTCGGACAGTAATCAACCAAAACGACGGTACCAAAATTCGTTTTACCGGCGATGTTGGATTTAATACGGCCGTAATCACCAAGGAGAGCACGCAATACGATCCTTTGAGACCGAGCGGAGATGCGACCAACACGTCGCTTGCCCGTCTGGTTTTCCATGGCGACGGTTACCATATTGTTGAATTCAAAAACGCCAAAGTCAGCGGCTCAACGGGCCGTGCCCCCGATTTTGACACGAACGAAGGTGCCGGAGGAACGATAAATATCGATAACTCTACGGTTTACGCACACAATATCTTCTCATTTTTGAACGTAAACGTCAACAACAGGTCTAAACTTTACGTCCGCAGACTTTTGGCCAGCGGCAGACACAGCGACTACGACAAAAATACTTCCGGCATGTTCAAACAAGGCAAGCAATATTGTGTGGGAACGGTTGTCCGCGGTTCTTCGTCGGTTGATGTCAGCCATACGCTGGTCAATGTCTGGGAAGACAGATACCTTTATGTTGGCGGCGGCAGCACTTTTACCTCGGCAAAACCGATTCGTCTGCGTAAAGCGGGCAATTCCGTTGCCTGCATTGCCGACAGCAGCAGCTCGATTTCCGCAATGGGAACAAAGTATACCAGCAGTTTCAGCTTCCCGTCAGACGGTAGCTATATGACGTTGAAGGGTTCAAAATCCGGCAGCCGGCGTATTATGTATTCGGTTTCCGACAGTGCCTGTATGCCTACCGGCCAGAGCAGAAACTTCAACAGTTCTTCTCCTTACAGAGACCACTGTACCGGCTATAAAAGCAATCAGTATAACTTTGCCGAAAACAACCCGTTTTCGGACGAATTTACCTTTGCCACACCCGGAAGCTTTTCCGTCTACGTTTCCTACAGCGGCAGTCCGAATACCTACGGAAAAACGCAAACGATCAACAGCTGGTATCCTAAACTGAAAGAGGCTACCTTTGAACAGAATACCTGTAATTCAAAAGGCCAAAGCGTTAAAGAAGTAAAAGTAACCGGTTGTCATTCGGCAGCCAATACCAATAACTGCACTCAAGGGGGTAAGCAAGTGTTTTGCACAGCCGAATCCGGACCGCGTTGGTTTACTTCGGTAGTACCTTATTATTACAGATGTCATAACAGTTCCGGTTATTGCGCCAACAGCAGCAAGTACTCTTACGGCTGCACCGGTGAGCGCAAATTCCTTTGTTCGGGGTGCTCTTATTGCGAGAACGGCATCGGTTATGCCGACTGGAGCGACAGCACCGGCGGATTATAACCAATAACCTTTGATCCCCGCCCGTTGTCCGTTCCGGTGGACAATAAAATCCCCTTTAGGGCGGGGCCCTTCTTCGGGACTTAGGGAAAAAGACGCAGGGAGAAGTCTTTTTTCCTTCCCTCCCGGAAGGAGAAGGAAATGTGAAAAGTTTCATCAAATTATTATCGGACAACTATTATCTTTCTATTATTTAATGAGAGCATCCGAAACGGAAGTTTTGGCTTCACGGCATCCGTTTAGCGTCCTGCCGGATGAGAAAGGTTCGGATAATAATCCGGTGAAAAGAAGAAAAAACGGTAAAACCATGTTCAACTTTTTAAAACCTTTTTATTTATGAAAACAAACAAATTTTGGTTTGTCATGGCAGCAGCTGCCATGCTTGCCGGCACAACGATGATGACTTCCTGCGAAAAGGAAGAAGAGATTTCCAAGCGCGAAGTCATCGAAAGCGAAGTTCTTGACGAAGGCGTTGCCCAGGAGGTGACGGAAGAAGTCGGAACCGAAGGCACCCAACTGAGCTATGAATCCTGGATTGTGGTCAGGGGACAAACCCGTGCCGCTTTCGAGAACAAAGTTTCGGTCACTCTCTTTAACCGCTTTAATCACGTGATTGACGAAGTGGAAGTCGAAAATTTCGATTTCGGGCAACCGGAAGTCGGCATCAGTTATCAAACATCCGACAGTCGAAAAGAACAGGATTATGTAACCGTTGTCGATTCCGTGCTGGTTTACAGCCTGAAGTACGAAAACGGTTTTGTTCTGGAATATGAGTTGATGTACGAAGTTCCGACCTATGACGACGGCGTTACCGAAAAAGAAATGCCTTATATCCGCTATGGCGCCATTGTCGACAACGGCATGACGGTAACCGGCATGGACAACCTGACGGAAAACGGCCAAACCTGGCTGCGAAAACTCGTCCGACATTCCATTTCCGTGGTTTTTAATGACAAAAGCTATACGATTGAAGCTTCCGTCGTGGCCAAATCGCTTGAAAAAGCCGGAGATGTTTTGCTGGCAAGCAAAAAAGTAAACGAAGGCGTGGAGCCGGTATCGGTTGATGCCGCTAAGGCTTCGGGAACTTACAAAAGCTGGATAGAAGTGGAACAGACCTGGTCGGAAAGCGGAACCAAAACCTTCAAAAAAGAAGCGTTGTTGAAGCACTATGTGCTTTTCCCGCAGGAAATCTTCCGGTTTGACGCCGGGGAAAAATACGCCGTTCTGGACGACATTTCCCTGGAAATTTCGACCGATCCCCAAATCCGGGAAGAAGGAACGGCGGTTGACGGCGTCGCCATAGACGTTTACAAGGAAGATCAGCGGGTGGAAATGCGGAAAAACGATGACGAAAATCTCGCTTTTACCACGTTAACGACCGCCGTATTTGAACGGGCGCGTTATGTCGACGACAAGCTGAGCTGTGATTTTCCGGTACCGGCCGTCTATTCGGACTTTGCGGCTTCGTACCATTTGGTACACGGTTGGCAGGAAACGGTTAATGATGACGGATTCCCCTGCTGGCAGGCAGAATATGAATTCCGCTTTGTCATCAAGTACGGCGACAACGTTTATTCTTCCGAACTTCCATGGTTTCTGGAATACAGAGAACGGGAATAAACGGAAGTTTCAACAAAAAAACACCATCCCTCAAGGATGGTGTTTTTTTGTATCCCGCCTCCGATCGGGCGCAGTTTGCTTTTCCGCTCCGGAGTTCAGGTTCTTTTTCTTGTTTTCCGGCTCCGCAGTTTCGGCCGGCATAAAGAAAACCATCGGACTTTTCGACCGATAAACGCACGGCCTTTTACTTTCCGTCCTCATCATCGTCGGGACGGGAAGCCAGTTCCTCCAAGGCTTCGATGTCCTGATCGTCGATTTCTTCCGCCTCCACCCGGTATGATTCGTTAAACCAGTTGCCGAGGTCTATGTCGGCACAACGTTTGGAACAAAACGGACGGTATTTTCCCACCGGCGCCACCTTGCCGCAGATTGGGCAGCGGCAGGTTTTCAGAACTTCCCCCATTTTCAGGCTCCTTTTTCCACCCGTCCGGTACCGTTGCAGGTCGGGCATTCTTCCGTCATCAGTTCCGAAAGCGAAGGCCGCCGGCGGACACGGATAATTTCCACCAATCCGGCCCGGCTCAAACCCGCCACATGGCTTTTTATGCTGTCTTTGGCCAGTTCCCGTTCCAGAATTTCCAGCAACGGCTTGATATACTTGTATTCCGAATGACCGGCAAAGTCGATGACGATTTTTCCGGCCAGATTACGCAACCGGATCTGCCGGGCAATTTCATAAGCGGCTTCTTCGTTAATTCTGTTCAAGGCACCGCCGCCGACATCCCGGCCGCTGTCAACATCAACAGCCGTGCAGGCGCGTGTTTCTTCAATGCTGATCCGGCCGCCGCCTTTTAAGCCGACTTCTTTTTCCAAAGCCTGAGCGATTGTTTCGTCAATTCCGTATTCTTCAAACGGATTCTGGCAGATTTCGACGGCAAACGCGTCGCCGTAAACGGCTTTTACCTCGCTTTCAATGTTGCGGCTGTTGGTCACCAGTTTGTTCAGGGTTCCCGCATGCCGGGCCAGATATTCAAACAGGGAATCCGGCTTGGCATAAAGCAGACAGGGAGCCTGTTCGCTGCGCGCCTTCATTCGGATATGCTCAAAAGTATCGCGCAGTTCGTTCATTTCCTTTTCCACTTCGGCAAAATCCGCCTCAACCGAAGCGGTCCGCAAAATCCAGCCTTCCTGACCGGTCATGTTTTCTTTGACCTTTTCCATATACTCGGCCATTTTGTGTTTGTCTTCGATTTTGGCGGAAGCTTCCACCCGCAGCCGGTACGGACAATAAACCAGATAACTGCCTACCAGCTGTACCGAACGCACCAGCCGGGCGTGTTTTTCGGCTCTTTTTTCCTGCGAAACCTGCACGACGATGCTTTGCCCTTCGGTCAGCTTAACCTCGGACAAACCGTTTTCCTCAGCGTTCAAGAATCCTTCAAGGCCGTTTCCGAGATTGACGAAAAAGCCTTCCTTGTCACCCGCCAGCATTACTTTTTTGCTGATTTTTCCCAAATAAACATTACCGCTGATCGCCTGACTGCCGGTAATGATTTCCAATTCTTCGGGGTTGCCGTTCTCAAGCAGCGCAATTCCGGTCACAGTCGAATTTTTATCATAAACGATGGTATCTGTTGTCATCTGATTCCCGCTCCATTCAGTAAATTCTGCGTTTCAAACAGCGGCAGTCCGACAATGCCGGAATAAGAACCGACGATTTTGCGGACAAAACCGGCGAAACGTCCTTCGATTTTATACCCGCTGCATCCCTTCCATTCTCCGGTTGCGACATAATTGCGGATGTCTTCTTCCGAAAGCCGCTTGGTCAGCACCCTGGAATCCGAAAAGCGCAAAGCTTCCCTGCCGTTTTTGTTGATCAGACAGACGGCGGAAAGCACATGGCTGGCGCGCCCCGAAACCAGACGCATAACCCGCGTCTGTTCCTCGTCGCTGCCGGCTTTGTGCAAAATCCGGCGGCCGACGACCACTACCGTATCGCAGGCAAGCACGTTTTCTCCCGGATGCAGAGCCGCCACCCGTCTGGCCTTTTCCAGCGCCATCCGCTTCACGTAGCGCGACGGCGTTTCAAAACGCAGGCAGCTCTCGTCAATGTCTGCCGGACAGACCAGCTTCGGACAAAGCGCCACCTGTTCCAGAAGTGCCAGACGGTAAGGAGATGCCGAAGCAAGTATAAAGTCCTTTTTTTCCATAATGCCGCTTAGTCTTCGCTGTAGGTTTTTTCCATTCTCTCATGGCGCTCCTGCGCTTCGATCGAAAGCGTGGCCACCGGCCGGGCTTCCAGCCGCTCAACCCCGATCGGCTCGCCGGTTTCCTCGCAATAGCCGTAGGTGCCGTCTTCAATCCGCTTCAGGGCGTCGTTGATCTTGCTGATCAGCTTGCGGGCACGGTCTTTGGTCCGCAGGTCCAGCGCCTTGTCCGTTTCCATTGAGGCGCGGTCCAGCTCGTCGGGCTGGTTCAAACCGCCCTGACGCAGTTCCTCCAGCGTGTCCTGAGACTGTGCAAGAAGAGATTTTTTCCAATCAAGCAGTTTTTGGCGGAAATATTCGACCTGCATTTCGTTCATATATTCCTCGTCTGCCGAGGGTTTGTAATCGGGAGGCAGAATAACAGACGTTTCAACCATTTTATCTCTCCTATCAAGTTTATATTTTCATAATCGGTTTCATATAGCCAACTATATATAAATTTCAACAATTTTCTTCAAGCAAAAAATCACTTTGCACCCAGTTTTTAACCGCATGCCGAAGCCCTACTGAAACTGCCAGGTTATGACATTGTTGCGGTTGTCCTGACAGGCGGTGATGGCATTGTCGTATTCCATCGGCAGCTTGGTCGCGTTTTTCCCCTGCCAGGTAAAATATTTACTGTTGACCTTGATGTGCACCAGATGTGAATTGTAGCCGGTCATCCAGTCGATCATCGCCAGTTCGGTGCAGGCATTGTAGGGCAAGTCTTTGAAGGTGACTTCATAAACGCTGTCCTGCTGCGCGCTTTTTATCGTCACTTCCCCCTTGTAAGCATGATAAATCTTGTTTCCTCCGACCATGTCGCCGGGAACGATGCTTTCGCCGGTCAAAAGTTTTGATTCCAGATCACCGAAATTTTCCGCCGCGGAAAAACGAAAATCGATGTTTTTCTGCAAATCCACGATCTGCTGGGTAACCCGGCTTATCCGATATTTGTCCAGCATGCTGTTGATCAGGTTGATCACTGCTATCGCCAGCATTGCAATGACGCCGATAAACATGATCGCCTCGATCAGGGTGTAGCCCGACTGCGACTTCTGCTTTTCCATAGCTTACTCCTTTGCGGAATACTTCCACTTTTCACTTTACTTTCTCAAATCCTAGCTTAGATTATATTAAAAAGTCTTAAAGAAAGGAACAAAAATGCAAAAAATAACCACAGCCCTGCTGCTTGCCGCCGGCGTTTGCCTGAACGCCGCTTCCGCCCGCGCGATAGAAAACGACTACAAACCGTACCTCGGCGTCAATTACGCCTACGGCGAAGTTCGCGCGGAAGGTGCTCACGCATACCACAATTCCGGTTCGTTCAACCTCGGATCGGTCTATAACAAATATTTCGGCACCGAACTTTTTTATCAATACTCCGACAAACACAAGTTCGACGCCGGATCGGACCTCAAAAACACCGCCTTTCAGGCTTACGGACTTGATCTGATGGCCTATCTGCCGCTCGGCTGCGAAGGCCGGCTGGCGCCGACGGCGACAATGGGCTTCGGCGAATATTCGTTTAAACACGATTTCCGCTTCTCCAAAGACCGGCGGGATCGCGGCTGGGGCTACCGTTTCGGCGGCGGACTGACCTATCATATCGACGAAAACTGGTCGGCCCGTCTTCTGGCGCGGTATGTCAAAATCGACCGCGTTGACGGAATTGACCACATGAACGAATATTCGTTCGGTGTCCGTTACACCTTCCGATAAGCCGTCAGGACATGTTCCAAGCCCCGGATCCCGGGGCTTTTTTTGTTTTTTTCTTAAAAAAAATCCCTCAAAGGACGAGGGGTTGGGGGAAAGATCCTTTGAGGGAAGTCTCGGTGGAAAGTGTGCTTAATAATTGATTATTCTTCAACATAGCCTTCTTCGGTGACGGTTTCTTCAACCACTGTGTTGCCGTTGCCGTCATTATTACTTCCGGTAACCGGCGTTGCGGCATTTTTTCCGTCGGCGCCGCCGGCTGCCGGTGTTGTTGCGTCAGTTCCGGCAGCGGAACCGGCGGCGGAATCGGCCGTCGGCGAGGCTGCCTGAACCGGAACGGCAACGCCGTAGGTTTCTTCGACCACCAGCACGCCGTCCAGAGCCTGTTGGTCTGCCGACGTCTTGTTTTGGGCAACCGCATTGCCGATATAATATCCGGCCGTCGCCAGCAAAGTAAACATAATCAGTGCAGACAGTTTTTTCATGATTTTTCATCCTTTACCCGTTGTTGCTACACATCATTTGATATTGTTACGAACGGCATCTGGTTCAATAGACATTGCGGTTATATCCATTGCGGCGGCCGGCATTTTGCCTTCTTGTACCGGATAAAAAAATTTCCCTTCTTCCGGGCGGAGGTCCTTGGTTAAGGGGCGGTTCTAAAATGCCGGCGCCTCTCATATACGCCAGGCCGGGTCTTGCCGATCCCGCCTGAACGACGCATTCGATTTCCTCCGTGCACGAACGGCTCGGCTCATCGCAAACGGAGCCCCGTCCACCGTCAACGGACTTTGTTCCGCATCTTTTTTTTCAGGTGGCAGACCTATTGTTCCGTTTACGATAAACTGCACCGGACGGAAACCTGTAGATATCACCCGGCAAACAGGAACTTTCAAAACGACTGCAAACCTTGCGGCCTGCCCATGATCAAAAGCGCGGGGCGGCCGTTCCGGCGCTTAAACATTCAATCCCGGACAACCACGTTTTTTGTTAGGCATACAATAAAAAATGCCGCGCAAAGGCGGCATTTTGTAAAATTTGCGAAAACCGGTTTTACATCTGCTGCAGCGTAATCGTTACCCGGCGGTTTTGCGCGCGGCCGGCTTCGGTTGCGTTGGAAGCGATCGGATACTGCGAACCGTAGCCGTAAACGCTGATCCTGGCCGGAGAAACGTCACGCAAAATCAGATAATCGGCCACCGCCCGTGCGCGTTTGAGCGACAGTTCGTTGTTATAGGCGGCTTTACCGATATTGTCCGTGTAGCCGGAAACAATAACCTTCGTCTTGTCGTATTCCGTCAGCACTTTGGCCACCGAATCAAGCGTACGGTTAAACCCGGTCTTGAAAACGGCGGAATCAAAGTCAAAAGTAATGTTGCTCGGCATTAAAAGCTGGATCTGTCCGTTTTCCAGCTCGGCAACCTGAACGCCGGTGCCGACCAATTCCTGCCGCAGCTTGCGCGCCTGCAAATCCATGTATCCGCCGGTGGCCGCACCGCCCACGGCACCGATCCCGGCTCCGATCAGCGCGCCCTTTTCACCGCCGACCAAAGCGCCCACGCCGGCGCCGACCGCGGTACCGATGCCGGCGCCCCAGGCCGTTTTTGACACTTTACTCTCCCCCGTGTACGGATCGGTTGCGCAGCCGCTGAGCAAACTTGCCGCAAGCAACAGACACAAAACAGATTTTTGCATAATTTTTCTCCTGTATTATTTGCTGAAATGTATTATTACGATAAATATCTTTCTTGCGAAAAGCAAGAGCGAGTTCTTTTAAAACACAAAAAAAGGAGCTCAAAGCCCCTTTTTTACATGTTTTCCGAACGTCTTTCAGGAACACGTTCTGCTTTCCGGCCGGTATCCGGCAATCATGTTGTCCATTGCCGCAAAACAGACCTCGGGATCGTCGCTCTCAAAGAGCTTCATCTGTCGTTCATACCATTGTACCTCTTCGGACGAAGGCTTTTGGGAACACAGGGCGGCAATAATCCGTCTTTCACGAATTTCAAGCGCCGCCTTCTTTTCTTCAAGAAGTTTGGATCTTTCCATAAACAGAAAGTTTTTGCGTGAATAACTCGGCCACGTCTTCACAGGCCATTAATTCGCCGGCGGTGGATTCGCTTGCTTCGCAGTCATGCACAATCGTCTTGCGCATGGTCGTCTGTTCGCGCATTTTACGTTTGTTCTCCTCGGAAAGAAGGTCGGCCATCTGGCTGATCGTGTCCAACAGGGCTTCTCCGTACGCGCAGCGTGTCATCACCGTCCGCCGGTACTTTTTCTCCAACCGGGCAGCCTTTTTTTCAAAATTCCGGCTGCATCGCTTGCAAACAAGCAGCAATACGCAAATTGCGGCCGCCGCGGACAATAAAAAAATCCATTCCATATAATAATCAATTAAAAATCCTATATTGGCGGCTATTATAGTCATTTTTTGTCCAAAGTCAAGTTTATTCCTTTTTTACTGTCCGTCGTCTTTAAAAAAATTAAGGCCTCCCGCTTTGCAGCAAGAGGCGTTAACGTCATTTTAAGATGCCGGTCAGGCTTTGACGGGACGCAATTCCGGCCCTCCGTAACGATAAGAACGGGAAGGAATATGTTTTTGTCCGAGGATGATAAATTCCTGACAAAACATAACCTCCGGCAGCAGACCTTCATACCATGCCGCACGGTTGCCGGGCAAAATGCGAAAGGCCGAAACCTTTTCGGCAAAAGCTTCCGGAATCTGCAGCAAAACGTCGGCATAGGTTTCGCCCTCGTATTCGCTTTCGCCCAACAAGGACAGCATGTCAGCTTCCAAAACTTTTTCCTGCTCCGCAATCGGTGCGGTCAAATCGCTTTCTTTTACAAAAAACAAACGTTCGTTTGCTTTAACGACGGGTTTTACCCGATAAGCCAGGTCGCGAAGTTCGCTCAAATTCAAACCCGGCACTGTTGTTTTCTTGTTCATATGAATTTAATTTGGTTAATAATACAAATTGAAAATTTATTATACAACGTTTGTTCCGAAAGTCAATGCCGGTGCGGGAATGTATGCTGCCGGCGTTTTATTTCGCCGTTTCCGCCAACACGATTTTCTTTAAGGTTACGTTGTCTGCCTTGCCAGTGGCAAAAACCGGCAGCTTTTCCATATACAAGATGATCCGCGGCAAAAACAGCTCGGACATGGCGTTGGCTCTGATATAAGCATGCAGCCCGTCCTGGGACACGTTCCGGTTGTTGGTTGCCAAAACAATTTGTTCACCCTTGCTTTCGTGCGGAATCGCCACCACGCCGTACTGAAATTCCCCGTCCGTCTCGTAGGCTTTGCAGACCATTTCATGTACCGCGTTTAAGGAAACCATTTCGCCGCCGATCTTGGCAAAGCGTTTGATCCGGTCGCGGATATAAACAAATCCGATTTCGTCAATCTCCACTACGTCGCCGGTATGATACCAGCCGCCCTCAAGCGGCACCAGCACGCCCGGATTGTCGGGCAGGATATATCCCATCATGATGTTGGGACCGCGCACCACCAGTTCGCCGCCTTTTTCAATCCCCGGCACCGGCTCAATCTTGTACTCTATCGCCGGCAAAAGCTTGCCGATGGAACCGAATCGGTTGAAAATGCGGTTATTGGCACTCACTACCGGCGAACATTCGGTTGCGCCGTAAGCCTCCAGCACGCGGATACCCAGCCGCTCCATCCAGATATTGCGGGTATCGGGCTTGACCGCTTCCGCTCCGCCGAACATAAAACGGATATTGTGAAAATCGAACGGATGTGCGATTCGGCCGTAGCCGCGGAAAAAGGTATCGGTGCCGAACATAATCGACGCGCCGATTTCATAAACGATCTCGGCCACCACGCGGTAATGCAGGGGCGACGGATACAAAAACAGCTTGGATCCTTCAAACAACGGAAACAACGTGCCCACCACCAGACCGAAACTGTGGAACATAGGCAAAGCGTTAAACACCGTGTCGGTCACGTTGATGGTTTCGATCGCCGACATCTGCTTGATATTGGAAATAATGTTGGCATGGCTCAAAACCACCGCCTTCGGCGTTCCTTCCGACCCCGACGTAAACAGAATCACAGCCTTGCGGTTGCCGCCCTTTTTGATCGGCACCCGCTTGATCTTGTAACGCAGATAGGCGTTGATCTTGTCCCACAGGCCGATTTCTTTGGCCGCCTTTTCCAGATAAATGATTTTGACGCCGGCCTCTTCCATCATCTTTACGGCGTCTTCCATTTTGGCGGTTTTGACAAAGGCAAGCGACGTCACCACGATTCGCACCTGTGCGGTTTTGCACATCGACACCATATTCTGCGCGCCGACCGAGAAATTGAGCATGACGGGGATCCGGTCATAAGCCGTCAGCCCGAAAAAGCTGCACAATGCCGCAACCGAGTTGGGCAGAAACAATCCCACATGCTCTTCCGGTTCAGTCCGCCGCTTCAAATATTTGCCGAGCACGAAGGACTTGATGACAATATCGCGGTAAGACTGCGGCTTGCGCTGAATGTCCTCAACGAACTTCGGCCGTCTGAACAAGCCTTTTTTGGCATGGATTTTTGCCGTTTTCATCAACTGGGCAAAAAGGGAAATGTCCGGATTGTAACGAACTTCAAAACTCATCTCGCGCAAAATCATATAAACTTCGTTGCTGATATGGTCGCGCTGGCGCCGCAGTTCGTCCTTCAATTTAAACGAACGCGGCCGGCCGACGATTACCCGCACTTTCGGCAGCGGCCGGTGCGGCAGTTTGCCTTTGGTCTTGGAAAAATAGCCGTACTGAGGCCCCTCGATCCATACCGGAATGAGCGGGGCGCCCGATTTGTCCGCCACCAGCCCCGGCGCTTCATAAATTTTCATCAGCCCGCCGCTTTCGGTCACCCGTCCTTCGGCAAAAATCACGCACAGGCGCCCGCCGTCCACTTTGGCGATCAGCTCCTTGATGTCGCCCGGCTCAATCGGATTGAAAGGCATAACATCGGCTGTCCTCATCAGAAAGCGGATCAACCGGTTGCGGTACAAATGTCCGTTTAAGGCAAACACCGGATCGCCGGGCAGAAAGGCAAACAGCAAAACAGGGTCAAGAAAGGAAACGTGATTGGCAACATAAACGCCCTTCCGGGGCATGTTTCTTTCGTCAAATTCAATCGAGCATCTGACTTTAAACACGGTAAAAACGGTTTTTAAACAAAACCTTATAAATTTTCGCAAAACGATAGTCTCCGTAATTCTCTCAAATATGACTATACTGTACTATTTTCGGCTAAATTTTGTAAAGTACAAAAACGCGGCCTGCCGGCAATAACCGGATTTTTCGGACAACACATTGAAAATGCCGTCTTTTTGTCAAGATATACAGGGGATAAAATTAACCGCTTGATTTTTGGCAACAATCTGTTTAACTTTTCAATCGTAACATTTTTATTTCGTTTTTTTGCAAACGGAAATTCCGACAGCCGAACATAATAAATAATATATCAATCCTGCTGCGGTTCCGACATTGCGGGATGTTGCAAGGCTAAACTTAGAACAAGATATTTTAAAATGAAAAGACTTATGACTCTGACCGCCTTTGCCGCGGTTCTTGCCTGTTCGGAAGCCGACGCGTCCGGATTTTTCCTCAAAGAACAGTCCGCTTCCGCTCAGGGCAACGCTTTTGCCGGCGCCACCGCCGGCGCGGAAGACATTTCCTACTCTTTCTACAACCCCGCCGTCCTCGCCAGGCATCCGGGTACGCATGTCTACGCGGGCGGCACCTGGATTTCGCCGCGGTCGACGGCCAAAAACGCTTTTAACGAATACGGCGACGAAAGCGGCTACGTCGACAACATCGTCCACGCTGCCATGTCGCCGCATTTTTACCTGTCGCGGCAGATCAGCGACAAAGTGACGGCGGGCATTTCGCTTAACGTGCCTTACGGCATGATTACCAAATACGACAGCCGCTGGGCCGGCAGGTTTCACGGCACCGTTTCCAAAGTGACGACGGCCACGGTTACGCCGATGGTCGCCTATAAGGCAAGTGACAAACTGGCTCTCGGCGCCGGCATGCAGATCCAGTACATCAAGGCCATTCTCCGCAACGGCGTCCGTCAGGCAACGCCGCTCGGCACGGTGGAAGACAACGCCAGCCTGAAAGGCGACACGCTTGACGTCGGCTATCAGCTGGGCGCGCTGTACGAATTTACGCCCGAAACCCGGGTAGGCCTCGGTTACCGCAGCCAGATCCGCCACAAATTGCAAGGCGACGTTTCCTTTGACGGCGCAATGGGACCCGGCGGTCTGCTTTCGCAGCTCGGCGCGCTCGGACCGAACGGTCTCAATCAGGACATTTCCGCCCGTCTGACCACTCCGGCCAGCTTTACCGCCGGCGTTTATCATCAGCTGAACGACCGCTGGGCGGTAATGGCTGAATACAGCCGGGTTTTCTGGTCCAAATTCAAAAACCTCAACATCGTCGGCGAAAACACGCCCAACCTGAGTTTCACCGAAGAAAACTGGAAAGACACCGACTTTTATGCCGTCGGCGCCAGTTATCAGCTTGACGACCAATGGAAACTGCGCCTCGGCCTGGCGCTTGACAAAAGCGCCGTCGGCGACGAATACCGCACGCCGCGGATTCCCGACGCCGACCGTATCTGGTATTCTGCCGGTCTGGAATATCAGTATAACGAAAAACTGACTTTTAACCTCGGCTATACCTATATTCACGCCGACAAGAGCAAAGTCAGCCTGCGCGGCGACCATATCGGCGACGCCTCACGCGGCGCCCTCAACGTGGATTACTCCAACCGCATCAACATCTTCGCCTTTTCGCTTAACTATAATTTCTAGCCGAAAAGCGCATATGCAAAGCTCTCTAAGAAGGAGAGCCGCCGCTTTTGGATAAATCCCAAAGCCAAACTGCCGTTTCCTTTGAAGGAAACGGCAGTTTTTAATCATCCGGCATTTTCGTCTATCTGACGAAGACGAACCAGCCGTTATAAATGCCTTCCAC
>MNTV01000002.1 GCA_001917175.1 Azospirillum sp. 51_20
AACGTTTATGTCAAACCGAGTGTCGTGCAGACGCTTGTCGACGGTGACGAAGTCAACATCACCGGTTTGGGCAAAGTAAACACGCTTGACGACGAAACGTTGGGGCGGATTGAGCTTGGCGGGCGCTACGGCTTCACCGATCAGCTTTCGGCTTACGGCTGGGCAAATTATACGTTCGGTTCGGACTACGACGCAACCACCGTCGGTCTGGGTCTGAACTGCGCGTTCTAGAAAATGAAAGCGTCATCTCCTAAGAAAAAAACTCCCGGACAACTCCGGGAGTTTTCTTTGTCGCATGCCTGACGGAAAATTTCGCAAGGGAAGTACGCCAAAAAACGCAAAGGGAAGTTTTGTTTAAGAATTTATTTTCCTGAAAATTTGACAAAATATTCCGCTGTGTTATAATCTGTCTGAATTCATCATATTTATTCATATTAAAAATATATCATTATGAGCAGAAGAAATGCTGTTTATGCAAAACATCATCAGGAAAGGTTCGGGGTTGAAAAACGCGGCAAAAACGTTTCCGGCGAAAAAGATTTTGCCGGTATTGCCCCGTTTGACGTTCTCCGCCGTTCGCAGGAAGCGCAGACGGAACTTTACCAAACCGGTGATCTTGGTTTGATGAACGAATTTTTTGCCGCCGGCGGCTGTTTTTTGCAAAAGGTGCAAAGACAGATGACGATCGATGACAATCTGCCGGTGCTGGAATTGTTTCTCCGTTATTGGGAGTTTATTCCGACCGAGCGCAGTTACATGATCAAAAACGCCTCGCTGCCGTTTATCGAATGTTACCTGCAAAAACGCAGTTTGGGAAAGCAGGGGGAGGAATTTGCCCGCAACGGCCGTTTCGGCAGGGAATTCGTCGCCCGTTACGCACATCTCCTCAATGACAAGGCCAAAGACGTCTGCCGCGGTTTCCGCAAGATAGACGTTTCCTGATGCGGGTATTGTGCGGATTATGCCAAAAAAAGGGAAAAGCTTTCGGGCTTTCCCTTTTTTGATGTTCTGATAGAAAGACGTTTTTTTCCGTTTTCCGCTGCCGGTGCGTTAACAATTTGGCGGCGGATTTGTCAAAAATCGATTTTAAGCCGCTTTTTTGGCTCCTGGAAGCGTTTTTCGTTTTTTTAACTGGGCATAAGTCGCATAATTTTCTGTTTTAATCCGGCAGATTTGCTATGATCGGCAATAGTAAAAACATAAAATCAGATAAGGTATGAAAATGACTGATGAAATCAATGAAGAAGCCGTTGTCGACAATGCCGTCGGCAGTCGTTCTGATATTACGCCGGTAGACGTTTCCGAGGAAATGCGCCGTTCGTATCTCGACTATGCGATGAGCGTTATCGTTTCCCGTGCGCTGCCGGACGTCCGTGACGGTTTGAAGCCGGTGCATCGCCGGATCATCTATTCGATGTACGAAAACGGTTATGACTATAACCGTCCGTTCCGTAAATCCGCCCGTATCGTCGGTGACGTTCTGGGTAAATATCACCCGCACGGCGACTTTTCGGTTTATGAAGCGATGGTCAGAATGGCACAGCCGTTCTCAATGCGGGTGCCGATGATCGACGGGCAGGGCAACTTCGGTTCGATGGACGGCGACAGTGCCGCTGCCATGCGTTATACCGAAGCCAGACTGGCCAAAGTCGCCCATGCGCTGATCGAAGATATTGACAAAGATACCGTCGATTTTATGCCCAACTATGACGAAAGTCTGCAGGAACCTTCGGTGCTGCCGGCCCGTTATCCGAACCTTCTAGTTAACGGCACCAACGGCATTGCCGTCGGTATGGCGACCAACATTCCGCCGCACAACCTCGGGGAAATCGTTTCTGCCTGCTGTGCCTATATCGACAACCCGGATATTACCGTTGAAGAACTGATCAACTATGTGCCGGGGCCGGATTTTCCGACCGGCGGTCTGATTTTGGGTTACGGCGGCGCCCGCTCGGCCTATTTTACCGGCCGCGGTTCGGTGATGATGCGCGCCAAATGCACGATTGAGGAGATCAAAAAAGACAAGGAAGCGATCATTGTGCACGAAATTCCCTATCAGGTCAACAAGGCCGCTTTGGTGCAGAAAATTGCCGAACTGGTCAAAGAAAAACGGGTAGAGGGTATTTCCGACATCCGCGACGAGTCCGACCGTCAGGGCGTGCGTGTGGTAATCGAAGTCAAACGCGATTTTCAGGCCGATGTTATTTTGAACCAGCTGTACAAATATACGCCGCTGCAGACCAGCTTCGGCATGAATATGCTGGCCATCAATTCCGGCCGCCCGATGATGATGAATTTGAAAGAAATCATTGCCGCCTTTATCGAGTTCCGCGAAGACGTCATCCGCCGTCGTACCATTTTTGAGCTGAACAAGGCCCGTGACCGTGCCCATACGTTGGTCGGTTTGGCAATTGCGGTCGAAAACCTCGATCCGGTGATTGAGCTGATCCGCAGCGCGCCGAGCCCGCAGGACGCCAAAGACGCCTTGTTGTCCAAAGCTTGGCCGGCCGGCGACGTTGAACCGTTGGTTATTCTGATTGACGAGCCAGACCGTAAGGTGGAAAACGGTTTTTACCATCTTTCCGAAGCGCAGGCCAAGGCTATTTTGGATTTGAAACTGCAGAGACTGACCGGTCTTGAACGCGATAAGATTCATCAGGAATTGATGAGCTTGGGCGACGAGATCAAAGAATGTCTGTCGATTTTGAGCAGCCGTGAAAAACTTTACGGCATCATGCGTGACGAGCTGGTCGAAATCAAAGACGAATACGCCACCCCGCGCCGTACCAAAATTGAAGACATTGAATATGATCAGGACGTTGAATCTCTGATCCAGCGTGAGGAAATGGTGGTAACCGTAACCGATGCCGGTTACATCAAGCGGGTGCCGCTCAATGCCTACAAGGCGCAAAAGCGCGGCGGCAAGGGCAAATCCGGCATGGTGACCAAGGACGAGGATTTTGTTTCCCGTCTGTTTGTCGCCGGCACCCATACCCCGGTGTTGTTCTTCTCCAGCAAAGGTCTGGTTTACAAGCTGAAAGTCTACAAACTGCCGCTCGGCTCGCCGACCTCGAAAGGCAAGCCGTTTGTCAACCTGCTGCCGCTGGATGAAGGCGAAAACATTACGACCGTGCTCAAACTGCCGGAAAGCGAGGCCGAATGCAAAGACCTGTCGATTATGTTCGCGACTGCGAGCGGTATGGTTCGCCGCAACTCGCTGATGGATTTCGTCAACGTTCAGTCCAACGGCAAGATCGCAATGAAACTGGATGAAGGCGACAAGCTGATGAACGTTCGCATCTGTCACGAAGACAACGACGTAATGCTGGCAACAAAAAGCGGAAAATGTATCCGTTTCCCGGTTACCGAAGTGCGCGTCTTCGTCGGCCGCAATTCGGTCGGCGTGCGCGGCATCAGGCTGGCTGACGGCGACGAGGTGATTTCGATGTCGATTTTGAACCACAGCGATGCCACGGCCGAAGAACGTGACGAATACGCAAAAGTCAGCTCGGCAATCAAACGGATGGAGCTTGAAGCCGGCGAGGGTGCATGCATTTCGCCCGCGGATACGGGATTGCTTGACAAGCTTACGCCGGAGCAGTTTATCGAAATGCGCGCCAACGAGCAGTTTATTCTGACGGTTACTTCAACCGGTTACGGCAAACGTTCTTCTTCTTATGAATACCGGGTAACCGGCCGCGGCGGCAGCGGTATTGCCAACATGGAAATGTCCGCCCGCAACAAGGAAGTGGTCAGTTCGTTCCCGATTGAAGACGACAACCAGATCATGATGGTCACCGACGGCGGCAAGCTTATCCGTATGCCGGTGGAAGATATCCGCATTGCCGGCCGCAAAACGCAGGGCGTGATCCTGTTCCGCACCGCCGAGAACGAAAAAGTCGTTTCCGTCACCTGGCTGGATGCCGATGCCGAAGATGAAGAAGAACTGGAGGAAGAAGCCGGTTCCGAAGTTTTGGGCGAAAGCGTGGCCGATACCGATGACAGCCTGTCGGATCAGGTCAGCGAGCCTGAAACCGAAAGCGACGACGAATGAGTGGGTGCAAATGAGTAAAAAACCGGAGCTTCGGCTCCGGTTTTTTATGCTGCCCCCCGGCTGGGCCGATTTTTTTGTAGCCAGAAAACCATGTCGGGTATGTGGTTCTGGATTTCTCTTTTCCCTTTTTATTCCCCCGTTCTCCCGCTTTTCTGCTCTCCTTCTTTGCTTTTTCCGTTTTCCCTTTTTATTCCCCCGTTCTCCCGCTTTTCTGCTCTCCTTCTTTGCTTTTTCCGTTTTCCCTTTTTCTTCCGTCCTTCAACTTTCCCTCTTAGCCTTTTTCTATTCCCTTTTTTTCGCTTTCTTCGTTACTTTCCTTCCGTTTTTCCTTTCTTTCTTTGCTTTTTCCGTCTCCCTTTTTCTTCCGTCCTTCAACTTTCCCTCTCATGAACCGGCAGCCGTTTGGGAAGCGTCGCAAGCCGTTTCTGAAACTTCAAGCGGATTTTGTCAGGTAAATGAATAATCGTTTCGGATATAATCCTCAAAATCAGTTTTGGATAAAACCGAAGCTGATTTTTTTTGTCTTGTCATTGTTTTTTGAAAATTTTTTGAAATGAAAGGATTTTTCCGCCGATACGATTGACGAAATGATATTGCCCGTAACAGACCGGCCAAAGGCGGATTAAAAGGGATTTGAATATTTTTTTGTTGCAATTCGTTTTTTGGGGTGTTATAGAATTAGACATAAAATGATTATTTGTCAAATTAGCGTATTAAATAATATGAAATTACAGCGTTTTTGAAGTACTGGTCTTGGTACATACGGAAAATTGATCATATCGTTTTTTCAGATTTTTCGGGAAAACGAAGGATGAATTAAAGCGGTACGGAAAGTTCCTGCAATATAAAAGGTAACGGCAGTCGTAAAACGTAAAGACCGTCTGAGGTTTCAGGCTGGTGTTTTTGCCGCGTTCCGGTTGAGAAAGTATCAAAAACGGCATATAAAATTTAACGATCCTCTTTTCTGCGCCAAAAAATAAAGGAGGAGATCGTAAACTCTGCTGTTGTGAAACAGCGGAGTTTTTTATCGCCGACGGTCGGGCAAGTCTTTCGGGCTTGTCGCTTTCTGCATATTATCAATCTAATTTCTTATTTTATGTACAAAAAACAGCTGATGAAGCAGCGCGAAGTATTGCGCGAAGACATGTTTGCCGGGATCATTTCGCCCCGTCAGTACCGGATTCTTGATGAAAAAGTGCGGCACAAACTGAAGGAATGGAATATGGCGAATAATAACCGAAGCAAATAAAATTGTACGAGCTTTTTTTGATACCGGCAACCGCAAAGGTCACCGGTATTTTTTTGTATAAAAAATGCGCGTTTGCTGCATAAGCCGAGAAAGTTCATGATAAGCCGTAAAAATGCTCCCTTGCAATTTTGCCGTTTGGAGAAGGAATGACGCTGCCGCCGGCCGTGACGTCAATGCGCCGCACTGAGCGTCTGACGCTGCCGCCGATCGAAAAAAACGCGGTTTTGCCGATTGCGTTTATTCGGCTTTCGCTTTTGAAACGGGGAGGATGGACGAAAGCGGCGTTCTGGCAGTCGAGTTCTACAACTGTTTGTTTTCGCTGGTTTCTTTTTGCAACGCTTTTGCCCTTTCCGTTTTACGGACGCTGCCGCCGGCCGTGAAACGTCAATGCGCCGCACTGAGCGTCTGACGCTGCCGCCGATCGAAAAAAACGCGGTTTTGCCGATTGCGTTTATTCGGTTTTTGTGGTTGAGCCGGGAAGTACGTCTTTCTGCAAACTGCGTATCCGTTCATAAATAAACTGCCGCAGGAGGTCTTCATCTTCCCATTTGATTTTTATTTCCAATACTTTGAAATGCGGCTGCATTTGCGACGGAATTTTAACGAAGTCTTTGGCCGTGGTAATCAGTTCCGCCTTTTCTGCCTGTGCTTGCCGCAAAAGATTTTCCAGTTCCTGCCTGTCGTAAAAATGATGATCGGGAAAATCGAAGGTTTTGATCGGTTCTATTCCGTGTTCGCGCAAAGAATCATAAAATTTTTCCGGGCGGCCGATGCCGGCAAAGGCGATAACTTTGTCGGAAGTCAGCGTCGGCGGTTCGGAAACGATTTTTGCTTTAAATACCGGCAGTTCTTTCAGTCGTCCAATCAGATTAGAGCGGTCTTCGCCGATAATGACGGCAGCCTGTGCGCGTTTGAGGCCGGCGGCAAAATTTTCCCTTAAGGGGCCGGCCGGCACCGGCCAGCCGTTGCCGATCCCCGCGGCACCGTCAAAAATAAGAAAGCTCAGATCCTTGTATAATCCCGGATTTTGAAAACCGTCGTCCATGATCAGGACGTCTGCGCCGTTTTTTACCGCTTTTTGCGCGGCCGAGAAACGATCGGGGTTGATGCTGACCGGCGCTTCCCTTGCCAGCAGCAGCGGCTCGTCGCCGACTTCCCCTGCCGTATGCTTTTGCGGGTCGACCGTCACTCCGCAAAGGCTGCCGCCGTATCCGCGGGATACGAATGCCGGTTTATATCCGCCTTTTTTCAACAGGTTGGCAATCTCCGCCGCCGTCGGCGTTTTGCCGGTGCCGCCGGCGGTCAGGTTGCCGATGCAGATGACGGGGACGGGAACTTTGCGCGGCTGTTTCAGTTTAAATCTGAAAGCCGTAGCCGCCGAATACAGCATACCAACCGGCAGCAGCAGCCGCGCATAAAACCCTTTGTTTTTCCAGTATCCGGGAGTTTTCATCGTTGGATATATTCTTTGATTTTATCCATAATCCCGTCAAGGACTTTTGATTCCGACATGGCCCAGTCATATGCTTTTTGCCGTTTTTCTTCCAGCAGGTTGTTGTTTTCAAGCATCAGACAGACCTGGTTGGACAGCTCCATGACGTTTTTTACCTGGATGACGGCGTTGGCTTTCAGTGCCCGGTTCATGGCATCGGTAAAGTTGTGCATGTGAGGGCCGACGATAACCGCGTCACGGCAGCGGGAAGGTTCCATAAAGTTTTGCCCGCCGTGGGGAATGAGAGAGCCGCCGATAAACACCAGCGGACAAATGTTGTACCACAGTCCCATTTCGCCGATGGTGTTGGCAACATAAACGTCGGTTTCCGCGGTAATGGGTTCGTTTTTTGAACGCAAAGCTACGTTAAGCCCCAGTTCCTCGCGCATTTGCTGCTGAATTTCTTCGCCCCGGTTGGGGTGCCGCGGCGCCACGATCAGCAACAGATCGGGAAATTCTTTTTTGATTTCGCTGTGGAAGCGCGCGATTTTCATTTCCTCGTCATCATGGGTGGAACTTGCCAGCCATACGGTTCTGCCGTTGATTTCCGCCAGCAGCTGTTTTTTCTTCTCTTCGTCGACGGGCAGCGGCAGTCCGGCGTATTTCAGGTTGCCCAGACATTCGGCTTCTTTTGCGCCCAGCACTTTCAGACGGTGAGCGTCTTCGTCGGACTGTCCCAGACAATAGGTAAAACAGGACAACAGTTCCTTGCAGATAAAGTCGAACTGCTGCCAGCGTTTAAACGAACGGTTGGAAATTCTGCCGTTAACCAGAATCAGCGGAATGTTCTTGCTTTTGATGGAGGAAAGCATGGCCGGCCATAATTCCGATTCAAACCACAGAACCGCGTCGGGGCGCCAGTATTTGACAAAACGGCGGGTGAATTTCGGGTTGTCGATGGGAATGTATTGATGGAAAGCCCTTTCCGGCAGACGTTTTCCCATCAGTTCCGCGGAGGTTGTGGTTCCCGTCGTTACCATGACGTGGGCCTCCGGGTAGGTTTGGAGCAGCTTGTCAATCAGCGGAAGCATGGACAATGATTCTCCGACCGAGGCGCCGTGCAGCCAAAACAGCCGTCCTTCGGGCCGGGGGAGCTTCGGCTTGCCGATTCTTTCGTTAAAACGTTTTACGTCTTCTTTACCGTGCTCTTTGCGTTTGTTGATGTATGGGCGGATGGCCAGCGGATACAGAAAACGGATCAGAATGTTGTAGATATTGATAAACATTATTTTTTCATTTCCTCCTTAGCGGGATATTTTTTTGATTTGGCGATGGCGCCGGGTTCGATTTTCGGCAGACCGAAACGACGGTCGGCCTTAAAGGTGAGGGTGTTCATCTCATCTTCGATTTCCTGACGATATTTTTCCAGGTCTTCGTCAGAGGCGTCGGCGGGGATGTAATAGGGCTTGGTCACATGCAGGACGCCGCGGCAGAAAGGCGGCGGCAGCAACATGGCGTCCCAGCTTTTGGCCACCAGCGAATGCTCGACGCTGTAGGTGGCGCCGAAGATCGGTTTGCCCGATTTGCGAGCGAAATAAAGCGGACTGATGCTCATTTTCATCCGCGGTCCCCGCGGTCCGTCGGGAATGATGGCCACCGCCGTATCGTTTTGCAGCGAGTGGAGCAGGGCCAACGCCGCGGAATTGGCGCCGCCGTTGGAAGAGCCGCCGATGGTGCCGAAACCGTATTTCTCAAGAAAACCGGCAATGATTCTGCCGTCTTTATGCAGGGAAACCAAAGCGTTTAAGGGATGCTGCCCGTTCCAGAAATGCGGAATCATCATTGCCCGTCCGTGCCAGATGACCAGAATGATGGCTTTTTCCTGATGCCAGACCTGATAAAGCTGGTTAACGCCGAAAATGTCCCACCTGGTGGTTTTCCCGACCCAGCGCGAGTAATAATACATTATGAGGCTGAGCACGTTGATGAAACGCGGGTGCTTGCTGACGCCTTTGAAAAAATCTTTTAATTTTTTCAGCCAGATTTTCATTTTAATCCCCCCCTTGTTCAAATTGTACTCCCATTATAAAACATGATTTTGCGGAAAACAACCGGATTGTCGGCCGTTCGTTGTTTTGTGCGCAAAAAAACGGGTTCAGTCGTCTGACTATTCGGATCTATATCATGTTTCGGCGCAAAACTAAAGGGGGAAAATACTTATCAAGAACAAAAAAAACCGCCCGCGGAGCGGACGGATTTTTTCTGCCGAAAAGCAAAAGAGCTTAGAATTCTTCCTGCAGTTCAAAGAAATAAGCCTGCGGATGGTCGCAAACCGGGCATTTTTCCGGTGCCGTCGGGCTTTCGACGCGGTGGCCGCAGTTGGCGCATTCCCAGATAACCTTGGTCGGGCGGTTGAAGATTTTGCCTTCGACCAGAGATTTCAGCAGAGCGTTGTATCTTTCTTCGTGGCCTTTTTCGATGGCGCCGACCGATCTGAACAGGAAGGCGATTTTGGTAAAGCCTTCTTCGTCGGCTTCTCTGGCCATGCGGTCATACATGTCGGTCCACTCGTAGTTTTCGCCGGCTGCGGCGTCTTTCAGGTTTTCGACCGTCGAGGGAACTTCGCCGCCGTGCAGCAGTTTGAACCAGATTTTGGCATGTTCTTTTTCGTTGTTGGCCGTCTGTTCAAATTTGTCGGCAATAATGTTGTAGCCTTCTTTTTTGGCTTTTGAAGCATAGTAGGTGTATTTGTTGCGCGCCTGGGATTCTCCGGCAAAGGCTTCCATCAGGTTTTTTTCGGTTTTCGAACCTTTCAGTTCCATAGTATAACTCCTTAAATGTTAGTTGAATTTTTGACAGCTCTTGCATGTTCCGCGGAACGAAACATCGTAAGAGGCTATCCTGAACCCGGTCCGGCTTTCGACGTCTTGAGCCAGGTCGGGCGCAATGTCACAGGGGATGTCAAACACCCTATTGCATTTTGTGCAGATAAAATGGTAATGGTCAAAGGTCTGGTGATCAAAATGGGCGGTTCCGTCCAGCCCTTCGATCTTTTTGACCATGCCGTTTTCCGCCAAAAGGTTGAGGTTGCGGTAAACGGTCGCCAGACTGACCGTCGGCTCTTCCCGGCGGATCAGCTCATAAAGCTGTTCGGCCGTCGGGTGGATGCAGTTTTCCTTCAGCGTTTTTAAAATCAGTTCTCTTTGTCTGGAATATTTCATTTACCGTTCCGTAATTGATAATGATTATTGTTTTTGTTAATAACTCCAAAAAAACGGGTTGTCAACTTAAATTTATATGATTATTTTGTACTCAACCGAAACAATATATAAGAAGGACAAGAAAATGCAAGCGAAAGAAATTAAGAAAGACATTTACTGGGTCGGCGTAAAGGATTGGAATTTAAGGGAATTTCACGGTTACGCCACGCCGCACGGCTCGACTTACAACTCCTATCTGATCATGGATGAGAAGATTACGCTCGTTGACGGCGTCAAAAGCTATATGTCGCAGGAAATGACAGAGCGCGTTAAAAGCGTGGTTGATTTTTCCCAAATCAGCTACGTTGTCGTCAACCATGTTGAGATGGACCATTCCGGCAATATTCCGGAAATCATGAAGCTGGCGCCGCAGGCGGTGATCATTACCGACAACGCCGGCAAAATGGCTTTGGAAGCGCATTTCGACACCGCGGGCTGGAACTATAAACTGGTGACGACCGGCGAAAGCGTTTCCATCGGCAAACGCAGCCTGACTTTCATGACCACTCCGATGCTGCACTGGCCGGATTCGATGATGACCTATGTCAAAGAGGAAAAGCTGCTGTTGTCAAACGACGGTTTCGGCCAGCATCTGGCCTCCGACGGGCTGTTTGTCAACGAGCAGCCGCTTGATCTGGTGGTCAATGAGGCCAAAAGCTACTATGCCAACATCCTGTTCCCTTATGGCGCGCAGGCGGAAAAAGCCCTGAACACGGCCGGTACGCTGGGACTTGATATTGAGATGATCGCTCCTTCGCACGGCTGCATCTGGTCGGGCAAAGACGAAGTGAACACGATTCTCGGCCTTTATGCCAAATGGGCGTCGGGCAAAAACGAAGGCAAGGCAGTTGTCGTTTACGATTCCATGTGGGGCGCCACCGCCAAAATGGCGGAAACGGTCATGGCCGAGTTTCAGGATGCCGGAATTCCGGTTACCAAGCACTGCCTGGCGGTGGAAAACGTTTCCGAAGTGATGGTCGATTTTCTTGACGCGGCTTACGTCTGCATCGGCAACCCGACTTTGAACAACCAGCTGTTTCCGCGGGTGGCCGGCTTCGTTACCTATATGAAAGGTCTGGCGCCGCGCGGCAAAAAGGCGCTTGCTTTCGGTTCCTACGGCTGGAAGCCGGGCGTTGTCAAACAGATTCAGCAGGTTTACGAAGAACTCGGCTGGCAGACGGTTGCCCCGTTTGAGGAAAAATATACTCCCAAGGCGGAAGTGCTGGAACAGTTGAAGGAACGCGTGCGCGAACTGATCAAACTCTGAAACACGGATAAACAAAAAACGCTCCCTGAAAAAGGGAGCGTTTTTTTGTGTGTTAAGGCGTCCGGGGCGTAAACTTTTCTCAAAGCTCAGGCCTCGTCGTCGCAAATGCGCGAACCGCAGCCGCCGTTTTGCCGGCGTTCTTCCGTTTTGGGCGAAGAATGGAGCAGGCTTTTTCCGAACAGGCGGAATTGCCCGTGAAGCAGCAGGAGAAGATGTTGACCGTCTTCGACCAGTATCTGCCATTTTTCTGCCCGTGCGGCTTCCTGGTAGAAGAGTTGAAGTGTTCTCTTTGAACCGGAGGCCAATGCCTCTTCTCTCCATTTTTGCCAGTCGACGGCGTCGGGACGTTTTTTTCGTATCAGAAACGTCCATTCGCCGTGTTTGCGGAAAGGTTCAAAACAACCGTGTGAGAGCAAAATATCCCGGCCGCTTTTTCCCGCCTGATACAAAAATTCGCACCCCTCGGGACAGCTGCACAGTTTTTTGCAGGTTTCTTCCTCGCTCCAGCCGTTGAGCCGGTTGCGGTTCTGAAACAAAATGTCGAATTGTTTTTCCTGCCAGAGCAAATCCGGGCCGTCGGGCATTTTGACCAGCCACAGGTATTTCTTAAGTTCCACGATTCTCTTTTCTGCCTGATATTCGGACAGCACTTTTGCTGCCTCGGCGGGATAGGTCCATGTTTCCATCAGAATCACATCGTCGATATGCCCGTATTTGGCAAGAATTTGCCATTCGTGATTTTGCTTTAGCTTGTCCCAGAAGCCGTTTTCTGCCAGCATTTCCGGCGGTAGGTAAATCAAAAGACCTGCCAGGGGATGTTCCTCAAGACAGTTTTCATTCTTTTGGCTTTCTTCCACAATCAGCCGGGCTGCCTGTTTTTCCCCGAGCAGAGTCTGAAGAAAGTCAAACAATGCGGCATTGTCGCCGACATAGGCAAATTCTTTTTTCAGCAGGCGGATGATCAAACTTGTCTGTCTGCTCCATCTCAGGGTTTCCAGCACGGTCATTGAAAGCGGATAGCCGTTTTTCACCATTTGGGGAAGCTGTTGGTATTCCCCTTGCGCAATAATGTTCAAAAGCACTTTTTCCTGTTCTTGGTAAGTCAGGAAGATTTTTCTTTTTTCCATATGTTTTAAGTTTAATAATGAATAAAAAAATTTTCAAAAGCAACTTTGAATATCACTTTTTGACCGGGAAAGCAAGTCGTTTTACGGCAGGGGATTCTTTTTTTCATGGAAACCGGGACCTTCGGCGACAAAACGCCCCAGCGAAGCGATTTTGTCTTTGACTGCCCGCAGGCTCTCGTCGGGACTGTAGCCGGTGGTCGATTTGCCCGGGTACAGTTCGTAATGCCGGCGGTACCGGGTGAGGGTGACGTTGGGCATGATGACGTTGGCGCCGGCTCTCAGCGCTTTGGCCTGACCGTTTGCCGCCAGAGTTTCCATCGCGGTGGTGGCGGGGATGTTGATGTCCGGCAGCAAAAGCCGGGTCAGCGCCGTCACTTTCAAGGCCGTGTTCAACGTGCCTCCGGCGGCGTTTTTCAGAGGCGTGTCGGGGTGAGGAATGAAGGGGCCGATGCCGATCATGTCGGCGTTGACCTGTTTGAAAAACAAAATGTCGCCGGCATAGCTTTCAACCGTCTGTCCGGGCAGGCCGACCAGCACGCCGGTGCCGATCTCCATACCCGCGCGGCCCAGATTCTTAATGCACTCGACGCGCTTCTCCCAGCTCATGCCGGGATCGTTTTCAAGGTAAAGCTTTTTGTCGGTGGTTTCGATCCTGAGCAGAAAACGGTCGGCGCCGGCTTCCCGGTATGCTTTGTATTCGTCGAGGCTTTTTTCGCCGATGCTGAGTGTCAGCGCCGCGCCGAGAGTTTTGATCCGGCGGATGACGGCGCACAGTTTTTCGGTTGTAAAAAACATGTCTTCGCCCGATTGCAAAACGACGGTTTTCAGTCCCATGTTGCGGACGGCGTGTTCTGCCAGTTCGAAAATTGTGTCTTCTTCAATCCGGTAACGTTCAAGTTTTTTGTTGCCGCGCCGAAGGCCGCAATAGCGGCAGTTGTTGCGGCAGAAATTGGAAAACTCGATCAGACCGCGCAAATGAACGCCGTCGCCGACATATTGCCGTCTGACGGCGTCTGCCGCCGCAAACAGTTCTTCGTCCGTTTCTTCGCCGCCGCAAAGCAGTTCGATCAGTTCGTCTTTGTCGAGCGAATGCTCTTCGCGCGCTTTTTCGATCAGCCGGTGCATTGATTTTCCTTTTTGATGGTTGCTGATACTTTTTTGTAGCTAAGTTTTTCCGCACAATCAATAAAAAATATTTGCAAGTTGAGAGATTATATTATAAGCAGAAATTAACATGTTAGCTTTTTATCTGAGGAAAGAAAAAATGATGATGGGATTGATTTTGCTGTTTGTGCTGGCGGTTTGCCTGCCGGCATATGCCAACCCGGCCTGCGCGGTTTGTACGGTAGCGGTGGCCGCCTCATTGGAAATTGCCCGCTATTTCGGAGTTGACGACAGCGTCGTCGGCGTTTGGGCGGGAGCGCTTCTGGCTCTGCTCGGCTACTGGATGATCGTGTGGTTTGACAAGAAGAACTGGCGTTTCGCCGGCCGTGATTTCTGGCTGATCGCCCTGAGCGTGGCCATGATCGGCTTTATGTACGTCGGCGAAATGTCTTATCGGCCGGAGCCGCTGCTGTTCTTTCTTTATCTTGATCCTTTTCTGTTCAGCGTCATCGCCGGCGCGGTCGTTTTAATCCTTTCCAACCGCTTTTATCAGTGGATGAAGGCAAAAAACGGCGGCCATGCCCATTTTCCGTTTGAAAAAGTGGCGGTTCCGGTACTTGCCCTGGCGCTGCTCAGCGTTTATTTCTATTATTATCCGCTGTGCGGAAAAGCTGCCGAATTGTATGAATTTTAAGGTGAGGGAAAAATGAGCAGGGAAAAGAAAATCAAAGAATATGTGGAAAAGATAGATTCGGCCAAGAAGGTAAACCCGAAGGACCTTTCGTCGGATCAGGACCTGACGATCGGGATCATGAACCTGATTT
>MNTV01000003.1 GCA_001917175.1 Azospirillum sp. 51_20
AAGCGGGGAAAACGGGGCGGTGCGGATCAGGCGGAAGGAAAAGCGGGGAAAGCTGGGCGGCGCGGACAGGGCGGAAGGAAAAGCGGAAAAGCGGGGCGCTGCGGACAGGGCGGAAGGAAAGGTTTGCCGACAGCTTTGCGGCGGCGGAGAGGACAAACAAAACCTTCGTTTTGTTGAACACGGGGAAGAGTGGAATTGACGAAAATTTGCCGTGTCGGCCGGCAGGTTAAATAACGGCCGCCGGTCGGAGGAGCGTCTGCGTCCGCAATAAAAAGCCCCCGGCAACGGGGGCGGAAAACGGTTTATTTTACTTTGGCCTTCAGGTCTTTGATCAGACCGTCTATGCCGGACGGCGAATTTTTAATGAACGCCGTGTATTCGTTGCGGGCAGTGATCGCCAGGCTGACGTTTTCAATGATGATGTCGACGATCTTGAAGCTGCTGCCGTTTTGTTTGACGCGCCAGACGACGGTGGCCGGTTTTCCCTGGTCCATCGGCACTTTGGAATTGACGAAAACCTGGTTGGCGGAAGTGGAAGGAGAGGTACCTTCAAAAATAAAGTCCTTGCCTTTAAATTCGTCGAAGCGTTTGGACCAGGTTTTGACGTTGAGCTGACGATAAACTTCGATAAATTCGTTCTTCTGGCTTTGCGAGGCCTGCCGCCAATAGCGTCCGAGCACGAACTGTCCGATGAATTTGAGATCAAGCGCTTCGTTGAAAAGTTTTTCAAAGCGTTTGTCCTTTTCGCTTTGCGAAACGTTGGAATCGATGATTTCCTCAATTCCTTCCTTGGTGATTTTCTTGACAAAGCTCTCGGCTTTGCCTGCGTCGACGGCGGCGCAAACCGGGAACGACGTTAACATGAATGCGGATGCCAATACGGCAAGAATCGTTTTTTTCATAGTGTTTTCCCTTTATTCAAAATCGTCTTCGTCTTCAATTTCAAAGTCAAAATCGTAACTGGCCGCCGGATTTTGCCGTTTGCCTGCGCAAAGGTTGTTCATGGCCTGCCGGTTTTGCATATATGCCGAACGGACGGTGGTGTAGAAATCGACCGAATTGCTTTCCAGGTCGTTTAAGAGGTCAAGCGAACGTTCGCGGGCGTTGACGGCAACCACCGCAGCGTAGCTGTAGGATATTTTGTCCGCGTAGTTTTTGTCCTGCAGCGGTCCCCAGTACATCGGGCTGGCGACGGCATCCGCCGTCAGGCCGACGAGCGAACGTGGCGTGGCCGGTCCCAGCAGGGGCACGACGACGAACGGGCCGTCGGGAACGCAGTATGTGGCCAGCGTGGCGTCAAAGTCGGTGGAATTGCGTTTGAGTCCCCAGCCTTCGGCAACGTCGAAAGTTCCCCCCAGGCCAAGCGTGCTGTTGATCAGAAAACGTCCGACCGACACAAACGTGTCTTTAATGCTTCCCTGCAGGGTGTGGTTGACGGCGGTTACGGGTTCGCGCATGTTGCCGATGAAGGAAGTGACCCGGTTACGGACGTCGGGGGTGGTTATCGCGCGGTAACCTTCGGCCAGCGGTTTGAGCGTGTATTTGTCAAGCTGGTAGTTGAAGTTGAACATCGAACGGTTGTAGCTTTCGAGCCAGCCGGAATCGTCTTCGGCGGCCTGAACGCCGAAAGCGGCGCCGCTTAAGAGAACGGCAAGCAGTAACGAATATTTGGGCAAGATAAATCCTTTCATAAAAGAATCGGTGATTTTTTGCCTAATATAGCAATGCCGAAGCTTAATATCAACGACAAAAGAAGCGCGGCTGGGTATAATTTTATCAGAATCCTTCCGCCTGCAAAACTGATTGTTACAATCCGGAAATTTTTTGTGTTTTGCATTCCCGTCGGTTTTGTCGTAACATCCGCTTCAGTTGAAAACTTTGATAAGGACTATGGATAATGACAAGCAAACCCAACAAACCGATTATGCTGTTTGACTGCAAAACCTCCCAGAACATCATCGGGCAGGACAAGTTTCTGAAGGCTTTTGAAAATATTCTGAACCACGGTGCCTACTGCCAGGGACCGGAAACCAAGGAACTGGACGAGAAACTGGCCGCATATTCCGGCGTTAAATATTGTTCCACCTGTGGTTCGGGAACCGATGCCCTGACTTTGGCCCTGATGGCCTGGGGCGTAAAGGAAGGCGACGCTGTCTTCGTTTCCTCCTTTACTTTCGTCGCTTCGGCCGAAGCGCCGGTTTTGCTGGGAGCAACCCCGATTTTCGTGGATTCCGATCCCGACACTTACAATATGGATCCGAAAGACCTGCAGCGCGCGATCGACCAGGTTAAGAAAGAAGGAAAACTGAATTTGAAGGCGGTGATCCCGGTTGATATTTTCGGTTCTCCCTGCAATTATGACGAGATCATCAAAATCGCTCACGAGAACGGCATGAAGGTGCTGGCGGATTCCTGCCAGTCTTACGGTTCCGTATACAAAGGCAAAAAGGCCGGTTCGATCGCCGACATGACGGCCACTTCCTTCTATCCGACCAAACCGCTCGGCGGTTACGGTGACGGCGGCGCGGTATTTTCCGATACCGACGAGGAAAACGAACTGGTCAAGTCCTGCCGCGTTCACGGTATGAGCCCGGAAGACCATTATGACAACGTCCGTCTGGGCATGACCGGCCGCATGAACTCTTTCCAGGGCGCCGTTCTTTTACAGAAGCTGACGGTTTTCGACAAGGAACTGGAAGAGCGCTGCCGGGTTGCCAAACGCTATGACAGCGAATTGAGCGAATATTTCGGCAAGCAGAAGATTCTGGAAGGCTGCCGTTCGGCTTATGCCCTTTATACCGTTCACTGCGAAGACCGTGACGAGCTGATGTCCTATCTGAAAGAAAACGGCATTCCCTGCGGCGCTTACTATCCGCGTCCGGTCAATACCCAGACCGCCTATGCCAAGTGGAACACCCGTTCCCTGCCGGTTTGCGAACGTTTGTCGAAGACCGCGCTTTCGATCCCGATGACTCCGTATCTGGACAACGAGGACCTGGATTACGTGATCGCCAGGATGAACGAATTCGCTGCCAGAAAAATGAGCAGGGCCGCCTGACGCGAAGTTCTGTCAACCCTTTGGAAATCCCCGGCTTTTGTCCGGGGATTTGCTTATATAACCAGTTATGCAGATACGCGGATAATCGGTGTTGCATTTATTGTTTTTATGCATTACTATTCGACATATTCTGTCTGTCGGAAAAACTGTAAGAGAAAAAGAATGTCTGAACTACCCGCCGTATCGGTGATTATTCCGGTCTACAACGTCGAAAAATATCTGCCGAAATGTCTGGACAGCCTCCTCGGCCAGACGATGGCAAACATTGAGGCCGTTTGCGTCGATGATGCGTCGACTGACCGTTCGGGAAAAATTCTGGAACAGTATGCGGCGCGCGACGGCCGGGTGAAGTTTTTTTCTTCGGACGGCAACGCCGGACCGGGCAGGGCGCGGAATCTGGGGCTGGAAAAAGCAACGGGGGAATACGTCATGTTCTGCGATCCCGTCGACTGGTTTGAACCCGACGCGGTGGAAACCGCATACCGGCGCATTGCCGAAAACGGTAACGACTTTGCCTATTTCAACACTTATATTTATATGGAAGACAGCGGGCGGCAAAACGCGGACGCCCATCGGCTGGCGCCTTTTGCCGAAGTCTTCGGCAAGCCGGCTCTCCGTCTGCATGAGCTGACACCGCCTTTCATTCGCACTTCGGAAAGCTGGTATAAAATTTATCGGAAGAAGTTTTTGGATGAAAACGGCATTCGTTTTGCCGGGCTGAGGTTGTGCGAGGATATTCCGTTTTTTATGAAAGCGGTGGTTTCAGCCGATACGGTGTCGGTTGAAAAGCGGCCGCTTTACTATCACCTGATGCGTTCAAATTCGCTGATTTCGGATTATTCCAACTGGCGCGACAGCCTGACCGCCTTTAAGCAGGGGTATGAAATCATCGGCGGTTCCGAACATGCGGAAACTTTTTACCGTTCTTTTCTGCCCTATTGCATCAACAGCCTTATTTTCTGGTATAACCGTTTTACCGCGATGAACAATAAGCTGCGCAAGGATTTTTATCGGGAAATGCGTGAGTTTTTCCGTTTTATTGACGAACGGCATGACGTCGGCAGCCTTAAAAACACGAAACTGGACGAATTTAAACGCATTGTCCGCCGCAGCTGGCTGCGGCAGCGGACGGGAGAACTGTTTTCCCGCCTGTTCGGCGTGGAAAAAGGGGAGCGGCACAGAACCGTCATTGTCTGCGGAATCAGAATCAAAATGAAAAACAATTAAACTATGGGGAACTTTTTATGTACACGGACGACAAAGCGACGCAATTGCTGGTTGCATTACTGAAAGAGTATAACATCAAAAATGTGGTCATTTCGCCGGGAACCAGAAATTACGGTTTTGCGGAAAGCATACAGCAGGACGATTTCTTTACCGCCTATTCGGTGATCGACGAACGGAGTGCGGCTTATTTTGCCACCGGCATCGCTTTTGAAACCGGCGAACCGGTAGTTATCGCCTGTACCAGGGCGACGGCCAGCCGCAACTATCTTTCGGCAATGACGGAAGCTTATTACCGCCATCTGCCGATTATTGCGGTGACCTGCGGCCACGACTTCGGTTGTCCGTATAATATTACGCCGCAGTATACGGACCGCAGCGTTTCGCAAAACGACGTGAAAGTCTGTTCGGTGACGCTGCCGGCGGTCAATGATGCCAGAACCGCCCGCCATTGCGAGCTGCTGCTCAACGCGGCGTTGACAAAATCGCTGGTAAAAGGCGGCGGACCGGTGCATATCAATCTGCTGACTTTAAGCTATACCTGCAGTACGGAAAAATTGCCCAAGGTAACCAAGCTGGACTATTGGAGTGCCGAAGATCTGTTTAAAAAGGAAACGCTCCGTTCGGTCGAAAAACGGCTGGCCGGCAAAAGAATCGGCATTATGATCGGCGCTCACAAGAAAATGAGTGTGGAACTGACCAAAGCGATCGAAGCCTTTCTTGATACCCATGACGCGGCGGTGTTTGCCGACCACACTTCAAACTATCACGGCAAAAACAAAATCCTGATCGGGCAGGCCTTTGATATCGTCGGCACCGGAAACGTTCCGGAAATCATCATCGACACCGGCGGCGTCTGCGGACAGTATTCCGTCGCCCGCCTGTTTGCCAAAGGGGAAGTCTGGCGGGTGGCCGAAGACGGCGAAATCAAACAACGCTACGGCACGCTCAAGAACTTTTTCGAGTGCCGGGAAGAAACTTTTTTCCATCTGCTGAGCGAAGCGGCCGGACAAAAGAGTAATCATGCCTATTATACGCAGCTGGAACGGGAAATCGGCAGTTTGAAAACGGAAGGGCTTGCGTTTTCAAACGGTTTCGTTTCCGGCGTTTTGGCAAAGAAACTGCCGCCGAAGTCTTCGCTGCACCTGTCCGTGCTCAATTCTTTGCGCAACATGAACATGTATGAGCTGAACAACTCTGTCGACAGCATTTGCAACGTCGGCGGATTCGGCATCGACGGGCCGGTTTCGACTTTGGTCGGGCAGTCGATGGCCGACAAAAAGCGTCTTTATTTCGGGCTGATCGGCGATCTGGCGTTTTTCTACGACATGAACATCCTCGGCAACCGGCATATTGCCAACAACGTGCGGATCTGTCTGGTCAACAACAATCTGGGGGTTGAGTTCCGGTTAAACAAGCGGTTGACGGAAGATGTCAATCCGTATGTTGCCGCCGCCGGTCACAACGGCTCGGCCAGGGCATGGGCGGAATCGATGGGTTTCCTTTACATGTCGGCCAAAGACGAGAAGGAATTTGCGGAACATGTCGACGACTTCTGCGATCCGAACGTCAACCGTTTCAAACAGCCGGTTTTGTTTGAAGTGTTTACGACGGCGGAAGGCGAAATCGAAGGTTTGGACGCGATTTGTCGGGAAAGCGTGAAACAGCCGAAGAAATGCTCGAACGTGGTCAAGGCCATTTCCTGCTTTATTCCGGACAAGCAGAAACGCCGCGATTTCAGAAGAAAACATTCTCACTAATGCCGGCAGGAAGGACAAAATGGGAAAAATACTTATTCTCGGCGGCACCGGCGCAATGGGCGTTTACCTGCTGGAACGGCTGAAACAAACAGAGCATGAGGTGTATGTTACTTCAAGAAGCGGGCACCCGGACGAAGGCAACATTCATTATATTGAAGGAAACGCCAAAGACGACGACTTTCTGCTGCCGCTTTTGGCAAACGGTTATGACTGTATTATCGACTTTATGGTGTATTCCACCTTTGAGTTTGTCGATCGCTACAAACAGCTGCTGGCGGCGACGAAGCAATATATTTTCCTTTCTTCCTACCGGGTTTATGCCGACAACGGGCTGGAGCCGATTACGGAAGAAAGTCCGCTGCTTCTGGACGTGGTCAAAGACGCCAAATACCGGAAGACTGACGAATATGCCCTGACCAAAGCGCGGCAGGAAAAACTTCTGCGGGAATCCGGCAGCGGCAATTACACCATCGTCCGCCCGTTGGTCACCTTTTCCAAACTGCGTTTTCAGCTGGGGACGCTGGAGGCCGGCGTTTTGATCCACCGCATGCTGCAAAAGCGCCCGGTGGTTTTTGCCCGTGACATTCTGAAAAAACAGGCCGCTTTTTCCTGGGCCGGCGATGTGGCGGAAATGATTGAATGCCTGATTTTAAATCCCAAAGCTCTGGGCGAAGTTTTCAATGTCTGTTCGGCGGAAAAGCAGACCTGGGGCGACGTGGCCGGCTATTACCGGGAAATTGCCGGGCTTGAGATCGTGCCGGTCGATTTGAAAACCTATGCGAAAATTGCCGGCGGCTGGTATCAGATTATGTATGACCGGATGGTCGACCGGGTGATGGACAATTCCAAAATCCTCGGCCTGATGGGCAAAACGCAGAAAGACCTGCACCCGGTGCGGGAAACGCTGGCCGGGGAACTGGCCGACATCGGCGAGAAATCTTCGCAAATACATTTTAACAAGAAAATGTCCAAAAAAATGGACAGGGTTTTGAAAAAACTGTTTTGGAAAAAGCTGTTTTCTTTTTTCAAAACCGGCAAGTAACGGCGGACGAGCGGACGAGAATGACGGAAAAATTTGAAAAGAAATACGACTGCGGCATTTTGAACTTCTGGAGTTCAAACAACTACGGCGCGTTGCTGACCTGTTACGCACTGCAGGAAAGCGTTAAGGAGCTGGGGCTGGTTCCCGGGATCATCAATTACCATTGCCGGTGGGAGAAGTTTGAAGGGCTGCTGTCTGACAGGTTTTCGCGGAAATATCTTGATCTGACGGAGCCTTGTGCGGATTTTGAAGACCTGCGCCGCCTGAACCGGCAAATGCAGACGTTTATTGCCGGTTCGGACCAGATATGGCGGTACAAATATTTTTGGCCGCGGGGAAAAAACATTTATCAGCTTAGTTTTGCTTCGCTCAATGCCAGAAAAATCGCCTATGCCGCGAGCTTTGGCCTTGACCGTTGGGAAGGGGGGTATGAAAATACCTTACGGACAAAATATTATATGTCGCGATTTGACGGCATTTCGGTTCGCGAAGACGACGGCGTGGATATTTGCCGGGAAGTTTTCGGCGTCAGGGCCGAGCAGGTGCTGGATCCCGTTTTTTTGCCCGAACCCGGCAAGTGGGATCTTCTGATCGGCAATTCTTCCTGTCGGGACGAAGGTTACGTGACTTCTTATGTCCTTGACCAGTCGCCGGATACGCTCCGGCTGGTCGAATACGTCTGTGAGAAAAACGGGATCGGCAAGACGATCAATCTGGTAAACGCTTCGAAAAACGAAGTTGATGCCGATGTCGAAGACTGGCTGTATCATATCAAAAACTGTCGTTTCTTTATTACGGATTCTTTCCACGGCGTCTGTTTTGCCATTCTTTTCAACAAACCGTTCATCTGTCTGGCCAACATGGCGCGCGGATACAGCCGTTTCAAGTCGCTGTTTAAACTGTTCGGGCTGGAAGACCGCTGCGTGTTCAGCTGCGAAGAGGCGGAAGGACGTGCGGAACTGCTGCATGACATAGATTATGCCCGGGTTAACAGAATTCTTGCCGGAGAACGGGAGCGCTCGCTGAAATGGTTGAAAAACGCGCTGACGGCGCCGGTCAGGGAACGCAGTCCGGAAGAAATGCGCCTGTTTGAAACCGCGGAGATGCTGCAGCGGCAGATCAATGAACTGACCAGGGACAAACAGATTTTGTACGAAGCGCTGTATCTGCCGAAATTAAAACGGAAATTGCGGAAATATAAGTTAAAGACGCTGTTTTCTTTCGGGAAGAAACATGAGAAATACAAAAAGGCCAAACGGGAGCTGAAGAACAAAATCCGCTTTATCCGCAGGGTTGTGAAACAAAATCAGCAATATTAAAACGTTAGCCGAAAAGACCGTGTCCGAAGCGCGGTCTTTTGCCGGAAGGCCGCGCAAATAAATTCGTTCTTGCGGTTGCAGTTTAAATATAATTACCTATATATTACTATCATAATCAAATCAGGACAAAATGCTAATGAACAAAGAAACATATCCCATTCTTCCGCTGCGTGACATTGTCGTTTATCCGAAAATGATCGTACCGCTTTTTGTCGGCCGCGAAAAGTCTATAAAGGCGTTGCAGCAGGCGATCGACAATGATCAGAACATCGTTTTGGCCACCCAGAAGGAAGCCGCGGTCGAAGACCCGAAGCCGGAGGATATTTTTAAGGTCGGCACGCTGGGCACGGTGGTACAGCTGGTGCGGCTGCCCGACGGCACGGTGAAGGTGCTGGTCGAAGGCCTGGAACGGGTGAAAATCGACGATTTTATCATGGCTGACGGCTTTATGCAGGTGGATGTTGAAATTCTGGCGGAAGACAATGTTCACGACGTTGAAACCGAGGCGTTGTCGCGGGCGGTGCTTTCCCAGTTTGAAGAATATGTCAAGCTTTCCAAAAAAGTGCCGCCGGAAGTTTTGGTTTCGGTCAGCCAGATTGAGGACTACAACAAACTGGCGGACACCATTGCTTCGCATCTGTCGCTGAAGATCAACGAAAAACAGGCGCTGCTGGAAGGCAAAACCCTGAAGGACCGCTTTAATAAAATTCTTGAGTTTATGGATGCGGAGATCACGCTGCTTGAGGTGGAAAACAAGATCAAGTCCCGCGTTAAAAAGCAGATGGAGAAAAGCCAGAAAGAATATTACTTAAACGAGCAGATGCGGGCGATCCAGAAAGAACTGGGCGACGGCGACGAGGAAAGCGAAATCGACGCTTACATGCAGAAGATAGAAAAGACCAAGCTTTCCAAGGAGGCCCGGGAAAAGGCCCTGGCGGAAGTCAAAAAGCTCAAAACCATGAGCATGATGTCGGCGGAAGCGACCGTGGTGCGCAACTATCTCGACTGGCTGCTTGACATCCCGTGGCATAAACGTTCCAAAGTCAACAAGGACCTGAAAAAGGCGGCGGAAATTCTTGACGCCGACCATTACGGGCTGGAGAAGGTCAAAGAACGGATCATTGAATATCTGGCGGTGCAGAGCCGCGCGGACAAGGTCAAAGGGCCGATTTTATGTCTGTTTGGACCTCCGGGCGTGGGCAAAACCTCGCTCGGCAAGTCGATTGCGCGGGCAACCGGCCGCAGTTTTGTGCGCACTTCTCTCGGCGGCATGCGCGACGAAGCGGAGATCCGCGGACACCGGCGCACCTATATCGGTTCGATGCCGGGTAAAATCATTAAGGGCATGAAAAAAGCCGGAACCTCCAATCCGCTGTTTTTGCTGGACGAGATAGACAAACTCGGCAGCGACTGGCGCGGAGATCCGTCGTCGGCGCTTCTGGAAGTGCTGGATCCGGAGCAGAACAACAGTTTTAACGATCATTATCTGGAAGTGGACTATGATTTGTCGGACGTAATGTTTGTTACCACCGCCAACAGTCTGGACATGCCGCGGCCGCTTCTTGACCGTATGGAAATCATTCGTCTTTCCGGTTATACCGAAGACGAGAAGATCCAAATTGCCAAGCGTCACCTGATGCCGAAGATTTTTTCCGAAAACGCGGTCAAACCGGAGGAACTTTTCATTTCCGACGATGCCATTCGCGACATTATCCGTTATTATACGAGGGAAGCCGGCGTGCGGAACCTGGAGCGCGAGCTTTCCAACATTGCCCGCAAGGCAATCAAGGGGCTGCTGATGCACCAAAACCGCGAGCGGATCAATGTTGACGGCGGCAATCTGGAAGAATATCTCGGCGTTCGCAAATTCCGTTTCGGCGAGGCGGAGGAAGAAGACCATATCGGCGTTACCACCGGTCTGGCATGGACCGAAGTGGGCGGCGATATTCTGTTTATCGAAGCGGTGGACATGCCGGGCAAGGGGATCGTCAAACAAACCGGCAAGCTGGGCGACGTGATGAAAGAATCTATCGAAACCGCTTATTCGGTGGTTCGTTCTCATGCCGAAAAGCTGGGAATTAAGCCGGAAGTGTTTGAGAAAACGGACATTCACGTTCATGTGCCGGAGGGAGCCACGCCGAAAGACGGGCCTTCGGCAGGCATTGCCATGTATACCACGCTGGTGTCGGTACTGACCAAAGTGCCGGTGCGCAAAGACGTGGCGATGACCGGAGAGATTACGCTGCAGGGCAGGGTGCTGCCGATCGGCGGATTAAAGGAAAAGCTGCTTTCCGCGCTGCGCGGCGGCATCAAAACGGTGATTATCCCCAAAGACAACGAGAAAGACCTGCGGGAAATTCCTGACAACGTGAAAAAGGGATTGAAAATCATACCCGTTTCCAACGCCGACGAAGTGCTGGAAATTGCCTTGCACAGAGATTGCAGGCTGCCGGAATAGCTTTTGCAGCTGTAGACTGATAAAACCGTGAACGAAAGTTCGCGGTTTTTTTTGTGCGGAAAATGAAGATCGTGCGGAAAAAGGCGGGAAAAAAAGGTTTTGCCGTCCAAACCGGCCGCGGCAAAAAAAGGATCGTTTTTCTGTTACAGGAATATTGTATAAAGTCTGCTTCCAAAAAGCAAGATAAATGTTTATTGATCAACCGGTTAGACGTTCTTTTCCAAAAGCGGGAAAATGAAGAAGAAAAACGATCGTTTTAGCAAACGGCGTTTTGAAACCGAACTTGTATTCGAACAATCATGAAGGAACCAAACATTATGACTGAAAAACTACTGTCAGGCTTTATTCTGGTGACAATGACGCTTCTGAGCATGCCCGCACGATCCGCCGAATATGAATATGAAAAACCGGAGGATTACGAAACGGTGACCAAAGATCCTCTGCGTTTTACGGAAATAGGGGAAAACGTCGCCGAACAAGCGGGAGGGGCGGCGCTTCACAATACGGCTGACTACGTCAGCATTATCAACAAAACTTTTCAAAACAACCGGGCGGAAACCGTTGTCGGGGAAGAATATGAAGGGTATGGCTATACCTTGCTCGGCGGTGCCGTGTATAACGACGGCGACATTGACCGGATCAAGGCCGATTTTGTCGCCAATTCGGTTGCCGCGGATGGCGCGGACGGGCTAAACGCCGGCGGCGGTGCACTGTATAACGGACATAACGGAAAAATAACCGACGTCAGCGGCGATTTTATAAGCAACAGCGCGTCGGGAACAACCGGCAAAGCCGTCGGCGGCGCCGTCTTCAACCAGGGAAAAATAGAAAAAATCAACGGCAGTTTTGTTGACAACCGCGCCGATGTCGGCGGCGCCGTCTTTAATGATTATGAGGCGGAGATCGGAAGTATCGGCGGCAGCTTTGTGAACAATTCCGGAGGCGCGCTTTACAATCTGGGCAAAATGGGCGATGTCCGGGCCGATTTTGTCGGCAACTCGGGAAATGCGGTTTATAACGGCAACCGGATCGGAAACATCAGGGGAAACTTTTCCGGCAACAGGCTGACGGATACGGAATTAAACGGCGGAATCGTGTTTAACAGCGGCAGCGTGAAAAGCATAACCGGCAATTTTTCCGGTAACGAGGTTTCCGGGAACTCCGTTTACGGAATAAAAGGCGGTGCCGTTTATAATTATCAGGGAACAATCGGCAATATCAAAGGCAGTTTCGACAACAACCGTATTCTGGCCGAATATGCGGCTTACGGCAGTGCCGTGTTCAATGACTGGGACAGCAAAATTGGCGATATTACCGGTAATTTTAGCGGCAATTCGGTTCAATCCGGCAGCGGTTCCGTTTACGGCGGCGCCGTTTACAATGACAACGGAGCCGTCATCGGCGATATTCGCGGCGATTTTGTTTCTAACCGCGTTTTTTCCGAAGGCGACAGCGGGGCGGAAGCTCAGGGCGGGGCCTTTTTCAACAATTACAATACATCCGTCGGCCGCATTTTCGGCAGCTTTGTCAACAACGGCGCTCAAACCGCTTCCGCTGACGGTCTGGCTTTGGGCGGTGCCGTTTATACCTATTCGGACATGACGTTTGCCGCCGGCGGACGGCTTCGCACGATTTCCGGCAATTATACGAAAGACGGCCGGCGCGGCAAAAGCTATAATGCCGTTTTTGTCAACAATATCGTTGATGAAACCAGACCGACGGTTGCTTTTGACACCACCGGCGGCGGCGCCTGGATTGTCAATGACAGCATTGAAGGCGGGCTGCTTTATTACGGCTCTGCGGAAATAGATTACGGCAACCAATACAATCTCGCTTTCAAGGGCAACGGTGTGTTGAACGAAGACGGTTTAACCGACCAGTATGTTGCCATCAACAACGATATTGTCAACGCCGGCGAAGTTACGGTTGAGGGAACCACC
>MNTV01000004.1 GCA_001917175.1 Azospirillum sp. 51_20
CGCCGCTGCCGCGGGCTTGCAAAATAACAAAACTTCGCCTTTCGTCCGAAAAACTTCCGCCGGAAGTTTTTCCTTCCTCAAGCCCCATGCAAGCGCTCTGCCAGGCTGAGCTGCGTCCCGAAACGATTAATACTGCATTTATCACCAAGATTGTTTTTAGTCAATCATATTTTAGCCTTTTTTGCCGAAAAATATGTTTTTGCCCTGACTGTACTTCTTTTGAGCGGTTCCGTTTGAGGGCGGCACGGCTTTTCTTTTTGACGTTTCCTTTGGCAAAGAGAAGAAAAATTTGCCAGTCCGATAAAACATATCATAAGTTGTAATTGACAGCGGAGATTTTCCGGTATAACAGAACAAAATAAGAACAAAATTCGGAGGGAAAATGAAGGAACATATTATAGCCCTGGTCGACTGCGACAGTTTTTTTGTCAGCTGCGAACAGGCAGTTGAACCCTCTTTGCGCGGGCAGCCGGTCTGTGTGGTGACCGGTGACAACGGCTGCGTCGTTTCCCGTTCGCGCGAGGCTAAAAAGGCCGGGGTTAAAATGGGGATGCCGATGTTTATGGCCCGGCGCGAATTTCCCTCCGTCATTTACAAAAATGCCAGACATGAACTGTACTGCCGCTATTCCCGCCGGGTAATGACATGTCTGCGGGAAATTGTTCCGGACGTGGAAGAGGTTTCTGTTGACGAGGCCTATGCCGACCTGACCTCGCTTGACCGGGTTTACCGGACCGATTATACGTCGCTGGCCGCCCGCATCAGGGAAACAATCCGCCGGACGGCGGACATTCCGGTTTCGATCGGGCTGGGGCCGTCCAAACTGCTGGCCAAGCTGGCCAGCGACAAGGCCAAGAACACCGGCGGCATTTTTCGCATTTTTCCCGATTCGATAGAAAACGTGCTGCGGGAAACAGATATTGACGACGTCAGCGGCATCGGCCGCAGCCATTCCAAACTGATGGCCTATAACGGCGTGTTTACCGCCTGGGATTTTGTCTGCCGTCCCGATCAGCTGATCAGAAAACAAATGGGGATTGCCGGCCTTGATCTCAAATACGAATTGTTGGGACATTACATGCGGCGGCTGGAAACGACGCCGGCGCTGCCGCAGTCGGTGCAGGACACTTCGGTTTTGCCGGGTTTTACTTCCGACGGCGAGGTTTTAAGGGCGGAACTGCGCTGTCATCTGCACCGCGCCTGCCGGCGGATGCGCAAAGACGGCTGCTTCTGCACGGTTGCCGGGATAATGCTGCGCACCAAAGATTTTGCCGTCGTTTCCGACAAAGTGAAACTGCCGGCCGCTTCCGATGCGGAGTTTTATATTGCCGGTGCGGTGCTGCCGCTTTTAAAAAACATCTATCATCCGGGAATTCTCTATCGCAGCAGCGGGGTCATACTTTCCGGACTGGTGTCGAGGGAAACTTATCAGCCGGAACTGTTTGAGCGTCTGCAATTCAAAAGCAGTCCGCTTTCTGCCGCCTGGGACGCGCTGGAAAACAAATTCGGCAAAAACGTGATCAAAGGCGGCTGGAAATAAAAACGGTCAGATTTTAAAAATTTTCCGGAAGCCGAGGGCGGCAAAAACGATATGCAAAAGCAGCAGGATCAGGGCAGCGCCGCCGGCGGCATGAGCGGCGGATTGGCTGCCGGCCGGCAGCAGTCCGATTCCGAGCAGGGCCGCGCCGATAAAGGGAAAGACGGCGGGAAGCCGGCTGACGAAAAGCAGACGGGAAAGGAAAAACAGCAAAACGCCGGCCGCCGTCATCAAAAGCGCCAGATAAACGACCACCGTGCCGGAAACGCCGGCCGGGTCAAACCAGGGCACCTGCGGCAGTTTTGCCGTCTGGATTTCCGCAATGACAAAATACATTACTGTCAGCCACAGGTTGACCACAACGAACAAAATGCGGAAAATAATGCGGTTGTCAAGCAGGAAAACCGCGGCAAGCAGCAATAAGAAAAGGACAATCAGCGGCATTTTTTTTCCAGCTCCAGCAGAAATTGTTTGATTTTGAGACCGCCTCCGTAACCGACCGGACTCCCGTCGGCGCCGATGACGCGGTGGCAGGGAATGAAAACCGGCAGCGGGTTTTTGTTGTTGGCGCCGCCTGCCGCCCGACAGGCTTTGCCGTTGCCGGCCATTTCCGCCAGTTGTTTGTAGCTGCGGGTTTCGCCGAAAGGAATTTTTTGCAGGGCGTTCCATATTTTTCGCTGAAAATCCGTTCCTTCCGGATTAAGCGGCAGGTCAAATTCTTTCCGCCGGCCGGCAAAATATTCCGCCAGTTGATCGGCGGCTTTGGTCAAAAGCGGGGTCTTTTCTCCGCCTTCGGTTTTTTCAAAGACAAGGCGGACAAGGGCGCCGTCGCGGGCGTAAACGGTCCATTCTCCGAGCGGGGTGGAAAAACAATAATGCTCTGTCATCGGACAACCTCTCTGACGTTTGTTTCCCTTTATTATTTGCCGCTTTTCAAATGATGTCAATTTATAAAAATAATGGTTGCCTGATCAGTGTTAAAATGTTACTTAAAAAAATAAAATTGCAATTAAACGGAGCAACAAAATGCCGGCTATTTCCCTGATCATTCCCTTATACAATGCCGTCCGCCATCTGCGGGGCTGCCTTAATTCCGTAAAAGCTCAGACTTTTACCGATTTTGAAGTATTGCTGATCAACGACGGTTCAACCGACGGCACGGTCGATATGGCGGAGGCATGTTGCCGCGGGGACAATCGTTTCCGCCTGATTACACAGGCAAACGGCGGTGTTTCCGCCGCCCGCAATCGCGGGATGGCAGAAGCCCGGGCGCCGTTTGTCGCGTTTCTTGACCAGGATGACATGCTGCATCCGCAGGCGCTGGAAATTCTTTACCGGATGATTTGCCGCGACGGTGCCGACGTTTCCGCTTTTAAGATTCGTTTTGTCCCCGATAATTTTGCCGGTGATCCTGCGCCGGAACGTTTTGATGCGGAGGAGGTTGTTCGCGACGCCGTATTCAGCCGCGCGCCGACGGCGGATTTTTTCCGCGACCGTAAAGGCGGGCCGATTTATATCTGGAACAAGCTTTACCGCCGCGAGGCAATTGCCGGCGTAACTTTTCCGCTCGGCGTGCAGCCGGCGGAAGATACCGTTTTTACCATGAAGATGCTGCTGACGGTCAAAAACATGATTTCAACCGATGCCCGGCTGCTGTATTACCGTGAAAACGACGCTTCGGTCTCCAAACAGGGGATTACCGAAAAATATGTCCGCTCTCATGCGCTGGCGGCGGAAGAAATGGAGCGCTTTTTCGCCGGCCTGACGAATGCGGACGAAAGCCTGCGCCGTCATCTTGCTTTTTATCTGACCCGCTTCATCTTCAAGTCGCTGGTTTCCCAGCCGCTGCGGAAAATCTTCGGTCCGGACCGGCGGCAGCGGGTGGATGCGGCCAGAGATTATGCTGCCGCGCTTTATCGGAGCGGGGCGTTGAAACCGGAGCTGCTGGGCAGAAAAAAAGCCCTGGCCTGCAGGTTGTACTTTGGCCGGCACGACCGGCTGGCAAAGTTTCTGGTATAGGAGGAAAACATGAAGCTGCTGATTATCCGCCACGGACAAACCGACGGCAACGTCAAAGGGCTGGTGCAGGGCGCGGGATTGGATCTGCCGCTGAACGAAACCGGACGCGCCCAGGCCGCGGCCGCCGCGGAGAAACTGCTTTCCCTGCATTTGCCCGTCATTTACAGTTCGACCATGCTTCGTGCCCGGCAGACGGCGGAAATTATCGCCGCCGGCGTCGGTTGCCCGACGGTTGCCGTCGAAGGGCTGGAAGAAGTGCATTTCGGCGAAGCGGAAGGCATGCTTTCGGAAGACGCTCACCGGATTTACGGCGACGTGTTCGAGGTGATCAACAATGAAGGACATCCCCGGCGTTTCGACGTTTGCCTGCCGGGCGGGGAAAGCATCAGACAGAGCACCGAACGGGGGATGAAGGCATTGCGCGAAATTGCCGCCCGGGCAGATGTTCCGGTTGTCGGCGTGGTTACCCACGGCGCACTGATGTTTAATCTTTATTACCATGTTTTTAAGCAGGCGCGGCGTTTTGACAACTGCGAATTTTTTGAGCTTGAACTGTAATTTTTGCCGGCAGGGGGAATAGCGCTTCTGTCCCGCTCTTCCGGCAGCCGCCGGCGGACGGTTTTCCTGCAACCTCAGAAAAACTTCAGCGTCAGTCCGAGAATGTAAAACGAAACGCAATAAAAGGTGATGAAGGCCGCCCAATACTCAAACCTTCCTTCCGGTTTGAAGGTGCGGCTCAAAACCGGTTTTCTGATCGCGTAGCAGAGCATGAACAGAAAGCAGGCGTTCTGATAGAAAATTTTTCCCAGTTCCTGTTCCATCCACAGCGAAAACAGCAAATAGGCGGCAATCGGCAAAACGAGCAATTGCAGGAAAAAAGACAGGATGTTTTTGAGTTTATTCATGGTTATTTCCGGTTTACAGGGTAAATTTGCTGTTCTCTGATTGCGTTTTGCAATTGTTGTTGTGCATAAAGGTCGTCTTGAAATCCTTCAGATGTTACCATCTGTTTAATGATTTGAGAATTCAGTTTGGGAAAATTAACACGTTGAGGAATATAATTGTTATATCCCAGGTTTCTCATATAAATCATATGCCTGATGAATTCGTCCTCTCCGGAATTGGCCTCGCGTATTTCAAAAGCGGCGTCTGACAGTTGTCCGTAAAGGGGAAACAGTTTTTTTGCCGCTTCGTTAACGGCATTTTTGGTGCTGAGCTTGAGAGCGGTTCGGCCGATATCGGCAAAGCTTCCTGACATAGTGTTCCTTTCATTTGTTGACGCAATGAAAGCTTTTAATATCACGTTTTTATTAAAATGTCAACCTAAAAAATACAACTTGTGTATTTTTTTGAAAAACAGTCGGTGTTGACGGAAATGAAATACAAAAAGTTATTGCAATATGCTTGCCGGAGGGAAGCGGAAACGAAATTGTGTACAAAAAATGTAACTCATATCGGCGGCTTTGGGCGGACAGGAAAAAGAAGCGGCCGGGAAAAAGTGCCCGGGTGTAGAAAATTAGGCGGGGCATGTCGGAGAAAGGTTGTTCAAGGGTAAAATTCGTGACGGCATCATGCCGACTTCGGGGAAAAATCCGTAGCAGCGTTTTTAGCTTGAACCGGCAAACATCTCTGAACCGACCAAAATGAAAGGCCGTGAGGCAGCTTTGGAGTGTTTTTGGAAAAGGTCAGTGTTTCAAGACCGGCGGTGAACAACAGAATATCCAAGTGTGAAGTCCTGAAACATTTCTATGCCGGTAGCCGGAGAATTCCCGGGGTATTCGGAGTAAAATCCGTGGCAGGCTCTGTCGGAGAGGTAGCCGGAAAGTCAGATTGGCGGCCGGAAAACTTCGTATCGGTGTTTTCGGTTAAGTTCGGCAACAGAAAAAACAGAACCCCTCTTGGTTGCCCGAAATGAAAGTCCGTGACGGCGTTTCCGTGCCGATAGCCGGAAAGTTCCCGTAGTATTCGGAGTAAAATCCGTGGCAGGCTCTGTCGGAGAGGCAGCCGAAAAACTTCCGAAATGAAAAAACAGATAATGTTTCCGGTCCAGATCGGTAGCCGAAAAAAATCAGTGGCATTCGGAGAAAAGCCGGTGTTCGGGCCGGTAACGGGAAACAACGGAAAACCCCCGAATGTCCGGGGGTGAAAAGAGCCGCTTTTTGTTATTGTTTATCGGCGGCGCTGTTTAGCGGGTGTATGTTCAAAAGCGGAGAGGGCGTTTTTCATCATAAAAACCTTCGTGAAAAAACGCCGCTTTAGCGGGCGGTCGGAACAATGCCGCTGCCGCATTGACTGCCGTGTTCAAGTCGTCGGGCAGAACGAACGGTGCTCTGCGTTTTATCCGTTTCGGTTATTGTTTTTTCTTGTTTTTGATCGGCAGCTTTTTCTTTTTCGACTGTTCAACGGCAGTTTTGGGAATGCGGATTTTTAAAACCCCGTCTTCATAGTCGCCTTCCGCCTTGGCATAATCCAAATCCCACGGCAAAGGGACCGTCCGTTGGAACATGCCGTAGGAAACTTCGGAAAAATAGTTGTCGCCTTTTTCGTGTTCGACCCGGCTTTTCTTTTCGCCGCTGATGGAAAGGTACCCGTCGGAAGAGATTTCCACGTCAAGGTCTTCCTCGTTCATTCCGGGCACTTCCGCCAGTACGTTGACGGCGTCCTTACTTTCCGAAAATTCGATTTTCGGTTCGTTTCCGTGCATTTCAAGTTCTTCCGGCATGTCGAAAATGCTGCGCAGATGGGATAAAAAATGCCGGAACTCGTTTCCCGAATGTGCCGGCATTTCATAGTCTTTGCTGCGGTTGGTGATTGCGTTTCTCATTGTCTGTTCTCCGTATGTTTGTTTTTTTACAGACAACAAGATAATCAACATTCCGTTGTTTATAAGCTGGACGAAAGGTTAATAATAGCGTGCGCGTCCCTTGTCCAGTTTCTGATACTCTTCAATATAGTCGGAAAGTTCCTGAAAGGTCAGAAAACCGTCGCCGTCCTTGTCCGCCGCCTCAAACTGCTGGTCGGGCGTCTGGTAAATGCCTTTTTTTCTGGCCCGGCGCACGTTTTTCTCTTCGGTGCGGGTATAGGTGCCGACTTTGGCGCCGAACTCTTCCGGACTTAGACGCCCGTCGCGGTCTTTGTCCAGTCTGTTGATTTCGCCGATGGCTATTTTTTGCGCGTAGGAAACCTGCGGCACGTCTTTGGGCGGGTTGTATTTGGCATGAACGCCGAACGGGGCAGTCAGTGCCGCAAGCAAAAGCGCGTAAGCTGTTTTTCGCATTTTCTTCTCCTTTTTTGTTTCCTTTAACCGTTTAGTTAAAACTTAAAAAGCGTATTTAAAGCCGGTGTTGAAGATCCAGTTGTCGCTGCGTCCGGCTTCAAAGGCTGTTTCTCCGTAAAAACTGAAGCCGCCGTTTCTGTATTCGCCGTTTAGGCTGAATAAACCGCGGTCTTTTTCATACTCCGCACGGTCCATGGCAAAACACCCCTCCATTCCGTCAAGACGGGCCTTTACCGTCTGGTATTTGTCGTTGAATTCGTGATACCAGGTGCCGCCGAAACGCAGCCGCAGGCTGTTTTCGTCATTGAAGAGGAATTCTTTTTCGGCATAAAGGCCGAACCCGCTTTCAACCGAAAGGTTGTTGTTATGGCCGGTTTTCAGGCCGCCGTCGTCAATGCCGCTCTGGTAAAGGCCGGCGACGTTAAATTCGGCCGTCGGCTGCAGGGAGATGCCGAACCCGGCATCAAAACTGCCGCGCAGTTCGTTGTTGACGCCGTAGTAATAGTTTTCGACGTCGCCGGTGAAGCGTCCGCCTTCGGCATAACGTTTGTATTCGCCGTTGCCGTAGCCGCCGTACATGTTGCCGAGGAAGCGGAAGTTTTCGTTGCCGAAGCCGAACGGCAGCAGAATTTCGGCGATCACTTCGTCTTTTTTGCCGCCGTTGTCGTATTTGCTGTCAAACTTGCTGATGCTCCAGCCCAGTCCGTAGCTGACGTTCTTGCCTTCGTTGTTCCTGAAAATGCCGAACAGGGAAACCGCATTGTCGTCGCTGCCGGCAAAATTGCCGTATCCGCCGCGTTCACGGTCATAATAGTTGAAGCCGGCGATCAGTTTGTCGTCCGGTGCCGCGTTGAACCAGGCGTTGTCAAACTGCCGGTGCAGGTCTTTCATCAGGGCAAGATTCTGTTCCGCCATGGTCGGGATAACATCGCGGCCGCTGATTTGGCTGATCCTTTTGGTCAGTTCTTTCTGCGAAGACGCGGACTTCAGTTCGTCAAACAGATCGCTGTTGTTGTTTCGGCCGTAATTGTTCTGTAAAAAGCCGGCGATTGAGGCGTTGTTTTCCACTTCGGCAAATTTTTTCATGTTCAAAGTGGTTTTTTCTCCGTCAAAATCGGCATCGAACAGATAAGATTCCGAACGAACGTTTAACCGGTCGGTGTTGCCTTCAAAGTTGCCGCTTAAAACGAACTGCGTCCGGTTGCTTTGTTTGACCGTATCGGCGGAAACGCTTGCCGTGCCGGCAATTTCGTCGGCGACAAAACGTGCGTTGCTGCCGAATTTTACCTGTTCATTCAACAGCATCCGTCCGGCGGCGGCTTCAATGGTGCCGTTGTTGGTGACGTTGCCGGAAAAAATGAGGTCCGTCGCCTTGTCTACATAAATGGTTCCGCTGTTCTTGATTGAACCGCTGCCCTCCGCATAGGCGGCCCAGATGTAACCGTTGCCGCTGGCCGTAATGTGCAGGTTGCCGCTGTTTTCGATAACGGCGCTGCCGCCGGCATAAAGTGCGGAAGAAGTTTTGGTTGCGGTTGTCGCGTTAAGATAGATGTCGCCGCTGTTGGTAACTTTTGACGTGCCTTCGGCATAAATTCCGTAGCCGTTTTTTCCGTTGACGTTAATGGTTCCTTTGTTGGTAAAAGAGGAATTTGCCGTCGTATTGATGCCTTTGCCGCCGTCACCGTTGACGTTAATGGTTCCGCTGTTGGTTGCCCCGGAACTTCCGCCCGCATAAATGCCCACGCTGTCGGCGCCGTTGACCGTGACGGTTCCGCTGTTGGTCAGGCTGTCGACGTTGTTGACCCAGATACCGAAGCTTTCGGCGTCGGCAGTGGTAATGTCACCATGGTTTTCAACCGTTCCCTTTTCGATTTTCATGCCGTAGCTTTTGTTTCCGCTCATATTGATGCGGCCGCTGTTGTAAGTTTCGACGTTGTTTGAAGATCGCAGTCCCCAGCTGCCCTGGCCGTCGATCGTAATGTTGCCTTCGTTGTGGAAACTGGACGAACCTTGGCCGTAAAGTCCGTCGTTGGCGCTGCCCGAAGCGGTGATGCTGCCATAGTTGGTAATGCTGCCGCCGTCGGTTGCCGTCAGTCCGTAGCCGCTGGACTTGTTGATGTAAATTTCGCCGCTGTTTTCGATGTTCTTGGCCAAAATGCCGTAACTGCTTGAAGCATTCAGGGTGATAACGGCGTCGTTTTCAACGCTGCCGGCCTCGTTTTTGATGCCGTAGGCCCTGCCGGAAGAAGTGACGGTAATGGCGCCGGTGTTGGTAACCGTGCCGTTGCCGCCGGTAACGGAAATGCCGATGCCGCCGTTGCCGTTTAACTCAATCCGTCCGTTGTTGGTGACGTCGGCGTTTTCGTCGTCGGAGAAAATACCCGCGGCATTGTTGCCGTAAAGCAATATTTCACCGTCGTTGTCAATGCTTTTGCCGTCAAGGCCGATCGCTTTGTCGATCGCCTGTATGGACGAGCCGATTTGAACGGTGCCGGAATTTTTTATGTTGTTTGCCGCAATGCCGGTGTTCTTTTTGGCTGAAGCGTTGCCGTTTTGTGCCGTAATTGAGATTTTGTTGCTGTTGCTGATCAGGCCGTTGTTGCCGCTGCCGGCAGCAATGCCGAAGCTGTCGGCGCTGCCGTCGGTATAGATGTTAATGATGCCGCTGGTGGCCGTGAGATTGATGACGCCGCTGTTTTCGATGCTGCCGCTGCCGGCGGCATACAGACCGTAGATGCCGCTCAGACCGGCGGTGCTGCTGCCGAGGGAAATGTCGCCGGAATTGACGATTTTCGCATTGTCGGTCCAGATGCCGTAATTGCCGGTCGAGGCCGCCTGAGCATATGCGCCGTAGCGGTTGATGAAGATCGAGGCCTTGTTGGTGATCGTGTTGCCGGTGCTGCCCGCCAGATAAATGCCGTAAGCCGAGGCCTTACCGTCGGTGTAAATGTTCAACTGGCCTTTTTCGTTGTTGGTGACGTTGCCGTTTTGTCCGTTCAGAACGCTGCCGTTGCCGTAAACGGTGGCGGAGGCGTTGTTGGTGATGCTGCCGTCTGCCGCTTTGATCGCGCTGCCGTTGCCGTAAACGGTAATAGTGCCGCCGTTGGTAACGTTGCCGCCGTCGGTTTCGATGCCGATGCCGCCGTTGATGACGGCGTCCTTGGCGCCTACTTCCAAAGCGCCGGAATTGTTAATGCTGCCGTTTTCCGCATACAGGGCGACCGCTTTTTTGCCTTCGGCATAGGCGGAAGAACGGTTGACTTTTACCGTGGCGTTGTTGGTCAGCGTGTTGCTTCCCCGGCCGGCAAGATAAATGCCGTAACTGTCGGCGGCGCCGCTGATGACCATGGTGATGCTGCCGCCGGAGTTGTTGACGATGTTGCCGTTTTCGGCGCTGATCGCGGTGCCCGCACCGTAAATGCGGACGGTGCCGGAATTGTTGACGTTCTTGTTGTCGGCCCGGATGCCGGTCGCGGCGTTAAACAGGTTGCCGCCGTCGCCGATTTTAATGCTGCCGTTGTTGTTGATTTCGGCGCTGTTGCCGTAAATGCCGAAGACAGCCGACGTATTGACGGCTTTGGACGACGCGATGTTAATCTGCCCCTCGTTGTCGATGACGGAACCGTTTTGGCCGTAAATGCCGTAAACCGGCGCGACGTCGTTTTCGGCATGAATGGCAATGTTGCCGCTGTTATCGATGCTGCCCTTGCCGTAAATACCGTACCCGGAGCCGAAAACGGTAATGCTGCCGGAGTTGGTCAGGCTGCTGCCGCGGTTATAAATACCGTAAGAGTCGGTAAACAAAACGTCGCTGCTGCCGATGGTAATGTTGCCGGAGTTGACCACGCTGCTGTCGCCGCCGTCGATCGCTTTGGCGGTTTTGGTTACCTTGGCGCCCGTTGAGGTCAGAACAATCCGGGCATTGTTTTTCAGCTGATAGCCGCTGCCTTCAAGCGTCAGGCCCGAAATTGCCGCCAGATCGTCGGCGTTGACGGTAACGTTGCCGCCGGCATTGTTGATCAGGTTGCCGTTTTTCGCGTATACGCCCCAGCCGCTGCCGTTAAGATAAATTTCGCCGCCGTTGGTGAGGTTGCCGCCGTCGTTTAAAACCGCATAGCCGTAGCCGTTCAAAGTTACGGTGCCGGAATTGGTCAGATCGCCGTCTTCGGCAATCAGTCCGTAGCCGTCGCCGTTTAAGGTGATGCTGCCGGAATTGGTAAGGCTGCCGCCGCCGGCATAGACCGCGCTGCCGTTGCCGTTAATGACCACGGTGCCGCTGTTGTTGATGCTGCTTTCTTCAGAAACGATGCCGAAAACGTCTTCGCTCTTTTCGTTTTGCTGGGTAATGGAAACGCTGCCGGAATTTTCGATGTCGACGTTCCAGCCGTAGATGCCGTAGTTGGCGGGCAGCGTCGGCTGTTCTTCCTCGTCGTCGCCGCCTTCTTCCTCCGGCGCAAAGGTCATGGTAATGTCCGCCGCGTTGGTAATCTTGTTGCCGCTGCCGGCTTCCGCTTCGGCATAGATGCCGTAACTGCCTTTTTCGCCGGTGCCGGCAACGATGATGCTGCCGCTGCTGTTAACGCTGCCGTTTTGGTTGAAAATGCCGTATCCGGCGCCGTTGATCGTGATCTTTCCGCTGTTTTTGACGTCGCCTTTAACCGAGGAATAAATGCCGTAGGCGGTGTCGCCGGCGGTTACCGTAATGCTGCCGCGGTTGTCGACGGCACTTTTGACGTCGGTAAAGTTCTTGCCTCCGTTGCTGCCGCTTATGGCCATCATGCCGTAAGCCGACCCTTCGGCGGAAACGGTGATGTTTTTGCCGCTGCCGTTGACAATGCTGCCGCCGCGGACCGCCTGCATGCCGGCGGAAAGCGTTTCGCCGGCATCGCCGGTAACCGCAATCGTGATGTTTCCGTTATTGGTGGCGGTGGTGTTGGCGTCGGCGTGCATGCCGACGATGCCTCCGTTGCCGGCGGCAAGCGTCAGCGGGTCTTCCGGATCGACGGCGCCTTCTTCGTCGCTCGGCTGCAAGGAAAAGGTGAGCGAAATGTCACCTTTGTTGGTGAGCGTGGCCTTGTCCAGTTTTGCGGCGGACTTGTCGCCGTCGATAAAGGCCCGGTCCAGCCAGCTGCTCATCCCCCACAGGCTCATGCCGCCGGCGTTGTCGGAAGAACCGCTCAGTTCTATTTTGCCGCTGTTGACGGCTTTGTTGACAAAGTCGGCATAATAGCTGGTCAGCCGCGTCTGCATGCCGGTAACCCTGCCGCGTGCGGTGTCTGCCTTGCCGGAGATGGTACCGGCGTTGGTCAGCGAAGAATTGGTGTCGGCATACATGCCGATCAAACTGTCGGCGGTGTCTTTGCCGGTAAATTCCATTGAGATGGTGCCGGTGTTGCCGGCTTCGGAATAGTCGCTGGCCACCATGCCGATGCTGCCGTTCGGCGCGGAAATCTCAATGGTGCCGAGGTTGGAGGCCGAACTGTTCAGCAGGGCGTCAAGACCGACGGTGCCGCTGCCCGCGCTGATGGTTTGTTCCGTATCATTGATGACGACCGAGTCGTTATATGCGCGCATGCCGACGCGGATGTATTTGGTATAGGAGTTTATGTCTTTGTCAAAATCGATCAGATCGGACAGTAAAAGGGTGTCGTAACCGAAAGTGTCCGGGTTGTAAACCCACATCTTGGCGTTGTTGGAGAGCTGCATGCTTTCGCGGTTGACTTCGGTGGTTTTGTCTTCCGCCGAAATCATCACCGGCTCATAGGGCGTGGTTTCCGGTTCGGAAGGGTCGCTGGTGGCAACGACGTACCCCAGCCCCTTGTTGCTGTGAAACGTCGGGTCTTCGGGAGCGGGAACCGGCAGCGGATCGGAACCGCCGCCGCCACCGCCGCCGCCCGCGGCCAGGGCAATTCCGCCCACGGCCGCCGCGCCGCCGATCCACCACCAGATTGAACTGCCTTCTTTTCTGTAAGCCAGTTCATAAGGCCGGTGGTCGGCCATGAATTTTTTATATTGTTTGGCGTTGATGTTGTTCAGGCAGCGCGGGCGGGTATGCGCGCCGGTGTTGCGGAAACTCTCGTAAGCGATATGGTCGCCGCGGCGGATGGCAACGCAGATGCCGGTGTCGCCGTCGCCGTTGACGGCATTGATGTTCATGCCGCGCAGAATGGCGTTGTTTAAGACCGTCAGGTTTCCCCGGGAGGCGTGGGCGTACATTTCGTTAAAGCTGAGCGGCGAGAGATAGGCGTTGGCCGCGGGAACGGAAATCATGGAAAAGGCGGTGGTCGCCAGCAGTAAAGTCTTGGAGAAAGTTATCCGCATAATAAACAGTATCCTGATAGTTAATTTTTTATTTACATTAGCAAATAAAAATTTTTATGCAAGAGCTGTTTTTGCGGGGAAGCGCTCTCCGGCGGACAAATCCGCAGTCTGCAAACCTGTCCGCCGCGCTTTTGTCAATAAAAGTTTTCGCCGGAAATCAGCCCCGAAATGCCGGTGTTGACCAGCCGGCCGTCTTCCAGCCGGACTTTGCGGTCCATGGCCGAGGCCAGTTCCATGTTATGGGTGGCGATCAGCGCGGAAAGGCCGGTTTCTTTGACGATGTTCAGCAGTTCGGCGAATACGACGTCGGAAGTTTTGGGGTCGAGGTTGCCGGTCGGCTCGTCGGCCAGCAGCAGCTTCGGGGCGTTGGCCAGCGCCCGGGCAATGGCCACCCGCTGCTGTTCGCCGCCGGACATTTCCGCCGGCCGGTGTTTCAGACGGCTGCCGAGGTTCAGCCGTTCCAGCAGCCATGCCGCTCTTTCTCTGGCGGCTTTTGCCTTGCGGCCGGCAATCAGCTGCGGCAGCATCACGTTTTCTTCGGCGCTGAAGTCCGGCAGCAGGTTGTGATACTGGTAAACAAAACCGAGAAAATCGCGGCGGAGCAGGGTGCGCAGTCCGTCGCCGAGCTTGGAACAGTTCTGCCGGTTGAGATAAATTTCGCCGCTGCTGGGCGTTTCGAGCAGTCCGGCAATTTGCAGCAGGGTTGATTTTCCCGAGCCGGAAGGTCCGATCAGCGCGACGATTTCGCCGCTTTTGATTTCCAGATCGACGCCGGTTAAAACGTCAAGCTTCTGCGAGCCCTGCCGAAAGCTTTTGCAAATCTGTTTTAATTCCAACACGGTTTCTTTTTCATTATTCATAGCGCAGCGCCTCCACGGGATCCATTTTTGCCGCCCGGTAAGCCGGGTAAATCGTTGCCAGGAACGAAAGCAGCAGGGCAATCAGCGCGATTGCCGCCACTTCCGCATAGTCTATTTTGGCCGGCAGCTGGGACAAAAAGTAAATTTCCGCCGAAAACAGTTCCCGTCCCGACAAATCCTGCAAAAACTGGCGGATGGCTTCGATGTTGTCGCAGAACAAAATGCCGAGCACCAGTCCGAGCGCGGTGCCGACGGCGCCGATAAAGGCTCCGTCCATAAAGAATATGCGCATGATCATGCCCTTGGTGGCGCCCATCGTACGCAGCACCGCCACGTCGCGGCCTTTGTCTTTGACCAGCATGATCAGCCCGGTAATGATGTTAAATGCCGCCACCAGAATGATCAGCGTCAAAATCAGGAACATCACGTTGCGCTCGACGTCAATGGCGTTGAAAAAGGCCGAGTTGGACTGCCGCCAGTCGAAAATGTAGGCGCCCGGTTCAACGCTTTTTTCGATCGCGGCGCGGGTTTCTTTCAGTTTGCTTTCGTCTTTTAAGGTTACGTCGATGTTGGTTACGGCGTCGCCGGTTCCGAAAAATGTCTGCGCGGTGTCAAGCGGCATGAAAATGAAGTTGGAGTCGTATTCGAACATGCCGAGTTCGAAAGTTCCGGCAATGCGGTAGGATTTCATCCGCGGCACGGTGCCGAACGCGGTGATTTTGCCGTTGGGAGAAATAAGGGTGATTTCGTCGCCCGGGATCAGTCCCATTTTCAACGCCAGCCGGTAGCCGATGATAACGTTGTTGCCGGTAAATTCTTCCATGTTGACGTTGAGCATGCCGTTTTTGAGCGTTTCCTTATTTAATATGTCTTCTTTGCGCATGCCACGGACCATGGCGCCTTCCGCCGCCCGGCCGGAAGAGGCCAGCAGCTGTTTTTCGATCATCGGGAAAACGCTTTCGACGTTGTCGAACTTTTCGATTTCGCCGACGGCCTGTCTGTAGTTGTTAAACGGCTGTCCGCCGGCGGAAACGATGCCGATGTGTCCGCTGATGCCCAAAATCCGTGACAGAAGCTCGGCGCGGAAACCGTTCATTACCGACATCACGATGATCAGGGTGGCCACCCCTAAGGCAATGCCGGTGAAGGCAAAGCCGGTAATGACCGAGATGAAGCCCTCTTTGCGTTTGGCCCGGAGATAGCGGCGGGCCAGAAGCCTTTCAAACTGGTTAAAAATCATAAAAAACTCCTCTTTTCTTAAACAAGGTTATATCGTCGGAAGCGCTAAATTGCAATACAAATTGCGGATTTTTCCGAAGTTTGCCGGAAAAAACGCTTGCCAAGAGAAGATTTATGATATATAAACCAAAACGATTTTTGAGATGCACGGGCTAAAGGCATGCCTTATGTATCGTTTGTCAAAACCATCTAAGTCGTTAGAAAGGAAATAAAATGCCCAAATTAAAAACCAAGAGCTCGGTTAAAAAACGCTTCGGCGTAACCGGCACCGGCAAGTTGAAGAGAAACTTCGCCAAAAAGAGACACTGTCTCTTCTGCAAAACCCAGAAGATGAAAAGACAAGCCAGAGGAACCACTTTGGTTGCCGAGTGCGACGTTCAGATCGTCAAACAGTTTTTACCGTATTTGTAGGAGGATGTATAGATGTCTCGTGTTAAAAGAGGTGTAACGGCCCGCGCCCGCCACAAAAAGATTTTCGCCATGGCGAAAGGCTACCGCGGTCGTTCCAAGAACGTATTCAGAGTAGCAGTTGAAAAGGTCGAAAAGGCTTTGCAATATGCCTACCGCGACAGAAGAGCGAAGAAGAGAAGCTTCCGCTCGCTGTGGATTCAAAGAATCGGCGCTGCCGCCAGACTCAATGAAATGACATACTCCCGATTTATGAACGGGCTCAACAAAGCAGGTATTGAGCTTGATCGTAAAGTACTGGCTGATATCGCATTAAAAGAGCCCGAGGCATTTGCCAAGTTAGTCGCTGAGGCTAAGGACGCTTTGAAGTAATTTTTATAATGCGAAAAAAATAAAGAAGAGTCTGTCTCGCGCAAACGGGCAGACTCTTTTTATTTGTATACGGGGAAAACAATGGAAAATTTGCAAGATTTACAGGAAAAACTGCTGGCCGGCATCCGTTCGGCCGCCGGGCTGAAGGAACTGGACGAACTCCGGGTGGCCGCTCTCGGCAAAAAAGGCAGCATTACCGAAAAGATGAAAACGCTGGGCACCCTGCCGCCGGAAGAGAAAATCGCCGCCGGCAAGGCGCTGAACCTGCTGAAATCGGCAGTGGAAAACGCCGTCGAAAGCCGCAAAAGCGAACTGGAAACGATTGAACTGAACCGCCGTCTGGCCGGTGAGAGCATCGACGTTACTCTGCCGGTGCGGCCGGAAACCCAGGGACGGATTCATCCGGTGTCGAAAATTTACGAGGAAGTGGTTGCCATCTTCGGCGAGATGGGCTTTGAAGTTGCCGAAGGGCCGGACATTGAAGACCAGTTCCACAACTTCAACGCGCTTAACATGCCGGCCGACCACCCGGCGCGCCAGATGCAGGACACCTTCTACATTCCCAACCCCGACAGCGCGGATTTTGACGACAGCTATGTCGTGCGCACCCATACTTCGCCGGTACAGATCCGCACCATGGAAAACAAAAAGCCGCCGATTCGCATTATTGCCCCCGGCCGCACTTACCGCAGCGATTACGACGCCACCCATACGCCGATGTTTCATCAGGTGGAGGGGCTGGTCATTGACAAGACCACGACCATGGCGCATTTGAAAGGCTGCCTCTATGACTTTGTGCGCGCGTTTTTTGAAATTGACGACATCAAGGTGCGCTACCGTCCGTCCTATTTCCCCTTTACCGAACCTTCGGCGGAAATGGACATCGGCTGCAAAAAGAGCAAAGACGAGCTGAAAATCGGCGAGGGTGACGACTGGCTGGAAATTCTCGGCTGCGGCATGGTGCATCCGAAAGTGCTGGCTGCCGGCGGCATTGATCCCGACGAGTATCAGGGGTTTGCCTTCGGCGTCGGCATCGACCGTCTGGCCATGCTGAAATACGGCATTCCCGACCTGCGCACTTTCTTTGAATCTGATTTACGCTGGCTGAAGCACTACGGCTTCGTACCTTTGGACGAGTCTTCCATGACTGGCGGACTGAGCAACAACGGAGGATTGGCACGATGAAATTTACGTTATCCTGGCTGAAAGAACATCTGGACACGACGGCGTCCGTGGATGAAATTGCCGAAACCCTGACCCGCATCGGGCTGGAAGTGGAAGAAGTGATTAACCCGGCGGCAAAGCTTGCGGGTTTTGTCACCGCCAAAGTGGAAGAATGCGAAATGCATCCGGATTCCGACCACCTGCACCTGCTGAAGGTCAATACCGGCAGCGAAACGCTGCAGGTTGTCTGCGGTGCGCCGAATGTCAAAAAGGGCACCGTCGGCATTTTTGCTCCGGTCGGCGTCGTTATTCCCTGCTATAACGAAAAACTGACGGTCGGCAAAATCCGCGGTGTTGAGAGCTTCGGCATGTTGTGCTCGGAAAAGGAACTGTGCATCGGCGAAGATCACGACGGCATTATTTCGCTGCCGGCCGATACCCCGGTCGGCAGGAAGGCGGCGGATGTGATGAACATTGATCCGGTATTCGAAATTTCGATTACGCCCAACCGGGCGGAATGCCTGGGCGTGCGCGGCGTTGCCCGCGACCTGGCGGCGGCCGGTCTGGGACGCCTGAAACCGCTTGAGGTAAAGAAAGTTCCGGGGCTTTTTGCCAACCCGGTCGAAATCAGGGTTGAAGACAAAGACGCCTGTCCGGTTTATACCGGCCGCTATATCAGGGGCGTGAACAACCGGGCGGAAACCCCGAAATGGATGAAAGACCGGCTGGCGGCGATCGGGCTGCATTCCATTTCCCCGCTGGTGGACGTTACCAACTATGTCAACTTCGATCTGGCACGCCCGCTGCATGTTTTTGACGCCGACAAATTAAAAGGTTCCCTGACCATCAGAATGGCCGAAGAAGGAGAAAAATTCGTTTCGCTTGAGGGAAAAGAATATACGCTGGACAACAGAAGCCTCGGCATCTGCGACGATGAAGGCGTGCAGTGTCTGGGCGGCGTGATGGGCGGCGCGGCCAAAGGCTGCGGCGAAGATACCGTCAACGTGCTGCTGGAAAGCGCCTATTTCAAACCCGGCTGCATTGCCCGCACCGGCCGTCATTTTCAGATTGAGTCCGATTCCCGTTATCGCTACGAGCGCTGGGTCGATCCCAATTCCAACGTTATGGGGTCGGATTATGCCACGGCGCTGATTTTGGACATCTGCGGCGGCGAGGCTTCGGAAATTACGGTCTGCGGTGAGGAAAACTATAAACCGGCGCCGGTATGCCTGCGGCCGGAGAGGGTGAAAACCTTGGCCGGACTGGATGTCTCGGAAGACGAAATTGTCAGAATTCTGACCGCGCTCGGCTTTGAAGTCAGCAGGGAAAACGGTTGTCTGAAAACCGTTTCCCCGACCTGGCGCGGCGATATCGAATGCGAGGCCGATCTGGTTGAAGAAGTGGTTCGCATGGCCGGGCTGGACAATATTCCGGCGCTGTCGATGCCGGCCGACGAATTTCCGAAGCAGACCCTGAACCCGGCTCAGCGCCGTGCGGTAACGGTTAAACACGAACTGGCTGCGCGCGGAATGTTTGAAACCGTAACCTGGAGCTTTACCGATTCCAAACTGGCGGGCTTCTTCCGCAAGTCCGGCGAAGCGGTAAAACTGACCAACCCGATAGCTGCCGAGCTGGACGAGATGCGTCCGTCGCTGCTGCCGAACCTGTTGCTCGGCGCCGGCAAAAACATTGCCCGCGGTGCCGGCAGCGTCAGCCTGTTTGAGGTCGGACCGGAATTTTTCGGTCGCAGACCCGGCGAACAAAAGCTGGCGGCGGCCGGCGTCCGCTGCGGCATGACGGCGAAAAAATACTGGCAGGGCGGCGAACGTGCTTATGACGTGTTTGATGCCAAAGCCGATGCGCTGGCGGCCATTGCCGCGGCCAACGGTCCCTGGGACAATGCGCAGGTAACGACCGATGCGCCGGCATATTACCATCCCGGCCGCAGCGGCGCGCTGCGTCTGGGCAAGAATGTGCTGGCTTATTTCGGCGAGCTGCATCCTTCGGTGCTGAAGGCTTTTGACATCAAGAGCCGGGCAGTGGCGTTCGAGGTTTATCTCGACAATATTCCGCTGCCCCGCGGCGGTGCCGGCAAATCGAAGAAAAAGCTGGAGCTTTCGCCGTTCCAGTCGGTGGACAAGGATTTGGCCTTTGTCGTCAGCAAAAACGTACCGGCGGCAAGCCTGATTGCCGCGGCAAAAAACGCCGATAAGGAACATATTACCGATGTCCGCGTCTTTGACGTCTACGAAGGCGCCAACCTTCCGGAAGGCAAAAAGTCGATTGCTCTCGGCCTGACTTTCCAACCGAAAGAAAAGACATTTACCGACGAGGAAATCGACGCCCTGATGAAAAAGGTGATTACGGAAGTCGGTAAAAAGACCGACGGCGTTCTGCGCCGGTAAAAAACGGACAGCCGAAACGTCAAAAAAACATCCCGGTGAATGCACGCGGGATGTTTTTTTGATTCAAACGCTTGCGTAAGCAGGCAGACATTGACATGCCGACCCGGCCGCAAGGCCTGCGATGCTTTGGTTTTTGGACGTTTAAAATAATGCCGCCGGTGTAAGCCGGCGGAAATTCATGGTCATACAGAACACCGTTGTTATGTCAGCGCAACAAAAAAAAGATCCTTTTTTTGTCACAGGAAATATCATATCAGAAAATTTATCAAAAGTCATCTAAATAGTTATTTTTGAACAAATTTTTCGTCTTTGAAAAATACTGATAATAACCTTTTGTTTTAGTTCAAAAAAAGGATCGATAAAAAGAAGCGTTTTTGAGAATAACGGGAAAATTGGTCAGTAACTATTATAGAGGACAAGGAAATGACGACAAACAGGACTATCGGGCTTTTCCTGCTGGCGACGACGTTTTTGAGTTCGCCGGCGGGCGCGGCAACATTGACGCCGACGCTGGATACGATTAAGAGGGAAGCAGCGGATTTGAGCGGCAACTTCGTTTTAAGCGAACTGACGAGCGCTTTGCCGACCGGCGCGGTTGAAGTGAAGATCGGTGACAAAAGTTATTACTTTATGCCGTCAGGAGAAAACGCGGCATTGCTTGCGACGCTGGCGGGAACTCCGGCCGGCAGTCTGGTTGCAAGCGAAAACGGGATTTTTGAGCTGAACGGCCAGAAATACGGCTTTGACGTTGCGTCGATTCCCGACAGCGTGTTTGAATATGCGGAAAATTCGGTAAAGGATTATAATTTTATAGTCAAGGAAGCGGATGCGGAAGGCAACCTGACCACCAAACGTTACAAAATCAATCTCAAGCCGGACAATTTTTCTGCCTCAAAAAGCATCACATGGATGGAAGTCAGCAAAGATAAAAAAAGTGAAGCCGGCGTTATTGTTGCTGAACTTCCTAGAAAACAGAGTAAATATTTCCAATATACCTATACCAAACCGGCAGATTATACAGAATCTAACACACGGATTAACGATACGCTCAGCGCAGATAGTGTCAATAAAGTTGTATTTAAAACATCAGACGGAAGCGCAATCTACAATACAAAAGATAATTCTTCAGTCAATATCACCGCTGACTTCATCGGTAATAGTGCTTCTCTAAGCAGTATGATTAGCAACAGAGGCTTCATCGGTAACATCAGCGGCAACTTCATGGGTAATTTTGGCCAGGCGATTTATAATAGTAGCAATGGCACAGCTATTATCGGCGATATCACCGGCGATTTCATAGGTAATTATGCTTCCGGTAAAGGCGGGGCGATTTTTAATAATTTAGGTACCATCGGCAACATCACCGGCAATTTCATCGGTAATTATGTTTTTAATGCCAATGCTATTGGCGGGGCGATTTATAACAGTGGCATTATCGGCGACATTACCGGTGATTTTATCGGTAATTATTCTTCCGATTCTGTTGGCGGGGCGATTTTTAATGACTATGATAGCTCCATTGGTAACATTATCGGTGACTTTATCGGCAATCATTCTAAGGCCTACGGCGGAGCGATTAATAATAGCGGAAGAACTGCCATAGGTAACATCACCGGTGACTTCATCGGCAATTATGCTTCCTATGATGTCGGTAGTGCCAACGGCGGAGCAATTGATAACATTGGCACCATCGGCAACATTACCGGCGATTTCATCGGTAATTATACTCTTGGTAGCTATAGCGTCCAAGGCGGGGCGATTTATAATAGTGGCACCATCGGCGACATCACCGGCGACTTTATCGGCAATTATGACACTAGTAGAGGTAGTGCCTATGGCGGGGCGATTTATAATGAAAATGCTACCATCGGCGACATCATCGGTGACTTCATCGGCAATTATGCTTCTTCTTCTAATTATTCCGACTATGTCTATGGCGGAGCGATTTATAATGGTAGCAAAGACACAGCTATTATCGGTGATATCACTGGCGACTTCATCGGTAACTACGCTTCTGTTTCCGCAGTTAATGGCATTGCCAAAGGCGGGGCGATTTATAATAGTAGCAATGGCACGGCTATTATCGGCGATATCACCGGCAACTTTCTAAGTAACTACGTACAATATTTAAGCAAATACTCTAAACTTACGCTGGGCGGCGCCGTTTATTCAAATGCAAATCTCTCGTTTACCGCCAAGGGGAAACAGCGTTTCTTCTCCGGCAATTATACAAATGACCAAACCCGCGGCAAAAACTACAACGCTTTGTTTGTTCAAAGTGTAACCGACTTAGCTTCCGCACCTGTCATCGCTTTTGACACTGCCGGCGGCGGTGCTTGGGTTATAAACGATAATATCGAAGGCGGAACGGATAATTTATTTTCCGTAGGCTATAAGACTCAATACAACC
>MNTV01000005.1 GCA_001917175.1 Azospirillum sp. 51_20
TTTGCCTATATCGTGGTTTGCCAGGGTCGTTTTGCCGGTTTCTATGTTGTTCAGATTTTTGATATGAATGCCGGTCTTTTCGCAAATCTCGCTCGGCTTGAGTTTCTTCTGACTGCGCAGCGATGCCAGATACAAGCTCAAAATCCGCATAATGTTCACGGACATATTATCGTCTCCTTCAAAGGAGATGGTTATTGATTCAAACATTTATAGCTCCTGTTTTGTTATTATTAAAACAAAACCACCTTTAACTAAGAAAGGTGGAGGAGCTGAAAAACTGTGTACATACAGTCACACTTATTCGACCAAAGGCTTATATCGTGCACTCCTCCTAAAGAGGATATTTATTAATGTACAAGATGTTTTTCAGACACCACAACCGGTCTCCCGGCTGCGAGGATTATCTTAAAAGATAATTTTTATTTTGCAAGTTAAATATTCCGAACGCATAACCGGAGTATCCCAAAAACGAGATAGAAAATAATGGATTATCCGGTCAAGCCGGGCAATGACTGAAAGAGAAGAGCGTCGGAAAATGATGTTGAGGGGTGCTGGTGATGACGGCTATCATTTCTGGCGGACGCTTAAAGCACGCAGCGAGTTTAAAATAGCGATGACCGAAACGCCGACGTCGGCAAAAACAGCTTCCCACATGGTGGCCATTCCCATCACGCCGAGAAGCAGCACCAATCCTTTAACCCCCAGGGCAAAGACGATATTCTGTTTAACGATACGCAGCGTACGCCGGGAGATGCGGATAGCAGCGGCAATCTTTGACGGCTCATCGGTCATAATGACAACGTCGGCGGCTTCGACCGCAGCGTCAGACCCGATGCCGCCCATGGCAATGCCGATGTCTGCCCGTGCCAAAACCGGCGCGTCGTTAATGCCGTCACCGACGAAGACAAGTTTTCCCGACGTTTTTTTATCGGCCAGCAGTTGTTCGACTTTTTCTACCTTTTGCGCCGGAAGCAGTTCGCAATAAGCCTTGTCCAGTCCGAGTTCCCGGGCAACCGCCTGCCCGGCGGCTTCATTGTCTCCGGTCAGCATAACGGTTTTATGAATGTTGGCGGATTTCAGCGCCTGAACGGCTTCGGCCGAATCAAGCCGGACTTCATCGGCAATGCGTATCCAGCCGGAAAAATTGCCGTTAACCGCCAGATTGACAACCGTTCCCGGCTGATTACCGTCATAATATCCGGTATTGAGTTCTTTCATCAGCCGGGCATTGCCAAGGCTGACGCTTATACCGTTGACTTTGGCAGAAACCCCGCGGCCGGGAAGCTCCTGATAATCCGCAATTTTGGAATCGTCAATCTCCCGCCCGTAAGCCCGACGGACAGACTGGGACACCGGATGCGACGAATAAGCTCCGGCATAGGCGGCCAATTCCAAAACTTCAGGTGCGGGCAAGCCCTTTCCTTCCACCTGCGCCACCGAAAAAGTTCCTTTGGTGAGGGTTCCGGTTTTGTCGAAGACGACAACTTCCGTCTCGGCCAATGCCTGCAGATAGTTGCTGCCTTTCACTAAAATTCCCCGACGCGACGCGGCACCGATACCGCCGAAAAAGCTCAGAGGCACCGAAATGACCAACGCACAGGGGCAGGAAATAACCAGAAAAGTGAGCGCCCGGTAAATCCAATCATGATAAGACGCCGAAGCGGAAAAAAGCGGCGGCAGCAGAGCAATGGCGACTGCGGCCAAAACCACAGCCGGCGTATAATAACGGGCAAACCTGGTGATGAACTGTTCGACATTGGCTTTTTTGGAAGAGGCATTTTCAACCAAATCAAGAATTTTGACAACGGTTGACTCGCTGTATTCTTTGGTAACGCGTATTTCCAGAACCCGGTTGAGGTTAATGCAGCCGCTGATAACCTCATCGCCCTCCTCTGCTTCTCGCGGCAGGGATTCGCCGGTTATGGCCGAGGTATCAAGCAGTGAGCTGCCCCGGCTTATTTTTCCGTCGAGCGGAATCCTTTCGCCCGGCTTAACGACAATTACGTCTCCGGGACTAACCTCCTCGGGGCTGACTTTAACAATTTTGCCGTCTTTGAGCAGATTGGCATAGTCGGGGCGGATGTTCATCAGCCCTGCAATTGATTTGCGGGACTGCGCCACGGCGTAAGACTGGAAAAATTCGCCTACCTGATAAAACAGCATAACCGCCACGCCTTCGGAATATTCCCCTAGGCCGAAAGCGCCGAGCGTGGCGACTGTCATCAGAAAGTTTTCATCAAAAACCTGCCCGTAAAAAATATTGCGCACCGCCTTTTGAATAATTTCAAGTCCGACGGTCAGATAAGCCGCGGCAAACAAAGCCGGACGCAGCCACGGCAACGGCGGAACCAGAAAAGCCGACGCAAAAAGGACGGCGGCAACGATGATTTTTCTTAACTGGCGTTTCTGTTTCATGGCAGGCTCTCCGTAAAATAAAAATTACTTGCGAAACGTGACGTCGGCATCTACCTTTTTGATAACTTTTTCAACCGCGGCCACAACTTCCTCAAATTTTTCATCCGGGGCTTCAAGTACCAGTTTCTGCGTCATAAAAGACACCGAGGCGCTGATGACATGTTCCAGTTCTTTAACCGCGTTTTCGATTTTGGCGGCGCAGTTGGCACAGTCCAAATCTTCCAGTACAAAGGTCTTTTTCATGGTTATCTCCGTTATCATTTCAATCATTGTTTAATTGTTTATATGTTAAGTTATAACATCAAAAGCGGTGATTGTCAATCCTTCAGAAAAAATTTGACACGGAAAGTTCTAATCAATCAATTTAACGGTGATATTTCTGACAGCGGAACGGCCAAGGTCATCAACCGCCTGAATTTCGACCCTGCCCGGTTCGGGGACGATTTCCAGCGTTTCGCCGGGGCGGGTTTGTCCGGCCAGAGCCTGGTTGACAAACCAATAAATCACCGAAGCGTCGGAATCGGCGGCGGCCTGGAGCGGGATTGTCCGGTTTTCTTTTTGTCCATGGCGGCGGATAAAAACAGAATTATCGGCAGGAAATAAAATATCCGGCGCTTTTCCGGGCAATAGCGACGCCACCTGTGCACAATCGCGGGCAAAGGCCGGCGGTTTGCGGATGTTTATGCCGGCACGGGCAAAAGCCTGCAACACATCCGTGGGCCAGAAATCATAGGTTTCCAGCCGGGTGGACGGCGGCGTATGTCGGCAGGCACGCAGCCCGCTGGCAACTTCAATCGGAATCCGGCGGCTGACCCCGGACAATTTAATCCGGGTAACACCGGGAATAAAATATGATTTAACCGTTTGAGGACAATAGGCATCGGCCAAATCTCCGGTTGCGGCGCAAATATCAGCCTGCGACAGGTTAAGCCCGTCAGGGCGAATGCTGTCTCCGGCAATTCCGCGGCCGGCGGCAATTTGGCGAACCAGACGGAAAAACAGCGGTGCGGCGGCTTCGCGTCCGGTAAAGGCAGGATTGGGCGTGCCGTCAAAATTGCCGACCCAGACCACCAGCACAAAGTCACCGAACAGCCCGGCGGCCCAGGCGTCTTTATATCCGTATGAGGTTCCGGTTTTCCAATAAACCTTATAGGGCGTGCCGGAACGTTTGGCAAAAGGCAGGCGGCGACGGTCAACCGGCGCATTGTAAGAAAGCATATCCAGTGTCAGAAATGCGGCTTCGGGCGAAAGCATTGCCGTTTCCGGCAACTGCGGTTCATCTTTCCGCCAGCGCAGCGGCCGAAATTTTCCTCCGTTGCCGAGCATGGCATAAAGTGCGGCCAGATCCTGCGCCGAAACCTCCGTGCCGCCCAGCGCCAAAGCCAGCCCATAGTAGCCGGGCGTTTTCAGCTTTTTGACGCCGGCTTTTTCCAGCATTTGGTAAAAACTGTTTTCTTCCAGACGGAGCAGCAAATCCACCGCCGGAATATTACGGCTGTAAACCAGCGCCTGCGTGGCATTGACCAGACCGTAAAATGAACGGTCAAAATTTTCCGGCGTATAGAGGCCGTAGTTTTTGGGTACGTCTTTAAGCATGGTGCGAGGGTGAATCAGTCCCTGATCCAGCGCCAGTGCATAAATAAAGGGTTTAAGCGCTGACCCGGGCGAACGCAGCGCCGCCGTGCCGTCAACCTGACCGTCGATTTTCTCATTGAAGAAATCTGCCGAGCCGACGGCGGCCAACACTTCTGCCGTTTTGTAATCGACCAAAATCGCCGCAGCGTTAAAAATGCCGCGTCCGGCATTGTCTTTTACATATTTTGAGAGAATTGCCTCGGTTTGTTTTTGCAGATTTTCATCCAGCGTCGCAGCAATTTTTCCCCGGGCCGTTTCCCGCAGGCGGCGCACGGCATGCGGTGCTTCATGAGGCAGAAAGCGCCCCGAAGACAGCGGCAGGTTCAAATCGTCATCGGCGGAAACCGGATGTTTTTCCCGCCACAGTTCTTTCAGCCGGGCAGCTGCCGCTTCGGCATTTTTCAGCCCTGCCGGTGTGGCCGGACTGCGCTTAACCGGATTTTGCGGAATAACCGTCAAGGTCAGAATCTGCGGCAGATTCAACCGACTGACCGGCGTATTAAACCAAACCTGAGCCGCAGCGGCTATCCCTTCAATATTTCCGCCGTAGGGTGCCAGATTAAAATAAGCTTCAAGAATTTCGTCTTTGGAATAAAATATTTCCAGCTGCAAAGCCCGGACTATCTGCAGCAATTTGCCGGACACAGAGGAAGAATCGATATGGTAAACAATTCGTGCCACCTGCATGGTCAGGGTAGAAGCTCCCTGCCGGCGGCCGCCGGTCAGCATTTGCCAAACCGCACGGAGCATACTGGCGGGATTAACGCCGGGGTGCTCATAAAACCACCGGTCTTCATATAAAAGCAGAGCCTTGCGCGCGGCCGGAGGAATTTCTTGCAGCGGCACGCGAATCCGATATTTATCGTCCAGGCTCAATCCGAGATGCAGTAACTGTCCGTTCCGGTCATATATCCGGTCGGAATAAGTGTAAGCATTCAGCAACTCGGGTTTACGCAACAGCAGCAAAGCGGCAACGGCTACCAGCGCCATGACTGCCGCATATGCTCCCGGCTTATGCTTCGGGCACAGCCGCATCGCCTATTCCGCAACAAAGCGGGAAGCAACGCCGTGCGCCTGTATGCCGTCGTCATACATGGCATTGGCAAAAACGGCGGGAACAACAAACTCGCCGCGTGCCACAACTTTGGCCCGATAGGTTACGGTTCGCGCTTTCGGCTCGGCCGTCAGATAGACCAGCGCCCGGTCTTCCCGTATTTCGCCGAAATCAAACCAGCCGTCAACATTGATTGAATTGCCGACAATTTCAAAGCAGCCCGGAATTAAATCAACCACGGCAATATCGTTAATATTGTCGCCTTTCAGACTGCGGAGACTGATTTTGACGGTAATCTCATCTCCGATGCGGGCATGAGAAATCGATTTGCCGTCTTTATCAAGGTATTCTTTATAGACCTCCAATCCCTGACGCAGAGGTTCGGTCTGCGGCTGTTTGAAGAACCCCTGCTGGCGAACCGTGTAATAGAACGGGCGGTCGGCAGTGATTTTCAGCTCTTTATCTGCGGGGGTAACGTCCACTGCGGCAAACAGCGTGTTATCGGCCGTTTTTCCGGCAAAGGAAATGGCTTTGTCGGCATTGCGGTCCCGGCTGAACGCATTCAGCGCCAAAATCGAATAAGCTGACGAAATCGTGTTGTATTCCCCTTGCTGCAACGGTTTCAGCAGCGCTTCCAGAACCGGTTTGGATACCGAACGGAACTTTTCGGGAAAATGATTGGCCAACAGATAGACATAACGGGCATCATCAATCTGGCTGCGTCCCGTTTTATAACCGCTTATCAGACTGTCCGCCCGGGATTTATCCTGCAGCAGGCGGTATCCGGCCGCAATATAAGCGGCACTCAGGCTGTTTTTCCAGTCTTTGGAGGCGGATTTGTAATAATTTTCCAGCTTAAGCAGATAGTTGGTGGTTATTTCGCCGTTTGCGGTCAGAAGATATGCAGCATAAGCCGGGTTGGAATCGTCGGGAGACTGCGGATCACGGGATGCCGCCCCTTTGACATATCCCAGCAGACGCCCAAGCATGGCGTCGGGAACGTCGAAGTTATGCCGTTTGGCAAAAGTGAGGAACTGCGCAGTATAGAGTGAAACAAATTCATCGCTTGACGAACCGCCGCTCCAGGCCCCGAAACCGCCGTCATAATTCTGGCGGGCGCTTAATTTGGCAAGCGCATCGTCATACAAAGCATAAACATCTATGCCGCCGACCAATTCGGGATAGGCATAAAAGACGTCAATTGCAGGGAAAACCTTGCTGACCGTCTGTTCGGTGCAGAAATGCGGATATTTGTCAAGATAGTGCAACAGCCCCTGCGCCAATACCAGCGGAGAAGCCGAGGCCTCCACCTGCTGAACACGGAAAGCGGCATACATCGGTTCAACAAAGTTTTTCAGCAGCACGGATGATTTTGCAAAACCCATATTCAGCTTAACCGCATAAGGCGAAGCCGGGCGAACGCCGACAGAATAAGGCAGACGGGCGGTTTTGTCCGCGTCATTCACGGCGGCAGCCGTAAACGTCAGCGTTTGAGCCCCCAGCTCGTCCAGCGCCTTCACTTTAAATGTTACCGGGGCTTCCTCCTGTTCGTCCAGCGTCAGCACGGTTTCGTCACTGCCCTGAATTTCCAGCCCCGGGGTTGTCTGCAGGCTGACTTTTACCGGATAAGCTTTGCCGCTGTTTTCCATCAAATTGGCAACACTCAGGCTGACGTCAAAGACATCGCCCGGGGAAACGTTAAACGGTCCGGACGGCGTAAGAGCAAAATCGCCGCGCACCAGCGCCCGGTTCTGCGCCGAACCGAAACGGCCGGCAGTTACGGCAACCGCCATTACCTTAATTTCGCCGCTGAAAGTTTCGGGCACTTTATAACGATATGTCCGCAGTTCGCCGTCGGCATTCAGAATTCCGCTCCAGAAAGCCACCGGCTTATCCTGTTTGCGGGCAAAAGGATTAAGATTGGCGGCCAGCAGCTCTTCGGCATAAGCATCATCGCCGCCGGGAGCCTTCAGGCTGCGAACCAGATTCATATCGGGCATAATCAAATCCATAATCTGCGACGTGGTTACCCGCAACGCTTTTTTACGCAGAAAATATTCCAGCGGATCAGGCGTTTGATATTTGGCTACCTGCAAAATGCCGACGTTGGCTCCCCAAAGTATCAGCTTGGCCGGTTCGGTCGTCCGGTAACTGACGACAAGCTCATCTCCCGGTTTGACGATTTCCGGCACACCGAGCGCAATGCCGACGCGGCGTTTGGATTTGTTGATGCCGAACGGTTCCACCGCATAGCTCAGCGGCGGCATATAGATTTCCGGGGAGGCTATATCACGAATCCAGGCAACATTAACATAGGCGTTTCCTTCAACGTCTTCAGGCAAGACAATGCTTTCATCGACCGAAGACTTATCGGTCTTAAACCACTTGGCGGCATAGACTTTGTCGCGTTCTATCGTTATCAGCCCGTAACCGGCATAAGGCGCGGTTATCCGCATATTTATCGTATCGCCGGAATTATATTCGCTGCGGTCAAGCCGGACAGACAACACCGCTTTTTTATCGGCCGTATAGGCACTGTTGCCGGCGCCGGCGACATTATAGGAGACTTTATCCATTATATTGCCGCGGTCGTCAATCAGGCGAATGACATAATCGCCGGGTTCGGACGTATTCAAAACATAATCGGTTCCGCCTTCGGCAAGGATGAAATCTTCACGGCGTATCAGCTCTTCCTGCGGCACCAGCTGATAACGATAAGTGCCGTTCGGCATTTCTACCAGGCTTGAGATTTCGCGGCGGCGGTAAAATTCCAGCTGCAACCCGGCCGGCGCAATGGACTTCAGCCCGTGATCAACGGCAATAAACCGGACTTTATGCTGCGAATCCTTATGAAGATAATAGTTCAAATCAGCATCGCTCTTGTGGCCGACCAGATAAGGCTGCGGCGAAACCAAAATGTCGGCGCCGCCGCTGACACCCCGGCCGCTGTCAAGCTCAAAGCCTTCGACCGAAAGTATCAGCCGGTAAGCCCCTTGGTCAAATTTGCTTAAATCAATTGCCAATTCGGCATTGCCGTCAGCATCGGTTGTCTGTTCGGGCAGCGTTTCAGAAACGGTTTTGACCGTCTGGTGTTTTTCACCGCGCAGCGGGTCGCGAAAAGTATAACCGGCATATTCGGGAAATGAAAAGACGGCAGGAAGGAGACGGAACTGCCCTTTGATTTTATGCCCGACGGCCGGATTGCCGTACAGATTTTGCAGATTGACCGCTGCCGTCAGCCGCCGGTCCGTTGACCAGCCGGAACGCGGCGCATTATCAAACCCTACTTTCATCCGCAGTGTGTCGGGCGTAAACTCTTCCACCTCAAAGGCAACCGAAGTAACCAGCGTAACATCGTTTCCGCTGCCGACCCGGTAAAGATACAGATTATATGTTCCGGTCGGTGCGGCGGCCGGAATGTCATAGCTCAGGCTCATCAGACCGTCGGCATCGGCTGTCAGACGTCTGGAGAAAACTTCATTGCCTTTGGAATTGGTGATATCCGCCCGCAGCGGCAGATTGGCGGGAACCTGCAAATCCGCCGAACGAACCATTAGGCCGAAAGAAGCCGTTTCGCCGGGGCGATAAACCCCGCGGTCAGAGAAGGCATAGCCGTTCAGGTGCTGCGGGTTATCCGGATTTTCATAAATGCCGTCAACGGCAAAGCGGGAAAAATCAAGCCGGCGGTCGAAACGCTGCAGCGGCAGAAAAGAAATGCTGTCTTTGTAAACCACTTTATAAACAACCGGCGTTTTTTCGTCTTTGAAAGCTTTATAATCGGGAAAAGAAGCTTCGCCGTTTTCATTGGTCGTCCGGGTCAGCACCGGCAGGCCGTTTTTGCCAAGCAGTTCAACCACGGCTCCCCTGACCGGTTTGCCGCTGACAATATCCGAAACAAACAAATCATGGCTGTTGTCAAGGTTGTCCTTAACGATAATCCCCAAATCGGTAACAACAATCAGGCGGCGGTCTTCCGCGCTGCTATACTGCTGTTTGCCCTCATGGCGGACGGCTTTGGCTTTAATCAAGAAAATTCCTTTCCGCCCCTGCAAATAAGGCTGCAAATCCAGCGACGAAAAGTTTTGTTCGGCTGGGTGAACCTGCTTGAGCGGCAAATCGCGCCGAAAAATTTCGGAAATGTTTTCTTCGGTAAAGTTATAACTGTTGAAACCCGGGCGGTCATAGCTGCCGTAGGTCTGCGTCATCAGGTGATTGAGTTCATCCGGGCGGATACGCGCCACTTCGACGTTTAGCGTATCGGCACCGCGGCTGACAAAAGAAACCGCAGGATTGCCGCGAAGGGGAATCAGCGAGCCGTCAAAAGCAATTTCAGCCTGCAGCGGATAAACCGGCGGAGTGAGATAAGAAACGTTTTCTTCGTTGAAAAGGTATCCTTCAACCGAATTCAGCCCTTTCTGCACCCGGACGGCCAGGCAATGTCCGCGCTGCGGGACGTCAATTTTAAAAGCAAAGTTTTTTGCAGCCTCGGCTGTCGGACTGACATTAATCAAAGGCAGCTTTTCGGCTCCGGCTTTTTCCCATGGCTTTGAGCCGGTACCGCTCCGCACTTTGCCGCAATCTTCGGGAAGCCGGTAAAAAGCCAGATGTTTTTCCAAATCGACCGGCTGAACCGCCGTAGAAAAATTAACAAAAACTATCTGCTCCGGGGTATCAGCCTTTTGTTCATTGGTGACAATGCGGCTGTTGACCGAGACCAGCTTAAACAAGGTGGATGAACTGGGAATCTTGACTTCAGCGGTCAAAATCCGGTCCAGCTTATCGGCATTATAGGCATTGCCAAGCTTTTTGCCGACCGTTATATTGACGAAGTCTTCTTTGGGGCCGATGACAAGCGGAGCAGACAGAATATGCAGCGTCCGGCCGGCGTCGGTCAGTTTATAGGTAAAGTCATAAGTTTTACCGCTGACGGTTTTAACCGACACATTGTCGCGGATGCTTTCAGGGTTCAGCGGATAGTCAAAACGGAAAGAGGCCGCCGCCTGTTTGATTTTAACGTCACGGGGATCTTCATAAAATTCGTCAGATAGCAGTTTGCCGTTAAAAGCCGGCGACTCGAAACTGAAATCGTAGTCTTTTATTTTCAAATCAGGATTAAACAGTTCGGGCGAGAGGCTGACCCGGAACCTGGTGCCGGGAATCCAGTCTTTTTCGGGCAGAAAACTCAGATAAGAATCGTTTTCGAACGTCCAGGTGCCGCGAATGGCCGGATAAACGGAAATGCCCCGGTCAAGCTTTTTACCCACCAAATCCATCCGGGCAGCCGGCTTATCAAAAATAACAGCAAGCGAAAGCGGCGTAATTTTGTCGTCATAAACCAGAGATTCCTCGGGAGCGCGAACTTCCGAAATGCTGACAGTCTGTGCGGGATTGTCGGTCAAACTGAAGCCGCGGTCAATCATAATATACCAAATTCCGCCGCCCAGAGCCAAGACCGCCAGTGAGACCAGAGAAGCAATCACGGTTTTCCGGGATAATATTTTCTTCAACATTCTGCGCTTCCTCCCTTGCCAATAATTTGATTTATCATAACAAACAGCCGGCATACTGCAAGTTTAAATTAAAACTTTCTTCCTTATATAATCATTTAATTAAAAAATTGCCAAGAGCACTTCGTTCTGCTATAATTAAAGTTAAGGTTCAACAAGGTTTGGTTTTGATTTCGTCATACTGCACAGCAGATACGGAAAGATCGGGTGTACGCATAATCCGCCCGGTCTTTTTCAGTTTTAATTATTCCGCGGCCGAAAATGTGCTTTTCGACCTTCGGACAAGAGATGCCGCCAACCGCAGAACCTGTCCGGCCAGACGGTATATCAACGGCAGCAGTGCGGCCGCAAGAAAAAAGCTTATCAAGCAGTGCGACAGAAAATGCTCGCCGCGCAGCATCTGATATCCCGAAGCGATACAGCCCAGGAAAAAGCCGAACAGCAATCCGTTTCTTTTTCCCCGCGGTGTTTGAAAAACATAATACAGAGACATCAGGGCAAAAGCTCCTGTCGGATGCCCGGCAGGAAAACAACGCGGCGGATGAACGGAATGAAACCAGGCGGGATACCGTTCAAACAAGTGGATATAAGGCGCAATACCGCTGTATATGGCCAATTGGTTCGGACAATATATCCGGGTTGCATCTTTCAGAAAAGCAACTGCCGACGGAATTATAATGGTTCCCAACACCAAAGCCAGCGCCCCTTGCCGATAAGGTTTCAAAAAAGAATATCCGTAAGAAGCCGCCGTTATGACTGCCGCAATGCTTCCCACTGCGGAAACAAAGGCTTTCATTCCGCCATAGAAAAGCGGGGACAGCTGCAAATGGCGTTCGTAAGAAATCAGCCAGGAGCGCTCATCGGCATTGAAAAAGGCATTGCTTATCAAAACGTCCCAATCGGTAAACTGCTCGGCGGCCAAAGTCAGCAGTATTCCCCCCACGGCCCAGAAAACAAGCGAATGTTTCATAATTACTTTTTGAGAAAATGTTTCCAATGAGAGGCGGACTGGTAGAAGGCGACGGCCTCGTCGAGGAGGGTTTGAACATGCGGGGGTTGGGTTCCGGCGGGGAGGACGGCGTAATCGCGCACCGGTTTCAAGATGACGCCGGCGCCGTTTTTGACATAGCCGATTTTTTGGAAGTTGCTGACAAAAAAGCGGCTTTCGTAGTCGGGAGACAGCGCGTCCTGGCCGTAAAAGCGGCTT
>MNTV01000006.1 GCA_001917175.1 Azospirillum sp. 51_20
TTACACTCCGCACCCGGCCTCCCGGATGCAGGATTGATATTAAAGAAATTACCGCCCGTTGGCAAGAGCTTTCTTTTAATCAACACTCTCCCTTTGTTTTGCTTATTTACCTTGATTTAAAACAAAACTCACCTTGATGAGTTCAAGGTGAGGGAGTTAACGACTGATCACAGAACAGTCCGGGTTATTCGCGCTTATAGCCTTATATCCCCGGCTCCCTCTTTACAGGAGTCGTTCTTTTTTCTGTGAAAGGAGCCGTTACACTCCGCACCCGGCCTCCCGGATGCGGGATTGATATTAAAGAAATTACCGCCCGTTGGCAAGAGCTTTCTTTTAATCAACACTCCCGAGCTTTCTTTTAATCAACACTCCCTTTGTTTTGCCTATTTACCCTGATTTAAAACAAAACTCACCCTGATGTAAAACCAAGGTGAGGGAGTTAACGACTGTTAGCGAACAGTCTGCCTTATTCGTCATACCGTTAAAGATATGCTTATATCAGCAGCTCCCTCTTAAAGGGAAACATGTTTTTCGCTAAAGGAGCCGTTACACTCCGCATCCGGCCTCCCGGATGCAGGATTGATATTAAAGAAATTACCGCCCGTTGGCAAGAGCTTTCTTTTAATCAACACTCCCTTTGTTTTGCTTATTTACCCTGATTTAAAACAAAACTCACCCTGATAAATTCAAGGTGAGGGAGTTCGTAACTGCATGTAATCAATGTGCGTTATTCGTCCGGAAAAACCGACTTATGTCCGCACCTCCCTCTTAAAGGGCTTTTTTGTTTACATGAGGAGCTCTGACACTCCGCATCCGGCCTCCCGGATGCAGGATTGATATTAAAGAAAACGCCGCCCGTTGGCAAGCGGAAATTTAATCAGGCTTTTTTGAGGGGGAGAAAAAGCGAAAAAAGCCTGGCAAGAGGGAACAGAGGAAGAGGAAGAGGAAGAGGAAGAGGAAGAGGAAGTGGAAGTGGAAGAGGAAGAGGAAGAGGAAGTGGAAGTGGAAGTGGAAGTGGAAGTGGAAGAGGAAGTGGAAGTGGAAGAGGAAGAGGAAGAGGAAGAGGAAGAGGAAGTGGAAGAGGAAGTGGAAGAGGAAGAGGAAGAGGAAGAGGAAGAGGAAGTGGAAGTGGAAGAGGAAGAGGAAGTGGAAGAGGAAGTGGAAGTGGAAGAGGAAGTGGAAGTGGAAGTGGAAGTGGAAGTGGATAAGGGTGTGGAATCGAACAGGGAAATACAAATGCGGAAGAAGTAAAAACAGGAGCACGGAAACGGAAGCAATGCAAGAAAACCGGTGCATAAGCGGTAGTAAGGCTGAAAGTATGAAAACGAGAGAGAGCAGAAATATGGAAACGGAAGAAAAAGAACAAGTGCAGCAACAGGAATGAGCATAAACTTCCACCAGCTAACGCAAACGGTATTAACCATTCCGAAACTCAAACGCCCGGCCCGAAGCTGCGCAAGCCTTACGGCCGGGCCGGCATGTCTGCATCTGCCTGCTTATGCAGACGTTCAAAACATAAAAAAAATGAATATGGCGTGAAGATGTCAATAAGAGCGAATGCGGGTATAATGAAGGACGAAAACAGGAGTAAAACCGGAAAAAGCGGGGCAGGATTGAGAAAAAATCGGAAACAAGAGCGAATGCGGGTATAAGGGTAAAGGGCAAAAACAGGAGTAAAGCCGGAAGAAGCGGGACGGGATTGGGGAAAAATCGGAAACAAGAGCGAATGCGGGTATAAGGGTAAAGGGCAAAGAAAATCGGAAATAAGAACGAATGCGGGTATAAGGATGAAGGACGAAAACAGAAGTAAAACCGGAAGAAGCGGGGTCAGGCGGAAAAGGAAGCAGGCGTTAGAGGAGAAATGAAAACAAGCGTATGTGCGGGAAATAAAAAAAACGGAAAAATACGGGGATCAAATCCGACGCGGAAACTTCGGGGCGGTTCGGCACGACGGTTTCGGAGCGGTTCAGCATAAAGGATTGTGGGAAAGGCACAGCAGGTTCGGGAAAGTCCAACACGGCAGGTTTGAATGAGTTTGACGTGAAAAAACTTGGCAAGTCCAATACGACAGATTCAGACAGTTCGGCGTGAAAATGCTTGGCAGATTCGACACGGGGATTCAGACGGTTCGACATAACGGATTGCGGGAAAGGCACAGCAGGTTCGGGAAAATCCAACACGGCAGGTTTGAATGAGTTTGACGTGAAAAAACTTGGCAAGTCCAATACGACAGATTCAGACAGTTCGGCGTGAAAAAGCTTGGCAGATTCGACACGGGGATTCAGACGGTTCGACATAACGGATTGCGGGGAAGGCACAGCAGGTTCGGGAAAGTCCGGTCTGACCGGTCCTTGGCAATTCGGCATGACGGACCGCTGCATACGCGGCTTATTTTTTACAAAAAAGCATTACAGAAAATCCGGCGGCAAAAAACAGTCAGCCGTGACCAAAAGGAAAGGCCCCGAAAATACACCGGCAAACGACCGGCGGCTTTCACGCCGTCAGCAACACCCGCGCCGCCGCCCTTGCTTCGTCGGTAATATGCTCGCCGGCCAGCATACGGGCAATTTCCTCAAACCGCGCCGTCTTGTCCAGTTCATAAACATAAGTGGTGGTAACGTTGTCTGCCGTCTTTTTTTCCACTTTGAAATGACTGTTGCCGCATGCGGCCACCTGCGGCGAATGGGTAACGGTCAGCACCTGCACCGTCTGCGCCAGCCGCGCCAGCCTTTCGCCGACCGCCTGTGCCGTCGCGCCGCCGACACCGGCGTCCACTTCGTCAAAAATCATGGTCTGACAACCGCCCGTCTCCGCCAGATTAACCTTTAAGGCCAGCATAAAGCGCGCCAGTTCGCCGCCCGAAGCGATTTTGTTGAGCGGCCCCTGCGGCGAATTGGGGTTGGTGGAAACGGTGAAAGCAACAGAGTCAACACCGTTCTCACTCCAGGAACTTTCCGGCAGGCGTTCAATGCGGGTAACGAAACGCGCCTTTTCCATTTTGAGCGGCGGCAATTCTTCCATCACTTTCCAGTCCAGCTGAGCCGCCGCCTGTCGTCTTTTCTCGCTCAAATCTTCCGCCGCGGCAACATAAGCCAGCCGGCATTCTTCTTCCCGTTTCAGGCATTCGTTTAAACCGTCTTCGCCCAGCTCTATTTTTTCCAGCTTCCCGCGCATATCGGCCAGCACCGCCGGCAGTTCGTCGATCGTCGTCTGATGTTTGCGCGCCGCCGCCCGCAGAGCAAACAGCCGCTGTTCGATCATATCAATCTCGTTTTGGCTGAGACTGATGGCCGAACTGGCTTCCTCAATCTGGCGGATGCACTCGTCGGCGTTGATCAAAGTCTGCTCCAAAATTTCGGCAATGCCGTCGTATTTTCCCTCCACCAGCCGGTTGGCGCGGTCTATTGCCCCCTGGGCATGACGCACGGCCGACAGCACGTCGGCGCCCAAGGTCAGACTGCCATAGGCGGCGTTCAGATTTTCCAGCAGTTTTTCGGCATTCATCATTTCCGTCCGGCGGGCGGAAAGCTCCGCTTCTTCGCCGGCGGCCGGGTTCAGCTTTTCCAGTTCGTCAACCCAGCAGCGAAGGTTTTCCTCGTCGGTTTTGGCCTTATTCAGATTCTCCTCAAAAGCCCGGCGCTCTTCCGCCGCCTGCCGGTACAACGCATATTTTTCCCGCACTTCGGCACAGGCTTCCGGATATTTGCCGTAGCCGTCCAGAATATCGCGATGGGAAGCGGGGTTAAGCAGCCCCTGGTTGTCAAACTGTCCGTGCACTTCCACCAAAACGCGGCCGAATTCCTTTAAGACCTTCAGCGACACCGGCTGATCATTGATAAAGATTTTGCCCCGGCCGTTTACGTCCAACGTGCGTTTGATTACCAGTTCGTCTTCCAGATCGAGATCATATTCTTCCGCCAGCCGATAAAGCGGATGGCCGGCCGGCGGCAGGCTGAAAACGGCGGTTACGCTCAGTTTGTCTTCGCCGCGACGGATCAGCGAGGTTTCCGCCCGGCTGCCCAGCACCAGCCCGAGAGAATCGAGCAGAATCGACTTGCCGGCGCCGGTTTCCCCCGTCAGCACGCTGAAACCGGCCGAAAATTCAAGATCCAGCCGGTCGATGAGCACTACATTGCGGATGGACAGTGAGCAGAGCATGGCTATTTTTTGCCTTTGACGATTTTTTGCGCCTTGGCCGTCCAGCTGCCTTCGGGGTAATTGTAACTCAGCACCTCATAAGCCCGCGCCGCTTCGCCGGACATGCCGAGGATGGTATAAATTTCCGTCTGGCGGTAAAGGGCTTCCTCAACATAACCGGTTTTGTTGTAGTTGTTGACCACTGCCGAAAAACGGTTCAGGGCGGAAAGATAGTTTTTCTGGTTGAGATAATAACGCCCGACTTCCATTTCCTTGCCGGCCAGGTTGTCGCGCGCCAGCACCATTTTCTGTCTGGCATCGGCGGCATATTTACTGTCCGGAAAACGGGCAACCAGCTGATTGAAGGCCTCCAGAGCCCGGCGGGTTTCGCCCTGCTCGCGGTTGACGTCGGAAATCTGGTCGTAATAACAGATCGCTTTCAGATAATAGGCGTAGGCCACGTTCGGATTGCCGGGATGGAAACGGATAAAACGGTCCAGCGCCATCACCGCATCGTCATAGCTTTCGTTTTTGTAGTAGGCGTAGGCGCCCATGATTTTGGCGTCGGTCGCCCAGCGGGAATAGGGATATTCCAGCTCCACTTTTTCAAAGGTTTCCGCCGCTTTCTTATAACGCGTTTCGTCCAGATAGTCATGCGCCCGGTTATAAAGCTGCTCGGCCGTCATATTGTCGAGGTCGACATCGTCGGAAGCGCAGCCGAACAACAGCGCGGAAGCAAACAACAAAGACAACAACTTGCATTTTTTCATGTTTTTACACCAATTCGTAATTTGACTGATCGCTGAACAAAACCTTCAGCAGTTGATTGTTGTGAAAATGACCGGTCTTAAAAGCATTCAGTTCGCCCAAAATCCGGTAACCGGAAGTGTAAAGATCCCCGACGGCGTCCAAAACCTTGTGGTTGACGCATTCGTGCGGATGGCGCAGGCCTTCGGGGTTTAACACCGTTTCGCCGTCAAGGACCACGGCGTTCTCCAGACTGCCGCCCTTAATCAGTCCGATCGACTGCAGATAGTCCACCTGGTATTTTTCACAGAACGTGCGGCAGGGCGCAATCTCCGAGGCAAAAAGTTCAGGCGTGATTTCGCCTTCAAAAACCTGATGACCGACAATTTTGGAAGGAAAATCAATTTCAAAACGGATTTGCAGCCCTTTCTCATAAGGTTTCAGCACCGCATGGTTGCCTTTGTCGTCGGCAAAAGACACTTCTTTTAAAATTTTCAGATATTTTCGCGGGGCGCTCTGCTCTTGCAGAGGAATGTTGCACAAAGCCTTGTACAGCACTTCGGCGCTGCCGTCCATGATCGGCAGTTCGGGGTTGCTGACCTCAACCAGCACGTTATCAATGCCGCGGGCATAGAGCGCGCTCATCAGGTGCTCTATGGTGCTGACGACGTTTTTGTCATCGCTGCCGAGACAGGTGCAGTTGCGGGTGTCAACCACCTTCGACCACAAAGCCGGCAGCGCGGGGGCGTCCGGCAGATCCGAACGTTTGAAGAAAATGCCGGAATTTTCCGCCAGAGGTTTAAAGACCAGTTTCGACTTCAGCCCCGAGTGGAGCCCGATCCCTTCAATTTCAAACTGTTGTCCGATTGTCTGCTGCCGCATGTTCCCTCCGCAATAAATAAAAAGACAGGCAGTCTGTAAGCCGGGTTCTGTATTCCACTATCTTTGCCCGAAGGCAAGGGTTGGAATTGATAGCCATTCATCTCGGCGGCCCGTTGCCGGACCGCTCGGTGCGACCTACCTCTGGAGCAGAGTGGAAACGCTCCGTATAACCGGTCAGTAAAAAAAACCGGCCCTCCTAACTTGGTCTTGCTTCAAACAGGGTTTACCTCAGGCCAAAACCGTTGCCGGCTTTGCGGTGAGCTCTTACCTCGCCTTTTCAACCTTACCGGGCATGCCCGGCGGTAATTTTCTGCGGCACTTTCCCTTGGATTTCTCCAGCCGGACGTTATCCGGTGTTTTGTTTCCATGAAGCCCGGACTTTCCTCATCAGCGGATTTTCCTTTCCCTGACGCGGCTATCCGACCGCCTTGAGATAGAAATTAATCTGATCGCGGGATAAAAGCAAGCGAAATCTGGCGCCGTCCTCAAAAAACAAAACCGGGCAAACGAACGGCAATGACAAAAAAAATGCCGACGGACCTTTTTTTGTCATACGGACAGACTCGGCAAAACGCCGGCCGCACGGACGGACGGCCGCGGACGGCTTCGTTTTCGCCGCCGGCAGCGGTTTTGCGCAGGTTTGCGAAAAATTTTTATAAAAAAAACATTTTTTGTCACAAAGCGCAAACTCCCGGCCGACAACAGATTGCCGGCATAAGCCGGCCGGAAGCCTCAGAACAAACAGCGAACAGTTAACGATTCCCTAAAAATTCCCATTGATTCCCAAATTTTCCCATGATATACCATAATCTTAGAAAAACAGGGCAACAAACAGGAAAAAATGACGGTGAGAAAAACATTTCTCTTTATGGACACCATAAGCAACAAGGTAGACGCCAAAGGCCGCGTTTCCCTGCCGTCAGACTACCGCGCAATCGTTAAGGAATTGTCAACGGAAATCGTTTGTTACCGCAGTTTGAGCTCTCCCTGCATTGAGGGATGCACCGAAGAACTGCTGGAAAAGCTGGCCAGCGAGATGGAAACCTCGCTTGATTTTTTCTCCCAAACCCAGGACGACCTCACCAACCTTATCTTCGGTGATGCCCGCCGCTTTACGTTCGACAGCACCGGCCGTATTTCGCTTTCGGAAAAACTGCTGAAACATGCCGAAATCACCGACACCGCGGTTTTTGTCGGCAAAGGACGCAAGTTCCAGATATGGAACCCGGAAAACTGGGCGAAGGAAGAAGCCCGCATCCGCGCCGAGGTTTTAAAAAACCGACCTTCGCTCCGGCCGTCGGGAGGCGCCGATGAATAACACCGTCAAACACATACCGGTTCTGTTGAACGAAGTGCTGGAGGCGCTTGCGCCGCAGGCGGGCAAAACCTATGTCGACGCCACTTTCGGCAACGGCGGCTATTCGGAAGCTCTGCTCAAGACGGCTGACTGCCGGCTGATCGCCGTTGACCGAGACCCCAACGTACGGCCGCGGGCCGAGGAACTCAAAAGCGTTTACGGCAGTCGTTTTGACTTTCGTCCCGGCCGTTTCGGCGACATTGAACGACTGATCCAAGAACCGGTTGACGGCATTGTCTTTGACATCGGCGTGTCTTCCATGCAGATTGATCAGGCCGAACGCGGCTTTTCCTACAACAAGGACGCCGCGCTTGACATGCGGATGTCGTGCACCGGAATTTCCGCCGCCGACATCGTCAACACGTACGGCGAAAAAGAACTGGCCGACCTTATCTACCGTTTCGGCGAAGAACGCAAGTCGCGCCGGATCGCCGCAAAAATCGTCGAAGCCCGTCAAACCGCGCCGATCGCCACCACCCAGCAGCTGGCCGAGATCGTCTATCAGGTTATTTTCAAAAAACCGGGACAGCCGGATCCGGCAACCCGCACTTTTCAGGCCTTGAGAATCGCCGTCAACGACGAACTGGGCGAACTGGAACGCGGACTGGCGGGCGGACTTTCCGTTTTGAAACCGGGCGGCCGTCTGGCCGTGGTTACCTTCCATTCGCTGGAAGACCGCATCGTCAAAAACTTCTTTAAACAAAAAGCGGGCAAGAGCGAAGGCGTTTCCCGCTATCTGCCGGAAGCCGCAACGGCGGCACCGGCCGAACTGGCCTTTTGTTCCAAGGCCGTGCCGCCGACGGCGGCGGAAGTCGAAGCCAATCCCCGCGCGCATTCGGCCAAACTTCGTTACGCAATTAAAAGTGATAAGGAGACAGGACAATGAATACGACAAAATCTGCCGCCATCTGCCTGTGGGCAGCCTTAACCGTTTTAACTGCCGTCATTTTCGCAACCTTCATTATGAAAAACCGGGTTCAGGACCTGGAAAAGGAACTGAACCGCATCAACCGTGACATCAGCGAAGACATCAAAACCATCCATATCCTGAAAGCCGAATGGAGCCACCTCAACAATCCCGAAAGGCTGCGCAGCCTGGCGCAAAAGCATATCGACCTGAACCCGGTCAAGGCCGAGCAGATCATCAGCTACGCCGCCCTGCCGTTCGATTACGAACCCGACCGCAAAATGCTGGCCCGCCGGAACCTGAACAGCATTGCCGCCCGCAACAAAGAACTGCGCCGTCTGGCCAAAGCCGAACGCTAAAACGGGAAACGGGAAAAAAATGGCGAAGCTGTGGGCAAAAAAGGAAAGAAACAAATTTTATCTGCCGGGCGAAGAAATCAAAGTCAACCGGAATTTCGCCTTTTCCGGCTTTGACTTGGAAAAAGACCCGCTGTCGGCCTGCAAAAACCGTATGCTGCTGGCCGTTTTCGGTTTTATCCTGATTTATGTCATTATTGCCGTGCGCACGCTCGGCATCTGCATCAGCGGTTTTTCGCCCGACGACGGAAACGGGGAAAAGGAACTGCCCCAGCTCAAAATAGAAAACCCGATCACCCGCGCCGACGTCACCGACCGCAACGGCACCATCATCGCCACTTCGCTGCCGACCGCCAACCTCTTTGCCCATCCGCGCAAGGTCAGGGACAAGGAAAAAGTGGCGGCCAAACTGAGCGAATACATCCCCGACATGCTTTATGAGGAAATTCTCGAACAGCTGGAAAAAAACAGCAATTTCATCTACATCAAGCGCAACCTCTCCCTTGCCCAGCGCTACCAGATCTATGCCCTGGGCATTCAGGGACTGGGTTTTGAAGACGTGGAAAAAAGAGTTTATCCGCAAAAGAACCTTTTCTCCCACATTCTGGGCAAAACCAACATTGACAACATCGGCATTTCCGGGTTGGAAAAACAGCTGGACGGCCGCCTGACCAGTTCCGACGTGCCGCTGCAGCTGACGATCGATTCCGGCGTACAGGACACGATCAGGGAAAAGCTCGCCGCCGCCGTGAAAAAATATAATGCCGCCGGCGCTTCGGCCATTCTGATGGACGTCAACAACGGCGAAATCATCGCCATGATCTCGCTGCCGGATTTTGATCCCAACCTCAGCGGCAACCCGGACGAACGCAGCCAGTTCAACTTTACCACCAAAGGGCTTTACGAACCCGGTTCGGTGTTTAAAATCTTCAATGCCGCCCTCGGGCTTGAAAGCGGCAAGATCAAACTTTCCGACCGTTTTGACGCCACCAAACCGCTCAAGCTGAAATACAACACCATCAAAGACTACCGCGGCGAAAACCGGTGGCTCGACCTGCAGGAAATTCTGATTTATTCTTCCAACATCGGCTCGGCCCAGATCGCGCTGAAAGTCGGTCAGGACGAACAGAAAAAGTTTTTGCGCAAAATGGGGCTGTTTGATCCGCTCAGTTCGTTTGAAGTTACCGAAAAAGCCGCGCCCAGCCTGCCCCGCCGCTGGGGAGAAACGACAACCGCAACGGTTTCCTACGGTTACGGCGTTTCGGTCACGCCGCTGCACATCATTGCCGCATTTGCCGCCATCGTCAACGGCGGCATTTATCATGCCCCGACGCTTTTAAAAAATCATCATGACGAAGGGCACCGGGTCATTTCGGCCAAAACGTCGGCTGCCATGCGCAAGCTTTTGCGCGGCGTCGTCACCAAAGGTTCCGGCCGGCGGGCCAACGTTCCCGGCTATGAGGTCGCGGGCAAGACCGGCACCGCCAACAAACTGGTCAACGGCCATTACGTCGACAAAAAGGTGATGACTTCGTTTGTCGCCACCTTCCCGGTTTCCAACCCGCGTTACGCCCTGTTCCTGATGATGGACGAGCCGAAAGCCTCAAAAGAAACCTTCGGCTTTGCCACCTCCGGCTGGAACACGGTACCGACCGCCGGGGAAATCATTTCCGCCGTCGCGCCGCAGCTCAATGTCAAAGCCAATTACGATTTAAATGAAAAGCGCGCGCAGCTGATCGAAGCGTCCTATTCGCGCTGAAAAAACATCCGCCGGCAAAAAGTTCGGAAGAACGCAGGCGCTTCAGGGACGGCCTTTGCAGACGCCGCTTTCAAACCGGTAGTTTTCCCGGTTGTCCAGCTTTTTCTGTTCATAAAGAAGCGTCGCCTTAAAATCGTTTACCAACGGACGGATCAGCCGGATATATTCGCCGTTCATTTCCTCGGTGGCGGCGTCGGTAGCCGAAAGGGAGGCAACCGCCCGCGGACGGACGACCGGCAGCGCCTTTTGTATTTCTGCCCGGATCCGCGGCATAAAATATTCCAGCGCGGCAATGCTCACCTGCTGGTGCTGGTGTTCATGACGCAAAACCAGGTTGTAGCGGCAGCCGTCTTTTTTCAGCCCGTTGTCGATGTAAATCGTCGGTTCGCGAAAGCCGATAAACACATCGAGGCTGGTCGGCAGCACGCAGATCGTGTCACCGGCGCCCACCCGGGCCACGGTGTTGAGCGAAACCGACCAGTCGATGCCGAACAGCGACAAACCGGAAGCATGCATGCCGGGTTCGACCAAACCGTATTTCTGCCCCAAAAGGGTCAGCGAGCGGCGGTCGTAATCGTAATTGTAATTCAGCTTTCCGTACGACGTGGTCATGTTCAGACGGGTGGAATAGCGAAATTCCGCACAGGGATCGGCGGCCCCGTCGCCGGCGGCATCCGCCGCTTGAGCGGAATTTAGGGCTGCACAAATGCAAAATATTGATGTCAAATATAAATTTTTCATGTATGGTAGGTTATTACAGGATTAGTTAAGATTAGGTTATAGGCCATGAAAAAATTTGTTTTGTGTCTGACTGCGGTTTTGTTTGCCGCCGGCACCGCCCATGCGGAATATGTGCGCAAAAGAATACGTCCGAACTTCTTCATTCCCGCCCGGGAACTGGAACGGGCGGAAAAACTGCCGCCGTTCCCCGAACCGGCGGAAGAACCGGACAACGGCGAAGAAATTCACTACGTTATTCCGGCACAAACGCCGTCACCGGCCGCCGGAAAAGCTTCCGCCGTCGTCGTCGACCACGAAACGCCGCCGGAAAAAGTGCATGTCAACTTCCTGCAAACCAAGCTGATGGAAGAAGAACAGCCGGCTGCTGCTCCGGTTGACAGTGATAAAATCCTGCCGGACGAAAATAGCGGACAAGTCGATACTTCGCTGGAAAAAACACAAAGTTACCAAAACATCCGCAAGGCTTATGCCGAAGATTTGAAAGTTATTGCCAAAACCGGCAAAGCACCGGCCAATCCCGATGTCAAAGCCGCCCTGCAAAAGATGAATTCCGATGACGGCGTCTGGGTAGACGACAGTTTCGGAACGACGGCGGAAGCTTCCGAAGAAACCGGCGGATAACGCCGCCCGTCAAACCGCCGCGGAGAAAAAGCATGCCTCATATCTTAAATCGCGTTGTTTCCCCTTTGTTGGTTACGGCAGTCCTTTTTGTTTACGCTTTCAACCAATACGGAACGCTCGCGCTGCCCGGCATTCCTGCGGGAGAAAATTTCGGTCTGTCCGGAGAAAGCCGTTTCATCGAATTTTTCTATTTTGTTTTCTTCCTGCTGACGCTTGCCGGAGGATTCTGCTGCTGTCTGCTGACGCGTCTGGAAATTGTCCGCACCGCGGCAGGAGATAATTTGATGCTGCGAACGGCTGTCGTTTTGCAATGGTGGTACATTTTCGCCGTTTTGTTCATATTTTTTTTGCAACCGTTTTCTTTTTATTTTTTCCTTTGTCTGACGGCTCTCGTTTTTTCTTCCGCCGCCACTGCCTTTTTTTATCGGCGGGACAAAAGCGGAAATCCGCCAATCATCGGTTATGCCGGCGGCATTACTTTTTTAAACACGCTTGTTTTTTACCTCGTCTGCGTTTATCTGTATTATCCGCAAATTGCACAAACCGGTTTTATCGCTCTTTACACCCCGGGTTTGTATTTGCCGCTTTTCCTGTCTGCTTTTCTGTTTTTGCGGCACAGTCGTTTCTTATCTTTTTATCTGGTCTTACTTCTGTCAGTTCCTTTTATGATCATTTCGTGCGCAGAATAAAAAAACTCCCCGGATAATCCGGGGAGTTTCCGCTCTTTTTACATTTTCTAGAACGCGTAGTTCAGACCCAGACCGACGGTCGTCGCATCGTAATCCGAACCGAACGTATAATTCGCCCAGCCGTAAGCCGAAAGCTGATCGGTGAAGCCGTAGCGCCCGCCAAGCTCAATCCGCCCCAGCGTTTCGTCGTCAAGCGTGTTTACTTTGCCCAAACCGGTGCCGGTGATGTTGACTTCGTCACCGTCGACAAGCGTCTGCACAACGCTCGGTTTGATGTAAACGCTGGCGTAACCTTCGTCAAGCCGGAAAGCCTTCGTCAGCTTAACGCCCGCTTCCAGTTCAATTTGCTTAAGGTCGTTATATTCCGCCTTCTTGCCCACGCTGTCGGTCGCGTCGTCATAGTTGACCTGC
>MNTV01000007.1 GCA_001917175.1 Azospirillum sp. 51_20
TCAACGTCGTCTTCCCGTGGTCTACGTGACCGATCGTCCCGATGTTGCAGTGCGGCTTGCTTCTTTCAAATTTCTCTTTTGCCATCTGTGCTTCTTCCTAAAAAAATTATTTTATTAAAAACTTTTCCGGAGCGGCCGCGGAAACGCCGCAAACCGCCCCGAAAACATTCACTTATGCTTTAAGCGTTCTTCGCTTTTACCTTTTCGGCAATATCGTTCGGAACTTCCGCATAATGGTCAAAGACCATCGTGAACTGAGCGCGTCCCTGAGAAAGCGAACGCAGCGTATTGACGTAACCGAACATGTTGGCGAGCGGAACCTGAGCGTCAATCACCCGGGCATTCGCACGCTGATCCATGCCGTTTACCAAACCGCGGCGGGAATTCAGGTCGCCGATGATGTCACCCATGTATTCTTCAGGGGTAACAACTTCCACCTTCATGATCGGTTCCAACAGCTTCGGGCTGGCCTGGCGCATACCTTCGCGGAATGCGGCGCGGGCAGCGATTTCAAAGCACATAACGTTGGAGTCGACTTCGTGGTAGGCACCGTCATACAGGTTGCACTTGACGCCGGTTACCGGATATCCGGCGATAACGCCGGCATCCATGGCACTGCGCAAACCTTTTTCGACGCCGGGGATATATTCCTTCGGAACATTACCGCCGACAACGGTATTTTCAAATTCAAACCCGGTGTAGCCTTCCAAGGGTTCAAATTTGATCTTGACCTTCGCGAACTGACCGGCACCACCCGACTGTTTCTTGTGGGTGTATTCGATATCGCAGGGTTTGGTAATCGTTTCGCGGTAAGCGACCTGCGGTTCGCCGACATTGCATTCGACCTTGAATTCACGCTTCAGACGGTCGACGATAATGTCGAGGTGCAGTTCGCCCATGCCGCGGATGATGGTCTGTCCGGAATCCGGATCGGAAGAAACCTTAAACGACGGGTCTTCCATTGCCAGACGGGACAGAGCCAAGCCCATTTTTTCAACGTCGGCCTTGGTTTTCGGTTCAACCGCCAGTTCAATAACCGGATCCGGAAATTCCATGTTTTCCAGAATGATCGGATTAGCCTGGTCGCACAAAGTGTCACCGGTGGTAGTATCCTTCAGACCGGCCAGAGCGATAATATCGCCGGCATTGGCCTCTTTGAGGTCCTCACGCTTGTTGGAATGCATCAGCAGCATGCGGCCGACACGTTCCTTTTTGTCTTTGACCGAGTTGTAGATATAGGTACCGGCCTGCATGGTGCCCGAATAGATGCGGACGAAAGTCAGCGAACCGACGAACGGGTCGTTCATGATCTTAAAAGCCAGAGCCGACAACGGTTCTTTGTCATCGGGGTGACGAACGATCACTTCATCGCTGCCGGGTTTAACCCCTTCGGTCGCCGGAATGTCGAGCGGCGACGGCAGATAGTCGATAACCGCGTCCAGAAGCGGCTGAACGCCTTTGTTCTTGAAAGCGGTACCGCAGCAAACCGGAACGAAGCTCTGCGACAAAGTCCCCTTGCGGATGCACTTTTTCAGGGTTTCTACCGGAATTTCCTTGCCTTCCAGGTAATCTTCCATAGCCTGTTCGTCTTCTTCGACCGCCATTTCAACCATTTCGGCATGATACTGCTCGGCTTTTTCTTTCAAATCGGCCGGAATATCCTGAATTTCGATCGGAGAATCGGCTGTATCACCGGTATAGATGATTGCCTTCATCTGCAGCAGATCGACAACGCCGCGGAATTCCGCTTCGGCGCCGATCGGCAGCTGAATGGCCATCGGGCGGGCGCCCAGACGGTCTTTGATCATATCCAAACAGCGGTAGAAGTTGGCGCCGATACGGTCCATCTTGTTGCAGAAGCAAATTCTCGGAACCTTGTATTTGTCGGCCTGACGCCATACGGTTTCGGACTGAGGTTCGACACCGGCAACCGAATCGAAAACGGTGATGGCACCGTCGAGCACGCGGAGAGAGCGTTCGACTTCAACCGTGAAGTCAACGTGTCCCGGGGTATCGATAAGATTGATTCTGTGTCCTTTCCAGAAGCAGGTGGTGGCAGCCGAAGTAATGGTAATGCCGCGTTCCTGTTCCTGTTCCATCCAGTCCATGGTGGCGGCACCTTCGTGTACCTCACCGATCTTGTGGGTTTGACCGGTATAGTAAAGAATGCGTTCGCTGGTGGTGGTTTTACCGGCATCAATATGCGCCATGATACCGATGTTTCTGTATAAATCCAAACTGTGTGTACGAGCCATTGCGCTATTCCCTCAGACTTAGAACTTGTAGTGAGAGAAAGCTTTGTTGGCTTCGGCCATCTTATGGGTGTCCTCGCGTTTCTTAACGGCGGCACCGCGGTTGGCGGCAGCATCAAGCAGTTCGTTGGCCAGCTTTTCGGTCATGGTGGTTTCCGAACGTTTCAGAGCGGCGGCAATGATCCAGCGGATCGCCAGCGCCTGACGACGGTCGGCACGAACTTCGCACGGAACCTGATAAGTGGCACCGCCGACGCGGCGGGATTTTACTTCCAGAACCGGCTTAACGTTTTCGATCGCTTCGCCGAAAACGGTCAGGGCATCCTGTTTGGTTTTGGCAGCCAGAATGTCGAATGCCGAATATACGATTTTTTCGGCAACGGCTTTCTTACCGTCTTCCATAACGTTGTTAATAAACTTTGCAACTACCTTATCATGGTATTTTGCATCGGGCAGCACAATTCTTTTTTCTGCACTGTGACGACGTGACATAACTTACCCCTCCCTATTTCGGTTTCTTGGCGCCGTACAGAGAACGACGCTGACGACGTTTGGCAATACCCTGGGTATCCAAAGTACCGCGGATGATATGGTAACGAACACCAGGCAAGTCTTTTACACGGCCTCCTTTAATCAGCACCACTGAGTGTTCCTGAAGATTATGACCTTCACCAGGGATATAGCTGATTACTTCAAAGCCGTTTGTCAGCCGAACGCGAGCCACTTTACGCAAAGCGGAGTTCGGCTTTCTCGGGGTCGTCGTGTAAACCCTTGTGCAAACACCGCGTTTCTGTGGGCAAGCCTTCAAGGCCGGGACCTTGTTTCTTTTCACTTTAGGTGTTCGTGATTTACGAATTAACTGACTAATTGTAGGCATCACAAATTTCCTTATGTTAAATTAAATACAATACATAAAAAGCCGCCCTGCGGCAGACGAATCTGCACGCACGACGCGAAAACTCTTATTTTTCGGCATTTCCGGCGCCTTTCGGAAACCGGATTTGAGCGCATACTAATGTTTATTTGTTTGAGAGTCAACCGTTTTTTTACGTGCGGAACGCTTTTGCCGGCAGCGGCGGCAAAAAGTTTCCGACCGGCTTTTTCACCCGCGCCGTTTGAACCGGAAACATCCGCCGCACCGGCTGTTTTTTTACCTAAATTCCGCAAGACACGCAACAGCCGCCGGACGTTTTTCAAACAACCGCCCAAGATGCGGAACAATCTTCGCAAACAAAAATTCCGGCACGCCACCTCTCCCGCTGCTTGCAAAATACATTTGTGCATGTTTGGAAAAATGCTTGCTTTCCGAATCAAATAATAATATCCTCTGCTATATTTTAATGCTGTTTTTTAAGGACTACGCAATAATGTCAAACACCGATATCGAATCTGCGCGCCGAACCATTGACAAGGAAATCGACGCCCTTCGCATCATGGAAAGCGAACTTGACGAAAACCTGACCAAGGCGCTCGACATGATGCAGTCCGTCAAAGGACGCGTCATCGTCACCGGAATGGGAAAATCCGGACACATCGGCCAGAAAATCGCGGCAACGCTGGCTTCGACCGGCACGCCTTCGTTTTTCGTCCATCCGGCGGAAGCCAGCCACGGCGACCTGGGCATGCTGACCAACGAAGACGTGGTGCTGGCCATTTCCAACGGCGGAGAATCCAAAGAACTGTCCGACATTCTGATCTACTGCAAAAGATACGGCATCCCGCTCATCTCAATGACCAAAAACCCGGACAGCACGCTCGGCAAAGCGGGAGACATCGTGCTTCGGCTGCCGGACGCCGGGGAAGCCTGCCCGCTCGGACTGGCGCCGACGTCTTCCACCACCGCCACCCTGGTGCTGGGCGACATTCTGGCAATTGCGCTGATGGAACGCAAAGGCTTTTCCAAAAGCAATTACAAGCAGCGTCATCCGGGCGGAAAGCTCGGCGCCATTCTGCAAAAGGTTTCCGACCTGATGCACACCGGCGACGAGATGCCGATTTTAGACGAACATGCAGCTCTGCGTCAGATTATCCTGACCATGTCGTCGAAAATGCTCGGCTGCGTCGGCATCATCAACGAAAACGGCGATTTGAGCGGCATGATTACCGACGGCGACCTGCGCCGGGCAATGGCCAGCTCGCTGGACAATGACCTGTTCGGAAAAACCGCCGAAGATATCATGACCAGGAATCCGAAAACGACTTCTCCCGACACTTTGGTTGCCGAAGCGTTAAACGTCATGAACACGACCGGCAAGGGAATAACCCAGCTGTTCGTCGTTGACGGCAAAAAGCCGATCGGCGTCATCCACATGCACGACTGCCTGCGCGCGGGCTTTACGGTGGAAGAAAAGAAAACTCCGGCTAACGATTCAGAACATAACAAGGTAGCATAATTGTTTGATTTTAAAAAATTAGACGTTTTCTTTGCCGAAGACAGCCTGAAAAAGAAAGGCCGGGAAAACGACAGGAACATTGTCCGCCGTACCCGTGCCGTACGGCTGGTCAAGCTGCTGCTGCCGGCAGTTGCCGCGGCTCTGGCCGGACTGCTGATCGTTTTGCCGGGATTGCAGGACCGCGGCGGCGACCTTCAGCTGAACATTGCCAAACCCAAAGACGGCGAACTGGAAAAACTGCACATGGAAAACACAGTTTTTTACGTTACCGACGACGCCAACCGGGTTAACAACTTTACCGCCGACACCATCGACGAAACCGAACCGGGTTCAAAGCTGATCAAACTGATCCGGCCGGAAGGGCTGCTGCCTTCTTCCGACGACCGGTGGATCAGCGTCAAATCGCCGGTCGGCTTTTATGATCAAAACAAAAAACTGCTGTGGCTCGACGACAACGTCAGGATGGTTTACAGCGACGGCATGACGGCAACCACCGAGACCGTCTTTTACGACAGCGCCGCAGCCAAAGCCTACAGCGTCACCCCCGTTTTTTCCGAAGGATATTTCGGCACCCTGCGGTCGGAAGGCTTTGAATATTACAAAGACAGAAAGGTAATCATATTTACCGGCAAGTCAAAAATCGTCATTCGTCAGGAAGAGTTTGAGGAAGAGGAAAAATGAGAAAATTCTGGCTGATTGCATTGCTGAGCGTTCTCCGCATTTTTCCCGCCGCCGCGTATGACATCACCATTACGGCGGAAAAAAGGGTGGAAGTTTATCAGGACGAAAAAAAGGCTGTGGCCGTCGGCAACGCGGTCGCGGTTAAACCCGGAATGACGGTCAAAGGCGAAAGGCTGACCGCATATTTTACCCAAACCGGCGGCGAAAACGGGGAGAAAAAGACTTCCGTCACCGATATGACGGCAGAACAAAACGTCAGCCTGCACATGGAAAAGGCCGACGCTTTCGGCGAACGGATGGAGTATCACGTAAAAGACGACTATATGGTGATTAAAGGCAAACCGGCCCTGATTAAAAACGACAAGGCAAAGATCACCGCCGACGGGAACATCACCTATTATCCGGGCAGGAACAAAGCCGTTGCCCGGGACAACGTCATTGCCGACAACGGCAAAAACAAAATCTATTCCGAAGTGATGGAAACATATTTCAAAAAGGACGCGGAAGGCAACCCGGCATTGCAGCGGGTGGAAATTCCGCAAAACCCGAAAATCGTCACCCAAGACGGCACGGTAACGGCCAAAACCGGCATATATTATCCCGACAAAGGCAAAGTTTATCTTTATGAAAACGTCGTCATCAACCAAAACGGCAACATCTTAAAAGGTGACAAAGCCGAAACCGACCTCAACACCGGCATCAGCAAAGTATTGTCCGGACAGTCGAGAGTTTCCGGCATATGGTATGAAGAAGAATAAAAAATTAAGGAAGCAGGAAAACATGTTTGACAAAAACGGCAGTTCTACTCTGGAAATCTTCAATATCGGCAAAAAATACAAAAACCGGCCGGTGCTGCGCAACGTTTCCCTAAACGTGCGCCGCGGCGAAGCGGTCGGTCTGCTGGGACCGAACGGCGCCGGCAAAACCACCTGCTTTTACTGCGTTACCGGGTTGATCACGCCCGATTACGGCGACGTTCACATCGACGGGCAGGACATCACCAACATGCCGATGTACCGCCGCGCGCGGATGGGAATCGGCTACCTGCCGCAAGAGGCCTCCATTTTCCGTTCGCTGAGCGTTGAAGACAACATCAAGGCCATTCTTGAAATCGTGGTCGAAGACGAAGACAAGCGGGAAAACATGCTGGAAGAGCTGCTGTCGGAATTTTCCATCGCCCATCTGCGCAAGTCTCCGGCGATGGCGCTTTCCGGCGGCGAAAGAAGACGTTTGGAAATTGCCCGCGCATTGGCCAGCCAGCCGAATTTCATTCTGCTTGACGAACCGTTGGCCGGTATTGACCCGATTGCCGTCGGCGAAATCAGATCGCTCGTTTCGCAGTTGAAACACCGCGGACTCGGCGTTTTGATCACCGACCACAACGTGCGCGAAACTCTTGACATTACCGACCGCGCCTATATTCTTCACGGCGGCACGGTGCTGATGGAAGGCACACCGGAAGAAATCGTCAACAACGAAGAAGTGCGGAAAGTCTATCTCGGCGACAACTTCTCGATGTAACCTCCCGAGGCGCGCAGGAAAAAGGTGCGGACGGGAAAAAGTACACATACGGGAAAAGTGCACATGCGCGGAAAGACGGTCATGCGCAAAAAAAGGGAAAACGACGGACGGTTTTTTAAGGAAACGAAAGGCAGCAAAGAATGGACATTGTTGCGGGAACGGCGTTTTTTTAATCCAGCGTCTTAACGTTTTTTTAAGTTAATTATTCCAAAACTGTAGTTGAAATCTTCGTTTTATATGATAGAATAAAGTTTCAAAATTCAATTTATCAATTATATTTTGCAAGGAAAAATTATGAAAATCACACTTACAGGTAAACAGGTAGATATCGGGGACAGATTGCGTTCTCATATCGAAGAAAACGTTCTGAATTCGGTAACTAAGTATTTCAGCGATCCGATCGGCTGCAATGTTGCTTTTTCCAAAGAAGGTGATGAATTTTCAGCCGAAGTTACCGTTCATCCTGCAAAAAATATCGTATTGAAAGGCACCGGCACCGCCGGCGATCCCTATACCGCGTTTGACAACGCCAACAGCCACATCGCCGTTCGTCTGAGCAAACACAAAAACCGTCTGAAAGACCACAAGAGCAAAACCGGTCTGGCCGAACTGGCTTCCGAAGCCGTTTTCCCGGTCATCGAAACCGAAGACGAAATGGACATTGACGTCAACGCCCCGCTGACCATTGCCGAAACCGGCGCCAACATTCCGGTCTGCACCGTCAGCGAAGCCGTCATGTACATGGATCTGGCCAACGAATGCGCCCTGATGTTCAGAAACGCGGCCAACAATCACATCAGCATGGTCTATCGCCGCAAAGACGGAAACATCGGCTGGGTTGAACCGAAAGCCGACAACTAGACTTCAGGTGACAAAATGAAAATTTCCGATATTCTGACCAGCAGCGATGTCATCGTTATTGACGATGCCGTATCCAAAAAACGGCTTTTACAGGAAATGAGCCGCAAACTTGCCGAAGATACCGGGATCGACGAACGCACGATGTTTGACATTGTTGCGGAAAGAGAGAATCTCGGATCTACGGGTTTTGGCGGAGGCACCGCCCTGCCCCACGGCAGAATTCCCGGTTTAAGACATGTCAAAGGCGTCTTTGCCAAATTAAACAAAGGAATTGACTTCGCTGCCTGCGACAATCGGCCGGTCGATCTGGTTTTTATGCTTGTTTCTCCGGAAAACAGCGGCGCCGACCACTTAAGTGCGTTAGCGCAAATTTCCAAAATCATCAAAGACGAGGAACGTTGCGAAAAAATCCGCGAAGCAGCCACCGGCAATGATATTTACCGCCTGTTGACAAGCGACTGATTTGATACAGCAGCTTTTTAAAAGGGGTATTCCGACACAAAAAAGAACTTCCTCCCAAGGGAAGTTCTTTTTTTAGGCTCAACTGACATAAATGCAGCTTTTGGGATATCGTTTTTTATTTGATTTTTTCAAATCATGGCTTCCTGCCGTTTATTTCTTCCCGCATTTTGGCCGGTCTGCGCCCAATTTGCCCTTCGGAGAAATCAGCGGAAGCGTATAAAGCTTTACAAATGAACATGTCTTCTAAGGTTTCAGAACGTTTATCAAGGCCAATAACCTGACAATGGCGGCCGTTTTTTATAACGTTTGTAAATTGCATCGATTTCCGGCATGATAATAAATTCATAAAAAGCTCGGAAATGCTACGTTTATGTCAATTAACCCCAAAAGACGGGAAAAGGAAAAGAAACAAAAACGGCAAGACAAAAAAGGCGAAAACAAGTCTGCATAACATGATGTGATCAAAGCGTATAAGACAACAAGGTTGTGCTGACGGAGAGGCTTTTAAAACGGGTGAACATAATTCCGGAGAGTTAATACCTCTTGCGTTAACCGGGGAAAGCTTACGTCTCAACGCAACGCTCCCGACGTCAACAGGCGAATGCGGACACACCGGCAGCTTCACGCCGTGAATAATCATTACAGCCAATAAAGTAATTGTGCTCCTCACTGTCATATCATACAGCGATAAAGACAAAACGCCTGAAAAAGGCGTTTTACGCGGGCATTTATGGATTTTTTTTAGAAACGGTCAGGAGAAATGCATAAACACAGTCCGCAAACGGTATTCATCAAACAAAATCATGACAAAGGTCGTACGGCCTTTCACTTTTCATTTTGCCCCAAACGAGCGGGGACAGTGTCGTGCGCATAATCATATCCCATCCCAGAAAAAGGCCTAAAAAACACATCATTTTCTTAAAAATGTTATTTGAGCACGTAAAATTTTGCTCAGACAGACATATTACTGCTGCCGCCATCAACGGGGCCGTAAAACAACGCTGTGTCGAACACTACGGGCGCGAAGATACGGGACAGCCCCTGCTTGAACAAAAAATACTGCCAGGCGTTTCGTACCATACCGATATTACAATTGTTTGCTTAAAAAAGTCCCTCCGCGTCAAACACGGGGTTCTTTGATAACATCTGCAAGCTCTATGGCACCGGTGCGCAAATAACCGCTGCCGCCTGTTTTTTTGATAACTTCCGGTACCGGCAAGCGCCTCTGGTCGGGCGAAGCAAGTATTAGCTGTTACCGTAAACGGGAATTTTGCTGCATTATCATTTTGCATCTTCTTTTAACTTACTTTGTATTTTCCCGCCTTCATATATTGAAAGAGCCCCTTCTCTTTACCATCCTCCATAATGCCATAAGTTTTTCGGAATCATGCACCGGCGCGGGATTTTTCCCGTCCTTCCGTCGCTGGTTTTCCCATCCTTTCATTTCGAGGATTTCCTGTTTTCCTTTATGGGATTTCCCCGCCCTTCCTTTACGTTTTTTCCCGTCCCTTTCTTCCGCGTGGGTTCCTCCGTCCTTCTTTGTGAGGTTTCCCGTCCCTTTCTCCCGCGGAGTTTCCGTCAGATATGCGACAAAGAAAACTCCCGGAGTTGTCCGGGAGTTTTTTCTTAGGAGATGACGCTTTCATTTTCTAGAACGCGTAGTTCAGACCCAGACCGACGGTGGTCGCGTCATAGTCCGAACCGAACGTATAATTCGCCCAGCCGTAAGCCGAGAGCTGATCAGTGAAGCCGTAGCGCCCGCCAAGCTCAATCCGCCCCAGCGTTTCGTCGTCAAGCGTGTTTACTTTGCCAAGACCGGTGATGTTGACTTCGTCACCGTCGACAAGCGTCTGCACGACACTCGGTTTGACATAGACGCTGGCATAGCCTTCATCAAGACGGAATGCTTTCGTCAGCTTAACGCCAGCTTCCAGTTCAATTTGCTTAAGGTCGTTATATTCCGCCTTCTTGCCCACGCTGTCGGTCGCGTCGTCATAGTTGACCTGCGTATAGAACACGCCCAGG
>MNTV01000032.1:0-27066 GCA_001917175.1 Azospirillum sp. 51_20
TTTCTAAGCTTTTTATCGGCGCCTCACCGCCTCAAAAAGCTGACAAAACTACGCCTCTTGCGGTAAAAACAGCCGGAGCAACGGCTGTTTTTATCCTCGAGCCCGCGACCGAGAGCGCCGTTTCAGGGATGCCCTCTCAAAACCACAAAAAAACCGTCCTTGCGGACGGCTTTTTAATGGCGGGAGTGACGGGACTCGAACCCGCGACCTCCTGCGTGACAGGCAGGCGCTCTAACCAGCTGAGCTACACCCCCATTCAGGTTCGTTTCCCCTTATACCTAACATTTTTTTTTATTGCAAGCATTTTTTTTCGATTTTATAAAAAAAATATTGCTATTAACATTCTGGCAATTTTTTTCTGGTATTTTTGCGCTTGTATGGTAAAGTACCGGACTGAAATTTCAGATCACTGATATTATAAAGGATTTTTGATTTTGCACAAAAATATTACGAAACAGCTTGCGGCAGCGGTCAAAAACAAACGGTGCTGGTTCACTTTCTGCACCACTTTCGTCGTCGCCCTGTGCGGCATGGTCGTCATCTTGCGCCACTCCGACGTCAACGCCTCCCTTTCTCCCTCGTTTTCCAGCCTCGAATCGATCGAAAACGAAATCTACAACGAAGAATTCAGCGAGCCCGACAACGATTTCATCGCCGAAGAATTCGCCTCGGCGGAAGAGCCCGTCGAACCTGAACCGACGGAAGAAACCCGGGAAAACACCGTTTCCGTCAAAAAGGGCGACACCCTGCTCAACATTTTGACGGATCTCGGACTGGAATACGGAGAAGCCAACGAAATTTTCCTGGCCGCCAAAAAAGTCTACGATCCCCGCGATCTGAAAGCCGGGCAAAAACTGCAAATCAGCATGGAATGGAACCTGCCGGAAAACAAACTGATCGCCGTTAACGGCATTTCCACCCAGATTCGCAGCGGCGAACATCTCGTTATTGAGAAAAACGAAGAAGGAAAGTACGTCGCCGAACTGCAAAAGGACGAACTGATTGAAGAAATCAACTCTGCCGGCGGCACCATCAACGGCAGCCTGGCCGGCGCCATGAACGGCGAAAAAGTGCCCGCCGGCATCGTTGCCAACTTCATCAACATTTTTTCCTACAGCGTCGATTTCCGCCGCGACGTTAAAAAAGGCGACAAATTCGAAATCATTTACCAGAATTACATTACCCCCGACGGCGAAGTGGTCAAAAACGGCAACATCCTGTTTGCGTCGCTCACGCTCGGCAAAAACAAAATCGACCTTTATCGTTTCAAAGACAAAAGCGGCAACGTCGATTACTATGATGCCAAGGGTTACGCCATGAAAAAGACTCTCAGCCGTAAACCGATGTCTTATCAGAACGCCCGCATTTCTTCGCCTTTCGGCCGCCGGCGTCACCCGATCTACAAAGACTACCGCGTCCACTGGGGAGTTGATTACGCGGCGCCGCGCAACACGCTGGTTTATGCCGCCGGCGACGGAGTCATCCAGGTCGCCAAATACAACGGCGGTTACGGCAACTACATCAAGATCCGCCACAATTCGGAATATTCCACCGCTTACGGCCATATGCAGAAATTTGCCAAAGGCATCCGCCCCGGCGTACGCGTCAAACAGGGGCAGGTTATCGGCTACGTCGGTTCAACCGGCCGTTCGACCGGCCCACATCTGCACTATGAGGTCGTCAAAAACGGCAAACGGGTCAATCCGCTGACCATCAAAGCCGCCGCTTCCGAAAACCTGCGCGGCAAAAACCTGGCCAGCTTCAAACGTCAGGTTGCACAAATAAAGGAAACCCATCAGAAAATGCTGGCTGCCAGAGAAACGCCGGCGGACGACGGCAAACTGGCGGACGCGCAAAGCGCCAAAAACATTCAGTCCAACTGAAAAACGCCGAAAAGCAAAAAACCCCGGACAAGCGCCGGGGTTTTTTAATACTGCGGAAAATTTCAAGCGGAACAGGCCACCGTCCGAAGCGTTGCGGAAGCTTCCTTTTCCGCAAACTCCTCAAAACGGGAGGCAAATGCAAATTTGTCAACGCCGTTAATCGTCAAAATTTTCGGATTCCGCAAAATCGCCGGCAATTCCTCGCTGCGAAAAACGCTCCGCGGATCGGCGTTGTCAACAAACGCCGTCACGTTGCCCGATGCGCAGTCGATAAAACGCCGCGACGCCAGCCGCCAGATTTCGGCCGCTTTGATCCGGTCATGGTCATTGTCGATTACGCTCCAGTCAAAACCGAGTTCAATCAGCCGCCGGCCGCAAACGGTATCGTCGATCATCACCATCTGCGGATTTGCCCGCATAAACGCCAACGCGGCGTCTTTGTTGGCGGTGGTCGGCTGGTAGCTCACCGAATACAACACCACCGTATCCGGCGCGCTTTTGACGTCTTCGGTGCCGGCCGTTTCCACCGCTATTCTGAACAATTTGCTGTCTATCACGATTTTTCTATCTCTAATTCATTGTTGTCAACCACGATCTCGGCGGTGTCGTTTTCTCCGATTCGCCCGTCAAGGATCGCAAATGCCAGTTTATTCTCAACCTGATTTTTAAGCAAGCGTTTTAACGGCCGGGCACCGTAAATTTCATCATACCCGTTGTCGGCAATCCACTTGACGGCCGCATCGCCGATATGCAGTTTGATATTGCGCTCGGCCAGCCGTTTTTCAATGTTCTTCAGCTGAATTTCGGTAATCTGCTTAATATTTTCCTTGTTCAGCTTGTGGAAAATGCTGATTTCATCGATTCTGTTGATAAATTCCGGCCGGAAAGAGGCTTTCACCACTTCCATCACCGCTTCGGTCACCGCTTTGGCGTCGCTTTTCTCATCCGCCCGGGCCAAAATGTCCGACCCCAGGTTGGAAGTCATGATGACAATCGTGTTTTTGAAATCGACGGTGCGGCCCTTGCCGTCGGTTAAACGCCCGTCGTCCAAAACCTGCAGCAGCACGTTAAAGATGTCCGGATGCGCTTTCTCTACTTCGTCAAACAAAATCACCTGATACGGGCGGCGGCGGACGGCCTCTGTCAGAACGCCGCCTTCCTCATAGCCGACATATCCCGGAGGCGAACCGATCAGACGCGCCACCGCATGCTTTTCCATATACTCCGACATGTCGATCCTCAGCATCGCCGTTTCGTCATTAAACAAAAACTCTGCCAGCGCCTTGCTCAGTTCGGTTTTGCCGACGCCGGTCGGACCTAAGAACAAAAACGAACCGATCGGCTGCCGGTGGTCGCCGATACCCGCCCTCGAACGGCGGACGGCATTGGCGACCGCGCGGATCGCCTCCTTCTGCCCGACCACCCGGCGGCCGAGGTAATCTTCCATATGCAGCAGTTTTTCCTTTTCGCCTTCAAGCATTTTGTCAACCGGAATCCCCGTCCATTTGGAAACCACTTCGGCAATCGATTCGTCGGTCACCACTTTTTCCGCCCGGCCCTTCTTTTCCTTGGCCAGGTTTTCAAGCTCTTTCATTTTCTTTTCCAAATCGGGGATCAGTCCGTATTGCAACTCGCCGGCCTTTTCAAACTGCCCGTTGCGCTGGGCGATGGCAACCTCTATCCTTGCCTTGTCCAGCTTGTCCTTGACTTCCGTCAGATCGGCCAGGCTTTGCTTCTCGGCTTTCCATTTGTCGTTCAGACCGCGGGCTTTTTCCTCCAGGTCGGCGGTTTCCCGTTCAATTTCTTCCAGCCGTTTTTTCGACTGTTCGTCATGTTCCTTTTTCAGCGCTTCGCGCTCAATTTTCAGCTGCATGATCTTGCGGTCGAGATTGTCCAGCTCCTCCGGTTTGGAATCGATTGCCATCCGGAGCGAACTGGCGGCCTCGTCCATCAGGTCAATCGCTTTGTCGGGCAGAAAACGGTCGGTAATATAACGGTTGGAAAGCGTGGCCGCGGCAATCAGCGCGGAATCGGAAATCCGCACTCCATGATGCAGTTCAAACTTTTCCTTGATCCCGCGCAAAATGGAAATCGTTTCTTCAACCGTCGGTTCGGTTACGAACACCGGCTGAAAACGCCTTGCCAGCGCCGCGTCTTTTTCCACGTACTTTTTATATTCGGAAAGTGTGGTCGCCCCCAGACAATGCAGCTCTCCGCGGGCCAGCGCCGGCTTCAGCAGATTGGAAGCATCCATCGACCCTTCCGACGCACCGGCGCCGACGATCGTATGCATTTCATCAATAAACAGAATGATTCCGCCGTTTGAAGCCTCCACGTCTTTCAGCACCGCTTTCAAACGTTCTTCAAACTCGCCGCGGAATTTTGCCCCGGCGATCAGCGCACCCATGTCCAGCGCCAGCAGACGCTTGCCGCGCAGGCTTTCCGGCACGTCGTTGTTGACGATCCGCATTGCCAGCCCTTCAACAATCGCCGTTTTGCCCACCCCCGGTTCGCCGATCAGCACCGGGTTGTTTTTGGTGCGCCGCGACAAAACCTGAATGGTGCGGCGAATTTCATGTTCGCGGCCGATGACCGGATCCAGCTTTCCTTCTTTCGCTTTGCCGGTAATGTCGATGGCAAACTTCTTCAGCGCCTCAAAATTGTCCTCGGCGGACTCGCTGTCGGCCAGCCGCCCCTGACGATATTCGCCGATTGCCCGGTTGAGCGCAACCGGATCGACGCCGTTTTGGCGCAAAACGTCATAAGCCTTGTTGCCGGCAACGGTCGAAAGCGTTTGCAGCAAACGCTCTACGGTAACAAATTTGTCGTTGGCCTTGTCGGCGATTTTTTCCGCTTCCAGCAGCACCGCGCTGAAATCTTGTGCCATCACCGTTTGCACGCCGGCGCCCGAAACCGCCGGAATCTTGTTCAGTTCGGCTTCCGTGTCACGGCGGATCAGCGGCAGGTTGCCGCCGGCCTTTTCAATCAGGCTTTCAACCGTCGCGTCTTTGGCCTCAAGCATGGCCTGCAGCAGATAAAGCGGCGTTACGTACTGATGCCGGCGGGCAATCGCCAGGTCAACCGCGCTTTTTATAAGTTCCTGAGAACGTGTGGTAAATTTTTCCATATTCATAATCTTCTCTCCCTGCTTTTAAATATAAGAAGGGAAGGAAAGAAAAATCAAGTCAGTAAACGGAAATAGCCGAAAAAAGATTAACCCGGCCCAAATGATGAAATAAAACGACCGTTTTATTTACGCCTAAAACTTATTATAAAAAACCGGCATTGTCAATTTGTTAATAGCGGCGGCGGATGCGGCGGAAAAACGGTCGTTTTTTTGCTTCACCGCCTTCGGAGATCCATCGCCATGAACCCGCCGCAAATTTCCGTAATCATTCCCGTTTTCAATGTGGAAAAATTTCTCCCCCAATGCCTCGACAGCGTCACCGGACAAACCTTTGCCGACATCGAAATCATCTGCGTCAACGACGGCTCGACCGACAAAAGTCCGGAAATTCTCTCCCGATACGCCGACCGCGATCCCCGCATCCGCATCATCAGCCGGACAAACGGCGGACTTTCCGCCGCCCGCAACGCCGGCCTCAAAATCGCACGGGGAAAATACATATTCTTTATCGATTCCGACGACTGGATTGAACCAAACACCCTGGAAAAACTGTTTGCAACGGCGGAAAGCACCGGCGCCGACCTGACCTGCGTCCACTTTCGCGCCTTTGCCGAAACCGAAAACGATAAACGGCAGGCAAACGGCAAACAAAGTTATTTCGACCAGTCCGAACAAACGCCGGAAGGATGCCGGCCGCTTTCCGACAATCCGCTCAAAATTCACGTTGTCGTTAACGGAAAACTGCACAAAAAAAGCATTATCGAAAAATTCTCCCTCTCTTTTCCCCATGAACGGCTGATCCATGAAGACGAGTACTGGGCATGGGCATACGGCATTCACTGCCAAAGCTATTCCTATCTGCCTGATCCCCTTTACCATTACCGCATTCACCGGAATTCGATTACCGGAACGGAAAAAAACTCGCCCCGTCCGCTCGACATCATCGACATCAACCTGCTGACGGCGGAAGAAATTCGCCGCTATGACCGGCTGGCACAATATCTGCCGCAGCTTGAAAACATATTTAACCGGCACCTGACTTCCGCCCTGCTTAAAAGCGGCGCCGAACATTACGGCGAAGCCCGCCGGAAAATGGCCGGATATTTGCAAATTCCGGGCATTTCAAAACAATTTAAAGAAAATATATCCGCTCTTGCGGAAGCGGAAATTCCGCTTTCCGTCATCATCGCCGTGTACAATACGGCCCCCTGGCTGGCCTGCTGTCTCGACAGCCTGCTGGCACAATCCACCGACTTGTTCGAAATCATCTGCATCAACGACGGTTCAACCGACGAAAGCCCGGAAATTCTCTCCCGATATGCCGCCCGCGATTCCCGCATCCGCATTATCAATCAGCAAAACCGCGGACTGCCGGCTGCCCGCAATACCGGTTTGGCAGCTGCCCGGGGCAAATATATTGCCTTTGTCGACTCCGACGACTGGGTCGAACCGCAAACCATGGAAAAAATTCTGCTCCACATGCAGCACCGGCAGCTGGACATATTGGCCTTCCGGCTGCGCAGATACGATCCGTCGACGCAAACTTTCCGCACCGATTCCTATCATGACTTTCCCTCTGCGATACCCGCTTTTTCTCTTTACAGCGGAAAAAAAGAACCGGAACTGCTCGCCGCTCTGCCGCAGGAGGTTTGTACCAAAGCATATCGGCGCGGCTTTCTGACCGCAAACAAACTTGCTTTTTGCGAAAGCCTGGTCCAGGGCGAAGACGAATTTTTCAATCTGCTTTGCCTGCCTTATGCCGACAGTTACGGTATATTAAAAGAATATCTGTACAATTACCGTTACCCTCGCGAAGGTTCCATCATATCAATCGTCAAAGGACACGAACCGGAAACGATCACCGGCATTTTCGGCCTGCTGGACGGCATTGCCCGGCTATATCATGAGCAAAAAAGCGAAAAAGCGAAAAACGCTTTGGCTGCCCGTTACCTGCTGCAAATCCGCAACCTTTTTAAAAATTATCCGGTTTTTGAAAACCGTTTCTGTTTCACCCGGCTGCGCCGACAATTGAAAAAAAACAAAGCCGTTTTCCGCGGCCGCGGCAAACTCCGGCCGGAAACATACGGACAGATCAAAAAGCTTCTCCGCCGCGGTTGGTTCTTTTACCGTTTATCCCGAGGAATTTCTTCCGCCTCGCAAACGCCTTGCGGCCGCGCGCTTGCCGCCATCGGGAATTTTGCCAAAGCCTATTTTCTGTTTCCCTGGTACGTTTACAAAATCTATAAACTGCTTAAAAAAGGCAACCCTTTTTAACGCCGGCAACTGCTCTTACGCTGTATTTTCTCCGCCATTTTTTCCCAACAAGGTTTTGCACTTTTCCCGCAGCCTTCCCGCCGCCGCGCCCTGACACTTGCTTTGTCATTTTTCTTTTTTTATCGGGTCGTTTCCTTGCCCCGAAAATTCCCCGATTACTTGTGTTTTGTACTTCCCCGTCGTTTTTCTTCCGCAACGCTTATACTTTCCCTGTCATTTTCCTCCTTCCTGTGTCGTACCGGCTTTTCCTTGGTCGTTTTTCTTCCGCAACGCTTATACTTTCCCTGTCATTTTCCTCCTTCCTGTGTCGTACCGGCTTTTCCTTGCCCCGAAAACGCCACGATTACTTGCGTTTTGTACTTCCCCGTCGTTTTTCTTCCGCAACGCTTATACTTTCCCTGTCATTTCCCTCCTTCCTGTGTCGTACCGGCTTTTCCTTACCCCGAAAACGCTCCGATTACTTACGTTTTGTACTTCCGCATGCTTACCGCTCGCTTTTTCCGCTTGCTACCGAATGCCGGCATAAACATCCTCCCAATTTTTTCCCCCCGCCGCCCACCCCCTTTATACTTTTTTATCTCCCTTTTTTCCTCCCATCTTCTCCCTTTTGCCCCTTCTTCACCGCCCTTTTTTCTTTCTGCTGCCTTTTCTGATACTTTCTCTTACCGCCTTCTTTTCCAACCGTCTGCCCTTTTTGCCGCCTTCTTCTCCTGCCGTCTTCTCCCTCTTGATCGCCTCCCCTTTTGCCGCACTTCCAAGCGCTCTCCTCTCGAAATTATCTTGGCCGCCCTCATAAACACAAAAAGACGGAAAGCGGCTTGCTGACCGTTTTTCCGTCTTTCATATAGGACGCTTTTTATAATCCGCGACTCTTCAGTTCCTCATTCACCATTTCCAATGAAAGCAAAACGTCTTGTCCGTTCATTACAAAATTGTCCCCCTGCTGCAGTTCAAGCAAATGTTTTTTCGTTTCTTTCAGTTCCTCGTCCGAAGCCTCTTCAAGCATATGCTGCTGCAAAAGCAAAGACAAATAAACGATCCCCAGAAACAACACACATACCACTGCTGCACAAATCATATAATTTAACATAATGCTTAAAGTTTATAATTGATAATGATTATATTATATCCCATTTTGATCTTTTTGTCAAAGACAGTGAACGGAAAGTTTTCTCTTCTTCAAATGTTCCCTCCTCCCAAGTTTTCTTCCCCGTCTCTGGTCTTGCATAATTTACGCTTCCTCACCCCTAATTTTTTCTCTCCCGCATTCTTCTCTCATCCAACCTCCTCCTTTCCCAAAATCTCCCCCGACTTCTCATCTTCAAAAAGTTTTTCTTCCCCAAAAGTTCCCCCCTCTGAAAAAGCGCTCTCACCTCAAATTCCCTTTCCGAAAACTTTTTTTGCCCATAATCCCCTTCCTTTCTGCCAACAGAGTTTCTTTCCTTCTTTCTTCCTCCCCGGCCTTTCCCGCTCCTCCGTTTTCTCTTTTTCGACAAACAAAAAGCCGCCGGTTTTCACCGACGGCTTTTTTGCTTTCAGCTTTTTTGCTAACGAGGCTTACTCAGCCGGCTGCTGCTCAACCGCGGGGGTTTCGCTTTCAGCACTTTCAACCTGTTCGGCAGCCGCTTCGCGCAAGGCCAGAATTTCCTTGTCGTTCTGCGCGGCAACCCGTTTCAGGTTACGCAGCACGGTACCGGTACCGGCCGGAATCAAACGGCCGACGATAACGTTTTCCTTCAGGCCGGTCAGATGATCGACCTTGCCTTCAACTGCCGCTTCGGTCAGAACACGGGTGGTTTCCTGGAAGGAAGCCGCCGAAATGAACGACTTGGTCTGCAGCGAAGCCTTGGTGATACCGAGCAGAACCGGATCCGCCTCGGCCGGAACACCGCCTTCGGCAATCGTCTTCTCGTTTTCCGCCTCAAAGACGTCACGGTCAACCTGCTCGCCGACGAGGAACGTGGTATCGTTCGGAACGCGGATCTCAACCTTGCGCAGCATCTGCGAAACGATCACTTCAATATGCTTGTCGTTGATCTTCACGCCTTGCAGACGGTAAACGTCCTGAACTTCCTTGACCAGATATTCGGCCAGCTTTTCAACGCCCAGAACGCGCAGAATATCGTGCGGCGCCGGCGTACCTTCAACCAGCATGTCGCCTTTCTTGACCACATCGCCTTCCTGAACCACCAGATGACGGCCCTTCGGAATCAGGTACTCGATCGCCTCGCCTTTGGCCGGAACCACGGTAATCCGCTGTTTGGCCTTATAGTCTTTGCCGAATTCGACCACACCGTCAATATCGGAAATGATTGCCTGATCCTTCGGATGACGGGCTTCGAACAATTCGGCCACGCGCGGCAGACCACCGGTAATATCCTTGGTCTTGGAGCTTTCCCGCGGAATTCTCGCAACTACGTCGCCGACTTTGACTTCCGCACCGTTTTCCACCGTCAGAATGGCGCCGACCGACAGATAATAGCGGACTTCCTTGCCGTTGTCGAACAGGATCGGATTGCCCTTTTCGTCCTTCAGCATAATGCCCGGTTTAAGGCTGGCGGAATTGGCGCCCGAATGCCAGTCGATAACAACGTTGTCAACCACGCCGGTGGTTTCGTCGACGCGTTCTTCAAGCGAAATGTTGTTGATCAGGTCAACCCATTCGACACGGCCGGCTTTTTCGGTAATGACCGGAATCGTAAACGGATCCCATTCGGCAACCTTCTGACCTTTCTTGACCTTGGCGCCTTCGGCTACCAGAATCTTGGTGCCGTAAGGAACTTTGTGGCGGGATTTTTCCCGTTCGCTGCCGTCAACGATCACAATTTCGCAGTTGCGCGACAATACGATCATATGGCCTTCGGAGTTGGTAACCGTATGGTTGTTTTCAAGTTTCAGAACACCGGCAAACGGTACTTCGACCGTCGACTGTTCGGCCGATTTGGAGGCCGCACCGCCGATGTGGAAGGTTCTCATCGTCAGCTGGGTACCCGGTTCACCGATCGACTGAGCGGCAATAACACCGACCGCTTCACCGATATTGACCGGCGTACCGCGGGCCAGATCGCGTCCGTAGCAGGCGGCGCAGACGCCGTTTTTGCATTCGCAGGTCAGAACCGAACGGATCTTAACCTGTTCGACGCCGGCTTTTTCAACCACGTCAACGTCGTCTTCGGTAATCAGCTTGCCCTTCTTAACCAGCACTTCACCGGTTTCCGGATGAACGATATCTTCCTGAATGGTACGGCCGAGAATACGCTCGCCGATGGAAACGATGACATTGCCGCCGTCAACGACCGGACGAACGATAATGCCGCGTTCGGTACCGCAATCCTGTTCGGTAACAACCACATCCTGAGCAACGTCTACCAGACGACGGGTCAGATAACCGGAGTTTGCGGTCTTCAGAGCGGTATCGGCCAGACCTTTACGGGCACCGTGGGTGGAGTTGAAGTACTCAAGCACCGTCAGACCTTCTTTAAAGTTGGAGATAATCGGCTGTTCGATAATTTCGCCCGAAGGTTTCGCCATCAAACCGCGCATACCGGCAACCTGACGCATCTGCGCGGCAGAACCGCGGGCGCCGGAGTGAGCCATCATGTAAACCGAGTTGATATAGCCGTTTTCGGTCTTGGAAATGTTTTTCATCATTTCGTCGGCCACTTTGTCGGTACAGGCTGCCCAGATATCGATAACCTTGTTGTACTTTTCGCCCTTGGTAATCAGACCGTTCTGGTACTGCTGTTCAAATTCCTTAACCTGTTTTTCGGTCTCGGCAACCAGTTCCTTCTTGGCTTCCGGCACGATAAGGTCGTCCTTGCCGAACGAAATGCCGGCCTTGCAGGCGTTCTGGAAACCGAGCGACATCAGACGGTCAACGAACATAACCGTTTCCTTCTGTCCGCAGTGGCGGTAGATGATATCGATAATTTCGCCGATTTCCTTCTTTTTGACCAGTCGGTTGACAAGCGAGAACGGAACGTCCTTGTGCTGCGGCAGAATTTCCGCTACCATCAAACGTCCCGGAGTGGTGTCAACCAGACCGTATTTGGCTTCACCGTTGTCGTCGATGTAGCTGATGCGGCACTTGATCTTGCTGTGCAGATCAACCGCTTTGGCATCCAACGCCAGCAGCACTTCGTTATAATCGGCAAAAATCGAGCCTTCGCCTTTCAAACCGTCGGCATCATAGGTCAGGTAATAAATACCCAGAACCATATCCTGAGTCGGCACGATAATCGGCTTGCCCGAGGCCGGCGACAGAATATTGTTGGTGGACATCATCAGAACGCGGGCTTCCAGCTGGGCTTCCACCGACAGCGGAACGTGAACCGCCATTTGGTCACCGTCGAAGTCGGCGTTAAAAGCGGTACATACCAACGGATGCAGGTGGATGGCCTTACCTTCGACCAGAACCGGCTCAAAAGCCTGAATGCCCAGTCGGTGCAGGGTCGGCGCACGGTTCAAAAGAACCGGATGTTCGCGGATCACTTCTTCCAGAATATCCCAAACTTCCGGACGTTCTTTCTCAACCATGCGTTTAGCCGCTTTGATGGTCGTAGCATGTCCGTACAGTTCCAGTTTGGCGTAAACGAACGGCTTGAACAGTTCCAGCGCCATCTTCTTCGGCAGACCGCACTGCTGCAGTCTCAGTTCCGGACCGACGGTAATAACCGAACGGCCGGAATAGTCGACGCGCTTGCCGAGCAGGTTCTGACGGAAACGTCCCTGTTTACCCTTCAGCATGTCGGACAAAGATTTCAGCGGACGCTTGTTGGTACCGGTAATGGCACGCGAACGGCGGCCGTTGTCAAACAGAGCGTCAACCGATTCCTGCAGCATGCGTTTTTCGTTGCGGACGATAATGTCCGGCGCATGCAGTTCAAGCAAACGTTTCAAACGGTTGTTGCGGTTGATCACGCGGCGGTACAAATCGTTTAAGTCGGAAGTGGCAAAACGGCCGCCGTCAAGCGGAACCAGCGGACGCAGTTCCGGCGGAATAACCGGCAGCACGTCTAAGATCATCCATTCCGGCTTGGTGTTCGAGTTCAGGAACGCCTCAATAATCTTCAAGCGCTTAACCAGCTTTTTGCGTTTAGCTTCCGAAGCGTTGTCCTTCAGTTCGGCGCGGATCGCTTTTCTTTCCGCTTCCAAATCGATCGAAGCAAGGATTTCCTTGATCGCTTCCGCACCGATGCCGGCACGGAAAGAATCTTCACCGTATTCGTCAATCGCTTCCTGATACTGCTCTTCCGACAGCATTTCATACATGGAAAGCGGGGTCAGTCCCGGTTCGATCACGATGTAGCTTTCAAAGTAGAGAACGCGCTCAAGCGACTTGACGCTGATGTCGGTCAGCATCGAAATACGGCTCGGCAGCGACTTCAAAAACCAGATGTGGGCAACCGGCGCGGCCAGTTCGATATGTCCCATTCTCTCGCGGCGAACGCTGGAGAGGGTAACTTCCACACCGCACTTTTCGCAGACGATGCCGCGGTATTTCATTCTCTTGTATTTGCCGCACAAACATTCGTAATCTTTGACCGGTCCGAAAATGCGGGCACAGAACAAGCCGTCTCTTTCCGGTTTGAAAGTACGATAGTTGATGGTCTCGGGCTTTTTGACTTCGCCGTAAGACCAGGAACGGATTTGCTCAGGAGAGGCAATGGAGATTTTGATTTCATCAAAAGAATCTCCGTTGGCCGGCTGCTGACCAAAAAATTTCATAATTTCATTCATATTTTTTATCTCCAATTCTAAACGGCTTCGTTCTGCAATTCGATGTTCAGGCACAGGGATTTGATTTCCTTAACCAAAACGTTGAAGGATTCCGGCGCACCGGCTTCAAAACCTTCTTCGCCGCGGACAATCGCTTCATAAACCTTGGTTCTGCCGTTGACGTCATCGGACTTGACGGTCATCATTTCCTGCAGAGTGTAGGCTGCGCCGTATGCCTGCAGAGCCCAAACTTCCATTTCGCCGAAACGTTGTCCGCCGAACTGAGCCTTACCGCCGAGCGGCTGCTGAGTAACCAGAGAGTACGGTCCGACCGAACGCGCGTGCATCTTCTCGTCGACGATGTGGTGCAGCTTGATCATGTAAATGATGCCGACCGTTACCTTGCGGTCAAATTTCTCGCCGGTGCGGCCGTCATAAAGATCAATCTGGCCGGAAGTCGGCAGACCCGCCATCGACAGCATGCGGTTGATGTCTTCCTCATGCGCGCCGTCAAAGACCGGGGTTGCCATCGGAATGCCGTTTTTGACGTTTTTGATCATCTCGACCTTTTCTTCCGTCGTCAGATCGGCAATCTCGCGTTTATACTGCTTCTCGCCGTAGATTTCCTTCAGCTTGTTATTCAGTTCCTCCAGCGTTTTTTCGCCGCGTTTGTACTGTTCGCACATCTCGTTCAACTGCTTGCCGAGTTCTTTGGCCGCCCAGCCGAGGTGCGTTTCGAGAATTTGTCCGACGTTCATACGGGAAGGCACGCCCAACGGGTTCAGTACAATGTCAACCGGGGTGCCGTCTTCGGTATAAGGCATATCCTCAAGCGGCAGTACGCGGGAAACCGTACCTTTGTTACCGTGGCGGCCGGCCATTTTATCACCGGTCTGCATCTTACGCTTGGTGGCAATAAAGACTTTGACCGTCTTCAAAACGCCGGGCAAGAGATCGTCGCCGCGCTGAACTTTTTCCACCTTGTCGTCGAAGTGCTTCTGCACGCCGGCAACACGGGCATCAAAGGCCGCCGCGAATTCTTCGATCCGTGCCATGACTTCTTCGTCTTTGACCACGATCTTACGCCACTGCGAAGACGGAACGTCGGCAAAAGATTCTTCCGTCAGAACCGACTTCTTGGCAATGCCCTTCGGCGCATCGATAACCGTCTGGCCGATCAGCATTTCCTTTAAGCGGGCGTCAAACACTTTGCGGATAATCGCGATTTCGTCGTCGCGGTCTTTTGCCAGCTGGGAAATTTCCTGCTGTTCGATCGCCAGCGCACGTTCGTCTTTTTCGACGCCGCGGCGGGAGAAGACATGAACGTCAACGACGATACCTTCAATACCCGGCTGAACACGCAGCGAAGTATCGCGCACGTCGGAAGCTTTCTCGCCGAAAATGGCGCGCAGCAGTTTTTCTTCCGGCGTAACCGGAGATTCGCCCTTCGGCGTAACCTTGCCGACCAGAATGTCGCCGGCCTTAACTTCGGCGCCGATGTAAACGATACCGGCTTCGTCAAGGTTTCGCAGCGCTTCTTCGCCCACGTTCGGAATGTCGCGGGTAATTTCTTCCTGGCCGAGCTTGGTATCGCGAGCCATTACTTCAAATTCCTCAATATGCAGCGAGGTCAGAACGTCATCGCGGGAAACACGCTCGGAAAGCAAAATCGCGTCTTCGTAGTTCAGACCGTTCCACGGCATAAAGGCAACCAGCATGTTTTTGCCGAGAGCCAGTTCGCCCATGTCGGTACACGGACCGTCGGCCATGATGTCGCCGGCCTTGACCACGTCGCCGACCTTAACCAGCGGCACCTGGTTGATGCAGGTGTTCTGGTTGGAACGACGAAACTTCGACAGCTTGTAAATTTCAACGCCGACGCCGTCCGAATTTTTGTTCATCGAACGAACCACGATACGGTTGGCATCAACCGCGTCAACCACACCGTCATACTTGCAGACGACCGTTGCACCGGAATCTTTGGCAACGGTGGCTTCCATACCGGTACCGACCAGCGGGGCTTCCGAACGCAGCAGAGGTACGCCCTGACGCTGCATGTTCGATCCCATCAAAGCACGGTTAGCGTCGTCGTTTTCCAGGAACGGAATAAGCGCGGTCGCAACCGACACCAGCTGTTTCGGCGAAACGTCGATGAAGTTGATGTCTTCCGGCGCATGGAATTCAAATTCGCCGGCTTTGCGGCAGGCAATGGTATCTTTGACGAAAGTGCCGTCGTCGCGGACTTCGGCGTTGGCTTCCGCAATGATGTACTTGCCTTCCTGATCGGCCGACAGATAAACCACTTCGTCGGTTACCCTGCCGTTAACGATCTTGCGGTACGGGCATTCGATAAAGCCGTATTTGTTGATGCGGGCGTAAGTCGACAGCGAGTTAATCAGACCGATGTTCGGGCCTTCCGGCGTTTCAATCGGGCAGATACGTCCGTAGTGGGTCGGGTGCACGTCGCGGACTTCAAAACCGGCGCGATCACGGGACAAACCGCCGGGACCCAAAGCCGACAGACGGCGCTTGTGGGTAATTTCCGACAACGGGTTGTTCTGATCCATAAACTGTGACAATTGCGAAGAACCGAAGAACTCGCGGATCACCGAAGCAATCGGCTTGGCGTTGACCAGATCCTGCGGCTTGACATTGTTCAAAACTTCCGAACTCATTCTTTCGCGGATGGCTCTTTCCATACGCAACAAGCCCATGCGGTACTGGTTTTCCATCAGTTCGCCGACCGAGCGGACGCGGCGGTTGCCCAGGTGGTCGATATCGTCGACTTCGCCGTGGCCGTCACGCAGTTCGACCAGACGTTTGACAATGCGCAGGATATCGTCTTTGCGCAGCGTGCGATAAGTATCCGGTGCTTCTTCAAACGGAATGTCCAGCGCGGTGTTCATCTTTACGCGGCCGACCGAAGACAGATCATAGCGCTCGTTGTCGAAGAACAGCGATTTGAACAGGGCGTCGGCAGTTTCGTATGTAGGCGGTTCGCCCGGACGCATAACGCGATAGATGTCAAGCAGGGCATCTTCCCGGCTGTGGTTCTTGTCCACTTCCAAAGTGTTGCGGATATAAGGCCCGACATTGACGTTGTCGATATAAAGAACCTTGATTTCGTTGATTTTGGCTTCTTTGATCTTGTCCAGCAGTTCCTGGTTGATCTCGGCGCCGGCATCGGCGACGACTTCGCCGGTCTTTTTCTCGACCAGAGCAGTAGCCAGGAATTTTCCGAGCAGCTGGTCTTCGGCCACGCGGTAGAATTCCAACCCTTCGTCAACCAGCTTCTGGGCGGCGCGAGCCGGAATCTTCTTGCCGGATTCCCAAACCGTTTTTCCGCTTTCGGCGTCAATCAGATCAAAAGCAAACTTAACCCCGCGGAAACGTTCGGGCACGAATTTGCTCTTCCAGCCTTTTTTGTCGGCAACATAGGTATCAACATCGTAAAAATAGCTGAGGATTTCTTCCTTGTCCATTCCTTTGATTTCGGAACGGTCGATCTTCTTTCCTTCTTTTGCCAGCTCTTTCAGTTTTTCTTCGGTTTCCTTGGAATAAAGGGAATAAAGGATCGAAGTAACCGGCAGTTTGCGGCGACGGTCAATACGGGCATAAAGCAGATCTTTGGCATCAAATTCAAAATCCAGCCACGAACCGCGGTACGGAATAACCCGGGCAGCAAACAGATATTTGCCGGAAGCAACCGTTTTGCCTTTGTCGTTGTCAAAGAAAACGCCCGGCGAACGGTGCATCTGCGAAACGACGACACGCTCGGTACCGTTGACGATAAAGGTACCTTTGTCCGTCATCAGCGGAATATCGCCCATATAAACGTCCTGTTCCTTGATGTCGTGGATCGAACGGGAACCGGTGGCCTCGTCAACATCCCAGACAACCAGACGCAGCGTGGCTTTGACCGGCGCGGCATAGGTCATGTCGCGTTTGATGCATTCGTCAACGTCATACTTCGGCTCTTCGAGTTCGTATTTGACAAACTCAAGTTCGCCGGTTCCGGAAAAGTCTTTAATGGGGAAAATGGATTTGAAAACTTCTTCCAAACCGAATTCGCAATTTTTGTTTTCGATGAAATCGCGGTATGATCCGGTCTGCACTTCAATCAAACTCGGCATTTCCGACACGGAGTCGATTCTGCCGAAATTCTTTCTTACACGTCTTTTGCTCGTATAAGATTCTTTCATTTTGCGTGATTCCTCATGGTTATAATTCTGCGACAATGCTATCAATTACGCTTGAATCCCGACCGCAGAAGGTTAAAAATGCTTTTTTAAAAACGAAAAACCTCACCAAACCCTCGGGGAGCAGGCCCCTCTTGATGAGACGGTAAAATAATTGCATGCAATCGCCGCGATTCGCGGCTTAAATTCACGGCGGATAATGACTCACATTTATGCTTCTGGCAAGCAAAAAATGCAGCTTCGGACAAACTTTTTCTGTCCTTCCCGGCCGCTTCGCAAAAAAGCCCTCCTCCGGCCGCATCTGCTTCGCTTTCCGCCGGCGCCGACGCGGATCTTGACAAAAAAACGGTTTCGGACTATCATAAAACAAGTTAAAAAATTAAATTAAACATATTATGGAAATTATCACTTATGCTCTCGGTATCGCGTTTATAATCATGACGGCAACTTTTGCTCTCTGGCATTACAAATGGGAATACGACAGAAACTTCAAAGGCAAAAAATTGCTGGAAAGAATTGTCGGCAGTGTTTCGGTATGTGTCTTCATATCCCTGACAATATGGGTTTCGGAAGAAACCTCGGCATTTCTTTCAATTTTGCTGGGACTTGTCGCAGCAATGGGATTTGTCGCTTTTTGTTTCATAATGGGAGCTGTTTTTTCTCTTCCCGCAAGGTTGAGATGAAATAAAAAAAATACGGTTTTTCGGTTTGCCGGAAAGCCGTTTTTTTGTTTTTCCTCCTTTTCGCATACCGACCTTTTCATCTTTGCCCGCCGCCGAAACGACAACCGGATACATACAGCCGCCTACAGAAAAAGATTCGCCGGAATCCGTGAGGCTTACGAAATATCAATTGGTCCGGAAAAACGAAAAAAACATGATCAGACATACCGTAAAACTTCCGACGCCGGCAGCCTTTCATCGGCATAAAGCCGCAATACCCGGTTCAAAATATCATCGGGCAACAGACTGCCCCCGTCTTTCCGCTCTGCCGCCAACTCGGCCGGCGGCGCCCGTTCGATCACTTTCGGCGGCGGCTGTCCGCATCATCAAAACGCCGGCTCCTAATTTCTGTCTGACGGTTGCACAGCTTTTGACAACCGGCTTTTGTCCGGCAAAACAAAAAACTCCCCGCCAAAACGGGGAGTCTTCAAAAAGGCAATCGAATTAAAAAAATTACTTCAATTCAACCTTGGCGCCGGCAGCTTCAAGTTTCTTCTTGATTTCTTCGGCTTCAGCCTTCGGAGCGCTTTCCTTAATCGTCTTCGGAGCGCCGTCTACCAGATCCTTGGCTTCTTTCAGACCGAGCTGGGTAATGGTTCTGATTTCTTTAATGACGTTGATCTTGTTGTCACCGGCAGCCACCAGAACGATTTCGAACTCGTCTTTTTCTTCTTCGGCGGCAGCAGCGGCACCACCGGCGGCTACGGCTACGGCAGCAGCGGCGGAAACGCCCCATTTTTCTTCCAGCATTTTGGAAAGATCAGCGGCTTCCATAACGGTCAGGGCTGACAATTCATCGACTAATTTGGCTAAATCGGCCATTTTTTTTCTCCATAAATAAAATTAAATCTTTTAAAGTTAAAAACCACAAACAAGCGACAGCTTAGGCTGCCATGTCTTTTTCCGAGTAAGCTTTGGTAACCCGGGCCAGCTGAGCGGCCGGAGCCTGCAGCAGACCGATAATCTTGGCGCGCAGCTCGTCAACCGACGGAATGCTTGCCAGACGCTTGATTTCGTCAACGGAGAGAACGCCCGTTCCCATTGCGCCGCCGACGATAACCAGTTTTTCGTTACCTTTTGCAAATTCGACACAAGCCTTGCAGGCAGAGATCGGGTCATTCGCAAAAGCAATTGCGGTCGGACCGGTAAACTGATCTGCCAGATCGGCAAACTTGGTGTCTTTCAGAGCCAGACGAGTGATGCGGTTTTTCGTTACCTTGAACCCGGCACCGGCTTTGCGGATGTTGTTTCTCAGTTCGGAAACTTCGGCTACGGTCAGCCCTTTGTAGTGGGAAATGACCACAACTTCGGAATCTTCAAACAACTGCTTGAGTTCATTCAGTAATTGTGCTTTTTCGTCACGATTCACTTTTCTATCTCCAACAAAACATCTTATAAATCCAAGATGTCATATTTTACAATTTCGCCCTTCCGCGGCAAACCGCGGCGGCGAGGTTAATCTGTCCGGGAGAAAAAAACGATTATAAAATCTTATTACTCCGTCTGCGTAGGAAATTAAGGCCCGGCAGCAAATTGAACACGCCGCCGTTACGGACCGCCTACGGTCTTGGACAGGCAGAACGGCGCTTTCCGCGCCTTTCTCAGGACTGCTTGATAAACTCTTACGCATTAAATGTCAAGCATAATTTTCCTTTTTTCATCGACAAAAACGTCTTTTGTTTCGCCGGCCGGCCTTTTTCCGGCCGATACGCCGTTTGCGGCAGACCGACAGCGGAAACGGCTTATTTTCATAAAAAAAACCTGCGTTTTTCAACGCAGGTTTTCAATTGTCGGCAAACCTTACAGATTCGCAAGATCTACATGCACGCCGGCACCCATGGTGGAACTGATCGAAATCTTTTTCAGATAAGTTCCTTTGGCGCCCGACGGCTTGGCTTTGATGACGGCGTCGATCAGAGCCTTGGCGTTTTCGTAAATCGCTTCTTCGCTGAAGCTGACTTTGCCCACGCCGGCATGAACGATACCGGTCTTCTCGGCACGATACTGAACTTCACCGGCTTTGGCTTTCTTAACCGCCCCGGCAACATCCATGGTAACCGTACCCAGTTTCGGGTTCGGCATCAGGCCTTTCGGACCGAGCACGCGGGCTACGCGGCCGGCCAGCCCCATCATATCGGGAGTGGCAATGCAGCGGTCAAATTCGATTTTGCCTGCCAGGATCGAGTCGATCAGGTTTTCGGCACCGACGATATCGGCACCGGCGGCTTTGGCCTCATCGGCTTTTTCGCCCTGAGCCAAAACGGCGACGCGTACGGTTTTGCCGGTACCGTTGGGCAGCGAGCAGACGCCGCGAACCATCTGGTCGGCATATTTCGGATCAACGCCAAGATTGATTGCCAGATCAACGGTTTCGTCGAATTTGGCATTTGCATTTTCCTTTACCAGCTTGACGGCATCTTTCAGCGAATACAGCTTAGACTTGTCAATGGTTTTGTATGCATTTTCGATTCTTTTTCCTGCCATTGTCTTACTCCACAACCTTTACGCCCATAGATACGGCCTGACCTTTAACCATGTTCATGGCGGCTTCGACCGTCGAACAGTTCAGATCCGGCATTTTGGCTTCGGCAATTTCCTTGACCTGAGCCATCGTAATCTGACCGGCAACGACTTTGCCCGGCTCTTTTGAAGCGGACTTGATCTTGGCGGCCTGCTTGATGTAGTAGGCTACCGGCGGCAGCTTGGTGATGAAGGTGAAGGACTTGTCTTCGTAAGCGGTGATGACGACCGGCACCGGAATGCCCGGTTCCATCTTCTGGGTCGCCGCGTTAAACGCCTTGCAGAATTCCATAATGTTCAAGCCTTTCTGGCCCAGAGCCGGACCGACCGGAGGAGAAGGGTTGGCCTTTCCCGCGGGGATTTGCAGCTTGATCAATCCTAAAATTTTCTTTTTAGATTTTACAGCCATTTCAATACCTCACTTTAGGGTTTGTGGTAAGATTATGGCTAATCTCCCACAAATTGTGATAAACAAACGAACCCTGCCGCCGAAACTTCCGGCCGCAGGTTCGTCATCTGTATATCACAAACGATTCAATTTGCAAGCATTTTTTGCTTTGCTTTAATTTATTTTTATTTTCAGCAGCGCCCGGCACTGTTCATCCATTTTGCGTTCGACGTTGACATAGTTTTTGATAATGTCGTCAATCGTTTCATCGGTAACCGTCGTTTTGCGCAAATCTATCGTTTCCGGCGCTTCTTCGGGATTTTCGTAATAAACGGAATAGTAGTCGTCAAATTTCAGATCACCGCCGATAATTTCGTCCGACAGCACGATCCGCCGGTTGGGAATGCCGAGCGCATCGGCAAAGATCAGCCCGTGCAGCGAAGACGACAAAATGCATTTGCACGACAGCATATCCCGCGCAACCTGTATCGGCGTGTCTTCCACCCGGATGATTTTGATCCCGGACGCTTTAATATTGTTCAGATATTCGGAATTCCTGTCATAATAATGCGGAATCACGCCGACCCGGCCGCCCGGAAGCACCCGGCTTTTGTCAACCATCTTTCGCAGCAGCACCGCCGGATCGGCCAGCACCACGCTCTTTTTAACCGGAATCAGCTCTTTTAACTTTTCCAGCGACAGTTTTCCTCTCAAGGCGTGTACGCGCACCCTGGCGGCAAAATCTTCCGGCATTCTGACTTCTCTTTGCATGCCCGTTCCCATAACGTCAAGCGTCTTTCCGTTCTCGTGCCTGACTTCAAACAACCGCGACAAAAGGCTGCCCACGCACCACAGGTCCGCCTCTTTCCAGCCGGGTACAACGCACCAGCGGAAAACATAACGGGCAACGTACAGGTTAAACATGTCGCCGAAATTGGGAAATCCGGTCCAGCAGGCGATTTTGCGTTTTTTCACTTTTTTGCCGAAGTTTTTATGCTTCAGCATATACCTGCATTTCAGACGTGCAAAGCCCCTTCCAATATACCCCCCCCCGGTATATTCAAGGATCGCCTGCACAAAACGGCAGCCGTTACGGGCGGCAAAATTACGGACAGCTGCCAACTGTCGGCCGTCATACTTTTTGCGATTGCGGTAAACCCGGTAAAAAAGGGCATCATATTTCTTCAGCAGCGCTTCCCTGTATTCCGGCAGATAACGCAGGTTCATTTCCCCGCCGAGCGCACCGTAAAGGTCTTTGACCGGCAGGCTTTCGCCCTGATAAATTCCGTCTTCGCTCATCTGGTACATATACATCGTTTCCGGCAGACAGGCCAGCCGGCCGAATTTCATCATATACATCGTCAGCGTCGTATCATTGACAAAATTGTGAGGGAAATCATGCGGAAAACCAAAATAAAAGATATTGCGGAAAATAATCGAACCGTTATGGATATAACGTCCCGACCGTATATACCTCTCGGGAGTAAAAAATTCCGTCTCTTCGCAAATGCGGGCCTCTTTCATCACCCGTTCGTTGGTATAAAAAACATGCCCGCACCCGCAGCCGATGCACTCAGGATGCTCGGACAAAACATCCATCTGCTTCTGAAACTTCCGGTCGTCGCCGTAAAAATCGTCGCCGTCCAAAACGGAAAAGAACTCCCCTTCCGCCTTTTCCAGCAGCGACTTGCGGTTAAGCGAAGCCTTTTCTATGCCGATCGTGTCCATGCCGGCGAAAGACATTTTATAAAGCCGGATAAAATCATGTTTATCCGTATATTCGCGGATGATTTCCTCGCTGCCGTCGTAAACGCCGTCAAGCCCGATGAGAACTTCAAAGTCAAAATTCGTTTTTTGCGCCAGAATACTGTCCAAAGCGCGTTTTATGTATTGCCGCTGGTTGCAGAACGTCACCAGCACGGATAGTTTAACCATAGTCGCTCCATTTAGTATACAACGAAAAGATACAAAAAAGACCGCCCGGCGGCAAACAAAATTTTTCTTTTATAACAAAAAAATCATTCGTTACGAATTTACAATCACGGTTGACAAAAAACGCCTTCCGGCATATTCTGACCGTACGGTTGAATTATTTTTGCTAACTTTAAAATCTTTTTGGTATGAAAACGGAGAAAATAACTTACTGCGTTGCCGAAGGGGAAACCCTCAACATCTTCGCCTCTTCGCTGGCAGCGCTTTCCCTGCGCGGAAAAACCATTATCGCAAAATTTCAGGGAACCGTGATGTACATCTCCCCGGGCTCGACGCAAACGGAAATACTGAACCGTTTCGCCCATGCGGAATACAATGCCGCCGCCATGCAGCTGACCGGCAATTTGTAAACCGCCCCGCTTTTAAGCAAAAACGCCGCCGTCTTTTCGACCGCGGCGTTTTTTGTAACAAGCCCCCGACCGAGCCGGCAGTTTCAAAATGCTTAAAGCTTTACGGATAAAAAGCTCCTTTGCCAAAATAAGTTAAACGGTCCGGCAAAAGTCCAACAAAAGCAAAGAAGTTTTTTATGAACGCACATACAATGGCACACACGACATAAAACCCCAAAATACCATGTCATCTTTGCGCCAAAATATCACAGACAAGCCTTTTACGGAGACGTCATCCGGAAACAGGGCATACTTTAGCAGATGGAAAGAAATAGGCGTAATAGAAACAGAGTTTTGTCCTGACCATGTTCATATGTTAACAGAGATACCGCCTGAATTTTCAGCAAGTTCGGTCATGGACTATCTCAAAGGCAAAAGCAGTTCAGCCATATATGAACGGTGGGGGAAATGCACATCGAGGATACATGCAGACACAACAGAAAAAATACTCAAAAAAATTACAAAGCCTATCCGAAATCAACTGAAAAAAAAACGCGGGGCAAAGTCAATTAACAACGGATTTTTACCCGTTTACGGTGAACCAAGCAATCTTCGCCCTGTCAGATCATCATACGCCTTTAAGACATTTGCCGGCACATCAGGTTTCCACCCGCATACGAAGAACCACCGGCCGGGACGCGGCGCTTTTTCAACGGTTATGCGTCTTGCCCTGATCCGATAAGCTCAGGCCTCCGACCGGGTCTTGGGCTTTCTCCCCCTCTTTTTTGCCGCCGGCGCACCCGCGACCGGCGCCGGGGCTTCCGCCGACAGGGGCTTTCGCCCTCTTTTCTTCGCCGACGGCACAACTTCCAGTTCCGAAGTGCAATGCGGACAGCGAATCGCCGCCAACGGAATCTGCTCGCAGCAATAAGGGCATTCCCTGGTCGTCGGCGACGCCGCTTCTTCCTTGCTGTCCAGCGTGCTCTGAACTTTGTTGATGCCTTTAATCAGCAAAAACACGGCAAAAGCGATAATGGTAAAACTGATAACCGCATTCAGAAAATTGCCGACGTTCAGCGTAGTGGCACCGGCCTGAGCCGCCTGCGCCAGCGAGGCGTAAGCGCCGTGATGCCCCGGCACGTCTTTCAACACGAAAAACAGGTTGGAAAAATCCATACTGCCGATCAGAAGCCCGATCGGCGGCATGATAATGTCTTTGACCAGCGAGTCGACAATCTTGCCGAAAGCGGCGCCGATAATGATACCGACAGCCATGTCTATCACGTTGCCGCGCATGGCAAATTTTTTAAATTCGTTAAAAAAAGACCTCAACATAACGATTCTCCCGCTGTTTACCCTTCATCTTTCATCCGCGGCAAAAACAAATTCCGCCTTTCGTTTTCTCTCCGCCGGAATACGCCGACGGCGCCGCAGGCCTCTTTTTTGGTTTCCGCGGCATAAGAAAGCCGCCTTTCAGGCGGCTCTTAACATATTCTTTTCAGCTGACTTTTTCAACCTGATTAAATTCCAGTTCGACCGGAGTTGAACGCCCGAAAATCGAAACCGAAAGCTTCAGCCGCGACTTTTCGGCGTCAACGTCTTCAACCAAGCCGATAAACGAAGCGAACGGTCCGTCGCAGACGCGAACCTGCTCGCCGATCTCGAAATTGACCACCGTTTGCGGCCGCTCAACGCCTTCTTCAATCTGCCTGATGATACGATTGGCCTCGGCATCGGAAATCGCCTGCGGCTTGTTGCGCGCACCGAGAAAACCGGTCACCCGCGGCGTGTTTTTAACAACGTGCCAACTGTCGTCCGACATTTCCATTTTCACCAGTACGTAACCGGGAAAGAACTTGCGTTCGGAATTGACTCTGGAGCCTTTTTTGATTTCAACGATATTTTCGGTCGGAACCATCACTTCCAGAATTTTATCTTCCATGTTTTTCAGAACCGCCTGTTCGCGCAGCGATTCGGCAACCTTTTTTTCCGAACCGGAATAAACGTGTACAACGTACCAATGAGCAGCCATTGCCAACTTTCTCCTAACCAAAAATCAATTTAACGATAAAGCCGAACACCTGGTCGACGCAGAAGAAAAAGGCAGCGGCGATCGCCACCAGAATCAACACCATGATCGAAGTTTGAACCACTTCTTTCCTGGTCGGCCACGTAACTTTCTTAACTTCCTGTTTTACCTGTCTGAAAAACAGAACCGGACTAACTTTTGCCATCAACTTCATCCAATCATTTAAAACTGTTGTTTATCTCATGAGAAGACAGAACGCCGCTTGAGCCGTTCCGGTCCGTTCCTCCGGGAAACCCGGCAACCGACGAATACTGCCTGATTTTTCAGCAACATAAACTATTACTTAAAAGATTGCAACACCTTTTTTCAAAAAGTCCCCGCGCTTTCGGCCGGACGAAAGCTTCCCCGTTTGCCGGCTCATCCGCCGCTGCCGCCGAAACCGTCCGCCCGCAACGACCGCCGCACCGTCATCCGCGGCCGTTCAGTCTTTTTCGTCACCTTTCCCCTCCCGGCAAATCCGCACAACATTAAACAATGCGGCAATAACCAAAAACGCCGCCAACGCCCAATCCGGCCAGTGCCAATACCCGCCGAAATACCATGCCCGTTTTATATTTACGTAAAAAACAAACCCGGCCGCACCGCAGACAAGCGTCAACCAAAACAAGCCGATAACCGTTGAAACATAATCGGCCGTATGTTTTCCCTTTTTTCTTTTTTCAATCGCCATTTTGTTTTATCGTTTCTCAACCCATCAACATTTTATCATTTCTCAATCCACCAATATTAGTATACCGCCAAACTCTCCGCAAGACAAGATAAAAGCATACTGACGCCAAACGCCCCTGTTCTCCTTTGCTGCCGGCAAAATCCCCATCGCTGACGCCAAACGCCCCTGTTCTCCTTCGCCGCCGGTAAAATCCCCATCGCTGACAAAAATACAAAAAAACACTTGATTTATTTCCGATTGTTGTGTATGAAAGGAAACGCAGTTATAAATGACTGTCACATAGGGGTATAGCTCAGTTGGTAGAGCATCGGTCTCCAAAACCGAGGGTCGTGAGTTCGAATCTTACTGCCCCTGCCAAGGAAAACCAAGGGTTTGCGAGAAATTGCAAGCCCTTTTATTCTGACTTTTTTATGCAAAACACACGCACACAGAATCAAACAGTTAGCAAACCTAGCCAGAATGGAAATTACAGAACAAGACTAGAATAAATACCGAGTCCTTATTTTGCCTTTTGTCTATTGTTTTCCAAAATAATCCGGTCTATTTTTACCTGTTTTTCTATCCGTTCCCTGATTGTCGATACAACGCAGGCGGTATTCCGAATAATCTTCACGCAGACTATCGACAAAGTCGATAAATTTATCCTGCGGGGCGTAGGTTATTGTCGGGCAACGTTCCTGCTGCTTTAAGGCCAACCGATCGGCATATTGCCGGTTTTGGTTTAATATACCGACCGTATTGCCGGCGCCGATAACCCCGTATCCGAGCGCATCCTGCAAGTTACCGCCGGTCAGGGCAACACCCAAACCTGCACCGAGGCCGCCCCACCGAGGCCGCCCCAAAGCGTACGTCCTGCGTTTGAACCGGCAAAGTTTTTGAAACGTCCCCATGCGCTTTGCGGACGCGCCTGTTGCTGCTGCCTCTGCCGCTCTTCCACCATCCGCAAAACATTGTCTACCGGCGTCGGATCGTTGACGTCTCCGGTTTCGGCAATTCTGTACATTCTGCTTAAATCCATGAGAAAAAAACTCCATAAAAAAAGCCCTGAACCCCAATGGGCGCAAGGCTTGACACAGTATTACTTTTGTCTTATAAAAGAAAAGTCCGTTGCTGGAACAACGGACAATTTACCTAACCAAAGGAGCTAAGCCTTAA
>MNTV01000032.1:27106-44005 GCA_001917175.1 Azospirillum sp. 51_20
ATATTTTTATAAGGAACTACAATGATAATAAGAATTATGCTTATAATCAGAAAAATCAAGATACTTTTCTATGTGAAAAAATCTTGAGCCTAAAAGCAAAGGACGGAGAAATCCGCCCTTTGTTATTACTTAAGCGCCCAGTTGGTCAAAGGTCCGCAATCACGGCGACCGAAACGATTTCGTCAGGCTGCGACACCATGCCGTTGCCCCCCGTTCCGCGCTTGATCATATCCACATATTCCATGCCGGAAACCACTTCTCCCCAAACCGTATACTGTCCGTTGAGCCACGGCGCTTCGGCAAAACAAATAAAAAACTGACTGTCGGCGGAATCCGGATCCATCGCGCGAGCCATCGAAACCGTGCCGCGCAGATGAGGCCGACGGTTAAATTCGGCTTTCAGTTTTTTGCCGCTGCCGCCGGTCCCGGTGCCGAAAGGACAACCGGTCTGCGCCATAAAACCGTCGATCACGCGATGAAATTTCAACCCGTTGTAAAATCCCGCGCGCACCAGTTCCTTGATCCGCGCCACATGGTTCGGCGCATCGTCGGAAAACATCTCAATCACCACGTCGCCGTTTTTCAGTTTAAGCAGCAACGCGTTCTCCGCGTCTTTAACCTGATATTTTGCCTTTTCTTTCTTGGCCCTCGCCGGGCTTTTGGTCAGTTTTTTGGTGTCGGCGGATTTCAACCCTTTGGTTTCGGCCTTGCCGAGCCTGGCGGTTTCGGCGTTCTTCAGCAGTTTTGCCATCTTAAATTCTCCTTAAATTTGTCATCTGTTACATATATAGGGATCGGATCATTCGATAGCAAGCGGCTGTTTTAAAACAAAATCCACACGCTCGGCATAGTTCAGCCCGCGGGGATAATGCTTGCGGATTTTTTTCAGCAAATCGCGCATTCCCCGTCCGTTGGCGATTTGAATTGCCAGCCCCGGCCGCGCATTCAGCTCCAGCATCATCGGCCCCCGGTACTTGTCCAACACAATGTCCGCCCCCAGATAGCCGAGACCGGTCATTTCATATCCTTTGGCGGCAATTTCCAGATGTTCACGCCAAAACGGCACCTGCAGTTCCATCAGGTCGGCGCCGGTATCGGGATGATAACGGATCGGCCGGTCATGGGAAACCGCCGCCACCGCATGCCCGGTTCTGACGTCGATACCGACGCCCACCGCCCCCTGGTGCAGATTGGCGCGGCCGCCGGACTCTTTGGTTGCCAGCCTCATCATCGACAGAGCCGGAAAGCCCTGATAAACGATCACCCGCACGTCGGGAATCCCCTGATAGCTGAAATCCTGAAACTGGTTGGAGAAATGCACCATTTCCTCAAGCACCGCTACGTCATACTTGCCGCCGAGGGAATAAAGCCCGCTCAAGATGTTGGAAATATGCTGATACACTTCGTTATAAGTCAGAACCTTTTCCGAAGCGGTAACAAAACGCTCGGCATCATAGCTTTTAACCACCAGCACACCTTTGCCGCCGCTGCCGTGCGCCGGCTTGATGACGAATTCGTTATAGCCCTCGACCAGCGACAAAAAATTGTCCACCTCGTTTTGCACGTCGATCACGCCGATCAGATGCGGCGTATTGATGCCGACGCCGGCCGCCAGCTTTTTGGTCTGTACCTTGTCGTCCACCAGCGGATAAAGGCGGCGGTCGTTGCTTTTGGCAATAATCTCATAATTGCGGCGGTTCATGCCCAGCACTCCGGCCTCCCTCAGCTGCGCGGGCGTGGCAAAACGTTTCAGAAAATCAAACATGTTTCCCGTCCTTTTTCGCCAGCGGGGCAAACCTGGTCAGTTCGGTCAGGCGGTATCCGGTATAGGTTCCGAGCAGCATAACCACAAACAAAATGACCAGATTGAACTCGTTAAAGGCAAACATGATGTGCCGAATGTCCTCGTTGACGATCACAAAATAGGTAATCACCGCCACCAGCACGCTGTATATGATTTCCTTGGTCGCATTTGCCGCACCGTCCTCTTCCCAGGTAATCGAGGCGCGTTCAATAATCCAGGCCATGATGATGATCGGGAAGAACAGTGCCGACGAGGCGATTTCCCATTTCCACTGATAACCGACGATTGCCAGCGCCTGCATGATCAGAATTACGAAAATGACGACCGCCGAAATCCGCGGCACCAGAAGCAGATTAAGCTTTGACAGCCCCGCCCGGATCAGCAGCCCGACGCCGAGGATAACCGAAAAGCAGATCAGCCCCGGCCAAAAACCGGTCTTGACCAGCGACATGGCAATCAGCATCGGGGTAAAGGTTCCCATCGTCTGAATGCCGACCACATTGCGCATCAGCACCACCACCAGAATGGCCAGCGGAAAAATCATCAGCCACTTCAGCGTGTTCTGTTCATTGAGCGGCAGATTGTAAATCGAATAGTCAAACCAGCTTTTGCTGTGCGAAAGCTCGGCCCGGTGACCGGCCATGCGGAACGACGAACGGATCGATTTCATCACCGAAAACTTGGTTGTGGAATCAGAGCCGCCTTCCACGTCAACCAGCGACTGATTGCCGCGCTGGAAAACGATAAAGTCGCTCGGCAGTCCCTTTTTGCCGCTCTCCAGGTTATAAATCTTCCACATTCCGTCGACATAAGCCTCAAGCATCACGTCCGGCACCAGCGTTTTTTTGCCTTCCGACAGTTTGATGCCGCGCGCCATTCGCGCCGGAACATCCTTTAGCGCCAGAAGGTCAATCACCGCCTGCGCGGTGGCCTTGGCGGTTCTCGGCGCGGGCACGAAAGACTGCACCGTTTCGTCCGGCGGGTTTTGGTTAAACAGGGCAATCACCTGCTGAATCCCGTCACCGGACTGCTGCCCGGACATTTCCAGCAGCTGGCGGGCCAAAACGGCCGTCTGTTCGTCCATAATCGGCTTTTGCGGCTTTCCCGGTTTTTCCGCCTTCGTTTTGCCGCGGCTGTCGACGTTGTCATACAAAAGCACCCGGTAATAAATGTCCTGCAGCTTGTGCCGCGGCTTGGAAGTCAGCTCTATCCGATCCGTTTTCTTTTCGATCTTGTACTTCGGCGCGACGATGTCTTCGTCTAAAATTTTGAAACCGGCGGTAGACAGCGGCCGCGCCATCGAAATGCGGATGTTTTCGCCGTTCGGCACAAAACTGACATGTTCCTCGACCGTCCATACGTCGGTCGTTTTGCGCGGGGTGAAGTTAAAACCCCAGTATTTTGTCTTGTAATAAGCGCTGTAACCGGCAAACGCCAGCGACAGCAGCAAACCGAGAGTTAAAAAGGCTCTTACGGATTTCAGTTTTTTCAGCATGGATGCCTCTGTTGGTAAATTTTATCTAACGCAGCGCGTTGGCAAGCGAGGTGTCGACGACAAAACGGCCGGTCAGGATATTGCGGCCGATCAGCCCCTGATAGTTGAAACGGTCGCGGGCGGCCAGAGAAAATTCCGCCTTGACGATTTCCTCGCCCATTCTGACGTCCATCATCACCACCACGCGCTCTTCGCTGCCGTTGATGCGCTTGACCGTCGGCTGCCGTTTGATTTTCTTCTCAAAACGGTGTTTTTCGCCGGTTTCGCGGTTCACCAGATTAAACGCCACCCATTTTTCGCCGTCGCGCTCAAACGAAACGACATGATCGGCGTCGACCGAAGAAGTTTCCGCTCCGGTGTCGATCCGCGACAAAAAAGGAGATTTCATCGGCAAAAAATAAACGGGCTCCACTTCCCCGATCACCTTCAGCGGCTGTTTGACCGGCCGGGGCTCGGGCTTTGCGGTTTTGTTTTCGGGCATTCTGACCTCCACGCCCGGCACGATCGCCGGCCGGACGGCTTGTCCGCTCTGACAGGCGGCGCAGGATAAAAGCGCGGCCAGCGCCAGAGTTGTCTTAAAAAAATTATCAGCCATTTTGTATCTTCAACATCTTGTTTTTCAGCTTTCTCTATTTACCTTTAAATCGGCTAAAATGTAAAGCAAAAAAAATGACGCTGTGATCACTTTTTTCGTGACTTTTGTCCTGAAAAAAGTTATATTTGTACAAAAATAAGAATCAAACTCGGAATGAAGCGAAAAGATGTCCCCGGAAAAGAAAAAAACATTAAAAATTTTAAAAATCAGAATGCGCAAAGCCGTCTATAAAATCCGCCGCTACCTGTTCGGCCTTTCGGTCATGGGGGCCGTCGCCTCATCGCCGGCGACGCTCAGCGGACAGGTGAGAGCGGAAGGAAACGGCGGCGGAAAAGAAAAAATCAACGTGGCCGAAAGACGCAGCGCTTTGGCACAGCGCAAACGCGACGTTTCGCTTCTGGCCTACAACCGGATGATTGAAATCGACGTTGACGGCGAAATCGCCGGCCGGGCGGAATGGTTCGTCAACGAATTTCTCGAAGCGACCTCAAAGCACCTTAAAGCGCTGAAAAAAGCGACCCAAAATGGACAAAAAACAAAATACGTCAAAAACAACTTTTTCGATATCGTTTATCCCGACGGCCGTCTTTCCGGACGCAACAACTACTGCATCACCGCCATCAACCGCGCCTTGATAGACGCCAACGTCTGCGGCGATCTCAACAACGTCCTGCCCGAATACGACAGCGAAGGTTTCAACGCCGTCGAATGCCGGCGCTTCGTCAGTCATCTGAAACAAAAAGGCTTCGGCGACTGTATCCGCTCCGGCAGCATTAATGTCCGCGAACTGGAAATCGGCGACATTGTCATGACTCCGCGCGGCGGCGGCCGCTACCATGCCACCACCTATATCGGCAACGGCAAAGTCCGCAGTTTCAACAACGACGGCGAATGGAACCTGCAAAAGCGGACCGGCATCGTCATCAAAACCAGGGAAATAACGGAAAAAGCCATCAAGCTTGAATTGGAAAGACAACAGTTGATCACACCCGAAAAAAACGGCCGCCAGATTATTCCCCTGCCCAAAGCGCAGAAGATGATGCAGATTTTATACAACGGCCGCGATCCGCGCAACCATACGGCTCAGATGCTGTTGCAAAAAACGGACGACCGGCTGCTGGCGGACATTCCGGCCGACAACACCGTCGTCCGCCGTTTCAACGCGGTACGGGAAATCTGAAGCGCCGTCAAAATACCGCCCGGCCCGGCCGGAACTTTCGCTATACAAAAAAGGCCCCGTTTCCGACGGGGCTTTTCGGCATATACCGTCTTCCGTTCAGAAAAAGAAGCTGGCGCGCAGGCTGAACACGGTGCCGTAATCCGATTTCGGATTAAGCGCCGGATCAATGTAAAACTGAATGTCGGGCGTAATCGTCATCCATTTGGAAATGCCCCAGGCCCAATAGGCTTCCAGCACTTTCTCGCTGTCATGGGAAAGCTCTTCGCCGACCGCCTTCCCGTCAATTTTGTTATAGGCGAAAGCTAGTCCGATCTGATCCAGCGGATTGCGGTCCAGCGGATTATTGTAAACCATGCCGAGCACCCACGACTGGTTGATCTCGGCGGTTGAGCCCGAAACGCCGTTGACCCGTCCGAACACCGTCAGTTTGTCGCCGATCGCCTGGCTGAGATTGACCGACCAGCCGTTGGTGGTCTGTTTTTGTTCCTCTACCCAGGGCTGATTGTACAGCAAAACAGAATACTGCCCGGCCCCCAGCCCTTTGATCGTCGGACTGTAGGCAATATAACCGAACGTGGCGTAATGTTCTTCATTAAGGTTGTTGAACCGCACGCTGATGCCGTCGACATTGGTGGCGTCCTGTGCACCGACGGCAAACGTCCATTCGGAATTGGGCGTTGCCTGCAAATAGGCGCCGACCCCGGCGGTGGAATAAGTCGAACTGGCGTTCTGCGACAGGGCGTAGTTGATAAAGTTCACCTGCTGGTTTGAATCGTAAGCGGTACCGTCAAAGTTGGAAAGCGGAAACTGTCCGGCGGCCACCGTCAGCCATTTCCAGCTGCCGCCCGCCTGATAGCTGTAATACAGCTCGTTAAAGGCGTTGGATTTGTCGTCATAGTCGTTGATCTCCGTCACCGCGCCGATATTGCCGCCGATCCTTGCCGCCTGCGAACCGCCGTAACGGGCAACCGTATAGGCGAAATTGAGCGTGCCGGTTCCGTACTCGTTGTTAAACGCGGTCCAGGTAAAACTCGGCGAAATCAAGGTCTGATAGGCGGTTTTGCGGCCGTTCGGCGCCCCTCGCTGCGGCATATAGGAAACGTCAAAGGAATAGTCAAACCCGTATTCCCTGTTCAGATAGTTTTTAAATTCACCGTAATCCCTGCCAAAATCGCTGAACGTAAAATTGCGCCGGCGGTAGGCGTCGTCCACCCGTTTTTGCGCTCCCTGGGGCAGATCTCCGCTGTCGGCCCGAACGTCAGCCGTCCCCGCCAGCAGGCTGCCGAGCACGCTCCCGATCAATAAGCAATATCGCATCTTCATAATTTTTCCTCTCCTCCGAAATTACCGATGTCTTTTTATTTATATACGAAAAATCAAAGGTAAAGGACGCCGTTTGGTTTTTATATCTTTAGTATAAGCCGCGCTTGAAAACGGCGGGCCGCCGATTACCTCATAGGCTGTAAAAAGCAAAAAACATTTTTTCAAAGGAGAAACATTATGACCGAAGGCGTTCGTTACCCGACATTGGCGTTTCAGACCGGCGGTGCCGGACAGGCCGACGAGGGCATTCCCCCGCAGCCGTTTGAAACGTTCTGTTACGATTCCGCGCTGATGCAGGCGAAAATCGAAAACTTCAACGTTATTCCTTACACTTCCGTTTTGCCGAAAGAACTGTTCGGCAACATCGTTCCGGTCGACAAAGTGGTCAACCAGTTCAAACACGGCGCGGTACTGGAAGTGATCATGGCCGGCAACGGCGCCAACCGCGACCAGCACAAGGCCATCGCCACCGGCGTCGGCATCTGTTGGGGCAAAGACGCCAAAGGCGAACTGATCGGCGGCTGGGCGGCCGAATATGTCGAATATTTCGACACCTATATCGACGACGATATCGCCAAAACACATTGCGAAATGTGGCTGAACCGCTCGCTTAACCACGAGCTGGAAATCCGCGGCGTGCAAAAACACAGCGAATTTCAGCTCTTCCACAACTACATCAACATCACGCAGCAGTTTGGCTACTGCCTGACATGCCTTGGCTTCCTCAATTTCGAACATGCGGATCCGGCCAAGGTATAATCGGCTTCGATGAAGACAGCCGAGACGTCAAACCTCGGTTGTTTTGAGAAGCCGATGCCGAACGCGAGGCGGAACAATCCTTTGAAAACGATTGCTTCGCCTCCTTTCGCAAATAAAAAACAATTTAATCAAAGGATGAAACAATGACTGATAAAAGCAAACCTTCCGCTCCGGAAACGCCGGCGCCCGCAAACGGCGGTCTCGGCGTGCTGGCGCTGGCGGCAATCGTCGTCAGCTCAATGATCGGCGGCGGCATCTATTCCCTGCCGCAAAACATGGCCGCCGGCGCTTCGGCCGGCGCCGTCCTTCTGTCCTGGGCAATTACCGGATTCGGCGTTTATTTCATCGCCAACACCTTCCGCACCCTGTCGGTTGCCAAACCGGATCTTACCGCCGGCATCTACATGTACAGCCGTGAAGGCTTCGGCCCCTATGTGGGCTTTACCATCGGCTGGTCCTACTGGCTCTGCCAGATCTGCGGCAACGTCGGCTACGCCGTCATCACCATGGATGCGCTCAACTATTTCTTTCCGCCGTATTTTGCCGGCGGCAACAACCTCGCTTCCATCATCGGCGGCTCAATTCTGATCTGGGGCTTCAATTTCCTGGTACTGCGCGGCATCAAACAGGCAACGCTGGTCAACACCATCGGCACCGTCGCCAAAATCGTGCCGCTGATTTTGTTTATCGTCATCATCGCGTTCATTTTTCATTTTGACCGTTTCGACTTTAACTTCTGGGGCGAAAACACCAAATCTCTCGGTGGTCTCAGCAGCCAGATCAAAAGCACCATGCTGGTCACTTTGTGGGCTTTTATCGGCATTGAAGGCGCCGTCGTCATGTCCAAACACGCCAAAAGCCCGCAAACCGTCGGCAGAGCCACCCTGCTCGGTTTCATCGGCTGTCTCGGCATCTATATTCTGCTTTCGCTTTTGCCTTTCGGCTACATGAGCCAGACCGAACTGGCAGCCGTTCCCAACCCGTCCACCGCCGGCATCTTGGAAAAGGCGATCGGCCGTCCGGGCGCCTGGCTGATGAACATCGGCCTGCTGATTTCGGTTTTGACCAGCTGGCTGGCCTGGACCATGATCACCGCCCAGATTCCGCAGGCGGCGGCGGAAAACGGAACTTTCCCCAAAGAGTTTGCCAAAGAAAACGAATATCAGGCGCCTTCGGTTTCGCTGTGGGTCACCAGCGCCCTGATGCAGGCGATGATTTTGCTCGTCTACTTTTCCAACAACGCCTGGAACACCATGCTCAGCATCACCAGCGTAATGGTGCTGCCGGCCTATTTTTCCAGCTGCGCCTATCTGTGGAAAATCTGCGAAGACGGCGAATATCCGACCAACGCCTATATCAGACGCTCAACCGCCCTGTTTTCTTCCGTCATCGGCTCGGTTTACGCCTTGTGGCTGATTTATGCCGCCGGTCTCAACTACCTGCTGATGGCCGTCATTTTCATGACCGTCGGCATTCCGGTTTTCGTCTGGGCCAGAAAACAGTCGGCGCCGGACCAAAAGGCCTTCACCGTCGGCGAAGGAGCCCTCGCCTGCCTGATGGTCGTAATTGCGGTATGGGCGGTTTACGCCTTCTCCCGCGGAATCGTCAACTTAAACTGACACCTGACCATACTGTTTCTGAAAACGGCCGGAGCAAAGAAATGCTGCCGGCCGTTAAAAAAAACAAAACGTTAAAGTCACGACAACGCCGGAACGATGACCGTCAATTCCCGCAAAATCTCAAAAACGATGTCGGCGGCAATTTCCGAAGCCCGCGCGCAGTTTTTCTCAAAAGCGTCCTGCCCCGGACAAACCGACGTATCGGTAATGCAGCGAACGGCAAGAAACGGAATCGCATTGACGTGGCACACATGCGCCACCGCTGCCGTTTCCATATCTGCGGCCAGCGGCGCGTATTCCCGGTTAAGGAGGCTGCGCATACCGCCGTCGACAAACCGGTCTCCGGTCACGATCAGCCCCCGCCTCACTTTTGCATTCCGGCGGCAAACTCTCCCGGCGGCTGCCAGCAAAAGCGGATCGGCCTCAAAACGGGCAGCCGGCAGCCAAGGATGAAATTCGGTCAAAATACCGTCATCAACATCATGATAAAACGTCGTTTCCGCAACAATCGTATCAAACAGCCCGACACTTTCGTCCATCCCGCCGGCAGTTCCCGCATTAATGACCGCGTCAACGCCGTAATCATCGATCAAAATCTGTGTCGCCGCCGCCGCATTCACTTTGCCGACGCCGCAGAAAAGAGCCGCCGCGGAAAATCCGGCCGCCCGGCCCTCATGAAACGACAACATGGCTTTTTGCGATACGGCCGTCTTTCCCATTCGGCGCAAAAACGGTTCCAGTTCTTCGTCCCCCGCGCAAATTATACCGATCTTCCGCATTTGAACTCCTTTTGCCACAATACAAATTTCCGGTATGTTACACCGGCCGGCCGCAAAAGAAAACACTTTATTTTTCTTCCGGAAAAGACTGTTTTCCGTTCCGTCTTCACAATCGCCGGCTAAAACAAAAAAAGGAAAACGGTCAAACCGTTTTCCTTTCGCATTCATTCGCTTCAAAACTACAGAGCGCTCAGCAGGCACTTGAAATCACTGGCTTTTCCCCAGCCTTTCAAAACAAACTGGGCAATCGCCGCCGAAAAAAGATCCTGAAACGTCACCGTCCGGTCGGCGTTATGAAAATAACGGCGTACGGCGCGGTAACGGCGGCAATGGCAAAACAGATACCATAAACCGCGGTCGGCAAGTTTTGCCATGCGGGCACGACAGCGCTGAAGAAACCTGAGATTGGCGGCAATAAGCTTTTGCATGCCATAATCCGGCGTAAACACCATCATTTCCTTTAACAGCGCCCAGTCGGCCTTAAGATCGGTCTTAAAATCGGACAACGCCCAAACGGACATGACGGTGGCCGGATTGCTTTCCCATACCGCGTTTCCGGCAAAAGGAAAACCGCCCACGGCATACCCCTGGGTCACCTTGGCAAAAAGCAGCGCTTTGACACAGTCTGCAAAACGACGCATGAAACTGTCTTTGTTCTGTTCCTGAAGCACCAAGCCAAACTCGCCGAGTTCGCTCAGTTGAAATATACATGGTACCATAAAAATATTAAATTAAAAATTATTTGTATTTTGGTATGATACGACACTTGGACAAAAAGTCAATTGTTATATTTTCCGTCAATTTTATTTATCCGCCCAAAATTCGGAAGCCGGCAGATCAACCCTGTAAAAATCATTATGTCCGTCGTTGTTGTCCGGCACGCGCATGTCTTTGGGCACCATCAGTACAATCCCGTTTGAACCGGCCAGCCCGCGCGGCAGCCTGACAAATTCCTTCAGCAGGACATACATTCTCAACGCGCCGTATTCAAACGGATTCCGATCCCCTTTTAACGAAACCCCGGTAAGAAAAGAATAACCCGCGGCCTTGATTTTGGCAATATCATCCTTCCCGGCTTTTCTGAGCTTTCCCTCTTTTGTCAGTTGCTCCAACCCCGTATTCGCCGGCGCTATTTCCGGCATAACGAATTCTCCGTCAATAACCTGCGGGTTATATTCATAAAACTTGTCATCGACTTCCTCGCCGATAACCGGTTTGTCCAGCAGCCGCACGTTTTTGACACCGAGATTAAGATTCCGCACGGCCTCAACGATTTCATCCTTTCCGTAATAGCTCCCCAGGCAAACGTCGTCCCCCGCTGCCCGGTGATTACCGTCGCGCACTTTGGTCTGCACCTTCGGATTCATGCCGCGGAGCATCTGCTCTTCATGGCCGCCGGCGACAACCGCCTGCAAATCCGTCGCCGGCGTGGCATAAATGTCCCACACTACCGGCTCATAAGCGCTCAAAAACAAAATGACGCATTTGCCCGGCTGATTGATTTTGACTTTGGCGTTAAAAGTTTCGTTTTCTTCGCTTATATAAACGCCTTTCATCTCGTTGCCCGTCTGATAGGCGCTGTATGCATAAACCTCACAGTCCGGTTTAATGTCCTTCAGCCGGCACAACGACGGCCGGGCCGTTTCCGTCTGTTCCAGATACTTGCGGTTTTCCAGCCAGCTGACAGCATCGTCCAAAACTTTTTCCGCGCAGGCTCCGGTCCGGCAGTCGTTCAAATGAAACAACGTATAAACCTGATAGGCATTGATCATCTCCGGCATCTCGTCCCGCCGCTGCTCCAGCAGTTCGCGCAGACGGAGATTTTTTTGCCGGAGGGAGGCATCGGTACACAACACTTTCTGCACGATTCCTTCGGGACGGTTGCAGTCTGCCGGCTCCGGCAAATCTTCCCTTTCCGCCGGCAGCATCAGAAACGAACGGGAAAACATCCCCACTTTTGAAACGGTGTCGCCGAAAGTCGCATCCAGTGCCAAATTCTCCGGCTGCCGCTGCCCCGCACCGACAAAAACGAAAACGTGCGGATCGCCGGCCGGCAATTTTTCAACGTCATCCAGCAAAATATAGCCGTTTCTCAATATGTCGTCTTCATAACGGAAAAATTCGTCATAATCGGAACGGCGCCACACAAATTTTCCGTTGTCGAGATTGATCACGCCGTTTTTCTTAAAACGCTCGATATCTGCGGAAGTAACCTTCCGTACCTTGCCGTCCGCCACCAGTTTTTTCCAGCCGTCTTCCCGCGGCGGCAAAACGGCAGCCGCCGTTGCTCCGGCAGCGTTTTCGGCCCGATAGCGATAAGTGTCAAGCGGCGCATTGTCGCCGATTTTGCCGTCGGAAACGTAAATCCTCCGTTCGGGGGCAATTTTCAACCGATCCAGAAAATTGTTTTCCTGCCGTTTATCCAGATCAATCGACGAACGCAGACAGTTTTCCGCCCCTTTCAGCAGTTCGCCGCGGTAATGAACCCTCACCTCCGTTCCCTCGGGATAACCGCGCACCAGCTGCGGCAAATCACCGCCGACATAGATTCCCCGCAGATCCGTCCCCTCCGTTGTCAGGATGTCCCACACCTGCGGATAACCCGAAGCAAGGAACAAATAAACGCATTTGTCCGGCCGGTTAATGCGAACTTTTTCCCGGTACGTGTAAAGTTTTTCGGAAAGCAGCGGCGCCATGCTCTTTTTGGCCTGCGGCGGCGTATTGTAAACATAAACCTCGCACTCGTCGGCAATTTGCGGCAGCGTGCAAGCCGGCTGACGGGAAAAACCGATCAGCCCGGCCAGCGTTTTTGCATAAACTTCTTTCATGCATTTTTCCGTCCGGCATTCGCGCCCCTCGTTTTTTATTTGGCCGATAAAATTGCGCTTTTCCCGGGCGTCCCTATCCGCCTCGTCCACGCGCCGACGGAGTTCGTCCGCCCACTTTTCCAGCTTTTTCCGGGCAGCAGAGGCCTTCGGCGTATCCCCGGTTTCGCGCGCCAGTTTCTTCTTCACCTGCGCCAGTTCGTTTCTGATTTTTTCCGAAGGGCGCTTCAGTTTGTCTTCCATGTCCTGTATCTGATTGTTCTGTGCCTTGAAAGTGCCGCTCAAACAAACATAGGCATCGTTAACGAACTCAAATTCCGGCATGTTGCAGTCAACCGCCGCCTGAGCCCGGCAGCACCATCCCAAACCGGCCAGCAAGGCCAAAACGCGCAAATTCCTCATCAGTCAGTCCTCCGTCTTTACGTATGGGAAAATCTTAAAACAGTTTCGTTTTAAATCCAGCAAAAAAAATTTTTTTTGCCGGCCGCAACGATAAAGCTTGCGGGAATTTCCGCAATCCGCTAAAATTGTGCGCTGTTAAAGGAAGGACATGCAGGAAACGATACCGGAATATACCGTCAGCGAAATTTCTTTCGCCATTAAACGCACAATGGAAGACGCCTTTGCCCGCGTACGCGTCAGAGGCGAAATCTTCGGCTGCAAAAGAGCGGATTCCGGACATTATTACCTTTCGCTCAAAGACGAAAACGCCAACCTTTCCGCCGTCTGCTGGAAAGGCGTGGCCGCCGGTCTCAAAGTCAAACCCGAAGACGGCCTCGAAGTCGTCGCCGCCGGACGCATCACCACTTTTGCCGGCAAAAGCAGCTACCAGCTGGTAATCGAGCAAATGGAAGTTGCCGGCGCCGGCGCCCTGCTGAAGCTGCTGGAAGAGCGCAAACAGAAATTCGCCGCCGAAGGACTGTTTGATCCGGCGCACAAAAAACCGATTCCCTTTTTGCCGCGGGTTATCGGCGTGGTTACCAGCCCGGCCGGCGCCGTCATCCGCGACATCATCCACCGCGTAACCGACCGTTTTCCCGTCCGTATCATCGTCTGGCCGACTCTGGTTCAGGGCGAAGGCGCGGCCGAACAAATCGCCGCGGCGGTCAACGGCTTTAACCGCCTGCCGGCGGACGGCCCGGTTCCCCGTCCCGACCTGCTGATCGTCGCCCGCGGCGGCGGCTCGCTGGAAGACCTCTGGTGCTTTAACGAAGAAATCGTCATCCGCGCGGTCTACGATTCCGAAATTCCCCTGATCTCCGCCGTCGGACACGAAACCGACACCATGCTGATCGACTTTGTTTCCGACCTGCGCGCGCCGACGCCGACCGGCGCCGCCGAATTTGCCGTCCCGGTCAAAAGCGAACTCGAAGCCCGCCTGCTCACCCTGCAAAGCCGCCTTTTCAGCGCCGGCGGCCGCTATCTGCAGGAACGACGGAGCCTGCTCGACGGACTCAAACGGGGGATCCCCAACCTGGAACAAATTCTTTCTGAAAACATGCAAAAGCTGGACGACCGGAGCGAACGCCTGCGGATCGGTTTTAAAAATTACCTGGAAAAACGGCAAAACCGGCTTAATTTAAATGAAATTAAACCTTTTTACATTACCAACATACTTGACAAGAAAAACGAAACCCTGCAAAACCTTGGCCTTCGGCTCGAGTCCGTTTCGGTCGAAGCGGTCTTGAAAAGAGGTTTTGCCTGGATCAGAAACGGACGGCGGAAAACCGTCTGCAACGCGGACGAAGCGCGCAAAAACGGCAGTCTCGAAATCGTATTTGCCGACGGCGCGGTCAAAGTCCGGCCAATAGTGAGGAAAAATGAATTACAAGGCGATTTGTTTGACGATTAGCATATTGGCGGCAACCCTGCCGTCCGCGGCCAAGGCCGTCGAACTCTGCGGCGACTTCAAACAGGGGGAAATCATTGCCGGCCGGGTTAAGGACAATGCCGAAGCGGTCATTTTCAACGGCAAAAACTATCCGGTTACCGAAGACGGATATTTTATCCTTGCTTTCGGCCGTGACCAGAAAGCAAACGCGGACATATCCCTGCTTTATCCGGACGGCGGCAAACGGCTTCACCGGCTGCCGGTTGAAACTTACGACTGGGACATCCAGCGCATCAACGGCATCCCGCAATCAAAAGTCACCCCCGATTCCTCACACGACGCGGAAATCCGACGCGAACAAAAAGACGTCCGCCGCTCTTTAACCGTCATGCAGCCGGGGGACTACTGGCGCGAAGGTTTCATCCTGCCGGTAAAAGGCCGCATCAGCGGCGAATTCGGCAATCAGCGGATTTTCAACGGCACGCCGAAAAGCCCCCACAGCGGCACCGACATTGCCGCGCCGGAAGGAACGCCGGTCAAGGCCTCGGGCAGCGGCAAAGTCATTTTGAGCGGCAAAAACTATTTTTACACCGGCAACATGGTCATCATCGACCACGGTCAGGGGCTGCAAACGATTTATGCCCATTTGAAAGAAGCTAAAGTAAAAGCCGGAGAAATCGTAAAACAGGGACAAATCATCGGCCTGGTCGGACATACCGGCCGCGCAACCGGCCCCCATCTGCACTGGGGCGCCTCTTTAAACAACGTGCGTTTCCGCCCGCATTCGCTCTTAAACCTCAACCACAAAACATGCCGCAACATAACCGACGGCAAGAAAACGGACTAAAAACATGACCAACCTGCAGATTATCATCCTCTCGGCTCTTCAGGGCTTCACCGAATTTTTACCGGTCAGCTCGTCGGGACATCTCATTTTGCTTTCCAAATTCACTTCTTTCCCCGATCAGGGGCTGGAAATCGACATTGCCGTCCATGTCGGCTCCATCCTCGCGGTAATGATCTATTTTTGGCGCGACATCAGGGACATGCTCTACGGACTGGTCAACGCCTTTTTCAACCGCTTTCCGTCCGTTAAAAATTTTTATCTGCGCAAAGCTTCCGCCGCCGCCAAAGACTTTATTTTAAACCAACTGCCGGCCGCCGACCTCAGGCTGCTGCTGATGCTTGTCGTCGGCACCGTCCCGGCAGTCGTCTTCGGTCTGGCGCTGCACCACTTCGGCATGGAATGGCTGCGCAGCACCAAAATCATCGGCTGGAACATTCTCCTGTTCGGTATTCTGCTGTGGATCGCCGACCGTTTTCAGCCTTCAAAGCGCAGCATTGCCGATATGACATACAAAGACGCGTTTCTGATCGGTCTGGCCCAGTGTCTGGCAATGATTCCCGGCACCAGCCGTTCGGGCATCACCATCACCGCCAGCCGTTTTCTCCGGCTGGAACGCCGAGAAGCCGCCAGATTCTGCATGCTGCTTTCGGTTCCCGCCATCGCCGGCGCCGGTCTTCTGGTTGCCGCAGAGATCTGGCAGAGCGGCAATTACGAAAACCTGCACTATGCCTTAAGCGGTATCGGCTATTCTTTCATCGCTTCAATCGCGGCCATTTTCATTATGATGAAATGGCTGAAAAACTATACCTTTCTGCCGTTTGTCATTTACCGTGTCGTCCTCGGAATATTCCTTTTGCTCCATTCGTACGGCTACATCTGACACTCTTATCTTCCGCAACAAAAAGCTCCCGCCGGCTAAGCCGGCGGTTCTTCTTTAAGGGTACCCCCTCACGGTGCCGGCCACGCCTTAAGGGCATATCCAATTCCAACCAGACGCAGACTGCCTGGCTCACCATAAACGGGACAAAGCCCATAATCTGCCAACCTGCCTCCGCGTCTTTTTTAATTGATTCCTGATATACTCAGCTGTCCTGTTTGCATTTTTTCCTATGGTTCCATATAATGCCTTTTGCACCGGAACTCTCTTTTTCAATATCAAAATTCTGCGTTATCACGCTTTGCATATTAACAAATTATTTTCTCCCTCTGGAAAGCCGACTGATGCCGGATACTGCAAATTTTGGCCGTATTTCCGTTAACATCTGAATACGGCCGATATATATCTCTGCTTCCTGTATATTGCTTCCTTTCCGCCAAAACGGTCTCCTTAAAATAGGCCCTGTTTCCACACAAAGGTTTATCTTCGATACTTTGAGGGCAAAACACCATGACATCTTTCGGTTTCATACCGTATTACTTATATATATTCTAAAAAAAACGCCTTTGCCTTTTATTAAACAGCCGACTGACTGTCTTCAGCACAACAACAAAGGAGTTTTTTTATACATGCTGAGAAAAATGTAAAAATATAAAAACAGAGGAAAAAGAACAAAAAAAGGGGGCTGAAAAACGGAAGAACAGGAAAGCGGAGGAACGGGAGAGGAAAGGGAAAACGAAAAAATTATAAACCTTCCAGAAAACGCATACCCGTCGCGGAATTTCCCTGACACAAACATTGCGGAGAAGAAGAAAAGCGGAGGAACAGGAAATAAAAAAATTACAAACCTTCCGGAAAACCACATACCCGTCGCGGAACTTCCCTGACACAAACATTGCGGAGAAGAAGAAAAGCGGAGGAACAGGAAATAAAAAAAATCACAAATCTTCCGGAAAACCACATAC
>MNTV01000032.1:44078-159546 GCA_001917175.1 Azospirillum sp. 51_20
ACCACATACCCGTCGCAGAACTTCCCTGACACAAACATTGCGGAGAAGAAGAAAAGCGGAGGAACAGGAAATAAAAAAATACAAATCTTCCGAAAAACCACATACCCGTTGCGGAACTTCCCTGATACAAACATTGCGGCAAAAACACCGTATTTTTTTTATTTCTCCGCTTTTTCGCAAGCGAAAGCCAGCAACAGCAGCAAATATCCGCCGGCATTTTCCGTATTCCTACACTCATTTCCCCGTTTTATTTTTCCCCCTCATCATCCTCCTTTCACACACCATTCTCTCATCCACTGCCGCCATGCGCACATCTCCTCTACATTAACCGCCCCACCTTCCTCCTCCCCCCTAACGCACGCCTCGCCCATCCCGCTTAACACACCGCCCACTTTTTCCCGCTATCCTTTAACACACCGTACACCGTGCTTCTCTCTCCGTGCCGCTAAACCCGGGCTATCTTTCCCCTCGTCATTTTCCTTTCACGCATCGCACACCGCCTCCTTTATCCGCTGCCCGGCATATGCACTTTTCCTCCGCGTTAACCGTAGCTTCTTTCTCTCCCCCCGTTAATGCACGCCCCTTCTTTCCATTCCCTTAACACACCGTACCTACTCTCCCGCTATTCCCCTTTAACAAGCCGTACACCGTGCTTCTCTCTCCGTGCCGCTAAGCCCGGGCTATCTTTCCCCTCGTCATTTTCCTTCGACACCACCGGACAAAACTTTTCGCTTGTACCGTACACACAATTTTCGAATAAATTTCAAAGAACTACGTTAAAAATAATTTTTTTTGCATAATCTTTGAAAAAAAATTACAAAAACTATTGACTAATAAAAAAAATCCGGCTATTAAAATATCCGTTGCCCTGATGGCGGAATTGGTAGACGCGCAAGTTTCAGGTACTTGTGACCGTTTTGGTCGTGGAAGTTCGAGTCTTCTTCAGGGCACCAATCTTCACAAGCTCCTATTTTTGATAGGAGCTTGAAGTTTTTTCTCATTGATATTTCAGGATTTTTTCCATCCATAAAAAAGTTCGCAAAAACGATATTTAAAATAAAACGATATTTAAAATACGCCGTTTTTCTTCAATTTGCGAACTTTTGAAAATTGAAAAAGAATTTTTGCTGAAATTCAATACCTTATCAATAGCCTTATCAACATTATCTCCCACGGAAACTAACGGCAAAATCTAAAAAACTCAAATCCGATAAAAAAACAGGGCTCAAATTTCGGAAACAATTAATCAAACCAGAGAATATCTTAAAACCTATATGTTTTGCCACATAAAAAACAACCTGTTTCCGCCGGTATCGATCAGGATTTCCTATTAAATATTTTACCGTTTTTAAAGCTTATTGACTTTTTACGAACAGAGTCTTAATCTGCCGATGATAAGTTATAATTATGTTTAATCCAGAGGATCCGGTCAAAAAAGCCTCTTAAAATATTCCGGTATAATTATGGAAGAAAGCACTACAGCTCTTATCTTAGTTGGGATCTTTGCCTTTTTGTTCTGTTTTGCCGTTATTATGGCAATATATTATGGCAACAGAACCAAAAAGGAACTGTCCGGGCAACCCGGGGTGTACAAAGGGTCTGCAGGTGAACCTCGCTGGAACGGCAAATTACCTGCAAAAGCAGATGATTATGTTCAACCCCGCTATGTTTATGAAAATCTGGTTGAAAGTACCGATTTTTTACCTGAAAACGGCCGAATTATCGGTTATCGCATCAGTCCTGATTTAGTCATTCACAGCCGGGTACAATATAATGTCAATCCCCCTGTTCTCAACGGGTATATTCGGCGACTGGGCGGAAAATTACTGACTCCCGATGACGTTTTAACATTATTGGATAACTGGCAGGACGTTTCTGCCTTACGTGTGAAGGCCGGAGACGAACCGCTGGGCAAATTTCAGTTCTGGTGCAGTTCTGAAGAAGGTCTTCCCGTATGCTCAAAACTCCAAGACGGACAAATCTTTCTCGAAAACAGGATCGGATTTGCAAAATTTGACGCTCCTCTTATCCTAAAGAGATAAGGCAAAACAAATTATTGTATCACTCAAACTTTTAAGATTATGATATCCAAAAAAGAAATTGAAAAAATGAATATTGCCTTCGATTTTAGCAGGCAATATACAATAGCAAGGGTTCCCAAAGTTTACCGGAATGCAGAACAATTTGCCTTAGAGGTTGTTTACAGCCTCAGACCCTACATATCAGACAAACTGGGAATTGACCACGGAAAGATAATACTGATAGCCGTCAGCAAAAATAATAAAGTTGTCGTATTCTGTAAGAACAACAGATACAGAAATTGGCTTTACAACTGTTTTCATCAGCCTTCTGTGGGAAGTGCTCAGTTTTACGATAACACGGAGCCTGAACTGATTCTGGAAAAATTGAACCTTTTATTTCACTGATTTTTCGGGTTTCATTCGTCATATTGCTTCATTGGCAATATGACGATTTTTTTCGTCTTATGTAAAGTCCGCCTGCAGCTGCAACATATCCTGCCGACCGACAAGTCTTTTTCCCTGCCAATTTATTTATCGGCCAGGACATAACTTTCATCAATACGCCCGAGTATTTCGGACAATTCCGCGGATCCGTCCAAACAAAGCGTAATCCAGTGTTTCTTGTTCATATGGTAGCCTGCAAAATATTTTTTGCCGTCAACCCGCTTTTCAATTTCTTCCGGCCGCATCCGCAAGTCTATAATTTCAATTTCGTCATCACCCGGCAAACCGATTTTACTCTTCCGGACGGTTAAAAGTGCGGCATACCATTTCCGATTGTCCGAGCGGCGGACAACGGCATTGTTGGGAAATTTCTGCCATAAGTATTCAAAATCGTTCTGATATTTTTCCCTGACATATTCTATAATCTGCGCGGCATATTCGCTCTTGAAAATCCGGGCGGCAAAACAGCTGTCGGCAACCGCCTGCAAAACCCGGCGGCAATCCGAGCGGACTTTTCCGACAAAACTTCCGACCGCCTCATCCGCCAGATGCAATACGTATTCGTCCCCCGTATCCGGATCCGTGACCTTGCTTTCAACTCGGCCGTCCGGCATGACGCGAACCGTCAGCGTAAACTGATTTTCCACAATACCGCAGCTGTATACGTAAACACCATTTTCCAAACAAAAGCCGAAAGCCAGAAACTTATCCCGAAGCGGCACTTTGTTCTTAAAAATATCATCATAAAACACGGTACCCTCCGCCGGGAAACAAATTATCCGTCTTCAAGATGCAGCAGCGCCGAAACGCTCACCATCATCACGATCAGTGTCGGCGTCCACACCGCCAGTATCGGCGGAATATAACCGTTGATGCCGAAAGCATAAATTACCTGAGAAAGGAAATAGACCAGAAAACCGGTTGAAATGCCGCCGACGATAAGAAACATCACCCCGCCCCGCCGGTTATTGGGACGCAGCGCAAACACCGCCGCCACCAGCAGCATCGCGCACAGCAGGAAGGGAGAATTCCACAGCGACATATAGCGCATCTGATGCCGCAGCGCCGAGAACCCGGACATTTCGTAAAAATGAATGGTATCGGGCAGATTCCAGAACGAAATTGCTTCCGGATCAATAAAGTTTTCCTTGATCCGGTCAATCGTCAGCGTAGTCTTATAATCAATGTTGTTGATTTTTTCCACCGGCTGGCCGGCTTCGTATATTCTGACGTCTTTCAGCTCAAACTTGTCGCCCTTCAGTTCCGCGGCATAGGCTTCCACCCGTTTCATCAGCTGTGACTGCCGGTCCATTTCCAAAACGCTGACGGTTCTGAGCAGCAGTACGTCTCCCTCCTGACGGACGGATTTGGCTTCCAGCACCAGAAAAGTGTTGTCGTCCACCGCTTCTCTGATCCACAGACCCTTGTTGGAAAACAGAACCGCTTTCGGATTCTTGGTTTTGAAGCGGTAATCAAGCGTTTCGTAAACCTCGTAAAGATAGGCGGAAATCGGATTGATGACGGTAATGTTGATGATGCCGACCATAAACACCGCCGCCAGCAGAGGCGTCAGAAATCCCCAGATTGAAACGCCGGCAGCGCGGATAATCACGAACTCGTTGCTGCGGCTGACTTTCCAGAAAGTGACCATCGCCGCGATCATCATAATAAAAGGGAACACCATTTCAAACGTACGCGGCATCTTGGAAAAAGCCATCTTCATAACAAAAATCATATCCACGTCCGGCCGGTCGGCGGTACGCCGCAGCAGTTCGATGATCTCAAACATCAGGATCACGCCGGTTACCATCAGCAGCACGGCAATGAAATTAATCAGAATCTGTTTGATCAGATATCGTCCCAAAATAGAAGTCGGCTTCATCTTTTACGTTTCCACAATTAAAAAACCGGGCTCAGCATACTCATATTCCGCTTATTTTGCAAGCAAAGTTTATTCCGCCTTCATTTCTTCGGCTTCTTTGACCAGCGCGTCCACCACGGTTTTGAGGCCGTTTAACTGACGGACGCGCTTCATTCTTTCGCCGGAAATGATGCGGCGGATTTTTTCCACCGTGTCTTCCAGTTCTTCATTGACCACCACATAGTCAAATTCGTTCCAGTGACTGATTTTTTCCAGCACCAGATCCATCCGTTTTTCGATCACTTCACGGCTGTCGGTACCTCTGCCCTCAAGCCGGCGGCGCACTTCGCGGATCGACGGCGGCAGCAGATAAATCGTGACCGCGTCGGCGCCGGCCTTTTCCTTCATCTGCCGGGCGCCCATCCAGTCCAGATCAAACAACACGTCTTCGCCGACGTTGATAAAACTGTCCACTTCCGAACGCAGCGTACCGTAGCGGCTGCCGTACTGGGAATCCACATATTCGTAAAAAGCGTCTTCAGTTTTCAGCCTGTCATATTCCTCGTCGCTGATAAAGTAGTAGTCCACGCCGTTGACCTCGCCTTTGCGCGGCGGCCGGGTGGTAACGGAAACGGAAAATTTGATGTGCGGATCGCGCGCCAGAATCTCCTTGATTACTGTTCCCTTGCCGGTACCCGACGGCCCCTCGATGATAAACATGGTTCCCCGGCGGACTTTTCGCAGATAGTTGATAACGTCTTCCATTTTTTACTCCATATTTTGTACTTGTTCGCGCAACTGTTCGATCACCGCTTTCAGCTCCATGCCGCGGTTGATGATTTCAATATCCGAAGCTTTTGAACAGATGGTATTGGTTTCACGGTTAAATTCCTGACACAGGAAATCAAAGCGGCGGCCGAGCGTCTGATTGGCGGCCAACAGTTCCCGCGCGGTTTTCACATGCGCCATCAGACGATCGATTTCCTCTCTGATATCCGCCCGGTTGACCAGCAGCACGGCTTCCTGCGCCAGACGCTCTTCGCTGATCGGAGCCCCTTCAAGCAGTTCCGCCAGCTGGGCGGAAAGTTTCTGCTTCAGCAGCGCCGGCTGAGCCACGGCCAGACGGGCAACTTCCTGCACCAGAATTTCGATCCGGTCAACCCTTTCTTCCAGCACCGTCTTAATTTTCTGTCCTTCCTGCCTGCGGTTAGACTGCAGTCTGATACAGCATTCTTCAAAACCGGCGCGGAGATTCCGGCAAATTTCCGCCAGCTCCTCCTCGTCAAAACGGTTTTTGACAACTTCCAGCACGCCTTCCGTTTTCAGCAGTTCGGCCGCCGACGGCCGCGCCAGTTCTTCGGGATATGTGCGATAAAGTGTCAAAGCGGCTTCGGTCACCTTGTCCAAAAGCGCTCTGTTGACTTTCACTTCCGCTTCGTTTCTCTCCAAGGCAATATCCAGCGTCACGCCGAGGCTGCCGCGTTCAAAATATTTAGCGGCAATGTTCCTCAGATTAAGGCTGACTTCGTCCAGCCACAACGGCAGTCGAACCTTCAAATCAAGGTTTTTACCGTTCACGCTTTTGATTTCCCATACCCAGGAAAGCGAAAAATTTTCCCGTTCCAAACTGCCGCTCTGGCGGGCAAAACCGGTCATACTGGATATTTGCAAAAAAAATCTCCCTAAAATTTATTTTTTGATTATTATATATCGAAAAGCTTAACAATACTTATATAACGGAAAGCAAAAAATGGAAACAAAATTTAAGAACGTTCTCATTACCGGCGCATCTTCCGGCATCGGCGAAGCCATGGCTCTCTACTATGCCGCCAGCGGTTCGGAAAACCTCTTTATCTGCGGCCGCAACAAAGAACGCCTGAACGAAGTCAAACATCAATGCGAAAAATTCGGCGCCAAGGTATATGCCTCGCTGATCGACGTCAACGACCGCGAAAAAATGCGGGCCTGGATCAACCAAAGCAACAAAAAAGCGGCTCTTAACCTGGTGTTGGCCAACGCCGGCGTCGCCACCACCAAAGAAAACGACGAAAACGTCTACAACACTTTCAATACTAATGTTTTCGGCGTATTAAACACGGTTCTGCCGGCGGTTGCCCTGTTCTCCAAACGCCGCGGCAAAGGCGTAAAAGCGATTGCCATGCTGAGCTCAATCGCCGGTTATCACGGTCTGGCCGGCTGTCCGTCCTACAGCGCCAGCAAGGCCTGCGTCAAAGCTTACGGCGAAGCGCTCAGGGTCTATCTGGCGCCGAAAGACATTCAGATCAGCGTCATCTGCCCGGGTTTTGTAAAATCACGCATTACCGACAAAAATACCTGCCCGATGCCGTTTTTCATGCCGGCGGAAAAAGCGGCGGGCATCATCGGCCGCGGCCTGGAAAACAACGTCGGCCTGATTGCTTTCCCCTGGCCGATGCGGCTGGCCGTCTGGTTTTTATCCGTTCTGCCGAACTGTGTCAGCAGTTTCATCTGTTCCAAACTGCCTTACAAGGTGTAACTGCGCCGGCAAAAACCCTGTTTACCCAAACCGGAAAATTTAAAACAAAAAAAGAGGAAATTTGCCGATTCGACAATTTTCCTCTTTAATTTTTCCCTTTTCTCTTTTACCGGTCTTTAAATAACGCCTTCCAGCCGACCATCAGCATGACGATTGCGGCAATCAGGGTTATGATAAAAGCGTCAGCGTTGATAAAAACGCAGACTGCGATAAAATATATCGCCAGATTTTTGTAATCCTCCCTTTTTAAGAAAATTACAATCGGAGCCACCATCACGATTAAAATTACAATCGCCAGCACTCCCAACGCCATCAAAAATGTTTCCGCCATATATGTTTTATTTTTTATTTTCAAAACAAAAAAGCTGACACATATGCAGAATCTTCCGTGGCGCAGAAAATTGAAACATACATATTGTCAGCTTAATATCTCAAATTTTTTATTTTCAGAACAAAAAAGCTGACGCATATGTCGAATCTTCCGTGGCGCAGAAAATTGAAACGAACATACGGTCAGTTTAATATCTCAAATTTTTTATCTTCAAAACAAAAAAGCTGACGCATATGTCGAATTTTCATGGCGCAGAAAATTGAAACGAACATACGGTCAGCCTTTAACAAATACGAAATTTCACAGGCATCATCATACATTCATTTCATTTGGCGCAGAAAAGAGAAGTATAATAATTGACCTAAAAACAACAAAATCGTATTTTGTAAAATTGATTATAGTCCTTTGGACAAATTTCCGCAAGCAAAAAATCCTTACACGGCGCGCCGCCAAACCGCAGCAATCGTTAAAATCTTGCTTCCGGCAGAGAGTTCCTGGCATAAACTTCAACGAGCCGATACAATCGGCGCTAACGGTTCCGAGTCTCAAACGCCCGCCTCAACTTCGCAAGCCGGGCGGCCGGACCGAAATACCCGCATCCGTCTGCTTACAAAAACGATCATATCATAGATATCCCCCGGTAAACCGGAGGTTCTATAACAACTACAAACCTTACGGTTTGACCACGCTCGTTAGCGTGGTGCGGTGTCTAACGATACCTTTCAACCCCATTAAAATGGGGAATGAATGCTAAGGCAACTAATAAAAAAAGAGAGACGCCAAACGGCGCCTCTCCTCTTAAAGACAAAGAAAAAATTTACTTTATCTCGTCCCATCCTTCGCTCTCTAAAGCGGTGAGGACGGATTTTGCAAAGTCCGCCTTGTTTAAGACGAGCTTTACATTGCCTTTGGCAATGGTGATTGCTTCATCCGATTCGTCAATGGTATAACCGCCGGCGGAAACGAACTTGCTGTTCACTTCGCTTGCCCAGCCGTTGAAAAAGGACATGATGATCATGTCTTTTCCATTGGCAATACGGATTTTGATACACTGGGCATTTTCTTCCGTATCAAAAGCAGAAACGACAGTGATAAAACCAGTCATCCTGCCGGCCGTGTCAGACTGCACCAGAGAATAACCTTTTGCTTCACCTACCGCCATTTGATAGAACAGAGGCATTTCAACTTTCACCGCACGCGACGAGAAGTTGGAAATAATCACTGTTCTGCTGGTTTCCTGAGCGTTAGCTGCGAAAGAAACACACACTGCCATAATGGCCATCAGAAATAAAGATTTTAAATTTTTCATATCTTTGAATTTTTAATTTAACATACTAATTAACAAACTAACTCTTTGTATTTCTTTTATACCTGATCTGCCGGAATTTGTCAATAAATTTGTCAAAAATTTACGTTGAATTTCACGCACATGTCAACCTTCACCCTGCCGTCCCGGCAAACCTTTTCTTTCTCCCCTCACTCTCCGCCCTGTTCTCTTGTCGTTCCCTCTCTTGCGCTATCATTTTCCCCTCACCCGCCGCCTTGTTCTCTTATCTCTCACGACTCGCCTGTCCCCATTATTCTTTCCCTACCCTCTGCTTTGTCTTCTTATCTTCCTGCCTCTCTCGACTTGTCTGCTCACACTCTTTTTGCCCATGCATTCTCTCTCCTTTCCCTCCCTTTTCCATTCTCTCGTTCCGCTCTTTTTTTCTTTCTCTTTCATCATCACTTTTCCGCCCTTCTCCGTTCTTCCCCCTACGCATATTCTCCCCTTTTTCCATCCTCTCGTTTATCCTCTTTTCTTTCATCCTCATACATCGTTTTTTCTTCTTTCCGCACCTTCCACACTTTCTTTTTCCTTTTCGTCCCTGTATTCGTCTCGCTTTTTCTGTTCCCCTTTCTCGTTTATCCCTTTCCTTTCATACACACACTCTCACACCTCTCTCTCCCCTCTTTCTCCTGTACTCGCCTTCCTCACGTCTTTCCTTTTCCCTCTTTTTTCACATTCACCGCCCTTTCTTCCGCGCCTCCCGCTGCCCTTCCCTGCAAAAACAATCCTGCCGGACTTTTCTTTATGGCACAAAAAAACGGAAGGCCGCAGCCTCCCGTTTTTTAATCGCAACAATCTGTTGAAAAAAACTATTTCTTCAGTTCATTGATGCTGTCCTGAATAACGCCGCCGTCAATGGTCTGCAGCAGTTCGCCGTTCAGGATCAGGGTCGGAACACCGTTAACCTGAATGTTGCCGGCCAGCGTGTTGTTGGCATTCATGATACCGTCGATCTTTTCGCCTTTGGCATCGGCTTTCAGTTTTTCAACGTCAAGACCGATCTTGCCGGCGACTTCGTTGATCTTGTCTTCGTCAAGCGGACCTTCAACCGTAAACAGGGCATTGTGCATTTCTACGAATTTGCCCTGTTCGGCGGCAGCCAGAGCAGCTCTCGCCGCATAGTCGGAATACTGGGAAACGAAAGCCAGCGGCTTGAAGACGACTTTGATGTCTTTGTTGTTGGCCATAACTTCGTTCAGTTCCGGGAACAGTCTGTGGCAGAAACCGCAGGCATAGTCATAAAATTCAACCAGAACGATTTCGGCATCTTTATTGCCGACGAACGGAGAATTCGGATCGTTGTTGATTTCTTCAACATTGTCCTTGATCAGCTGTTTGGCGGCAGCCATGGCTTCTTCCTGCATTTTCTGCTGATATTTCTGCATGGCGTTGAAAATGATTTCCGGTTTTTCGTTCAGGATTTCTTCTACGTTAACCGCGGCAACGGCGGCCGGCGCTTCGGCTTCGGCAGCCTTTTTGCAGGGGTAGAAAACCTTGACCAGAGCGGCGACCGAAAAGAGCAACGCCAAGATCGAAATAAAGAGTGATTTTTTCATAATTTATTTTCCTCTAAAAATTGTTATATAACAAATCAGCTATAATTTAACCAATAACGATTAGATTTACAAGAACAAAAAATTTTTTATTACAAAAAAATCCAGTCTTTTTTAACCTTTGCCGGTTATACTGCGGGAAAAAACAACAGCCGAAAGAGGAAACAGAAATGCTGCACATAAAATTTCCCGTCATTTCCCGCACCCGTGCGCTTGAAAACAAAATCGACTGTTTTCACGACAAGATGATTGAAGCGGCCGCCGTTTTCCACCGGTCGATAAAAATATTTTTAAATGAAAACAGCCGGGACGAATACAAGAGCATCAACAAGCAGATAAAAACTATCGAACACGAAGCGGACAAGCTGCGCCGCGACATCGAAAACGACCTCTATTCGCAAAACCTGCTGCCCAACCTGCAGGCCGACATTTTGCAGCTGATTGAAGGGCTGGACAAGATCAACAACCAGTTTGACGACGTCATTTACAAATTCTACATCGAACAGCCGCAAATTCCCGCCCCTTTTCACCGCAAACTGATCGAGCTTTGCTACCAGGTGGCCGACTGCGCCGAAAACATGGCCATCGCTTCCCGCGCCTTTTTCAAAGACTTAAGCACCGTCCGCGACTATTCGCACAAAGTTTACATCATGGAACAGGAGTCCGATTCGACCTACAACGACCTCAAAAAGGCGATTTTCGCTTCCGACATGGAACTGGCCAACAAACTGCAGCTTGATCTCCTGATCACCGAAGTGGCCGACATCGCCGACATTGCCGAAGACTGCGCCGACGAACTGCTGATCTTTACCCTGAAGAGAGACATCTGATGCCGGAATTCTGGATCTTTTTAAGCAGCGGCCTTTTCCTCGGCTGGTCTTTGGGCGCCAACGACGGTTCCAACGTCTTCGGCACCGCCGTCGGCACCCGGATGGTCAAATTTCGCACCGCGGCGGTCATTTCTTCCGTATTCGTCATTATCGGCGCGGTATTTGCCGGCGGCGGCGCAGCCGAAACGCTAAACGAGCTCGGCAGCGTCAACGCACCTGCCGGCGCTTTTATGGTCGGCCTGGCGGCGGCGCTTTCGGTTTACTGGATGAACAAAAGCCGCATTTCCGTTTCCACCTCGCAGGCCATCGTCGGCGCCATCGTCGGCTGGAACGTCTACAGCGGCAAACCGACAGATATCAGTCTGTTCTCGGCTATCGCCGGCACCTGGGTTCTTTGTCCGGTGCTCTCGGGCCTGCTGGCCGTCGCGGTTTACCAGCTTGCGCGTTCAATCATCATCAGAGCCAAAGTGTCGCTTTTGAGACAGGATCTTTATACCCGGGCAGGACTTGTTCTGGCCGGTGCTTTCGGCGCCTATGCCCTGGGCGCCAACAACATTGCCAACGTCATGGGCGTGTTCATTCCTTCCAACCGGCTGCAGCCGCTCACCTTTCCCGGCGGATATACGCTCAGTTCCGAACAGGTGCTGTTTTTGTTGGGCGCCGTCGCCATTGCCGTCGGCATCGCCACCTATTCCGGCCGCATCATGCAGACCGTCGGCCGCAACATTTGCATGATGAGTCCGCTGGCCGCCTGGGTAGTGGTCGTTGCCCAGTCGCTGGTACTGTTTCTGTTTGCCTCCGACGGCCTGCACGATTGGCTGGAGCAAAACGGCATCCCGGCTCTGCCGCTGGTCCCCGTTTCCAGTTCGCAGGCGGTTATCGGCGCCGTCATCGGCATCGGCCTGTTCAAAGGAGGACACGGCATCAACTGGAATTTGATCGGGCGCATTTTCATCGGCTGGATCGCCACTCCGGTGATGGCAGCGCTTATCTGTTTTGTTTCCCTTTTCTTTCTTGAAAACGTTTTCAATCTGGCGGTTTACGACTGACGACGCGCCCGCCCGGCAAAATCCGGACGGACGCCCGCTTTCCGCATTATTGCTTTTCCGCCGGTTTTCGCAGATCCGTCGTTGAACGGCGCGGCAGTTTTTCTTTCGGCTCACGCGGCAGCACCACATAGCGGATGTTCCGCTCTTCGCACAACCGGCGCTTTTCTTCCGTCGCACCGTCTTCGTTAACCACGAAAACATCCGGACGGACAATGTCCAGCTCCGGCAAAAAATCCAACATCCCCGAACCGGAACCGATAAAAGCCCGGTGCACAAAACGAACGGAGGAAACCAGATACAAACGCTCATCTTCATGACACACGGGTTCCCGTTTTTTCAATTCCCTGATTGTCTTGTCCGAACCGATCGCGACATAAAGGTCGCCGTAAGCGGCAGCCCGCTCAAAGAAAAAGACGTGCCCGGAATGCATCAGATCAAAGCAGCCGGATACAAATACCTTAGTCATCGTTATCCCCGATTACCGTTTTCAAACAATTTGACATAACGGAACCTAACACGTCCTTTGGCAAAAAACACGCGATAAAATGTTATCAACAGCCGTTTTTCGCAACCGCCGCGGCCTTGCCGCTCAAACCAGGCCGCCATCGAGCATTTTTCCGATCGTGCGGATTTCCTCTTTCAGCGCTTTTTTCATTCTTTTGTACTTTTTTCGTTTCTTTCCCCACGAAAAGACGGATTTCAGCTTGTACCTGAAATATCTGCGCCTGATTTTCGGCAGATAAACGCTTTCATACAGCAGTTTTTGATCCCGTTTTCTTTCCCGTTCCGACCGTTCAAGTTTTTCGTTCAGCATCTCCGCCGTTTCCAGCAGCCGCTGCCGTTCCTCCGGCCGTGCCGGCGACGGCGCCAGCAGCGCCTGTTCCAGCCATTTGAGCGAACGTTCCCGCTCGTCGGCAATAACCCTGTTGACCCGGGCATAATCAATGTCCTCAAACAGTTCTTTCCCGATCCGGGAACAATCCGTAACGCAGCGCTTTTCCAGCCCGAACAGCTTAAACAGCGAACGAAAACGACTGTAACCGCGCGCCGTGTTGGCCAGACAGATAAACGGCCGATTAAAGATTATGGCAAAACAAACGCCGTGGAAAGAATCAGTCACCAGAAAACGGCAGTTTTTAATATAACACAGCCAATCTTCGGGACTGACGTCGGTACTGTTTCTGGCTGCATTGACCAGGTTGACAACCTTGCCGGCACCGGTTTCCAGCCGCACCCGTTCCGCAAGTTTTTCCGCATCGGGAAAAGAATCCAGAACATAAGAAACGATGCACCCGTTCTCATCGCGGCCGGAATTCTCGATCAACGCGTCCCAGCCTGCCGGATCAGCCAGAAAAACCGGATCCAGCACATGCGAAGCCTCAACGCCGAAAACGTCCCGGCAGATGCCGACGCCGTCATCTTCCCGGACGGAAACGCGATCGAAACGCGAAATATAATATTTGGCAGCCAGCGTGCTTTCAAAGTCAGCTTCCCAGCGATCCCGGCCGAAACTGGCGGCATAGGCGATCTTTTTCGCATTCGGCGCGGCAAAGCTTAACCAGAACAAATCCCTGCCGAACAAACGGGAATACTTATGCCGCCAAACCTGATCGGAACCGACGATAAACGCCTTTGTTTCCCGGTTAAGCCGCCGCAGTTCCTCAGCATTCGTGCACAACTCCGTAAGGTCAAGATATTTGCCGGCAAACGTTTCGGCCAGGCTGCCGGCAAAATTGACGTTGGCCGGCACATAGTTGATCACTTTCGGCTTTAGCCCGAGTCTTTTTACGCTTTCCTGCAAGGCATAACAGGTCAGCATTGCCCCGTAGTTGCTGCCAAACCAGAAATTGAGGATTCCGCAGTCATATCGGTTGTTGAAACAATGGGACACATTCTGTTTAAACGGCAGCTGTTCAAGACGGGCAAAAAAATAATCCCGCCGCGGATGCGGCACCGGCGGCCGTACCAGCGAAGGATTGCCTTCAATCGCCCGGGCCAGCGGCAGCGAACGACGAAATTTCAGCCGCGGGGTCAGTTCCGCCATCCGCCGGCGGCCGCGTTCCGTATTGATCAGAACCAGCGAAGTGCCGAGGTTGTCGTCCAAATCCGGCGCATGTCTGCCGATTCCCCAAAAGTCTCCGAGCGTAAGGTCTCCCTGCCGCGGGAACCGCGCGAACGGACATGCCGCGCAGGACTTCCGCAGGCAAAGGTTGGCAAGAAACGCCCGCATGAACTCATTCTCCCGGCAATCGGAAGAATAAACGTTTTCTTCCGTTTTGACGGTCAGAAAATAAGGATACCAGCCCCGCACCTTGTCGCGAAAATTCACCGCCAGCACTTTTTCTTTCCCTTCTTCCGTCAGTTCTTCCGCATAGCGGCGGAAGGCCAGCGGCGACGGCACGCCGTGACAAACCACGTCAACCGTCAGCAGATTGTCATATTTTCTGCCGAGAAAGGCGTTGAGACCGGCAATCTGACAGGGCGTTCCGGAAAACAAGACCTCCCGTCCCGCCTTCAGCAGTTCTTCCGCCTGCCGGTAACAGTTTCCGGTTTCGCTTTGCACGTATTTGGAACTTTTCAGCTTCCGCAAACCGTCCAAGTCGTCGACGCCGATATGCCTGACCGTTCCGTCTTCGTCCCGGGCCGCGCCGAAAACCGTACCGCCTTCCTGCAAAACCCGTTCGGCCAGCAGCGGAAAAACGGCTCCGGAAGAGCTGTCGCGCCTGAGTTCGTCAGCCGCCGCCGCGGCCAGACATTCCGGCTTTTCCGCATTTTCGCAGACCGGATGTTCAGCCGGACAAATCCGCGCGCACAAACCGCAGCCGACGCACTTATCGATGTCGACCACGGGCCATACAAATCCTTCCTCGCCGATTTCCATCCTGATTGCCCGCTGCGGACAGCGGGCGGCGCAGGCTCCGCAGCCGGTACAGGTTTGAGGATCGTATACGCAATCAGTCATGAGCTCCTCCGTGTTTGCGTCTGAAAGAAATCTTGATGAAAAAAATACGGATTTTTACATACCGTTCGTCAATTGTCAGAAAAGGCCATAACCGCCTAAGCAGGACATTCAGCCGATAACGCCCTTTGACCGCCGGCGTCATCTCTTTTTTCAGCAGCCGGTACGTCGGCTCGTTCATCACGTCTTTCTTTTTATGCATCTCGTAAAGCCACAGCAGATAGTCTTTGCGGTGAGCACGGTAATAATCCACGTCAAAAACTTCCCTGAAATCGTCCAGCCGCCCGAGGGCGTCCAGCATCAGCAGCGTCCGCATGCATTTCGGGCATCTGCCGCAGTTGGTGCTTTTGCGGGTGCAGACGTGGAGATAGCGGCGGGCATAGTCAAAACCGGCGATATGGGTGGTCTTTTCCAGTCTGGTATAGGCGCCGCCTTCGGAATATATTTTCAATCCGCGGGTACTGAAACACCCGAGCGAAAGCAGTTCGTAATGAGAACTGTCCTCATTGGCATGGTTGTCCAGAGTGAAAAAGTTGAAATCATAACCGCTTGAGGCATAAAAATAGGTTCCCCACAGTTTTTGCAGACAAAAGACCGCAAACATGGATGAATAGGTATGGGTATGCGAATGGTTCTGTTTGAACGCGGTCTGAAAATTGGAATCCGTGGCAATCAGCGGCAGGCCGAGCTCTTTTGCCACCCGTTGCGAAATCTGATAACGCTCGCGCCGTGCCTTTTCAATGCCGTATTCTCCGTAACAGCCGTTAAAGGCGCCGACATTGTTGATGCACAAATGCGTCAGATTCAGGGTTTTGTACGGGGACGCCAGCTGCCGCGAAATGACATGAAAAGAGTCAATGCCGCAGGAAAGCCCGGTGCCGACAGCGCCGGCGTTGGCCAGCGGCGTCCCGGCGGCGGGCGCGTTGATTTCAACGGCGCGGAAGGACGGCGCATATTTTACCAGTGAGGGAATAAGATATTCGCGCAAAGCATACAACAGTTCTTCGCTGACCGGCGCCGTGCAGGTTATGTCGTGTCCCGCGCGCATTGCCCAGCTGAGCAGTCCGATTACATAGGCGTCGCTTCTTTCCGTGCACAGATATTTTTCATATTCCCGGTCAACTTCAAACCATACCGTCCTCGTTTCCCGGCGGTTAATTCCAATATCGCAGACCAGCCGGCTGCGATCGCCGTTTTGCGCAATGTACGGCTCGCCTATAAAGAGCATTTGCACCTCCCGTTTTTATATTTCAGTTTCAATCCCAAAATCCTGACGCCCACTTTCTTCGCATATGTTTTTTTCGGCAGCAGACAAAGCAGGCGGAAGCAAAAGTAGTTCGGCGCCAGCAGCAGACAATAAACGAAATTGCGCCACGGTTTCGGCACCGTCCAGCCGCCGGCCGGGGAAAATTCGGCAAAAAAGCGCTTGGCCTTGTAAAAAAACTCTTTTTGGTATTCTTTTCTGATGCCCCGGTACAAGCGAAGCGAATAATTGACGGTGGAAAAAAGCCAGCGATCTTTTTGTCGGCGGTCAATGCCCTGCGCCTCCGCCAGAGCATGAATTTTGGCATTGACATCAAACCAGTCGAGATAATGCCTACCGCCGTTGTTGATGGTGCTTTCCGCATGCTTGCGGCGAAAATAAAAAGCCTGCCGGTTGACGCCGACTCTGTCGGCGGCAAACAAGGCCTGTTTGAAAAACAGGCAGTCTTCAAACTTGAGCCCTTCCTCAAAACGAAGATTGTTGGCACGCAAAAAATCCGTCCGGTAAATCGTCAGCGCCGCCGACGGCGCCATCTCCCACCAGTGCTGCAGACATTCGTCGCGCGACAGCAGCGCGGTTTCCCCGCCGCCGGTCAGATAATAAAAATTATAAAACGGTTCCCTCACGTAACGGCCGCTTTCTTCCTCGTAAGAAACCGCCGCCATCGACAGCATGTCCAGTTTCCCGGCGGCCGCCTGCCCGCTCAGAACGCGGCAGCAGTCCGGATCAAGCCAGTCGTCTGCGTCCAAAAACTGAACGTACGCGCCTTTCGCCTTTTCCAGGGCGCGGTTGCGGGCCGCGCTTTGCCCCGAATTGCCCTGTGTCAGAACGGAAATCCGGGAATCTTTTTGCGCATACGCCTGCAAAACGGAAGCGCTTCCGTCGGTCGAGCCGTCGTCGACGCAAATAACCTCAATATCTTTCAAAGTCTGGCCAATAACGCTGTCCAGACATTGCGGCAGATACTTTTCCGCATTATACGCGGGAATGATAACAGTCAGCACTACACCGGTCATCGGCTCACCTTTTTGTCATAAATTGTTGCATATTAACGATCCTTTCTTTGCGGCAGATAAATCTGTATATCACCTTTTGTTGAAAAATCATCTAAAATATTCTTGTTAACAACAATTTTTTAGACATTTGTTCCGGGGGCGGGCTTTTTGTCTTGTTGCAAAGAAAGGATCGTTTTTTTGCGGCAATTATGTTTTAACGCCCGGCAACAAAGGCCCGCCGCGTTTTCCCCACCGCCGAAACGGTTTTGGTCCGCTTCCCGCGCAGCATGTCAAGCTGCCCGAACGGATATAAAAAAAGCCGGCGAAACGCCGCCGGCCGCATTCTTTGAAAAAAGCGAAATTACTCCCGGTGATAGGGATGATGGTTGATAATCGTCTGAATGCGGTAAATCTGTTCCGCCAACACCGCCCGCATCAGCATGTGCGGCAGCGTCAGCCGGCCGAAAGAAAGCAGCAGATCCGCCCTTTCCCGCGTCGAAGGCAGGTGCCCGTCGGCGCCGCCGATCAGAAAGCATATTTCCGAACAGCCGTCCAGCATCCATTTTTCCGCTTTGGCGGCCAGTTCCAAAGACTTCATATTTTCGCCGCGTTCATCCAGAACCACCGCTTTTGCCCCTGCCGGGATGGAAGAAAGCAGAAACTTGGCCTCCTCTTCCTGAGAAGCGTTGTCGTGTTCTTTAATCGTCACTTCCCAGCCGGAACGTTTGATATATTCATCAATCAACTGTTTTTCCGGCGAATTTTTCCTGCATTTGCCGATGGCAATAATTGTCGCTTTCATCATTTTCCCCGTTTTTAAACAAAAAATAGCATGTTCATCTTTGGTTGCCAACCAAAAATTTCCGCCCCAACATCAAAACACATCTGCTGCCGATTGACAACATTTCCTTTTTATGTCAACCTGAAATCGGAGTTAAATTATTCTAAACCTTAAAAACTATGAAAAAATTATTGGAACGGCTGCGCCTCTTTCTTTTCCGAAGAAGGCTGACGCAATGCCGCAGGGCTCTCACCCGTTCGATCGAACTGGTTTCCGGCTTTCCGACAATGAAGAAATTGGAGGAAAATATCCTTTACCGTCGCGAAGCGCTTTCTGCCGCCGAACTTGTTCCCGGTCTGCAATCACCTCCCCTGCTGCTTAGATTCATCAGCAGGTTCGACATCCGTGAAACGGTTTACGGCTGGGGATTCGCCTGCTCCGGAGGCTGGCTGGCCGTCCTTTGCGGAAGCAGTCGATTGGTGTTCGTCGATCAAAGGCTTTGCCTGGCTCAAAACGTCAACTGCGGGGCCATTTTTACCGTTACCGTCAACGAAGTAAACGATCGCGTGGTACTCTACTTTGACGGAACCGACGTTGTTACCCTCAAACTCGAAGACGCCGCCGGCAAGGAAATACACGCTTTTCCTTCCGGCCGCATGCCTTCCTGGGACAAAATCTGCCTGCACGCACGCTGATTTTGCCATACAACAGCCCAACGGCCGCCATCAACGACGGCCGTTTTTTTCATTATATCCTCATTGAAAATCACAACCCTGACGGCAGAGAAGCGACAAGATGCCGGAACAAGGCGCCACTGTGCCGACACACAAAAATAACGCCCGGCTCCTTCCTCAACCTGCCGTCCCTTGCAAAATCACAACCGCCCCAAAAAGGAAATCTGTTATACCGAACCACGCCGAACTTGTTTCTGCATTCCATATTTTGTTTCAATCTCTCACACCTTTTTTAATCTGCTCCGGTTTTCCCCGCTGCCCCGCCCTTGTTTACTTTTCCTGCCGTTTCTTATTCTCTCCCGTCCCTTACCGCTTCTTTGTTTTTCTTTCCCGGTCATTTTTCACATACCGCATTTTTCTTTCATACGGCCTCTTTTCCGTTTTTTCCCTCCGAACTTTCCCCTCAGTCACTTTCTTTGTTTCACTTTCGGTTGCCCTGTTACCGCTTTTCCGTTTTTTCTCTGCCCCGCCGGCGGTTTTTCCCGCGCACCGTTTTCCCGGTTTGCCGCTTTCCGCCCCGTATATTTCCCATTTTTTTCGCCCGTCTCCTCGTTTGACCGGCCACGTCCGCCTCTCATTCCGCCGATCGGGAACTTGACTTATTGACAAATTTTTGTATAATAAAGGCAACAAAAAATTATTAAACCTAAATTATATTTCATTATGAAAAACATGATCAACTATCTGGAATGCCTCTTTACCAAATACTCGGAAAGCACCCGTCTGCTTTTTCTGCTGGACAGGTCATCGCTTGCAAGCCGCCGGGAAAACTGCTGCGAAACAGTCGGATACAAAGAACTGCTCGAAGAATACAACAAATTTTCCGGCAAGGCGAAAAAACTTTCCGACGTGTTGTTGAAGGACATTTTCGATGCAAAGGGAAATTTCATTTGCACCGCCTGGCTGATCGAAGACGAAAAAGGTTTCTTTTTCTTCCTCCCCGGAACCAAAGACATGCGTTTTTGCCAGGACAAAGAAAGCTTCCGCTTTCGCCCGGCAAAATTCATACTTCTGGAACTGGAAGACAGTTTGGCCTGCCCGCGAAAATTTTTCCTGCTGGAGTACAATTCCAAACGGCAATGGGTAAAAACCAGAGCCTTGCTCTATGAAAAAAATTTCGGGGAACGGCTGAAAAAGAAAAAGGTTTACGTTTTTCCCAAACCTTTGACCAGATTCGGCTTATAGTTGTCAAAAACGGCAGCGGTTTCGTTCCAACGAACCGTCGCCGTTTTTTTATGCTTCAAACGTCTGCGCCAACAGACAAATGCCGGCATACCTCCCCAGCCGCAAAGGCTTGCGAAGCTTGAAGCCGAACGTTAAGGTCCAAAACGGTTAATGCCGTTTGCACTAACCGGGAAAGTTTATCGTCCCGGCCTATACTTCACCGCCCCGCTCCCGTTTCGTTTTCCATCGGCATCCGTTCCCCAAAAAAACACCGACCGTTTTCCGGTTCCGCCCCCTCCGCCGATTATCAAACGGACGCACCCCGGTTTTTCTCCGGCAGTTTTTCCCGCCGCTTCCCAATGCAACAAAAAGGCCGGCTCATACGCCGGCCCTTAAAAACCGTTGCCGAACAACCTACTCCTTACGCAGATTGGCGGCAGACTGCCACATCTTTTCCAGATTGTAAAATTCCCTTACCTCGGGGCGGAAAAGGTGGACGATCACGTCATAAGCATCAATCAGCACCCAGTCGCCTTTGGCTTCTCCTTCACTGACAGACTTGTAGCCGGCGGCTTTCAGATTTTCCTGCACGCGCTGGGCCAGCGAAATCACATGCCGGTCGGAAGTGCCCGAAGCCACCACCATTTCGTTGGCAATCGAAGTTTTGCCGCGCAGATCAATAACCACTACGTCCTCGGCCTTGCCGTCCTCCAGACTGGAAGTGACAATATCCAAGACCGGGTTTTCTTCCTGTTTCATTTCTTTGTTCAACAAAATTCCTCACTCCTTATTTCGGTTACAACGGAGACCACGAAGACTTCTCCGGCATTGCCGCCTGCTCGTCTTCTTCGCTTTCCTGTCTCCGTTCTCTTTTAATATAATGGTTGACGTCAAGCAGACAATCAAACACCCCTTTTTTGGCAATTGCCGAAATCGGATAAACCTTCTTGCCGATTGCCGTTTCCAGTTCCCGCACTTTCGCCGCCGTTTCCTCTTCCGGCAGCGCATCGCATTTATTTAAAGCCACCACTTCCGGTTTTTGCACCAGCCCGCGGTCATAAAGTTCCAGCTCTTTTCTGATGTCGCGATAGGCCTTGACCACGTCCTCCGAGGTAATGTCGATCAGATGGAGAAAAACTTCGCAGCGTTCAATATGCTTCAGAAAACGGTCGCCGAGGCCGATTCCCTCATGCGCCCCTTCAATCAGCCCCGGAATGTCGGCCAGCACCATTTCGTAGCCGTCTACCCAGGCCACGCCCAGATTGGGGTGAAGGGTGGTAAACGGATAGTCGGCGATTTTCGGCCGCGCTTTGGTTACTGCTGTCAGGAAAGTGGACTTTCCGGCATTTGGCATTCCGATCAGACCGACGTCGGCAATGATCTTAAGCCGCAGCCACAGCCATTTTTCCTCTCCCGGCCAGCCGGGTTCGGCATAACGCGGCGCCTGATTGGTCGAGCTCTTGAAAGTGGTGTTGCCTCTCCCGCCGTCACCGCCTTTGGCTGCCAGATAGGTTTGGCCGGGTTTTACCATGTCGGCCAGCACCGTTTCCCCGTCTTCGGCCACGATTTCGGTTCCGACCGGCACTTTGATGACAATGTCCGGCGCCTTGCTGCCGTTTTTGTCCGATCCCATGCCGTTTTGGCCCTTTTTAGCCTTAAAATGCTGAGTATAACGGAAATCAATCAGGGTATTCAGATTGGCAACCGCTTCAAAATAAATGCTGCCGCCCTTGCCGCCGTCACCGCCGTTCGGCCCGCCAAACTCGATATACTTTTCCCGGCGGAAAGAAACGCAGCCGGCACCGCCGTCGCCCGACTTCACGAAAATCTTAGCCTGATCCAGAAATTTCATAACCGCTCTCTTTCAAAAAAATGAAGGGGGCTTTAACACCCCCTCCGCCATTTTAACTTTTTACAAGTTATTCGGTAACCACGGAAACAATCGTTTTGTCACCCGACTTCTTAAAGGAAACTTTTCCTTCGGTCAGGGCAAAAATGGTGTGATCCTTGCCGAGGCCGACATTGTCACCCGGATGATACTTGGTTCCGCGCTGACGGATGATGATGTTTCCGGCAATAACCGCCTGACCGCCGGACTTTTTCAAGCCCAGACGACGACCTTCGGTATCGCGTCCGTTGGAAGTGCTGCCACCTGATTTCTTATGTGCCATAACTAAATCTCCTAAAAAACCTATTGCTTACGCGATTTCCGCAATTTTGACAATAGTAATATTCTGTCTGTGGCCGTTTTTGCGGCGATAGTTCTGTCTTCTTTTCTTCTTGAAAACAATAACCTTATCAGCCTTAGCCTGTTTCAAAATGGTTGCTTTTACCGAAGCGCCGGCAACCAGCGGTTTACCGACATTGTCGCCCAAAGCCAGAACTTCGTTGAAGATAACTTCGCTGCCTTCGTCACCGGCCAGCTTCTCGACTTTGATAACGTCTCCGGAAGCGACTTTATACTGTTTTCCGCCTGTTTTAATTACTGCGTACATTTTTCTCACCTAATTTTTATTTTGATTATTTAAACACAAAACGTTGTTTGCAATATACATAAGTTTTTTTTGCTGTCAACAATATTTTAACAAAAGGGAAAAAATCTTATTTGTTGAGAATGCGGTACAGCTGCGGTTTCATGAACTTGCCCTGCCAGATTCCGCGTTTCTCCCTCTCGGCTTCCGCTTCCGCGGCGGAGTAATCGGAATGCTTGTTTTTGTAAACCACCGCCCAGCCGGCCCGCACCATCGCCTCGTTCAGGTTGGTTTTCTCCCCGATCTTGTTGGTAACGTAGCAGGTGCACAAACTGCGGTCGTAACGGTCCAGATCGCGTTCGATGCAGGTGACTTTGCCCTGATCGACCAGACTTTGCAAATATTGCCTGGCCTCAAGTCCGCAGGCATACTTTTTATTGTTGGGATAACGGCAGTCCTGATAATATTCGGGCGCGTCGATTCCTTCCAGACGGATACGCACTTCCCCCATTTCCAGACTGTCGCCGTCCACCACGTAAACGTTCTCGGCGGCAAAGGCGCCGGCGGCATACAGGCACCCGGCCAACAGACAAACAAACAGTTTCATTTTCTTTCCCTCGCAGGTTTCGTAAGCTTTCTTTCATTATAAAGGCAAGCGATTTATTATGCAAACACTAAATTATTGCACGATAAGCTAAAAAAATCTTTGTCTTTTAATAATTTTGTCTTATTATAAGGACAGTTTTTTAAATCGATTTAAAAAAGGAAGAAAAATCGTGTCTAGGAAAAAAGCTCTGAGTCTGTTAACCGTCGCCCTGCTTTCCGTCGGCGGCTGCCGTTTCTGGGACCGCAGCATGCAAGACGTCATGAACGACCCGCTCGACAAGGCAAACGAGGTGGAAAGTTACCCCGTGCGCAACACGCAGATGGCGCCGCTGGCAACCCCGCGTTCGATCATCGTCTGCCGCAGTAAACAGTGCGCGCCGATCAAACTGTCAATGTCCAAGGAATACATATACAACAGTCTGGCCCAGATGATGAAAAACAACAACCATCAGAAGGCTTTGGTCTGCTCGGCCGACGTCGGCAGCCGCAACTGCTATCAGAACTACATTTCGCTGCCGATTACCGTCGGCATCACCCCGGCCTACATGTACATCGATTCCGTCAAAATCAGCGACGTAACCATGAACAAGGGCTCAAGTTCGATCAACATGATGCTCAACTACAACGTTACCTACAACGGACAAACGCCGGAATGTTCTCCCGACAAGACCCTGCTTTACGTTAAAAACGCCGACAATATCGTTTTGGAAGACAAGGGTTACCGCTGCAAAATGACCACCATCGGCACCACCACGGTCAAAACCATGTTTCTGATCGATTTTATCGATCTCGACTATGGTTTCATCGGCGGCTATTACTCGATCGGTCTGTCCGGCCCCTCCTACGGCGGCGGAACCGGCTATATGATGCTGCGCATGCCTAAAACCGGCTACCCGCTGCTGCCGATGCCGAAAGCGCCTGCGGAAAAAGGCAAACTGACACCGGGACAGGCTCAGGCTGAAGCCTACATGGAAGGAAAGGATCCGACAAACGGCAGCGACAACGCTTCCGGTACCGACGGCGTTCAGGTCTTTCCGATCAATTATAAAAACTGACGGGATTTTGCCCCGCATTTCGACTGCCCGCGCAAACGGGCAGTTTTTTTCTGCCGAACACCTGCCGCGTTTTACGAAAAACCGGAAGCAAAGACCGTCGGAACAGCCCTGTATGCTTAAATTTCCATGCGTCATCACGGACGGCATTTGCCCCTGATACGCCGGCATATCATACCGGACACCTTTCATATGTCCTCTCTCTCCTTTGTTACCCCGAATCCCCTTATATCACTTCACACCGAACAGTCTGCATGCCTTTTTATACGCCCCGCTGTCAGCCCCCATACGTTACTTCATATGATCCGCCGGCATTCCGCTTCACACCACTTTTTATCTCTCCGAATCCCCTTATATTTCCCCCGAACCCGGTATCGGATCTTGCGGGAAAAAAGAAAAAAAGACGCCTTATCCGTCATTCTCCTGCCGGAAGTACGACGGATAAGACCGTCATCCCGCAACAAACACAGCCGTATCCGCCATCCTGCAAGCAAACGAAAAGGCTTGGAGAACTTACGAAAAAACAAACAGCCAAAAGAAAAGCAATACACAAAGAGGCACAAGAGCAAAGTGCAACCTGACAGACTTTCCGTCCGTTTCCCGCAAGCGAAAGGGATAAGCGGATTCGGGAATCCTGCGGAAAAGGAAGGACAAAAAAGGAAAAGGAAAATAAAACTCAACGGGATTGAAAACGGTATGATTCCGAGAAAAAAACAGATAAAAAAGGAAAGAAAAATAAAGTAAACGGAGTGAGCGGATTCGGAAACCTCATGTCGCGAAAAGAAGCGGAAAGCCGGAACTGTTCCGCCATATTCATATGTTGCCGGAGATACCGCCTGAATATCCCGTAAAATTAATGGCGGGCGACCTCAAAGGCAAAAACCGCCTTTTAACATAAGAACGGTTTCGACCTCACAACCGAAAATTTGAGTACAAAGAGCATCACGTTGATACCACAGAAAAAACAGCCGGAAGAATATATCCGAAATCACCCCCCCCAAAAAAAACGCGGCACAAAGTCAACAGCTTGTGGATTTTACCCCGCTTAGGGCAAACCGGGCAATCTTTCCCCATCGAAACGTCAGCAGCTTTAAAGACAAAGATATTGCCGAGCGTATGCCAAGTGCCGGCATTATATGCAGAAACTTCTCTTCTTATCAGAAAAACCGTGTTCCGGGCATGCGGCCAACCTGCCGCGTCAGAGTGTCATAGTTCCGGCATGCGGCCAACCTGCCGCGTTAGAGTGTCATATATCTTTTAGCGTTCGCCGATACCTTGAGGGTTACGCCCGAGCATGAAAATCCCCGCGTTTTATGCGGGGAGCTTTTTATTTTTTCAAACCATAAGAGAAATAACGCGGCTTTTCATAAACCACGATCCGTTCGATTTTTTCAAACGAACTCATGCGGCTGCCGTAAATGATCTTGCCGTTGGTTCCGGGCAGACTGCCGTTTCTTTCCTGATATTCCTTCAGATCCATCAGATTCATAAATACGCCGTTTTCAAAAAAAACGTTCCAGCCGTAAGGCGAATCAATGTTGACATGAATGGTTTTAATGCTTTTGTCATAATCAAGAAACTCCGGCATATTGTTCAAAGAAACCTCATAAACCTTTTCTCCCAGCGTGCCGTCATACCATCTCAGGCATCCGAGAGCCCGACGGTCTTCCTCGGACAAGAAACATGCCTCTTCCGGTTTGTTTTCCTCCGCCGACAACGCCGCATTTTCCGTTCCCGGCACTTCCGTCACCGGTTTCTCCGCCGACAGGTTTTCTTCAGTCGCCGGATTTTCCGTCACCAGTTCTTCCGCCGGCAGGCTTCCCCCCGCCGCCGGACTTTCCGGTTTTTCCCCGCCGACGGCAGCCATCAGCTCGGCAACCGTTGCCGCCGGCGCCGTCCCCCGCTCCGACAAAGAACCGAAAGCCGCCGCACGGTTTGCCGCCGAAGCATCAAATCTCGGTTTTTCCGCAAACTCGGGTATTTCCGGCTCGGCTTCGGCAATGCCGGACTGCGGCATCGCTGCCGTCAACGCGTCAAAATCGGACAATGTTTCCTCCGCCGCGTCAAACCTCGGCATTTCCGGTTCAATCCCGGCATCGTCAACTGCCACTTCCTTCGCCGGAATTGCAGGTTCTGCCGCGGACGTCTGCGCCGGTTTGGATTTTCCGCCGCCTCTTGAAGCTTCGTATTTGCTCAGCGCCGTATCCAGATCGTCAATGCTGAAATCGTTAAAATCGATAAAATCGTCATCATCGTCCGCGTTGCCGTTTCCGCCGGCGGCCGGCGCATCGTTCCCGTCGGCGGCAAGCAAAGCGTCGATACTGCCGACACCGCCGTCCGCGTCCTTAAGGTTTAATTCAAAATCGTCGTTTTCTTTACCAGCCATCGTTTTGATCCTTGAATCGCAGAATTTTTACCTGAACACAGCTTACACAATATAAGTTAATTTGTTTTTAACAAAAAAAAGCCCCGACTGCAAGCAGAATGGCGGAAAATAAAAAAAGTTTTTCAGCCGTACCCGGATCAGGCGTAACTGAAAAACCTTTTTTATCGGAAAGTATATTTCCTGATATGAGAGTTATAAGGGAATAGAAATGAGTACCCTCAAGCCTCCTATCGGTGAATCGGTCAGCTCTATTTTGCCGCCGTGTGAAACGATAACATCCTTGGCAATCGACAGTCCGAGACCGACGCCGCCGGTTTCCTTGTTGCGGGAACCTTCAATCCGGTAAAAGGCCTTAAACACGTCTTCCCTTTTGTCGGGCGGAATTCCCGGCCCGTCGTCGTCGACCGTCACTTCCAGCTTGTTGTTGTTGCTCTCAAGCGCAACCGAAACCGTGCTGCCGTAGTTGAACGCGTTGCCGATAACGTTGGTCAGCGCCCTTTTCAGCGACTGTTCGCGTCCCTGAATGGCGCTCACCTGATCGTTGGTGCTGTAACGGATCAACGCCTTGCTGTTGCGGAATTTGTTCAAAATGCTTAAAATCATTTCGTTCATGTCAACGAAAGTCGACGGCTCGCCGCCTTCGCCGCTGACAAACGACAAATAGCCTTCAAGCATTTTTTCCATCTCGTTAACGTCTTGCAGAAACTCTTCCTTGTCCAGACCGTTTTTATCGCCGTTGTCGGGCAGCATCGCCAACTGCAGCTTCATCCGCGTCAGCGGCGTGCGCAGATCGTGGGAAACGCCGGCCAGCATCTGCGTTCTTTCGCTGATCTGACGCTGAATGCGCTCTTTCATCTTGATAAAGGCAATGCCGGCACGGCGCACTTCCGAAGAACCGTAAGGCTTGAACTTTTTATTGTCCACCCCTTTGCCGAACTCTTCGGCCGCTTCCGCCAGATTGGCGATAGAACGAACCTGAATGCGCAGGAACAAAACCGCCACCAGAAACAGCAGCAGCGAAGTGCCGATCATCCAGGCAACGAACCCGAAAATGGAAGTGCTGAAAATGTTCTTTGACGAAGTCGCAAACTGATACAAACCTTTTTCGGTATCGACGAAAACCACCAGGTCGGGATTGCTCTTGCCGATGTAAATGCTGGTGATCGCTTCGGGAAACTCCACTCTCAGCGCGTCTTCCAAAAACCCGGTCACCAGTTTGTTCTGTTTTCTGACCTTGCGGATCACCTCATGTTTTTTGTCGTTGGGATAATACTCAAACTCCATGTCAAAAATCTCTTTGGTCAGCGCCTGAATTTCGGGCAGATTGGCCGGAGATTTTTCCGACAGCTGCATGGCAAAGGCCATGTTGGACGTCAGATTGGTGGAGAGCCGTTTGCCGACCCGCCCCCAGCTGCCGTCAAAAAACGCGACGATCGACACCACCTGAACCACAATCAACGGAATGAAGATCAGAAGCATCGTACGAAAGAACAGCGTGCGCGGCAGCATCTTGATCTTCAGATAGCGCATCGTGTCTTCCACTTTTTTCGGAAATGTCAAATGCATTTTTCCGCTCCTTCAAGTTATCAAAAAAAGTTATTCGGTCAGCAGCATATAGCCTTTGCCGCGGACCGTCTGCAAATAGCGCGGATTTTTGGAATCCCTTTCAATCTTCTTGCGCAGCCTTGTCACCTGCACGTCAATCGAACGCGGCCCCTGTCCGGCTCCCAGCAGCTCCGCCAGCCGGTCGCGGCTGAAAATCTGCCCCGGCTTCTGTCCCAAAAGCGAAAGCATGGACTGTTCCACCGGCGTGATATGGACAACCTCCCCGTCTTCGCCGGTCAATTCCCGGGTTTCCAGATCATACCGGCAAAGCCCCAGATTAAGCCGGGTTTCCTGTTTTTCGTTTTCCTGCGGCGCGCGGCGGAGAATGTTTTTAATCCTCAAAACCAGTTCCTTGGGTTCAAACGGCTTCGGCAGATAATCGTCGGCGCCGCTCTCCAGCCCCGCGATACGGTCGCCGGTTTCCCCCATCGCCGTCAGCAGAATTACCGGAACGTTGTCTTCCTTCCTCAGGCCGGCAAGAAATTCCAGACCGCTTTCCTCGGGCATCATAATGTCGACGATCAGAAGATCGAACTTATACTGTTTCAGCATCATCCGGGCTTCCGCCGCGCCTTTGGCAGCCGACACGCGAAAACCGTTTTCCTGCAGAAAGCGCTGCAGCAGCGCCCGCAGACGGGTATCGTCGTCCACCACCAGAATATGCGCCTTGTGCATTTCCATCGCGGTCCCGGCCAACGTCAGTTTTCCGTTTTCTCAGGTGCCGCCGGCCGATCCGCCGCTGCCGCCGGGGACGCTTCCGCCGTCGTCTGTGTTGCCGCCGGCTTAATTTCCTTCACCCCCGTTTTGGCCGCCGCTTTTTTCCGTCGGCGGCTGTTTTTCACCGCCGCTTTGGCAGCCGTCTTTTTCGGCGCCGGGGTTTCGGCATCGGCCGTCTTGGCCTTGCGCCCGCGCTTCGCCGCCGCTTTCTTCACCACCGCCTTTTCCACGCTGTTCTTAACCTTGACGGCAATTTTCTTAACTTCCTGTTCCACCTGTTTGACCGGATTCTTCTTGTTGTTTTCAACCGTATAAATATAATCCAGACATTTTTCGAAATACTGATAACCGGTAATGAAAGTCAGAATGCCGGCCACCCACAGCAGCCATTCGCCAAGCACACCGACGGGATTGCCGATCAGCGGCAGGTTTTGCAGCAAAATCATGGCGATCGCCGTCATCTGAAAACCGGTTTTCCATTTGGCCAGACGGGTTACCGGCATGCCGACGTGGAACTCGGCCAGAAACTCGCGCAGACCGGAAACCAGAACTTCCCGGCACATGATGATGATGACCGGAATGTAGGTCAGCGGCGTCACCAACTGGTTGGCAACCACAATCACCAGCGCCGACACCACCAGCAGTTTGTCGGCAATCGGATCAAGCAGCCGTCCGAGCACCGAATTCTGATTGCGGGAACGGGCAAAATAACCGTCAAGATAATCGGTAATCGAAGCCGTTACGAACAACGCGCCGGCCAAAATCGACCACAGGACGGAATGAATATAAATCGAAAGGAAAATGACCGGGATCACGACAATCCGGGAAATCGTCAGAACATTGGGAAGATTTAACACTGCAACACCTATCAAAAAAACAAAATTAAAAATCCATTTGCCAAGATAATATTGCATAAATTTCATTTATGGAAGTATTTAAACACTTTTTCCGCCGTTTTTTTGCTGATTCCCGTTACGTTTTCAATATCTTTGAGGCTTGCCTGCGCCACCGCCTCGGCCGAACCGAAATAATTGAGCAGCGCCTTCTTGCGGCCGGCGCCGATTCCCTCGATGGCGTCAAGCTTCGACCGGGTTATCGATTTGCCGCGTTTTTTGCGGTGGGTGCCGATGGCGAAGCGGTGCGCCTCGTCGCGGATGTTCTGCATGTAAAAGGCCAGCGGCGAAGCAAACGGCAGGGCAAAACTCTCCTTGCCCGCCTGATGGTAGAACTCCTTGCCGGCATTGCGTTCCGGCCCTTTGGAAATGGCGATCACCGCAATCCCCGAAAGATCGAAATCTTTCAGGCATTCAAGCACCGCATGCAGCTGGCCGAGGCCGCCGTCGAGCAAAATCACGTCCGGACGGTTTTCCGGCGTCATCCGCTTAAACCGACGGGTCAGCACTTCTTTCATCATTGCAAAATCGTCGTTGGTAATGGCCGGATCCTTGATGTTGAAAGTGCGGTAAGACTTCTTGTCGAAACCTTCCGGAGTGGCCACGATCATCGCCCCCACCGCATAGCTGCCTTGGATGTGCGAGTTGTCGTAAACCTCGATCCGTTCCGGCATTTTCGGCAGTCCGAACGCCTGCTGCATTTCAAGCAGATTGCTGCGGACGGAATTTTCCAGCGCCATTTTGCGTTCCAACGATTCTTTGGCATTGTTCCTGACATTGGCGGCAATTTTGGCTTTGTCGCCGCGTTGATAAACATTGATCCTTGCGCCGATGGCTTCGCTTAAAAATTCCCGCCCCTCTATCTCATCGGCGAGCACAATCTCTTCCGGCGGCACGTGCGAAGCGTAAAAACTGCTTAAGAAAGCCTCCATAATCTCGCCGTCTTCGGCTTCTTCCGCCTGCGCGGGGAAAAACGGCAGATTGCCGCAGTTCTGCCCCGAACGGATGAAAAAGACCTGAATGGAAACCCGGCCGCTCTGACGATACAAAGCAACGAAATCCGCCGATCTGATTGAACCGTATTCGACGTTGGTGCCCTGCTGCACGCTGGTTAAGGCGCGGATCCGGTCACGGTACGTCATCGCTTCCTCAAAATCCTGCCGTTCGCTTGCTTCCTGCATTTTCGCCGTCATTTCGTCGCGCAGCCGGCTGCTTTTGTTTTCGATAAAGGCCACGGCCTCATTGACCAGCTGCCGGTATTCCTCTTTGGAAACTTTGCCGACGCACGGCGCCGAACAGCGTTTGATCTGATACATCAGACAGGGGCGGTCGCGGTGAGAAAACACGCTGTCCGAACACGAACGCAGCAAAAACGCCTTCTGCAAAAGGTCCAGCACGTTGTTGACCGCGCCGGCGTTGGCAAAGGGGCCGAAATATTTGTAACCGTCCTTTTTTTCGCCGCGGTATTTACAAAGCACCGGATATTCGGCCTTCACGTCCAGCGAAAGATAGGGGAAGCTCTTGTCATCCTTGAGCAGAATGTTGTAATGCGGCGCCAGTTTTTTGATCAGCTCGTTTTCCAGCAGCAGCGCCCGCGCCTCGTTTTCGACGACGATAAACTCCATCCGTTCGATTTCCGACACCATCCGCTGCAGCCGGACCGGCAGCTTTTCGATATGCGAATAGGCCACAATCCGCTTTTTGATGTTTTTCGCCTTGCCGACGTAAAGCACCTTTCCGCCCTCGCCCAGCATCCGGTAAACACCGGGCTTTTCGGGAGCGATGCGGATGTTTTTCTTCAATATTTCCAGTCCGCGCCTGATATCGATCAAATCTACTCTTCCTTAAAAAATCAGCGTTTCAAAAAAGATAAAGGCCAACAGCCCCGAAAACATCAGCTGCAGCAGGTTGCCGACGAACCTTCCACCCATTGCCGGATAATCCAGCCCGCGCCCGTGTTCTTTATATATTTGATTGAAAAACAAAGTGTAAAGACCAGACCAGGCAGCCGACAGCAAATAAAAGCTCAGATCCGAAAACAACGGAAAAGCTTCTTCCATGTCCAGAAACGCCGACAGCAGGAAACCGGCGATGATGCCCGAAAACACCATCGGCCGGAAAATGATGCCGCTGGTAAACAGGGCCTTCAATCCGTTCAGCAATGTTTTTCGCCTCCCCTACTGAAAACGTTTGATCTCGTTGACAATAGAGTCGCTCAGTTCCCGCACCAGCGCCTCATCGCTGCCGGAAACCCAGACCCGGATCAGCGGTTCGGTTCCCGACGGATGCAAAACCACCCGCCCGCGGCCGGCGATTTTTTCTTCCGCCGCCTTTACCGCCGCCTTTACCCTTTCATCCCCGACCGCCTGCCGGACCACTTCGCGGCTGGCCACCCGCGGGTTGACGAAAACAAACGGATCAAAGGCGAAACGCGGAAAAATTTCGCTCATTTTCCTGCCGCTCTTCAACAGCCCCAAACTGAGCAAAAGCCCGGCCACCATACCGTCGCCGGTTTTGCCGTAATCGGCAACCACCACATGACCGGACTCTTCGCCGCCGACGCTGCAGCCGACTTCCCGCATTTTGGCAATTACCGCCCGTTCGCCGACTTTGGTGCTGTAATATTCCATGCCGAGCGAACGAACGTAACGCTCCAGAGCGGTGTTGGAAAGCACCGTCGAAACCACCGCGTTGCCGTTGTATTTGCCTTCCGCTTTCAGAGTTTCCGCCAAAAAGGCAATCAGCTGTTCGCTGGCGACTTTCTCGCCTTTTTCGTTGCAGACGATAATGCGGTCGCCGTCGCCGTCCACCGCGATTCCCAAATGGGCATGGGCATCGCGCACGGTCTCAAACATTTTTTCCGGGTGCTGCGATCCGCAGTCTTTGTTGATGTTGCAGCCGTCCGGACAATTGCCTAGTGTAATCACGCCGGCGCCGAGGTCTTTAAACACCTGCGGCATAATGTCGGCAAACACGCCGTTGGCACAGTCAAGCACCACCCGCAGCCCTTTCAGCGGACGATCCGATTCGATAAAGCTTTTGGCTTTTTCCAGATAAAGCACAACCGCTTCCTTGTTTTCGCTGACGGTACCCAGCCGGCCGCCGTCCAACTCAAACCTGTCTTCGGCAATCAGTTCTTCCAGCCGCGAAGTCACCTCGTCGGAAAATTTGTCGCCTTCCGCGGTGATCAGTTTGATGCCGTTGTCCTGATACGGATTGTGCGAAGCCGTAATCATAAACGACATGTCCACGCCAAGTTCGGGGGTTACCGAAGTCACTGCCGGCGTCGGCAGTACACCGAGCTTAACCACATCGATCCCGGCCGCCGTCAGTCCGGCCGTCAGCCCGGCTTCAAGCATTTCACCGGAAATGCGGGTATCTCGCCCGATCGCTGCCCGCCGCTTGTTGCGGCAGATTTCCTGCCCGCAGGCCATTCCCAGTTTTACCGCAAATTCGGCAGTCATCGGATAAACGTTGGCCACCCCGCGCACCCCGTCGGTGCCGAACAATTTTTTAGTCATGATTCCAAAATCTCCTGTTTAAAACTGTCATCAATATATAAACATTCGCCGCAAATGGCAACAATCCATTTTGCAGCCGGGCAATTGACTTTTTTTGTCCAATAAAGTACGATAGAAAAACAATGTACCGGACACGGAGCGGCAGCAATGATAAACATCAAAGAATATTTAATGACGAGGGGAAATGAAGAAAGGCGCGTTTACCATATTGTCAAAAACGGAAGAATCGACCTGCTGCAACAGATTTTTCCCGATGCCGAAACGCTGGTTGCCAAAACCGAAAATTGCCGCGAATTCGGTTACGATGTCATGGCCAACCTGGCCGACGACGGCAACACCGGCATGCTGAAAAAAATACTTTCGGCTTACTTTTCCGAAAACACGGAAGAAAACAACGCCCTGAAACGCCGTTTCCTCCTCAGCCATCGTATCAACGGCACTCCCAAAGACTTCCACCATTTCATCCGTTTTTTGTCTCCCCGGGAACAGAAGCAGGCAAAATTTGAACAAATGGAATGCTCCGACATCGACGAAATCGTCTTTCAGCAGCAAAAATTAAAACGCGGCGTTTTTCCTCCCGACCTGCGCTCAAAAAAAGACCGCAGACGGGCAGAATTTTATTATCTGCTGCGTGACGAATATCAAAACAGCCTGCCGTTGAAAAACCCCCACGAAAAAATGCCGACCGCCCGTCTCGGCATCGCTCCGAAAGGCGTCAGCGCAGTAGAAATCAAAGGATACGTCGGCAGCCCGGAAGAAAAAAACGCCGCCGAATTTCGTTCCTGGCAGGAAACTTATCCCCGGTTTCGCTTAACCAAAATCCCCGAAGACCAGCAGCCCGATCAGCCGCTTTGCTGCCGTACCGAAGATCTGCCGGCAATCCCTTACCGCCCCGGCCGATACGATTTGGCCAAAGAAGCTTTCCGGCAAATGCATTTTCCCGACCTGTGGTTTAACGATCATTATTTTCATTTCCTGTATTTCTTCGACCGTTCCTATCAGGATCTGCACGACAACGACCCGGTCGTTTCGGCTTCTTTCAAAAACTTCAACGAAAACGGACATTTTTTCTCCGTTGAGAACCGGATCGATCCCACCGCTTCGGGGAATTCCCTTGCCGGCGTCAAATACAGCGCATATTCTTCCGACGACTACATCTGCCTGCTCTCGCAGACCGCGCCCATGTTTATGACGTCTCTTCTTCTCCACGAACTGGCGCATGACACCGACAAAAGCAACAACTTCTGCTGTTCCGACATATACGTTTTTTCCGCCTCTCTGATGGCCGCTCATCCCGAACACAGCATTCCCCGCACCAGAGCCGTTAACGAAACCCGCCGTTATTATCCGGCATCAGAATTCGAAAAAGAGAGTCTGGCCCGCGTTGCCGAAGCCGGCGTTTCCGCTTCTCTTGACCAAAAAGACAAACTGCTGGGAGCAATATATAAAATGTTCTCCGCCTATGGCAACGCTCAGCTCAATCAGGAAAGCGCCGTTCTCAACCGCATCAAACTCTGCGCGCGGCTGCGCCTGCCCGGACGCCCCGGCTATCACAAATTCGACGAAGCGGCAAAAGCCTGCCGGCATATGCATATACTGTCGGATCACTACCGGAATATGGCTGACGGCATCTTATATGACCGCTCAGCCACACCGCCCCCCTGCTCACGGGAAAAACTGCAAGAAGCGGAAAACAAATTCAAAGAAAGCTGCAAACAGCTGCAAGGAAGCGGTTATTCGATCGTTGGCGGCAAAGACGTATCCTACCTGATTGCCGAAAAAGAAATCATCAAATGTATCGAGGCAGAACTCCGCGACATTGAAAAAATCAGAAAAAATCCGCTGGCCGCCAAAGTCGTGCTCGGGCTGGACACTGTTTCCCGCGACAACATCACCGACGATACGCCGCTCGAACTGCTGGCTGCCGAAGAATTTTCGCGGGCGCAGAAGTTCTGTGCCGCCCGAATAAAAGTAACGCCGGACGAAAAAATGCGCGAAGAACTAAAATTCCGCACCGATGCCTGCCGAAACATCATGGAAAATCTGAAAAATGACGCCAAAGAGGGCATGCCTTTCGACCGAACCCTTTTTCAATCCGGCATCACCCGCACCGTCTACGCCTTAACATTTGCCGAAAAAGTCGCCGAACGCTACTTTCCGGACTATCAACCGCAACCGTTTGACATCAACCGATGTCTGCCGCAAACAGAGGATAACGGAACGATTCGCACAGGAACAGAGGCGGTGCTGGAAAATATAGGCAATTTGGAAGCCAACATCGGTTATATAACGACCGACAACCCGGATCTTCGCCTGTCGGCAGAAATCATCGGCACTCCCTATTCAAATACTAAAGGAATTTTGGAAAGCGCAGAAAAACTGTATAAGCGCAAATTGGAACGTGCAGACAAAAACGACCCTGAAGACGGCAAACTTGAAGCCATCGGCGATATGTTGGAACAAATCAGCCAAAGCAACTCAAATTTAAAACGCAATATTTTATCTGATATGCGTACCATGCAATTAATCTATCGAGAACTGCATCCCGATATCTCCCGTCTGCCGGATGACCTGCAATTTTCCGGTTTGACTGCCGATTCGTTCGCTTCTTCGGATCAAAATACGCCGGCTCCGGCCAGACAAAATCTGCAAAAATACTGCCGGCAGCTTTTGCAAACCACGGCCGGTCAGGATACGGCCGTCCGACCCGCCGCCCGCGGATACGGCGACTAAGCTTCTGCCGCCGGCCGCCGCGCCATCCGCGGTTAAGCTGCCGGCTTTTGCCTTCCGCGCCTGCACACATAACGGCCGCCCCTGTCGTTAACTTTCTCCGCTCTTGCCGCCGGCCGCCCTTTCCCGCTTCATCCGGCCGTCCGCCTTCCCCTTTCCCGTCCTCATCGTCTGCCCTTCTCCGCTCTTGCCGCCGGCCGCCCTTTCCCGCTTCATCCGGCCGTCCGCCTTCCCCTTCCCTGTCCTCATCGTCTGCCCTTCTCCGCTCTTGCCGCCGGCCGCCGCGCCTGATCCCCCGTGACCGGGATGCCTTTTCTTCCGCTTGATTTTTTCCCGATACCGTGTTATCTGTCATGCATAAAATTAATTTTTATGTCAAATTATAAAACAATATCGTATGGAAAAAACAGGTTTTTACGCCGGATCTTTCGATCCTTTCACCGTCAGACATCTGACAATCGTTAAGGCTGCCGCCGCGTCTTTAAAGCGTATTATCATTGCCGTCGACGCCGCGCCAGAAAAGGAAATGACATTTTCCGCCGAGCGGAGAGTGCAACTGGTAAAATCGTCGTTAAGCGATTTCGTCCGCATCGGACAACTGTTCCGGGAAATGCCGAATTGCGACCTTTTCCGAAACGAAGCAGACCGACGCCCGTTGCCGGAAAACTGGACAGACTGCATCGAAGTCGTCACGTTCAGCGGTGATCCCTTCAAAGCGGCTGCTGCCGCAGGGGCTGACGTATTTATTGCGGACCCTTCGGAAAACTACGCTCCGTCTCCGGAAAATTCGTATTTCCTCGAACAGATCGGCAGATACTGTGGACATTCCCCGCAACTGTTTACCGTTCCGGCAGACATATGCGAAGAAACATTTCTTTACATGTCCGCTTTGCAAGTAAAACGGCTTTGCCGCAACAATTTGTTTGTTTTGGCCGCCCGCGGAGTTATGCCTTCAGTCATGGACGCGTTGGCGACCTTCTACCTGCAAAGCGTCTGGCTGAGAGAAAAAGTATGGTACAGCGACCAAAGCAACAGCCGGTATTACAAACTGGCGCAATTATACAACGATCCGCGACGCTGTTACCACACTATGGCTCATCTGGCTTATATGTTGGACCTGCTGGAAGTGTATGAAAAGCGGGAAAAGACGGATTTTGACAGACACCATCTGATTTTAGCCGTTTTCGCCCATGATCTGGTTAATGAAGGCACCGCGGACGACGTTGCCCGCTCAGCCCAAAAAGTCGACGAGTTTTTCGGTCAACTCAACCGGTTGAAAACGGTTAAAAAAATCGTTGCCGCAACTGACCATGAAAATGCTCCAAACACGCCGCAAAGCACGGAAGAAAAACTGATCCGCGACCTCGATCTGGCAATTCTGGGAGACGATTCCTTCCTTTACTGGCAATATGTCGCCAATTTAAGACAGGAATACATTTCCTTCCCGTTAGAAGAAATCGCCGTCATGCGCATCGCGTTCCTGCAAAAGCTGCTTGCGCGGGAACACATATTCGCGCTGCCGTTGTTCCGCCGGCTTTTCGAAGAAAACGCCCGCAAAAACATCAACGACGAAATTGCCTTCTGGCAGCGGCAGACTTGCGGCCGATAAAGAAAAACCGCCGGCACAATTCGGCTGCTTGCGGATTAAAAATGAGGAAATTGTTTCCGAATTTAAAAAGGGGAAATACTTCCGGATCAAAAAGCGGAACTCATTCCCGCATCTCACAAAAAAGGCACCCGCAGGTGCCTTTTTTGCTGTTTCTGCCCCGGCATCAGCATTTTATTGCCCGCCCCGGCCTCTGCCATCCCTGACAAAAATACTACAGTAAACAGAAGTCATTTCCGAATCTCAAAAAAAGGCACCCGCAGGTGCCTTTTTTGCTGCTTCTGCCCCGGCATCAGCATTTTATTGCCCGCCCCGGCCTCTGCCATCCCCGGCAAATACTACAGTTCGGGGACGGAAGCATGGGTCTGTCTGGCGGGATCGACCGGCGTTTCCGCCGACTTGTTAATCTTTTCGCCGTTGATCACCTGCCTGATTTCCTCCCCGGTCAGGGTTTCATATTCAATCAGGGCTTCGGAAAGACGCTCCCAGTCTTCCTTTTTCTCTTTCAGAATATTCAGAGCCCCTTCATGCGCTTCGCAAACCAGACGCTTGATTTCGGCATCCACCACCCGCGCGGTTTCCTCGCTCATGTTCTTGTTCTGGGTTACCGATTTGCCGAGGAAAACCTCTTCCGAATTCTCGGCATACAGCACCGGTCCGAGCAGATCGCTCATACCCCATTCGGTAACCATCGAACGCGCCAGCTTGGTCGCCGCGGCAATGTCGGAAGAAGCGCCGCTCGTTACTTTGTCACGGCCGAATTTCAATTCTTCCGCCGCGCGGCCGCCCATACAGATAATCAGACGCGAAAGCATTTTGGCCCGGGAATAGGAATACTGGTCTTTTTCCGGCAATTGCTGCACCATGCCGAGAGCCCGTCCCCGCGGCACGATCGTCGCCTTGTGGATGGGATCGGTTTCTTCAACGTTCAATGAACAAATTGCATGTCCGGCCTCGTGATAGGCGGTCAGCTTCTTTTCCTGTTCGTCCATTGCCATCGACTTGCGCTCGTTGCCCATCAGCACTTTATCTTTGGCATCGTCAAAGTCCTTGGAAGTAACTTTGCGCTTGTTGCGGCGTGCAGCCAGAAGCGCCGCCTCGTTTACCAGGTTGGCCAGGTCGGCGCCGGAAAAACCGGGCGTTCCGCGGGCCACCACGGCCAGATTGACGTCTTTGGCAAGCGGCACTTTGCGCACATGCACCTTCAAAATTTCCTCGCGGCCTTTCACGTCGGGATTGGGCACCACCACCTGCCGGTCAAAACGTCCCGGCCGCAGAAGCGCCGGATCCAAAACGTCCGGCCGGTTGGTCGCGGCGATCAGAATAACGTTTTCGTTCTCGTCAAAACCGTCCATTTCCACCAGCAGCTGGTTTAAGGTCTGCTCGCGTTCGTCGTTGCCGCCGCCGAGTCCCGCGCCGCGATGACGTCCGACCGCATCAATTTCGTCGATAAACAGCAGACAGGGCGAGTTCTTTTTGGCCTGGGCAAACATGTCGCGCACCCGCGAAGCACCCACGCCGACAAACATCTCGACGAAATCCGAACCGGAAATCGAAAAGAACGGAACGTCGGCTTCGCCGGCCACCGCTTTGGCCAAGAGCGTCTTGCCGGTTCCCGGAGGACCGACCAGCAAAACGCCCTTCGGTATCTTGCCGCCCAAACGCTGAAATTTGCCGGGATCTTTCAAAAAGTCGATCACTTCTTCCAGCTCCTGTTTGGATTCGTCACAGCCGGCCACATCGGCAAACGTCACCTTCTTGCTGTTTTCCAAAAGCCGCGCGCGCGACTTGCCGAAACTCATTGCTTTGCTGTTGCCGGCATTGGCTTGACGCATAAAAAAGATCCAAACCCCGATCAGCAAAATCATCGGGAACCAGGAAATGACGATTCCCCAGAAAGTGTTGGCGGAAGTGTCTTCCGGCTTGGCATTGACCACCACGTTGTTTTTGCGCAGGGTTTCGATCATGGTCGGATCATACGGCGTATAAGTGTAAAACTTGCCGCCGTCGGTATAAGTTCCGTATACGTCCGGGCCGGAAACCGTCACTTCGGCAATCCTGTTGTTTTCCGCCTGATTCATAAACTCGGAAAACGGCAGTTCGCTGCCGGCGGACCTGGCCGGCGTTCCCTGTCCGGTCATGTTGGCAATCGCGGTCAGCAAAACGATCGCCGCCAGCCAGAAGATTAAACTTTTCCCTATTTTCATCACATTTCCTTAATTTAATAATCAATCTTGTCTATATATAGTTTTTTTCTTCGCAAAACACAATAGACTTTCAACAATCGTCTTCCGCTGCCGTCAGCAGACGTTTCAACTTATGCGGCAAAACCGCCGTCCGGCCGCCGGACAACGCCGGCAGATCGGCTTTTCTCCCGCCGGACACCCGCTTCGCACCGGCTTCGGGAATAACCCACCAGCGTTTCATAAACGGCAGAATTTCGCAGCCGCCGAGCGTGCAGCCGGCAAACAACGGATTTTGCAGCCGTTCGGCAAGCCGCCGCAGCTCCCGGTATTCCGGCGGATAGCCGCGGCCGCCGGCCTCCTTGATCAACCGCGCCAGAACCCGCCGGCCGATCTCGGGATGCAGCCGGGCAAACGCCGACGGAGAAATGCTGAAAGCCGGCCCTTCAAAACGGCGGACGCGGACTCGGACAAAAGCATCCGTTTCCGCTTCCAAATATTCTCTGGTCATGCGCAAAGCCCGAGCCGTTTCCGCCAGCCGACGGATGCTGATGCCGGTTTTCTTTTCCAGTTCGGGCAGGAATTTACGGATTCTCACCCGCAGGAAATCATCGCAGCCGTTTGATGCGTCTTCCGCCCAGGCAATGCCGCTTTCCCGCAAAAGCTGCCGCAGCGCCGCAGGTTCGGCTTCAAGCAGCGGCCGCACGACGCAGATTTTTCCGCGGGGCGTCATTTCCGCCATCGCCGACAATCCGTCAACCCCGCTGCCGCGTTGCAAACGCATTAAAAAAGTTTCCGCCTGATCCTGCTGATGATGTGCCGTCAGGAGATAGTAAAAACCGTTTTTGACACACCAGTCTTCCATCAGTCGGTAACGGGCTTCTCTTGCTTTTTCTTCAATACCGCCGTTTCCTTCTTCGGGAAACCAGTTCAGAACATGATGCTCAATACCCCATTTCTTCATCAACGCGGCCACCATTGCCGCTTCCGCATCCGCTTCCGGCCGCAGGTGATGATTAACTGTCAGCACTGCCGCCCGGCCGCCGTTTTGTTTTTGAAAATCTTTCAGCAGAAACGCCAGCGCCAGCGAGTCCGCGCCGCCGGAAACGGCAGCCGCGGTCAAACGGAAATCGGCATTGTATCCTGCCGCCAGTTCCCGCATTTTGGCGGCAAAACTTTCGGCCGTCGCCTCCATGCTATTCGCAATCCAGTTTTTTGGCTCTTTCCGCGGCTTTTTCCTTAAGCCCTTTTTCTGCTTTCGGGAACTCTTCTTTCAGGCTGAGAAAAGCGGCGCAGGCTTCGCCTTTCTTTCCCAGTTCCTGCATTGACATACCCAGTTTGAGCAGACTGTCGGCTCCCTTGGGATTGTTTTTATATCCCTGATAGCCTTTGGCAAAAGCCACCGCTGCCCGGCCGTAATCTTTCCGCGCATAATAAGTTTCGCCCAGCCAGTATTGGGCATTGCCGGCCAGTTTGTCTTTGGGATATTTGTTCAAAACCGTATTAAAGTTTTCCTCCGCCGCGGCAAAGTCGGAAGCCTTCAAAGCCTCCAGTCCCTTCTGATAAACTTCTGCCGCGGTCGGCTTTCTGATCGGTTTCAGTTCGTCGTTGCTGATGCTGCCGCCGACGATGGACTGCGGCGCCTCTTTGGCCACCGGTGCGGAAAACTTGGGCGAGTTGTCGGCAACACTGCCGCCGCTGCCGGTGATTTTCTTACCTTCCAGCAGTTTCATCCGCACGTCAATATCCTTGTTGATCAAATTGATTTTCTCATCCAGCTGTTTGATTTTATAATCCAGTTCGTCCAGCCGGCCGGCGGTCGAACGAACCAGTTCGTCCAAACGCCCGACGGTAACAACCAATTCGGACCCGCCGTCATTATACATCTGACGCTGTAAAATTTTCAAATCTTCCCTGATGTCGTTCATTTCCTGCATAAGCACGGTAACGTCCTGTGCCGCCGCAGGCATCGCGTTGACAAGCGTCAGCGCCAAAACGGCCGTCAAAATCCGATATTGTTTTTTCATCTGCTAACCTCTCCCAAGTTGATTTTCTATAAGATATAGGGCAATTTGCGTCAAATCACAAGTTAAAAAAGGAGGTATCCCGAAAGTCCCGTTTCCGCCGGACATCCGGACCGGCCGTTTATTCTTCTCTTCATCACCGGAGCTCAAAACAAACCGGCTTCCGCCAACCGCCCGAAACCGTTTTTGATTCTTTCCGCCCTCAAAATCCGAAAGTCCCGTTTCCGTCGGCCGCCTGAAACCGTCTTTTTAACGAAAAGGAGACGCTCCTTTTTAAGAGCGTCTCCTTTTACAGTTGTAAGCTTACTTGAATAAAACAGACTTCGGCTTAATTGCCGGCCTTGACAACGGTTACGGCACGACGGTTCTGAGCCCAGGCAGCTTCATTGTTGCCGAGAACGGCCGGTCTTTCCTTACCATAAGAAATGGTGGAAATTCTGTCGGCGGCAATACCCTGAGAAATCAGATAGTCTCTGACGGCGCTGGCACGACGTTCACCCAAAGCCAGGTTGTATTCTCTGGTACCTCTTTCGTCGCAGTAACCTTGAACGACGACATTAACATTTTCGTGTTTTTTCAGCCAGTTAACCTGAGTACCCAGAATTTCTTTGGCATTGTCGCTCAGAGAAGAGCTGTCAAACGCGAAGAATACTCTGTCTTCGGCATTGGCCATAAAGTTGCGGGCATCTCTCGAATCGCATTCGCTGCCGCCGAACAGACCGCCGTTGGAACCGGTCGACGAACAAGCGGACAACAAAGCTACCACGCAGAACAAACCTAAAAGCTTTTTCATTTTTTTTCTCCATATGGGTTTCATTTATTAAATAACTAATACAAAAGCTAACTTAAGCAATAATAGTTTATATTTCAATAACAAAAACGCAAAAAATCAAAAAAAATAAAACTTTTTTTCAAACTCCGCCTATAACGGCGGTTTTAATTTCGGCTTTCGGACATAAACCCCGCCGACGGACGGCTCAGATCGGGACGTCAGCGAATTTTAAGACCCCAAGCGGCACGACAGCCGTTTAAAACGAAAAAAAGAGCAGGTTCCCTGCTCTTTTAAACTGGTCTGATACGGCCGTTACGGCTGCATGACCATTCCCCGCCACTGATTTTTCAACTCAAGCGGCAGATTAACGTTGTTTTGGCACAAATCGCCCATCAGATTGATGAACTCCCGCCGTTTGCCGTCGACGGCATCGGGCCAGGCAACCAGAAAAGCGATCACTTTTTCCTCTTTGAACGGCAGTTCACGCAACTTGCGCAAGCTGTCGGGAAATGCTTCTTTCAGCGCTGCCAGCAGTTTTTTCTCTTCCTCGGACATGGCCTTCGGCTTTTCGCGCAGATTTTCACAAATCTGTTTTAACTCCGCGGGAACATCGATTCCGTGATCCTCGAAACTGTTCAGCAGCGAAAACAGCTTTTCGCCTTTTCCGCCGAGCGTTTCCGGAAATTTGAGCAGCATGTTCATAAACTGCATAACGTCAAATTGCGGATGAGCTTCGGCATTGGCCAACGACGAAGGAAAATTGGCGGCAAACTGAGCCAGCAAAACCTTTTTTTGTTTGGCAACGGCAGCAGCGACTGCGGGATTTTCACCGGCAGCGGCGAAGATTTCACATGCCGCGCCATACAAAGCCTCGAAATTCTGAAATTTCATCATAACGTTTCTTATTTGGTTCAACAATTTATTAATAATTCTTAACTGCCCATTAAATTAACAATTTTAGACAAAACTGTCAACAAAAATATGTACCGACAGCCTTATCGTCCCCGTTTGCAAACCTTTTTTAAAAACGTTTCCGTCCGCTCTGAAACGCCCAAAGCACGTTTTGAAACCTTCCGTCCGCCTTAAAATCGGGCTTTTTAATTGAGCCGTTACGTCTGCACATCCCGGGGATTGTCATTATAAAATGAACGCGGCCTTTACCAAAGCCAACTTTCTCTGCCTTACGGCCGGAGATACTTTCTGACAGCTCAGGCAACAGTTTTTTGATGTAATCGACAACGCCGGACTTTATTCAGGATACGACGATACTTACACACCCGGACTACGTGGCAACTTAAACGATAAACACTGTGTCAGCTTTGTATGACTTCCGAACTTTCTTACCGCATCGTCGTCGTACTCATTCAGCCACCCGTAAACTCGGGGAAAACCGTCAGGCATAAAAAAACAAAAAGCACGGTTCAAACCGTGCTTTTTTCTCAAGAATACGTTTTTATTCCATGATTGACGCCAAAAGGTGCGTCGCTTCGCCGGCGGGCAGTTCCGCAAGCAGACCGCGCAGCTTTTCTTCGTTTCCCGTCAGCAGCCCGGGATAGGCGGCCAGCAGACGGGCCAGAGCTTCCGGCGAAAAGTCGTCGATTTTTTCCGTATCCGCTATTGTCGCCGGAAACAGGCCGTCAAACAGCATCTTCAGCATTTTCCGCTGATTTCTGGCATTTTCCTCCAGCTTTTCTCTCATTGTTGCCCAACTGCTGAAAGATTCCTCTTCCAAATCGTACATTGCCACAGACCAAAAACCGGCAAGCAAAGGCTCGGCTTTAAACGTACTCTCGTACAACTGCCGAAATAAAGTTAAATTCATAAGCAAAATTAATAATTGTTAAATACGTTGCCACCATATGCAAAATTTTATTTTTTGTCAAATATTTTCTGTTCTGTTTCATCCCGTTTCGTTTCCCGTTCTCCTTCTTCCTGCCGTTCCGGCCCTTCTTCCCCTCTCGACCGTTTTCCTTTTTTTCCCCGTCTTTCGGAGTTACCCCGCATTCTTTTTTTCCTGCCGCCTCTTTTTTCCTTCCCCCTTTTTTCCGGCCTTTTCCCCTCCCGCCAGTTTTTCTTATTTCTGTCTTTCCGACACCCCGCTCCTTTTTTCTCCCTTTTCCTTCAATCCGTTTCTGCACCTTTGCTTCCGGACGCTTTTTTCTCCCCCGGCGCCTCCCCGCCCGAACATAACATCTCTGAACATAAACCGAAACATACCGATTCTTCGTTTTGCCGCCCAAAGTGTCGTGTGCGGCAGATTATAAAAAATCTCCCCGTAACAACGTATGTATAAAAAACACTCAACCCGACCGACCAAAATTCCGGACCTCAAAACACCCGCAGAACAAATTTTGTCTTCACCCCGGGAAATACGCAAAACAACAAAAAATAAAGCCTTCCCGGCCAGGACAAAAGCATTACCCGTTCCAAACCGCAAATACCGCCACAAACGCTCCAAAAGCCGACAGCCGGACTGAAAAGTCCGTATCTGCCTGCCTACACGGACATTTAAACTATCTCCCCTGAAGAAACGGATATTTCCCGGCAGACAAAGCGGACAAAGTACAATAAAATCAATTTGTTAGCAACAATCAAAGGCATAAAGCGGTATTGTTCCGACACTAAAGCATTCAGCCCCGGGTAAACCCAAGGGGTTCCGTCAGGCAACCGATAAGAAAAAAGAAAATCCGCCGTACTTTTCCGTACGGCGGATTTTCCCTTTTTTGCGCTTTTTGCTCTAAACGAGCCGGTTATGCGCTTTTTTAGCAGGCTTTCTTGCAGCAGCAGGAATCCTTGCATTCTTCCTTCTTGTCGTTCTTGTGGCGAACGGCAGCCTGAGCGGCGGCCAGACGCGCAACCGGAACGCGGTACGGCGAGCAGGAAACATAGTTCATGCCGCAGGTCTGGAAGAAGTCGATGGACGCCGGATCGCCGCCGTGTTCGCCGCAGACGCCGAGCCAGATGCTCGGGTTGGCGCAACGTGCCTTTTCACAGGCCAGCTTAACCAGGCAGCCGACGCCTTCAACGTCGATCGAAGCAAACGGATCGGCTACGTAAACGCCGCGGGCGCGGTATTCGTCCAAAATGGCGCCGGTATCGTCACGGCTCATACCCAGAGTGGTCTGAGTCAGGTCGTTGGTACCGAAACCGAAGAACTCGGCGGACTGAGCCAGTTCGTCGGCTTTCAGAGCCGCACGCGGCAGTTCAATCATCGAACCGACTTCGTATTTGATCTTCTTGCCTTTTTCGGCGAAGATCTTTTCGGCCGTGGTGTCGATGATGTTCTTAACGATATCCAGCTCTTTCTTGGAACCGGTCAGCGGAACTTCGATTTCCGGCAGCACCTTGATGCCTTCGGCGTCACATTCCAAAGCGGCTTCCAAGATAGCGCGGGTCTGCATTTCGCAGATTTCCGGATAGGTAATCGGCAGACGGCAGCCGCGGTGACCCAGCATCGGGTTGGCTTCGTGCAGGGAGTTGGCGCGCTGTTTAACCTTTTCCAGAGTCATGCCCATCTTGTTGGCCAATTCCTGCATTTCCGCATCGGTGTTCGGCAGGAACTCGTGCAACGGCGGATCCAGCAGACGGATAACGACCGGCAGGCCTTCCATGATCTTAAACAGGTCTTTGAAGTCCTGCTTCTGATAAGGCAGCAGACGATCCAGAGCGGCACGGCGGCCTTCTTCGTTGTCGGCCAGAATCATGGCGCGCATGTCCGGAATACGTTCGGCGTCAAAGAACATGTGTTCGGTACGGGCCAGACCGATACCCTGGGCACCGAAGTCACGGGCAGTCTGAGCGTCTTTCGGCGTTTCGGCGTTGGCACGGACTTCCAGCGTGCGGATTTCGTCAACCCAGCTCATCAGTTTGCCGAAGTTGCCGCTGTTGGTGTCGGCCTTGACGGTCGGAACCTGACCTTCGATAATCTGGCCTTTGGCACCATCCAGAGATACCCAGTCGCCTTCTTTGACGACAACGCCGCTGTCGGTGGTCATGGTCTTTTTGGCATAGTCGATGTGAATTTCATGAGAACCGGAAACGCACGGGGTACCCATACCGCGGGCAACAACCGCCGCGTGAGAGGTCATACCGCCGCGGGCAGTGATAACACCCTGCGAGGCGTGCATGCCGCCGATGTCTTCCGGCGAGGTTTCGTTACGGATAAGGATAACTTTTTCACCCTTGGCAGCCCAGGATTCGGCATCTTCCGCATTAAATACGGCGCGGCCGACGGCAGCTCCCGGAGAAGCCGGCAGACCGGTAGCGATAACTTTCTTTTCGGCCTTCGGGTCAAGCATCGGGTGCAGCAGCTGGTCAAGCTGGTCGGCGCCGACGCGCATAATGGCTTCTTCCTTGTTGATCAGGCCTTCTTCAACCATTTCTACGGCCATACGGACAGCGGCGGCGGCGGTACGTTTGCCGTTGCGGCACTGCAGCATCCACAGTTTGCCGTGTTCAATGGTGAATTCCATATCCTGCATGTCTTTGTAGTGTTTTTCGAGGTTGTTGCGAACGTCAACCAGTTCCTGATAAAGGTGCGGCCATTTTTCTTCCAGAGAAGTGCCGTCGCCTTTCGAGGCCATCGGCTGCGGCGTACGGATACCGGCCACAACGTCTTCACCCTGAGCATTTACCAGATATTCGCCGTAGTAAACGTTTTCGCCGGTTGCCGGGTCGCGCGAGAAGCATACGCCGGTAGCGCAGTCGTCACCGGCATTGCCGAAGACCATGGTCTGAACGTTAACGGCCGTACCCCAGTCGCCGGGAATGTTGTTGAGTTTGCGATAGGTGATCGCGCGGGCAGCCATCCAGGAACCGAATACGGCGCCGATGCCGGCCCACAGCTGATCCCACGGATCCTGCGGAACGACTTTGCCCAGTTTCTGACCGATTTCCTTATATTCCTTAACCAGTTCTTTCAGGTCTTCGGCGGTCAGGTCGGTGTCGGACTTGTAACCTTTAGCTTTCTTCATCGCTTCGAGAGCGCCTTCGTATTCGTCCAGATCGGCGCCGAGAACAACGTCGGAGAACATCTGCAGGAAACGACGGTAAGAGTCGTAGGCAAATCTTTCGGAACCGGAAGCTTTGGCCAGAGCCTTAACCGTTTCGTCGTTCAAACCGAGGTTCAAAACGGTGTCCATCATGCCCGGCATGGAAACGCGGGCGCCGGAACGAACCGAGAACAACAGCGGGTTTTCGGCATCGGCAAATTTTTTGCCCATGATTTTTTCAACGCCGGCAACGGCAGCCTTAACCTGGTCTTTCAGGTCGGCCGGATAGGTTTTGTTGTTGGCATAGTAGTAGGTGCAGACTTCAGTCGTAACTGTAAATCCGGGAGGAACGGGCAAACCGACGACGTTCATTTCCGCCAGGTTGGCACCCTTACCGCCCAGGAGGTTTCGCATGGAGGCATCGCCTTCGGCTTGGCCGTTTCCAAATGTATATACCCATTTACTCATGGTAATTCTTAGCTCCTATAGCTATTGAGGTTGACACAAAAATCACACTTCTCAAAAAAATTCATGCAAAATATGATTTTAAACAAATTCAGTTCAAGAAGTTATAACACTTCCGGCGATTCTTCAAGCAAAATCTTTGCGCCAGATCCGTTTATCAACAGCCGGCGCAAGGCGGCGCGCGCTTGACAGCACCTTTGGCGTATGTTAGCCTTGGCGGAAATTTTCGGAGAACTGTTAATGCTTAAAATCGTTTATCAGGGCGTGGCCGGTGCCTACTCGCACATCGCCGCGCAGAATATTTATCCCGGGCAGGATTATCTGCCGTGCGAAACCTTTGAACAGGCGATGGACATGGTGCAGAAAAACCTGGCCGACGTCGCCGTCATTCCGGTCGAAAACTCCAACGCCGGGCGGGTGGCGGACGTTCATTTTCTGCTGCCGCGCACCGGTCTGTTCATCAACGGCGAATACTTCCTGCGGGTTGAGCATCAGCTGCTTGGGTTAAAAGGCGCAAAACCGGAAGAAATCGTTTCCGCCTCTTCGCACCCGCAGGCGCTCGCCCAATGTTCGGAATTTCTGAAAAAGCACAAAATCAGTGCAATTGCCCGCATTGATACCGCCAAGTCCTGCCAGGACATCATCAATTTTCAGGACCCCAGCAAAGCGGCCATCGCCTCAAGACTGGCGGCCGAAATCTACGGGCTGGAAATACTGAAATCCAACATCGAAAACGACGGCAACAACACCACCCGTTTTCTCGTCATGAGCCGCGAAAGCCAAATTCCCGAAGACGACGGCGGCCGCTTCATCACCTCCTGCGTGTTCCGGATCAAATCGATTCCCGCCGCGCTGTACAAAGCGCTCGGCGGCTTTGCCACCAACGGCATCAACCTCACCAAACTGGAAAGCTATCAGGTTGACGGCAGGTTCGTTTCCGCCCGTTTTTACATGGAAATAGAATCCCACCCCGCCCGTTCCGCTTTTCAAAACGCTTTTGACGAACTGCGCTTTTTCGCCGACGAACTGCACATGCTCGGCACCTACGCCGCCAGTCCTTTCAGGGAGAAAAAATATGACTGAACAATTTATCGTTTTTGACACCGAATACGCCTCCTGGCAGGGTTTTCTCAACGCCCCGGAGGAAGAAAAGAAAAAAGCCGAAATCGTCCAGATCGCGGCGCTCAAAATCAATTCCCGCGACTTAAGCGTGGCGGAAAAACTCAACCTCTACGTTAAACCGCGGTTTGCGCCCAAGCTGACCGATTATTTTATCAACCTGACCGGCATCACCGACGAACTGCTGGCGCAAGAAGGCATTCCCTTTCCCGAAGCCTATGCCCGTTTCAAACGATTTGCCGGCGGACTGCCCTGCTATTCTCACGCCTGGCAACCCGACGACGACCGCATTGCCGACGGCAAAGTCATCGGCTACAACCTGGACATGTTCGGCATTAAAGACGATTCTCCGCTCGACTGCCGCAACATCGCCGGCTGGTTCAAACAGGCTTACCGCAAAAACGGCATATTCGTCGAAAAACAGTCTTCCGGGCAAATTGCCAAACTGCTCGGACTTGAAGACGAAATCCGTGCGCTCGGGTTGGACGAACACAACGCATTCTACGACGTCCACTCGATTCTCGCCGGCCTGCGTCATCTTGGTTTTGCTCAAACAATTTAACCGACATTAAAAAATTCCTTTGCACGGATTTTTATGCAATGCCCCTTTGCCACACAGGGGCATATGTTTTTACATGCCGTACACAGACAAAAGATACTTGCCAAACGTTACAAAAAATGAAAAGATACAACCATTATTTGCGGAAATAACTTTTACAAAATCAAACATCCTGCAACGGAGGTTGTTGATGCAAAAAAATATTTCTTCAATCTGTTTATTGTTCTCGGTACCGCCCTGCTGGCCGGATGCTCGGCCCTTGTCGGGGCTTATAGCGATAATCCCTACGGACCCGTCGTCAACTGCGATTCCGACCTGCCGACCGACGAGTTGATCCTGTGTATCAAAGATCAATACGAACTGATGGATAAAATATATATGGATCCTCATCAGAAAGTCGACCGCAAATGGGCAAAGATTTATTCCCAGGAAAAATACCAAAACAGCAAAGACTTTTATTTTCCCGACACTTACCAAAACGTTCCCTATAAAACCGTCCCTCAGTTCGACAGCATCAAAGACTGTTACAAAAAAGACGGATGTATTGTGTATGAAGACAATTATCGTCAAGAACAACTTGGAAAATATGATAACTACAAACGAACAATCGCCGTTGATAACACCGATGCCATCACTGTATGGACCCCCAAATGTGACGAGAACAAATGCAAAACTCCCCCGTCTACCGTTATACCTATTTTTCTCAAATGGACGTCGTTCATCGTCATTTTTCTCGCAGTTACAGAAACCATGATAAAGATGTCATCCTTTTTGAAAATGGCAAATTAAACGTTTATATCGCTACCTTAGAAATTGTTCGCCTTTCCGACAGAAAAAAATTAATAGGCATAAGAATTCTTAAACTCCATTCCTTTGATCCCGTTAAAGACGGATTTTCCCTCACCGGCAATGTTTATGAAAGAGAAATACCGGGAGTTAGAACAGAATACTTAAATAAAGCTTCTGCTTTTAAACATTTTTTCCCCGATTCCATCTTTACGGTCTGGGATATCAGGGACGATGACATTCAATCCATGGCCGACAATTTCGCCATCAGCTTGGACAAACGGAAAAATCCGTCAAAAATCTATATTAACACCGGTTCCAAAGTCTACGAAATCAAAATTCCGAAACCGGAGGAAAACAAAGAAACAAACCGGAAAGGAGGCTAAACCACAAAATATTCCCTTTACAACATCTTATCATTCGCAATTTGACATAAACTGTTTTTATAAAGGAGTTTTCCATGAGCACATTCCGTCGTTCGCCGTATCTCCCGCTCTTGCCGTTTTTTCCGTTTCCGCGTTTATACCTATGCCCTCTTCCGCCGATTTTTCTTTCGACACAGGCCACCGTCTTTTGCCAGCCTTCTCCTCCCCAAAAACACTGTTCAAAACGTCCCGGCGCCGGCCGGGAATTTCCGATCGCAAAAAGGAACCCTCACGCAAAACCGGGGTTATTCGTATGCGGATATCCTCCCTCACGGTACCGCCAAACTCCTAAAGGGTACAAGACGGCCTGATAAAGCAACTATTTTAAGTGCCTCCCGTAAACAGGTCTAAATCCATTGTCAACACCGACTTTGCTCCGCATCTTCTTTTAGTTGATTCCGGACATATTCAGTTATCTTTTGAACGTTCTTCCCCGTAATATCTACATAATACCCTTTACACCAAAATTCCCGGTTTCAATATCAAAACTTCGCATTTCCCTGTCGTTTGCATATCGACAAACAGCTCCTGTCTTCGAGTCATCCCTTAATCAAGCTTGCGGAATATCTGAGCGGTATCTCCGATAACATATGAATAGGATCCGGACAAACTTCGGCTTCTAAAATACTTAACCTTTCCACTTACATAACTCTTAAAATCTGACCTGTTTCTGAACATCCGCCCTCCCTCCCTTTCCGCGACACTTCGTTACGAAGACAACATGATACTTACAATTCCACGTCGTATATGCTGTTGTATATGTATTCATAAAAAAAACTTCTTTGCTTATATCTGAAACCGTAATCAGACCATCTTTCTTACAATGGCAAAGGAGTTTTTATACATAAAGGACAAGGCGTAAAAATACGAAGGAAACAAGGGAAACAGGAAACGAAAAAGAAGAAAGAAGAAAGAAGAAAGAAGAAAAAAGAAAAAGGGAGAAAAGAAAAACGGGAAAAAGGAAAAAAAGAGGAAAAAGGAAAAGAGAGAAAAAGAAAACAGGAAACGAAAAAGCGGAAAAAAGGGAAAGGAAGAAAAGAAAACGAAAAACGGACAAAGAGCGAAATGAAAAAAACATAAGTTCTCCTCAACCACGCATCGGGCGCTGGGTTTTCAGGATACAAAAAAGGCACGAACATTGTTCGTGCCTCCCGCATAAAAAACTTCCGGTTACAAGGATTCTATTCTTTTTATCGATTCGTCAATCAGCTTTGCGCGGGCGCCGTCGTCAAATTTTGCCGCCAGCGTGTCTTTCAGCAGCTCAATCGTCCGCTCGGTCACCAGCGAAGTCAATTCGCTTTCGGCACGGCTTTGCTCGCCCCTGATTCTCTCGTTGACGCTTTTCTCCTGCGCCTGCATTTTCCGATCCAGTTCCGCCAGCGCCCTTTTTTTCAAAACGCCGGCCTCTTTTTTGGCCTTTTCGAGAATCCCCGCTTTTTCGTCCTCAAGATTTTCAAGCTTCTGTTCATAGGCAGCCAGCAGTTTGCGCGCTTCCGTTTTCAGATTTTCGGCCTCGCTGATGCGCCCGGCCTCTTTCTCCGCATATTTGCCGAGATAAGCCAGCAGCGCCTTTTTCAACGGCACGAACAAAACCGCAACCACCAGCACGAAAGTCATGCCGACCCAGAATTCGGCCGTCAGGTAAAAGGCTTCCCCGTTCCCGTGCAACTCTTCCGCCGTATCCTGTATAATCGTTTCCACGTTGCCGGCCGCGCCGACCACCGCCTGCTGGGTTGCGTCAAGCAGCTCCCGGCTGCCGGAATTTGCCGCCTGTTCATTCATGCTCCCGCCTCCTTCCGGCCGTTTTGGCCACGTCTTCGGCCGAAACCAAACCGTCCAGTTCCAGCCGGCCGGCAATCCGCACCGCCAACTCTGCCGCAATGTTTTCGATCTGCTCCATCGTCTGCCGCCGGTTTTCTTCCGTCCGACGTTCGTTTTCCGCCGTCGCTTCCGCCAGCCGGCGGCTTTTTTCGGCTTCCCGCGCGGCAATTTTCTTTTCCAGCTCTTCGCCGGCCTTTCGCAGATTCTCCGCCGCTTCGGCATTCGCCTCGCGCAAAACCCGCTCGTATTTTTCCAACGCCTCTTCCGCCGTCTGCTTAAACTCGCCGGCCGCCGTCAGATAATCGTCGATCTTACGCTGCCGCTGATTCAGAATATCGGTAATCTTCGGCACGATCATTTTGGCCATAACCAGCCACATCAGCGCAAAGCTGACGACCAGCCAGAAGGCCTGCGAAGGAAATGTGGAAAAATCAAGCTGTGGCATAACGCCTCTTCCTTACCGATAAGTTGCCGTCCGCATCCGGCGGAACAACGGGGAAAAAGACCTTCTCCCCATGTTTGTCCCGCCGGCACCCCAAAATTATTCGCCGCCCGTCAGCATGATCAGGGCAATAACCAGCGCATAAAGCGCAATCGCTTCAATCGCGGCAAAACCGGCCCAGCCATAGATATCAACGTCTTTTTTCACCTGCGGATTGCGGCCGACGGTGGTAATGATCGTCATCCACAGTTTAGCCACGCCCCAGGCGGCAACCGTCATCGACAAGGCGCAGATAGAAGCGCCGATATAAGCTAAAGGTTCCATTTAATTTTCCTTTCAGATTTTAACATTGAACATATCCTACAAAATAATCTTTTCCGCTAGTGGCTGCGCAAGGCGTCCCCCAGATAGATGCAGCTCAGCACCGTATAAATGAAAGCCTGAAGGGCGGCAATGAACAGTTCGAAAACGACGATACAGGCGCTGAACAGCATCGGCACCGCACCGAACACGCCCAGACTGACGATAAAACCGGCAATGATCTTGAGCATGATGTGCCCCACCGTCATGTTGGCCACCAGTCGCACCGTCAGGCTGAAGGGTTTGGAAAGCAGGGAAATGGCCTCTATCGGCACGACCAGCGGCGCCAGCACCAGCGGAATGCCTCTGGGCATAAACGTGCGCAAATACCCCCATTTCCGCTTGCGGATGCCGACCGCAACGTTAAACAGCAGCGCCGCGATCGACAGCGTGCCCACCGCCGTTGCATGCGAAGTAAAGGTAAAGGCATAAGGAAACAGTCCCAAAATGTTGCCGAAGGCGACAAACAAAAAGACCGAAAAGATGAAACTGAAATATTTCAGCCCCTCGGGACCGATATTTTCCTTCATCAGATTGGCGATAAAACCGTAAGCGCATTCGGGCAGCGACTGCGCCAGTCCGGGAACGATGGTGCGCCGCCGCAGACAAAGCGAAAACAAAAGCGCCGCCGCCGCCACCGCCAGCAGCATAAACAGCGAGGAGTTGGTAAAAGAAATGTCGACGTCGCCGGCCTTAAGCGGAATAATCGGCTTAATAACAAACTGTTCCAACGGATTTGACAACTTAACCTACTCCTTATTCGTTTTCCGTTCGTCTTCCGCTTTGGCCAGACGGTAAACGTTCAAAATGCCGGCCGCACCGCCCAAAAACAGAAACGCTGTCAGAAAAAACGGACGGCTGCCCGCCATGCGGTCAATCACGTAACCGACCGCGCCGCCGACCAGAACCGCCGACAGAAATTCCGCCGCAATCCTGAGGCCGACACCCGCCGCTCCGGCATATTCCGAAGCTCCGGCCGGCTCCCGCAAACGGTTTTCCTTTTCCCGCTGGCGGGCGATTTTTTCCTCCAGTTCCCTGATGTCTTCAGGAATTTTTTTCATCGGCCAGCATATTCCCTAAAGGTTACTTACTTGTTAACGCCGAGATATTTATTCAGCACTTCTTTCAGTTTTTCATAATCGGGAACCCCGGGCAAAACTTCTTCGCCGAGGTCACTCCTGATCAGGAAGGACGGCGTTCCCTGAATTTGCAGCTTTTCCATCGCGTCCTGACGTACCGACATGATTTCCTTGGCCGCGTCGTCGTCTTCCATGCAGGCTTTCGCCTTTTCGGCGGAAAGTCCCTCCAGTTCGGCATAACTGGTCAGCAGCTTTTCAGTTTTAAAGGAAAGCCCCCAGGTCAGCTGTTTTTTAAACAGCAGGCTCAAAAAATCAAAATATTTGTCGGCAGGCATGCAACGGGCCAGCATCGCCCCTTTCATCGACTTGGCGTCGATCGGGAAATCGGCAAACACCAGCTTGACCTTGCCGCTGTCGATATAATCCTTCTTCAGCTCGGGCAGCATGTTCAGATGAAAATCGGCGCAATGGGAACAGCCGAGCGACGAAAACTCGTAAATCGTCACCGGCGCGTCCGCGCTGCCGAGCACATGCGCGGCATTCATTTCAAAACGGCTGGGCACCACGCCGCCGGCGGCCGCCGGCACCGACGCTTCCGCCGGTTTGACCAGCACCAGACTGCCGTCCACCCAGTTAAATCCCTTCTGCGACAGATAGAAACCGTCGGCCATCAAGAACATAAACGCCGCGGCCAACACCTGGCTCACCCTCTTTATGATATTTTCAAAAGTCATTGCTACTCCTGTTTATTTGCGGTTTTGCGATAATACACACTTTCCCAGACGGATCAGGCTGTCTTTGAGATCGCCGTCGTTCAGTCCCCCGGTCAGTTGTTCAATATAATTTTGTTCCTCGCCGCTTACAAGTATTTTCTTAAATTCCGGTTGATTAATTTGCCGCCCCCGGCGAAAGGAAACCCCGCCGCTCTGACGGATTCGGAGTTCGGAAACCGCCTTGTAGCCGAAAAAGGCGTTAACCTTTTCCAGCACAAACTTTTCCCGGTGCTGCAGTTCCAGAGCAAAAGCGCCGTTGACCGCCGCCACCTGCAAAACGCCGTTCTGCCGTTCCTTGCCGCGAAAACCGATTTTTTCCGGAAAAGTGAAAGCGGCCAGTTCCTCCCCCGCAATCTGTTCCCAAAAAGCCAGCACGTCGGCCGCCATCATGCCCTTTCGGCCGAGGATTCGGCGCAAAAGCGGCATCGTTTCGGAAGCCAGCGTATTCAGCCCCGAAGCCGTTCTTTTTTCCTCATTTGCCGTTTTTTCTTTCGTCATAATCGTTACGACTAACACAAAACCGTTGAAAAAGCAAGCGGACTGCTTAAATTATACCGGCGGCGGAAAACGGACTCCGGACAAATCCGGCCGCTCACGACAAATTCTGCCGCCGCCGCACAAAAAACTTGATTCAATTAAAAAATTAATGTACTCTTTGTCCAGAATTTTCATTTTGCTTTAACGAGAGGAATCTTTAGAATGTTGAAAAAAATGTTGGCCGGAGCATCGGCAGTAGTTTTGGGGATGGTCGCGGCCGCAGACGCCATGGCCGAATGCGACGGTATTTACCTCGGTTTGCGCGGCGGCGTTGCCGAACCTGACATCGGCGACAGACACACCTCGGGTGACCGTCTGGACATCGACGACAACCTGTTCATGCTTTCCGGCGCCATCGGTTACCGTTATCAGTACTTCCGCGCCGAAGTCGAATATATCTGGCGTGACAAGAGCGAAGATTCCGAAACGCTCGTCATTCCGATGGAAGGACGCGATCCGATCGTTTCCACCAGCACCGGCACGTTTGAATACGATTCCTATATGTTCAACGTCTATTACGACTTCTCTCCGTATACCTGGTTTACGCCTTATCTGCAGGCCGGTATCGGCGTAACCAACCTCGAATACAAGTTCTCGTACGACGACGGCCGCGACAGTTACAAGAAACACAATTTCACCTGGGTATTGGGCGGCGGTATCTCCGCAAAGATGACCAACCGCCTGAACATCGACGTCGGTTACCGTTACTACGACATGGGCAAAATCGGCGACGGCAAAGTCCACAACCAGGAAATCTACGGCGGCGTCCGCTACGTTTTCTAAATTGCAAACCTATAAAAAAAACTCCCCTGCCCGGGGAGTTTTTTTTATGGTTCAAACGTCGGCGCAAGCGGACAGATGCGGACATTCCGGCCCGGCAAGGATTACGAAGCTTTCAAGCCGCGTATTTAAGGGGCTAAAATCAAGCCTGCGGCGGCCGGCGGACACTTGTCGGCACCGCCGTCAGCGGCCGGCGCCAAAACGCCGGTTCAGCCAGTCGAGCATCGTCCGATGGTTGCCATCGTCAAAAAACAAACGGTTGTGATCAACCCCCTCCGCCAAAAAGAATTCCTTGTCCGCAGCCGGCGACAACTCAAAAAGTTCCCGGCCGTGGTAAGGCAGAATCAGCTTGTCTTCACTGCCGTGAACAACCAGCAGCGGCCCCGGATAAGCGGCAATAAAACGGTTTGATTGCAAACGGTTTTTCAATACCAGCCGAGCCAGGGGAACCGGCTTGTCGCCGACCTCGCGTTCCAGGGAATAAAACGGCGCGGCCAGGATCAGCGCGTCGGCGGAGCACATGCCTGCCGCCGCCGAGGCCGCCGCAGTCCCCATCGAATAACCGAAAACGACGATTTTGTCATGCCCGAGTCTGTCTTTCAGATAATTGAAGGCAACGACGGCGTCGGCATACATCGTTTCTTCCGAAAGCCTGCCGCCGCTTAAGCCGAAACCGCGATATTCGGGCATAAACACCGGATACCCGGCATCAATATACGCTTTCAGGTGCGGCGCAAAAGTTGCCAATTGTCCGGCATTGCCGTGGAAAAACAAAATTGCCGGTTTGTCGGCATCGCCTTTTGCATACCAGGCCATAATCAGGTGCCCGTCGGCCGTCACCAGCGGCCGTTCTTCAAACGCCGGTGCGCCGGCGCTGCTCGGACCGGCATAAAACCTGTCCGGATAAAAGATGAGATAATCCTGCACCGCATACAGGCAGACCAGGTAAACGACGACGAACGCCGCTCCTGCGGCCGCCGCCCGCAATATTTTTTTCAACATTTTCAACCTCCGCCAGAAAAAACTTGACTTCTCCCTTCTCTGATGGCGTAAATTATAAACAGCAATTAATTTCGGATAAGTTAAAATGACTGACAAAAAACTGTACCTGACACGCGCCCAGCTGATTTCCGAACTGGGACGCTGTCTGGGCTGCAAAAGCAAACCCTGCATGAACGCCTGCCCCGTCAACTGCAATCCGCAGGAGTTTATCGCCAAAGCAAAGGCAAACGATTTTGCCGGCGCGGTCGAAACCATTACCCGCAACAACCCGATGGGACAGACCTGCGGCCTGATCTGCCCCGACAAGTTCTGCATGCAGGCCTGTACCCGCGCCGGCATCGACTTTCCGATCAACATTCCGCGGGTTCAGGCCACCATTTTGGAAAAATACCGTACCGCGGAAACCGCCGCCCATCCCAAACTGCCGGCCAACGGCAAAAAAGTCGCCGTCATCGGCGCCGGGCCGGCGGGCATTGCCGCAACGGCGGAACTTTCACGGCTCGGTTACCGCATTACCTTGTTTGAAAGCTTTGAAAAAATCGGCGGCGCCCTCAATCTCATCCCCGACAAACGGCTGCCGTTTGAAGTTATCGCCAAAGACTGGAGCTTCATTGACGATCCCGACATGATCGAACTGCGGCTGAACACTCCCGTCAACAACCCTGCCGCGCTTCTGGAGCAGGATTTTGACGGTGTTATCGTCGCCACCGGCGAACCGGAAGGCATCAACCTCGGCATTGACGGCGAGGAACATGCCGTTTCCTATCTTGACTATCTGCGTCACCCTGAGCACTATGCGGCAAGAGGCAACATTGCCGTCATCGGCGGCGGTGCCGTCGCAACCGACTGCGCACTGACAGCCGTCAACAACGGCGCCGAAAATGTCGAAATGTTTGTCCGCCGCCGGGTTTCCGACATGCGGGTCACCGGGGAGGAAAGAAAATCGCTGCTTGATGCCGGCGTGGACCTGACCACCATGACCAAAATCAAAAAAATCGGCGCCGACGGAGATTACCTCACCTTATATACCGCCAAAAACCGTTTTAATCGCGGCAAACTGGAAGAAATTCCCGACACCACCATCGCCCGGCCCGGCTTTTCCCTGGTCATCAAAGCCATCGGCAGCACCGCTCCCCGTCAGCCGGACACCGACCGCGTCATCTACGCCGGCGACTGCAAACACGGCGGCTCCACCATTGTCGAAGCGCTGGCTTCGGGAAAAACTGCGGCCTGCAGCCTGGACGAAAAACTGATTCCCTGAAACGGCAAAGGATTTCTACCCGATGGCATACGAAAAAATGCATAACATATTTGACCTTGCCATCCGTATGCAGTCAAGCGCCGAAGGAATTTCCATCGCCGACGTCATGCAGCAGTTTGACGTTTCTCGCCGCACGGCGGAAAGAATGCGCAATTTTATCCGCGAAAGGTTTCCCCAGTTGACCGAAACCATCGGCGAGCACGGCGTCAAACGCTGGCACCTGCCGTACGGGGCGCTCAAAAACTATATCAGTTTCTCGGCCGAAGAAATATCCACCCTGCAAAACGCCCTGCGGCTGTTAAAACACGTTCAGCTTTGCGAACAGTCGCGCACGCTGGCCGGCCTGCTGACCAAACTCAAGGCCATGATGCGGCCGGAAGTCTGCTGCCGGATAGAAACCGACACCGAAATCATGCAGGCTTCCGAAGGCTACCTCTTCCGGCCGGTGCAAAAAATCGAGATCAATCCGCGCCATCTGGCGCTGCTCCGACATGCCGTTACCGCCTGCCGCAAAATCCGTCTGTGCTGGGCAGAAACGAACACTCTCAGAAAATGGCAGACGTTATGTCCGTACGCCTTCATTTACGGCCCCAAACATCACCTTATCGCTTATTCGGAAAAAAAACGGGAGTTTCTCTACGTCTGTCTGAGCGACATCATTGACATTAAAGAAACCGACAGCTATTTTATCCGCAACGGTGACTTTTGCCTGGAAAACCATTGCTGTGAAAATTTCGGACTGTTCCGCGAACCGGCATTTGAAAACGAATGGCTTTTTGACGCCCGCTCGGCCGCCGCCGCCAAAAACTACATTTTTCACCCCCGCCAGCAGGTCCGCGAAAACCCCAACGGCAGCCTGACCGTCAGTTTCAGGGCGGGCGGCGTGTTGGAACTGGACCGCTGCCTTTACGGCTGGGGACCGCATGTCAAAGTCATCAAACCCAAAAACTGGAAACACATGGTCAGGGAGGCCAAAAAACATGTCTGAACCGGCAGCGCAAACCGTCCGCAGCTTTCTGCACGATCTGGAAGAACAACGGCAGATAAAAATTCTTTTTGCCGTTGAAAGCGGCAGCCGCGCCTGGCGGATCGAAAGCGCCGACAGCGACTACGACGTCCGCTTTGTCTATTGCCGCCCGCTGAAAGACTATGTCAACCTGGCCCGGCCGGACGACGTCATCAATGCGGCGTTTGACCAAAAGCTTGCCCCCTGTACCGCGCACGACGCCTTGTACGACCTTTGCGGATTTGACATTTTCAAATTCCTGCGTCTTTTGGCAAAATCCAACCCTTCGACCATTGAATGGCTGATCTCAAACGTCGTCTACCTCGGACCGGTGCCGCCGGAACTGCGCGCTTTTGCCGAAAAAAGTTTTGACGACGGCACTCTGATCCGCCATTACCGTTCCATGGCCGCCAATAATCTCCGGGAAATGGAAAAACGCCGGACCTTCACCGGCAAAAAATACCTCTACGCTTTCCGCGGCCTGCTCAACGCCTTTTGCGTCGCCGCATTCCGCCGCCTGCCGGAAACCGATTTCACCCACACGCTGGAAACCTGCCGGCAGACGCTCGGCGAAGAAACGTACGCCGCCCTTTCCCGTTTGATCGAAAGCAAAAAATACGGCAGAGAAACAGAAGACCTCGGCCGGCAGCCGCTGCTTGACGAAGCACTCGGCAAACTCCTTTCGCTTACCGAAACCGACGCCCGCGCACAAAACGCCGGGGAAGAAAAAGAACGTTGTTTAAACGCTTATCTGCAAAAACTGCTGTTGGGAGAAAAGGCATGAAAATCTATCAGGTCGGCGGCAGCGTACGCGACAGGCTGCGCGGCCGGCAGCCGCAGGACTACGACTATGTCGTCACCGGCGCCTCGCCCGAAGAAATGCTTGCCCGCGGCTTTGTCCGCGTCGGCAAAGACTTTCCGGTGTTTCTCCACCCCGAAAGCAAAGAAGAATACGCGCTTGCCCGCAAAGAGATTAAAACCGGCTGCGGCCATGCCGATTTCAGCTTTATTTTCGACCCCTCGGTTACTTTGGAAGAAGACCTTGAACGGAGAGACTTCACCTGCAACGCCATCGCCTTTGACCCGCAAACGGGAGAATACTTTGACCCTTTCAACGGGCGGAAAGACATTGAAAACCGCGTTTTAAGACACATCAACGCCGAACATTTTCAGGAAGACCCCTTAAGGGTTCTCCGCCTTTGCCGGTTTGCCGCCCAGCTTAATTTTACTCCGGCGCCGGAAACGCTTGAACTGGTTGCCCGGATGACGGCGGAAGGACAGCTTGCCCACCTTTCCGCCGAACGGATATGGAAAGAACTGGAAAAAGCCCTGCGCTTTCCCGATTTTCCCCGTTTTGTACAGACTGCCCGCGCCTGCGGAGCGCTTGAAGCCGTCCTGCCGGAAGTCAACCGGTTGTGGAATACGCCCGAGCGCACCGACTATCACCCCGAAGGCAACAGCGGCGACCACACTCTGTCGGCGTTAGAACAGGCTGCCGGCGGCAATGCCCTCGTCCGCTTCGGCATTCTCCTGCACGACATCGGCAAAACCGTTACCCCGGCGGAAATTCTCCCCTCTCATCATAATCACGAACAAAACGGTCTGGAAATTATCCGCACGATCTGCCGCCGGCTGAAAATCCCCAACCATTACCGCGATTTTGCCCTCACTGCCTGCCGTTATCATATGAAGTTTTGCAAAATTCCGGAAATGAGGATCGGCACATTAGTCGATTTTTGCGAAGATCTCATCCGTTCCGGGGAAAAAGACTTTGAAAACTACATCGCTGTCTGCCGCGCCGACATGCATGGCTGCAAACGTCCTATTTCCGCCGAAGAAGACGCACGTTTTGAACAAAACGCCGACCGCCTCCGGCAGGCAGTGAAAATTCTGCAAACCGTCCGCGCGGCCGACATGCCCGGCTGGGAAAATCTGCCCAAAGACGAACGTTTCGGACAGCTCTATCGGGAATACCGCATCCGCCGGGTACGCCAGGCGCTTTTTCCCGGCAAATAAAGATACCCCGGCAAAGAATTCCGTATCGGCCGCAAAGCCTGCGGTATGAGGCATGAGGCGGCATTGTTCCGACGGCTTTACGTTCGGCTCCGAATAAGTTCGGGACCTTTCCGCAAAAAGCATAACCGAAAAAGGAGCGGTTCAAAACCGCTCCTTTGCAAAATCAGTTGAAAGTCCAGTTGAAACCGAACATCACCCGATAATCGGTCTCGGCATCTTTCTGATGATCGGGATTGAGCCGCATGTCAAACTGCGCCTTAAAATTCATGTCCTCGTTAATCTCCCGGTCATGATAAAACGAAAACTTGTATTCCCGGGCATCCGGCTTCAAACCGGCATTGAAGCGCTCGCGGTAAACTTCGTCGGAATAATTGTCGCGCCCGACCGGCAGGTCAAAGGCGGCCGTGCCCTTGTATATTCTGAGCGGCGAAGAAATCTGCAAGCCGACAACGTCGGTTTTGTTATAGCGGTAATGGCCGTCCAGAGCAAAACTGTCGCTGACCAGACGACTGGTCTGCATCAGGTTGGAGGCAAGCCCGCCGGCATCGGTCCAGCCCTGATAATAAGCACCGCTTAAAAACAGGTTCTTCAGCGGCGACCAGCTGACCGAAAGCCCGGCATAATAGGTGCTGGAATCGCCGACGTCAAAACCGCCGGTGCCGTTTAAACCGAGCATTGCACCGTCTTCGTACAAAACACCGCTCATCGCCGTCACCGTCAGATTGTCCGTCAGGCTGTAAGCGGCGGCGGAATCAAAACCGTAAACCCGGTTGTCAAAATCGCGGTCGTTGTCGTCCCGGCTGCCGTCGTAAAGACCGTTTTCGCCGGTAGCAAAGCCCATCGTCACCTTCCAGTCCGAAGACGGCCGGTAACGGCTGTACACGCCGTAAGCCGAATTCATCGCCATAAACGGATTGGCCAGCGCCTTTTCAAAATAAGCGTCATGATTATAAAGCGTATTTTCCGTATAATAGAAGCCGGCCACATACCCCCCCCCGGCATATTCGGCTTCCACGGTGCCGAGTCCGCTCGGAGAATCGGCCAAAGCCGCCGGCGCATAGGAGAAGGCCAGATTGCCGCCGGCCGCTATCCTCCGCTTCGGCTGATAACGGGAAAAGGCATACAAATCGTTTTTAAAATTGCGCTCTCCGCTGTGGGTCATTTTTACAAAAGAAGAAATCGGCATTGCATAAGGGCGTTTGTACTTGTCAAACGCGATAACGGAACGCGGCATCTTTGCCGCCAGCGCGCTCTTGAAAACGGCCGGCACCGACATTGTCGTCGAACGGGCCGCAATGCTTTCCCCTTTCACGTTCGAGCCGGTAGCGATCATCAGTTCGCCCTGCGGCTGGGTCGCATTGTTCAGATTGATCAGACCGTGTCCGTAAACGGCGTCCACGCCGGCGTCCCCCAGATCGTCGGCGGTTTCAAACACCAGACTGACCACTTCCTGCGGCGTCATGTAAGGATAAGCGCCCATCAGGAAGGCAATGCTGCCGGTAACCACCGGCGCCGCCATTGAGGTGCCGCTCATCTGCCCGATCATATCATCTTGGTTAATGGGCGACCAGACATCGTTTCCCGGCGCGGCAATACAATAGTTCTGCGCAACTCCGCAGGCGTTGGAATAATCGGCCAGCTTGTTGTCCTTGTCCAAAGCGACTACCGTCACGAACAAACCGTCCAGACTTTCCTTAAACTCGTCGAGCAGCGGAATCCCGTTTGTAACGCCCGGCTGCGCCTGACTTTCATTGCCGGCGGAAAAAACGAAAACAACGTTGTTTTCAATCTGATAGCGCACGCTGTCCAGATAATCGTCCAACTGATCCGCATAACGATCAATGGTGGAAGCGTTTATATCAGCCGTCGAATCTACGCCCAGACTGAAATTGACCACTTTCGCGCCCATGTCGATCACGTCTTTTACCGGCGCCGAAATCGGCGACATCAGATCCCACCGGGCGGCGATAATCTCGGCATTTTCAAAAGCCACGCCGTGCATGCCGGCGCCGTTTCTGTCGGCAGCGATAATGCCGGCCACATGGGTGCCGTGCGCGGCATCATCCGACTTGTTCGGATAAAAACCGGTCGCACTGTCTTTTTCTACATTCCAGTCATAACCGTCATCATAAGACGACGCCCACTCGTCATACTCTTCTTTGCTTCCCGTTTTGCCTACGCGGGTAATATAAACGCGGCCATCATCAAGTTTCAGATAAGTAACGTTTTGATAACTCTGTCCGCCGACCGTATATTCAGCCGCCCACTGCCAGCAGTTGGTAGAGTTTCCGCTTTTGGAACAGGGACCGTAGTCGTAATTGACGCCGCTGACGTCGGTGGCGCCAAACTCCGCGTGAGCACCGTAAACGCCGCTGTCAACCACGCCGACGGCCACTCGTTCCAGCTGCGAGGCCAGATCGCCGCTTTCCGTTTCTCCGTAAAAACGCGCATAAGCTTCCGCCGCGCCGATCTGCGACAGGAAATTGCCCTGTTTGTATTCGTCGGTCTGGAAATACGAAGGATCGACTTCATTCACGACTTCCCCTTCGCCGCCGCCCGGATTGTCGCTGCCGCCGGGTTCGTCACCGGTCCCCGCCGCGCCGTCCGATTTTGATCCGCCGCTGCTGCCGCCGGCGGCAATGGCCACGGTACCCCCGATCAGGGCGGCGGCGCCGAGATAGGTCGTCGGCCCCACGTTCCATACGAACTTGTCGTTTTTAACCGGCCGCACTGCGGCTTCCAGTCTCTTAACGCAGGGATGGGCGGTGTTCGCTCCCATCTGCCGCAGCAGTTTATAAGCATTTTCGTCTTTGCGCATAATGGCGGTGCAAAGCGCCGTATTGCCGCGTGAATCCGTTGCGTCCAGGGAATAGCCGTTTCTCTTCAGCCGCGCCAGCGCCTCTCGGTTGCGAAAATGCGCGTGATTGTAAATTGACGCCGCCAGATTGTCGCCTTCCGCCGCCAAACAGTTTTCCGCCGCGCAGGCCAGCATCGTCAGCAAACACAACACTTTACGGATATTCATAAGTTTTCCCCCGGTCAACAAATAAATTTTTTTCAATCGTAGATGACATTGGCAAAAATGTCAAAATAATTTCTTTCCGCCATATCACATAAGGTTTAAATTAAGATTTACGTGATTATATAAAAAGCAGATTTTTTTAAACAGAAATTGACAAATTAGAAAAAAAGATTATAGTATATTTAATTTTTTTGCTAATCCGCTATATTGCAACTATCAATCAACGAAAGAGAAAAGTCATGAAAAAGTTATTTGTATTCTCCCTCCTTTTCCTGCTTGGCGCCTGCGCCGAAGGATCCATCTACAAAAAGTACGATCAGGACTGCAACGACCACTTCTATTCCCGCAAAGACTGCCCGGCCAAAGAAGAAAAGGCCAAAGCGCCCGAAAAAGTATACGTCTACCGGGAAGCAAGACCCGAGCCGCGACGCATTACGCTGGTAGCCCAGCGTCCGGCCTATGTTGCCCCGCGTCCGGCGCCGATGCCGGCTCCCGCTCCGGTTCCCGTAACCACCGTTAACATTCAGGCCCCGGCTCCCGCGCCCGTCCCGGCTCCCGTCGTTGTCAGCACCAACGGCTGCAACGGTTGCGCACCGGTTGTCAGACAGACCCGTGAACCGGTTGAAGTCATCTATAAGAAAACCACTTACACCACGGTTTACGAACCGAAAACCACATCGACCGTCAGCTATGAAAAAGAACCTGTCATCAATCAAAAAATCATTTCCAACACTCAGGTTGTCGCTCAGCCGGAAGTCAAAACGGTCGTTACTTCCCAGCCGGAAGTAAAAACCGTAGTCACCACCCAGCCGCAGGTAAAAACCGTGGTCACCACCACAACCAAACCGGCGCCCCGGAAAGTGTCCTACACCATTGAAAACACTCAGACCACTGCTCCGAGCGAACTGCTGATTGAAGAAATCAAATAAGGAAACGACAGTTCCCGCCGACACCGCCGTTTGAAAACGGCGGTGTTTTTTTGTTGCAGCCCCGGCAGGCCCGGGAATTATGCTTCGGAAAACGGTTTGCCTTTTTATCTTCCTGCCGTTATAATGGTTGCCGGGAAAGGAAAAAAGAAATGAACAAAACGCGCGTGGCCGTCAAGGCCGTCATTGTTTGCAACGGTTGTTTTCTGCTGCTTGAACGCCGGCAAAACGGCGAAGAAGGAATATATGACCTGCCCGGCGGCGGCGTCGAAACAGGCGAAAGCCACACGCAGGCGCTGACAAGAGAGATATTTGAAGAAACCGGATTAACGGTACGAATCAAACGCCCGCTCAGAACCTGGAGTTTTTCTCCCCGGGCGGGGGAAACGCTTTACGGCGTCACTTTCCTTGCCGAATACCTCTCCGGCACGGTCAGACTTTCCGCCGAGCACGGAAGCTGGCAATGGTTTCCTTTCAGCCGCACGGCCGATGCCGGCCTGCCTCGCTGGATCCGCGACGAAAGCGCCCTGGCGGCGGAAGCCGTTGAACGGGAACGCGACGCCTTTTCCGTCACCCGCATTCACCGCGGCATCTACGGCATTATCCGCCGGGAAGGAAAGATTCTGCTGATCCGCAAAAAACGGGGACCTTACACCGGCCTTTTCGACCTGCCCGGCGGTTCGCCGGAAAAAGGCGAAAGCGAAGAACGGACGCTTGCCCGCGAACTGGAGGAAGAAACCGGCTGCCGTTTGCAAAGTATTGGCGAACGGCGGGAAGAAAATGTCTTTTTCCGCGGTTTTATCGAAGACGACGGCCGCCCCGGCGGGCTGTTCCACACCGGCATTTTATTCGACTGCACCGTCGACGGCGTTCCCGACCGGGACATTTCCGACCTTGATTCCGACGGCGCTTCATGGATTGACGAAAAGGAACCGACGACGCAAAATGCCGCGCCGATGGTTTTGGCTGCTCTCCGGCGCTGACCGCGAAGAAAAAACGTTGCCTGATTGAAAAACCTTCGGTTCGTACTTATATTTGAAAAAAAACAAATCAAACGGGAGAAAAAAATGAGCATATCGCAGGCCGTTTTCGCCGCCGGCTGCTTCTGGGGAATTCAGGCGGTGTTCGACACCGTGCCGGGAGTTGTGTCCACTACCGTCGGCTACACCGGCGGACAAACGGAAAACCCGGACTACCGGCAGGTCTGTACCGGCGGCACCGGCCACGCCGAAGCGGTCAAAGTCGTCTTTGACGACAAAATGGTCACCTACGACCAGCTGCTGGACATTTTTTTTGCCAACCACGACCCGACCACGCTCAACCGCCAGGGACCGGACGTCGGCACCCAGTACCGGTCGGCCGTTTTCTGGTTCACACCGGAACAAAAGAAAGAGGCCCTGGCCAAAATAGAAGAACTGAACAACTCGGGAACATATCCCGCGCCGGTGGTAACCGAAGTGGCGCCGGCTGCCGAATTCTATCCGGCCGAAGAATATCATCAGAAATACCTGGCCAAACAGGGAAAAGGCTGTTGCGGCAGAAAAACGCCGCCGCTGAACTTAAGCGAAGAAGAATGGAAAAAACGACTGTCGCCGGAACAATATAAAATTCTCCGCGAAAAAGGCACCGAAAAGCCGTTTTCCGGACAATACCTGAATATGAAAGACGACGGCACCTTCGTCTGCGGCGCCTGCGGCAACCCGGTTTTCCGCTCCGGCGACAAATTCGATTCCGGCAGCGGCTGGCCGAGCTTTGACCGCGCCATTCCCGGCAGCATCAGACAAAATGCAGACTTCAGCCACGGCATGGTAAGGGTTGAAGTTACCTGTGCGCGCTGCGGTTCCCACCTCGGGCACGTATTTGAAGACGGACCGACCAACACCGGCATGCGCTATTGCATCAACTCGGGCGCCATGAACTTCAAACCCGACGCAACAAAAGACTGAACCCTCCCCGGCCGGCCGCGCCGCTTTCCCGCCCGGAATTTTTCTCCCCCCAAAAAAGATTGAACGCCGGCGGCAAAAACTTTATTCTTGTTTTTTTCACAACCCGACGCAACAAAAGGCCGAACCTTCCCCAGCCGACCGCGCCGCTTTTCCGCCCGGAATTTTTTTCCCCCCAAAAAAGATTGAACGCCGGCGGCAAAAACTTTATTCTTGTTTTTTCACAACCCGGAGAAAAACAATGGAAAAGATTTTCCGCTATTCAATCAAAGCCGTCATCATCCGCGACGGCAAACTGCTGGTCGAAAGCTGCGACTACGGCCGCGGCCGTTTCTGCAAACTGCCCGGCGGCGGCCACCAGTGGGGCGAAACCATGGAACAGGCTCTGATACGCGAATGCCGGGAAGAACTCAACCTTACCGTCCGTCCGGAACGGCTGCTTTTTGTCCGCGACTATATCGCCAAAAACCACGATTCGCCTTTTGACGACCCCTGTTTTCATCAGGCGGAACTGATGTTCCTCTGTACGGTCGAAGACTTCTCGCCGCTTTGCAACGGCAGCATCCCCGACGGCGAAAAACAGCAAATCCGCTGGATTGAAATCGACCGGCTGGCCGATTCCGATTTTTTTCCCCAGGCAATCGTTCCCTGGCTTAAAAACATTGACAAAGTGACACAGACGATTGTCCTCGGCGACGTCAACTGAGCGCCGGCGGCGTCCCGGCGCCGGTTCCGCACCAACAGGATTCGCCCTCTCCGCCGGATATTCCGCCAATCCTCTGCCTCAGCCCGCATTGAACATGCCCTCCTTCGTTAACGGATGCAATCCGGCCACACACCCGGCGCTTGTTTTTTGATACAGGAAAAGGGACGGCTTAACCGTCCCTTTTCTCTTGCCTCCGAAACATAGCTTCCGGCACATTTTCCGCAACTTACCGCAGTTTTCCCTTCAACTGCGGACGGCCGAGCTTTTTCGCCCGTTTGCTGATCTTGCGACGGAGTATGTTTTCCTCGTCGAAAGTTTCGCCGATAATCGCAAACATCATCGGCACAAACAAGGTGGCAACAAAGGTCGACAAAATCATGCCGCCGATCATGCCGGTACCGATGGCATGGCGGCTGCCGGCGCCGGCACCGGTGGAAATGGCCAGCGGCAAAACACCGAAGGTAAATGCCAGCGAAGTCATCACGATCGGACGGAAACGCAGTTTGGCCGCGCTGACCGCCGCTTCCGCATAAGTCAGCCCGCGCTGCACTTCCATTACCGCAAACTCAACGATCAGAATGGCGTTTTTCGCCGCCAGACCGATCAGGGTAACCAGACCGACCTGAAAATACAGATCGTTTTGAATGCCGCGCAGATAAATTGCCAGCAAAGCGCCCAGTACCGCAAACGGCACCGACAGGATAACCACGAACGGCAGCGACCATTTTTCATATTGGGCGGCCAGAATCAGGAAGATCATGATCAGACCGAAAACAAAGGCCTGGGTCGATGCGCCGCCGGTCAGCTTTTCCTGATAGGCTGAACCGATCCACGACAGCGAATAGTCGTCGCCCAGAACCTGACCGGCCACTTCCTCCATCGCCGCAATCGCCTGACCGGACGAATAACCGTCGCCCGGATCGCCCAGCACCTTGGCGGCCGGGAAAATGTTAAAGCGGTTAACCAGCTCCGGTCCGGTAACGCGCTCGACTTTCAGCAGAGTCGACAACGGTACCAGCTGCCCGCTGTTGGATTTGACATAAACGTAACGCAGGTCGTCCGGAGTGCGGCGGAAGCGTCCTTCCGACTGCAAAATCACCCGGAAATTGCGGCCTTTGTAAGTAAAGTCATTGACATAAAGACTGCCGAAGGTTGACTGCATAACCGCATAGATGGCATCGATCGACACATTGAGGATCCTTGCCTTTTCGCGATCGAGATCAACCCGGTACTGCGGCGTGCTGACCGAAAACGTGGTACGCACGTTTTTCAGCTCCGGCCGTTCGTTGGCGGCATTGACAAATTCGGTCACCTTATCCATCAGCTCGTTTGAACTCTTGCCGCCGCGGTTTTGGATATAACCTTCAAAACCGCCGGACATGCTCATGCCCATAATCGGCGGCATGGAGAAGGCATAGCCGATGCCCTCGGGCCGGCTCATGCCGAATTTGGTATAAAGCTGAGCCAAAGCGTCCGCCGACTGGTCGGCGTTTTCCCGCAGTCCCCAGTCTTTTAAGATGATGAAGCTGATGCTCGAATAGGTGTTCTGGCTCGACGACAGCATGTTGTAACCGTTAACCGTCAGCACGTCTTCCACGTTCTCGTCTTCCCTCAACAGTTTGACCACGGAGTCGCTGAAATTCGTCGTCCGCCTCAGCGACGAGGCCTCCGGCATGCTGTAGGCCATCAGCAGGTTACCCTGGTCTTCACCCGGCACCAGCCCGCCCGGCACGATCTTGAACAAAAAGGCGATCGCTGCCAGAACGGCGACGAAACTGACCGTTGCCGTTTTCCGGTGGTTAAGGAAGAAACGCACGCCGGAAAGATAAGCCTCCGTCACCCATTCGAAAAAGTTGTCAAACCATTTGAAGAAACCTTTCGGTTCCTGATGCTGACGGTTGGGCTTGATAATCAGGGCGCACAGAGCCGGCGTCAGCGTCAACGCGACAAACGCCGAAATAAGCACCGAAACCGCAATCGTCACCGAGAACTGTTTGTACATAACGCCGGTCATACCGCCAAGAAAGGCAATCGGCAAAAACACCGACGACAACACCAGAGCCACCGCGACCACCGGTCCAGACACTTCCTGCATCGCCTTGATCGCCGCTTCTTTCGGAGTCAGCTTTTCCTCGCTCATCAGACGTTCGACGTTTTCCAACACGATAATTGCGTCGTCAACCACGATACCGATTGCCAGAATCAGCCCGAACAGCGTCAGCAGGTTGATTGAAAAACCGAGCAGATACATACCGGCAAACGCGCCGATAATCGATACCGGCACCGCCAAAATCGGGATCAGGGTCGCCCGCATGTTCTGCAAGAACAAATAGACGACGACGATAACCAGCAGCACCGCCTCAAAAAAGGTATGGATAACCTCGTTGATCGACACGTTTACGAACAAAGTCGTATCATACGGAATTTCGTAACTGATGCCGTCGGGGAAACTCTTCGACAGTTCGGCCATTTTGGCTTTGACCAGGTTGGCCGTTTCCAGCGCGTTGGCGCCCGGCTGCAGATAAACAGCAAAGGCCACCGCCGGTTCGCCGTTGAAATAGGAATTGACGCTGTAGTCCTGCGCACCGAGTTCGATCCGCGCCACGTCTTTCAAACGGAGAATGCCGCCCTTGTCATCGCTTTTAAGAATAATGTCGCCGAATTCCTTTTCGTCGACCAAACGTCCTTTGGTGTTGACCGAATAGGTATAGGGCAGATATTCGTCCAGCGGTTCCTGACCGAACTGGCCGGCCGCAAACTGCGAATTCTGTTCCTGCACGGCGGCAATCACGTCCTGCGGCGTCATGTCAAAATCTGCCAGCTTGTCAGGTGACAGCATAATCCGCATCGAATAGTCCTGCGAGGCAAACAGCGAAGCGCTGCCCACGCCCTTGATACGGCGGATTTCGTCCAGCACGTTCAACAGCGCATAGTTGGAAACGTAAATCGTATCATAGCGTTCGGAAGAAGACTTCATCATCACGACCTGCAAGATCGAGTTTGATTTCTGTTCGACCGTCACGCCCTGCTTGGTCACTTCGCTCGGCAGTTTGGAAGTCGCCGCCTGCACCTTGTTGTTGACGTCGATCGTCGCCTGATCCGGATCGGTGCCGATGTCAAATACCACGCCGATGGTCAGATACCCCTGCGAAGTGGCGTTGGAATACATGTAGATCATGTTCTTAACGCCGTTGACTTCCTGTTCGATCGGCGCCGCCACCGTATCGGCCAGCACTTCCGCCGTCGCCCCCGGATAGGTGGCGCTGATCTGAATTTCCGTCGGCACGATGTTGGGGTACTGCTCAATCGGCAGCACCTTCATCGAAACCAACCCCGCCAGCACAAAAACCAGCGACACGACGGTCGCAAAAATCGGGCGGTCAATAAAAAACTTGGAAAACATTGCTTTTTTCTCCCGGATTATTCCTCGACGGTTTCCCGTTCAGCCGGCTGCTCCACGTTTTTGGGATCAACCGTCATGCCGGGACGGATCTTCATCAGGTTGCTGACGATCACCCGGTCGCCGGCTTTCAGACCGCTGTCGACGATCCAGCCGCCCTCCTTGGTCATCAGTCCGGTCTGGATATTGACCGATTCGACCATATTTTTGTCGTTGACGATATAAACGTAAGAGCCGTTGGCACCCTGCATGATCGCTTCCTGCGGCACGATCAGGGCGTTGACCCGGGTCAGCCCTTCCATCACCAGCCGCAGAAACTGTCCCGGTTTCAGACGTTTTTTAGGATTGGGGAAAACCGCGCGCAATTTGATGGTACCGGTTCCCTCGTCAATGCCCGAATTGATGAAATTAATCTCTCCGGGCAACGGATAAACGCTGTCATTGCTGAACTTGACCTTGGCAACGACTTCGCTTTTGTTTTCCGGGTTGCGGATCAAACCGTTGTCCACCATGTTGGAAAGCGACATCATCTCGCTTTCGGAAGCCGAAAAGATAACATAAATCGGATCAAGCTGGGTAATGTTGGTCAAAAGGCCGGTTGCCGAAATCAGGCTTCCTTCCGACTGCACTTCCATGCCGGTAACGCCGCTGATCGGCGCGGTGACTTTGGTATAGTCAAAATTCAGCTGTGCGGTTTCCACTTCCGATTCCGCCATCAGCACCGCCGCTTTCTGCGCTTCCAGTTCGGCCTGAGCGTCATCGCGCGACTTTTCGCTTACCACCCGCTGTTTGAACAGCTTTTCGATTCGCGCCCATTCGGTTTCGGCCCGCCGCAGCTGTGCCTTGGCCTTGGCCAGGTTGGCCTTGGCATTGTTGAGCCTGGCCTTGTATTCCTTGGGATCGATTTCAAACAAAACGTCTCCCTCTCTGACTTCGCTGCCTTCGATATAATTTTTCTTCAGCAAAATGCCGCTCACCCGCGCCCGCACTTCCGTTTCCTTGTATCCCTGCGCCCGGGCGGAAAATTCAAAACTGAGAGGCACGTCTTCCGCCGCCACCTCAAGCACGTTTACCGGCAGCGCCGCGGTTTTGGCCGCCGCATTCTGAACCTCGCTTTTGTCTTCCTTGCAGGCGCACAAAGACAGTACCACCGCCAATCCCGCCAACAATTTGCTACTTTTCCACATTTTTTCACCTTTCGTTTTAAAAACCCGACAAAATTTTCTCATACGATAAACTGTTTTTTTACACCCGTCATCTTAATTTTTCATAAACAAACAATTTTACCGGCGGGCAGAAAAATGCTGCATTTTGTACGGCCGGCGTTTTTTCCTGCCGAACCACAGGTAACAGACGAACAAAAACAGCAGCACGCGGGAAACCGGCATTGCCAGCCATACGCCGTCCAGACCGAACCACAACGGCAGCGCAAACAGACACAGGGGCAGCGCGACAAAAGCGTCACCGTAAATCAACAGTGAAGAATCCGTGATTTTGCCGGTCGCCTGATAATAATAACCGGCCACCCGGATCACTCCCAGCAGCACGAACGCCGTCGAACTGATAACCAGTCCGTGTGCGGCAAGAACCGCCGCATTGCCGTGCAAATTGAACCAGGCGGGAAAAACGTCGTGTCCGACAACCGATACGCACATCAGCACAATTCCCAATCCGAAAGCGGTATAATAGCCCATGTTGCCGATAATGTTCTGCCGGCGGTGACGGCCGCCGCCGTAAAGATAGGCGACCAGCGGCTGCACCCCGAGTGCCAGCCCGGTCATCAAAAGCGAACCGAGCGATTCGACCGCGCCGATAAAGGTATAGGCGGCCAGCCCGTCCACCCGTCCGTATTTCAACGCCTGATAATTATGGAAAAACAACATCGCGATAATCGACAACTGGTTGCCGAGCGAAGGGAAGCCGCTTACGACAATGTTTTTCAAATACTTCGGCTTCAGCTTAAACATCTGCAGGTCGAAACGAAGAGCCGTTTTCCGGGTAAAGAAATAGGCCAACCCGGCAACAGCAATCAGCATCTGCGCGGTAACCGTGGCATAGGCCGCGCCGGCCACGCCGCCGCCGAGCGGAAAAATGAAAACATAGTCCATTACGATGTTCAGCAGCAGTCCGCCGACCATCAGCCACATCGACAGCACCGGCCGGCCGTCGTTACGGATTACCGCCAGCACGCCGGTTACCAGCATATAAGCCAGATTGCCGTATATCAAAATCCGCGAATAACGCACGGCGCCGGGCATCAGTTCGTCGGTAGCGCCGAACAGACGGAGTATATCGGTCAGAAAACATTTGACGACAGTCATCATCAGCAGGCTGAACAATACCTGCCAGACCAGCATGTTGCCGAGGCTGAGCCGTGCCAGCCGCAGGTTGCCGCTGCCTCTCGACTGGGCGATAATAATTGCCGCACCGGTTCCCAGCATGTCGCCGACCGCACCGAACATCATCACCAGCGGCCAGGTAACGGCCACCGAAGCAAGCCCGAGTTCTCCTGCACTCCAGCCGATAAAAATGGTATCCACGATACTGTAGGAACCGACGATGAGCATGCCGACCATCGACGGCAGCACATAAGAAAGAAAAAGTCTGGCATTTTTATTCATCGACCGCTTCTCCCGCCGCGGCAAATGCCGGTTCCGCCGGCGCGCCGTCGTTACAACATGTCGCCGTTGCCGGCAGCTTCACATCGGTTGCAAACGGACCGAACGCCGTCAGAAACCCCGCAAACACCAAATCAAACCGCGCCGAATTGCCTGCGGATTTTCCTTTGACCGTCATTTTCCGTTCCTTAAAAAAAACTTTTTCCAACCGGTGTTTTTTAATGCGGATTTTTTTAAATTTCAAACGCTTTTTTTACATCCGGAGATCCGCATTTCATTACCCCGCCGTAAAAAAACTTTCAAGAAAACAGCCCTAAAGGCCCCCAAAGGACAGCCGGACCGACAGTAACCGGCGGCCTCAAAATTCAATCAATGTTCAACAACCGGCCTTATGAATGATTCCGTTCCGAACCGGCATTTTAACAAACGCAAAATTTTGATGACAATTTTGCGCCGCCAATATATATTCGCCATAAAAGACTAAAAGTAAAGGCAGCCGTCATGAAAAGCATTCTTCTCTTTTTCATTGTTCTTCTGCAAATTTCCGCCGGTCAGGCAGCGGAAACATTGCTGGATTTTTCTTCAGCCGACAATCACGTCGTCACCGTAAACGGCTATCCTCTGTTGCCGATTGAACCGCAGCGGAAAGTTTTTGAAGCGGTAACGCTGAACACGCGCGGCTTTAACACAATCGAAGTCGACGGTGTTCAAAAACGGTTCCGCCTGTTTCGCATCAAGCCCGGTGACATTTTAAAATTTTCCGTTAACGGCGAAATTTATCAACTGAATCTGTTTCCTCGAAAACTGCCGGTTCCCGATATCGCGGAATATACGGGGGGGGGGGGAACATAGCAACCTCTTTTTTCAGTCCGAAAGGTGATGCCCAATCGTTTGCAACAATCATGACAACAGACGGAACGATAGAATTTTACCATACAAATCCGATAAAAAATTATGGAATTTCAGACTTCAAGCGGCAAAAGCTTACCGACGGCAGCATCCGCTATACATTTATGCAGCAAACCAAACCCATGCCCCCTTATGCCTGGTGGTACGGAAAGCTGATTGTACTCGACGAAAACTTTCAAAAAATCAACGAGCTTTCACTGATCGCGCCGACGGCAGACGAGGGCTTAATTGAAAATCACGACTCTTTGTTATTGACGGACAACCATTATATACTAACCGGTTACCGACAACGGAAAGAAAGAATAAACGGCAGGGAAAGCTCCGTTGTTACCCTGCTTTTGCAGGAAATAAAAAACAACCGGGTCATCTTTGAATGGAACAGCGGTGACCATCCCGAACTGATCAAAGAATCGCTGACAGCCTGCAATTACAAAAAAGACCTGGATTACGTGCATTTTAACAGCATGATCATCGATCCCTCCGACAACAACCTGATATTGTCTTTCAGACATACTTCCGCAATTTACAAAATAGATCGGAAAACCGGAGAAATCATTTGGCGTTTAGGCGGCAAAAACGACGACTTCGGCCTGACGCCGGAACAACGTTTCAACTTTCAACACACGGCTTCTCTGACCAACGACGGATATCTGATGCTTTATGACAACCACACCGCCGAAATCAACACCGAATGTGCCGGAAATTTTTCCTTTTTGCCCCGAAAAACTTCACGGATTTTAAAATTCAAACTGGATGAAAAAAACAAAAAGATACTGAACTGGCAAGAAATTCCATTGTCCGTATATTCCGAATTTATGGGCAACGTATTTGAAACGGAAGACAAGACATACATTGTCGGCTATGGCAGCAACAAGGGAAAAGCGGCGGAAGAACTGGACAAAGACGGCACCCCTCTTTGGACCTTCAAACTCCCGGATAATCTCTTTACTTACCGGGTTTACAAATACCGCTAACGTTACAAATACGGATTTCTCCAACGACATCAGACAGCAATTTCCGCGCCGGCGCCGCCGGTCATCGGCGCCGCTTCGTTGACACTGCCGGCAGCCGCCGGCGCTTTGGCCGGATTTTTGCGCTTGAACATGTCGGCGGTTGTCAAACGGACAACACCGGCTTTTTCCGCAACGGCAAACGGAAAACTCTCATACCTTTTGCCAGACAAACGCCCCTGTTTCCGCCGGCGCGGCAAAAGCTTTCACTTTCCGATTTTCAACTTTTACGCGAAACATTCAGGAAAGGTTTTCGACAACCTCCAAAAGCTCCCGTTCAATACGGGCTTTTTTCAGGTTTCGCCGCAAATCAACGGTTTTAAATTGTACGGCATACCCCAAATCTTCCGACGCCGCGTTCAAACGATGAACCGGCACATCCGGCGCAACATCGCCGTATTGCGGATAAATCAAAATCGCCCTTTTGGCACCATGCAGCATACAGTATGTCATAACCTGAAAAACATCGGCATTCGACACGTCTTTTAACGAATGAAACTCTTTATATTTCGTATCAATCACGATTTTGTTGTTTTTTTCAAAAATATCCACAAAAGTATCGCATTTCTTCCGCCCCGTCCCCGCTTCCGACAACAGTCTTTTTCCCTTTTGCAGCTCAATGTCCAACGTCGGACACTTTCTTTTGAAAACCTCTCCTATAAACTCCTCAAACAAAACATTCATGTCCCAGACCAGCGCAACGTTTTCTATCTTATTCCTCGAAAGGTCGACGGAACACTGATTAACAAACATTTTAGCCAAAGAAAGAGGCTTTTTAAACAAAATCTGGTTGCGCGGCAGCGCAATCCGGTTTGCCTCGGCCGCCGAAACGGGCAACGGCTCAACATCGGCGTAATAATTGACGATCCGCCGCAAAATCCTTTTATTGCCGCTGTTTTCGCTTAACTTGTAAAGACAAACGGCAACATACAAAAAGAGCCTGTTCAACATATTGTTTTCGGAAAACTCGTCATATTGACAATAAAACTTTGCCCTGTTGACGCAGCTTTTTCTTATCTGCTCCGGCAGCATCAGTTTGCCTTTGATAAAATTGACCTCCGTTTCTTCCGTTACATAGTTCCTAAGCGGCTGCTTTTTCAGACAGTCAAACAACGAAGAAGCATATTCATAAATCAGAATTTCAAGAAAAGGGTTTTTGCACGCCGCCAGCCTGGCACCGCTTTCGGTCCTGATGTCCAACCGGCGGGTATACGACAGCATATACACCAGATTTTCCATAATCTCGCGCCTGTCGTCATTGGCGGACAGTATCTTCGGCAATATTTCGATTTGGACGTTTCCGCATCTTATGACTCCGACAAAAGATTTTGAAACAATCCCCTGCGGCGTCAGGGACATAACGTTCTGCAGCTTCTTTTTCCTCAAATAGGCCGAAAGCCTTTCCGCCTCGCAGCGGCTCAGGCTATTTTCGCCGGAAACGGAATATTCTTTCAGCCGAAATACCTTCACGCTAAGCCTCCAACGCTTTCAGCGCCTTCAGAAATTCGTCGTCCGCCATGTTTTCAACGTCACAAAACTTACAAAAAACGCTTTCCCCCGCTTCTTCGCGCAATTCCTGATCCCGGATTTCTTCGGAAACGACAAACCCCGGAACCAGCAACACCAGTTTTTTCCAGTCGCCGTAAAAGTACTCGTTCAGCAACGGCAAAACTTCGAATTGAAGCACCTTCCGCAACTCCTTAAGCGTCCGCACGTTCATAAAATAGCTATGGCCGATCTGATGGTCTTCATCCAGCAAAACGGATATTTTGCCGTTGATATTGCGTAAAATGCGCCGCAAATCGACTCCTTCGACATTATCGGCGACAAGACGAACGTCCGGCATTACCGGAACGAAGACGAAACGACGGCGCAAAGCAATGTCAACGCTTGCGATCGACCGGTCCGACGTATTCATTGTTCCGATGATGTAAAGATTTTTGGGAACGGAAAAACGATTGCGAGAATATGGCAGACAAACCGAAAAAGCTTCCCTTTTGTCATCTTCGATCAAGGTTATCAGTTCACCGAAAATTTTAGAAATATTGCCGCGGTTAATCTCGTCAATAATCAAAATATACGGCTTGCGGCAAACTTCTTCGCCCGAATGCTCCAAAACGACGGAAACCAGCTTTTTCGTATCAATCACGTTGTAATTTTCCCGGCCTTCGTTCCTGGTTCGGTAAAAACCATAAATGGCCTGCTGAGAAAAATTCCTGTCGTATATTTCCGAAACTTCAATATCCTGCCCCGCATACAGCCACTCCACGCTGCGAAAATGGCAGTAGCGGACTTCGCTGTTCTTGTCATACCTGTATTCGCCGGTAATTCTGCCCACTGCCCGGAACTTCCGGTTGCCGTTGGCAATAATCACGACGTCCCCGATTCTCATTCGATCTTTGAATATTTCAAGAGCGCTTTTGCCCCATTTGTCCTCAATCATCGAAAAATCGTCCGCACAGTTGCAATTTGAAAAATCCTTATCGTTACTGTACCCCAGGGCGACAACGTTATGCCCTATGCAATAGTCGTACAGATTGTCGCCCGGTGCGGCCTTGTCTACCAGCGACATTTTAAATACGCGCGTGCGGGAAAAATCCACGTCGGCGATATTCTTCCCCATATTTGTTTTTCCGGCGCCGCTTGCCTTTCCGGCATTCTCGCAAATTTCCCGGAAAATTCCTTTTTTCCCCTCATATTGAACTTCGTTCGCCTTACCTTCCCAGGAAACGCAGGGTCTGATCCCCTCAACAAACTCCTCATAGGAATATGACTGGTGAAAGGTAACGAATTCTATCTGTCCGGCCTGCTTCAACCGGTTAAATTCGGCCAAAACGTCTTCATAACGCAAATCGGACAAAAATTCTTCATATCTCTTAAGAGCATGACGATAATATGAATTTTCATTTTTCCTAACCTCGTCGCCGTTGATGTAATCACCGGCAAGAATTTCCTCTTCCAGCCTTTTATATTTCTGCAAATCGTAATATCTGAAAATGTTGTCGCTTTTCAAACATTCCGTGTTTATTTTTTCCATATGCTTAACGTATTCGTTCAAAACCTCTTCCGAATATTTTTCCTTCCGGGAGCGCAAATAATCCGAAAACATTTGTTTAAAAGTAACGATTTCCATTGCTTTCAAAACGGCATGATAGGTCTTTCCCGTTCCCGGCGGACCATACAAAATCTGATTCAACGGAACATTCCCCGCTTCGGCAGCATTAAATTCGTCTTTCATTTTCTCGTTTTCTCCATTTGCGTTTACAACGTTTTCTTTTAACAGCATATCCTCAACGACACGGGCAAAAAGGGCGTTGGAAATTCCCGCTTCTCTCGCCATAAGAACAAGTTGCCCCATCCTTGAAAAAACATTTTTTTCCGGAACGACGCCAAACAGTTTTAATATTTTCAACTGCATGTTGTCGGCAAAGAAAGCGGGAAACTCGTCAGGAAAAACCATGTTCAGATATTTCCTCATCCACTGATTAAGAGAAACATCCCCGGCCAAATCTCCCAGTTTCCGATAATCTTCCAATGTCACCAGCGGCTTGCATTGTTCCGCCAAACGGCAATACTTCAACAGGGCGTCCCGGATTTCCGTTCCCCTGAGAACGGCCTCGTCGGGAGAAAGGGGACGAAATCTCCTGCCGTGTCCTTCGGCCCAGGATTTTTCCTTTTCAGAAAAATAAAGCCCGTACTTGGCCGCACTGCCGCCGCCGATTCCCCCTAAAATTTTACATTCTCCGAACTCTAATTCATAACACAGATTTTTACGAAATTGACGCGGATTGAGAAATATCGTGTCTAACAACGCCTCCCCTTTTAGTTCCGCCAATTTCGGAGGAGAATACTCTTTAGCAAATTTTTCATACAGTTCAACGGCTTTTTTCTCAAATTGAGTATAGTCGACATCGGTGTCCGATTTTTGCCTGATTTGTTCGATGATTTCCCGTTTGTCCATCATGTCACCCTATAAGTTGAATTTTTAAAATTTTAGAATTAACAATTACGATAGTCAACGAATAAATTAAGCATGTCCCTCTTCAGAGGAAAAAACAAAGCCGGATTTTCTCCCCCTGAAAACAGCCGGGAAAAGGTTTATTTAAAAAAACGGAGGGTTTTCGACAATTTAGCTTGCTTCTCCGACGTTTGTTTTATATTCTGCTTATGGACGAAATGGTTATCGCCATCCGTCTAGGGCTTCGAAAACCCTTGATACGTTTAGTCGTGTGCACACGACTTTAAATATTGTGCCGACTTATCTTGTCTGTTTTTTTCGGACGGATGTCGGCGAATAAGGCTCAGCCAAATAAGCCGAGCCGTCTGAACGTATACGGTTTTCGAACATCCGCCCGCCTTTTGCCAAAAGTGCGGGTTCTGTTTTAACTGGTTTTAAAAGGATGTTAAATCGTATGAAAAACAAACTCTTAATTTCGACAGCGCTGGCCGCCGCGTTTACCGTCGCCAACGCTTATGCCGTCGAACCGGCCCAAAGCGCCGTCAGCGATGTAAAAAATTGGAACGACAACATATATGAACTGGAAGAAAACACGTCACGGGGCGGCGGCGTGCTTCGCCCGGCGGCAGACGAAAAAGACCTTACCGCAGGCAAAATCGGCGACAACCGAATAACGGCGCGTCAGACTTCCGGCCACTCCGGCGAAGTATATGCTCAGGGAGCCGTATTATGGCTCGGCAAAAAACTTTCCTCCGTCAACGCCGGAGAAATTTCAAACAACGGTCTGAACGTGACGACGGAAAACAACAACAATGCCAAAGCAACCGCCAACGGCGGCGCTTTTGCGATTTACAAAGGCGGATATATCGATAATCTTACCGCAAACTTCACCGGCAACAAAGCTTCTTCCCGATACACGGGAGAAGGCGAATACAACGGCACGGGAAGCTCGGCCGGCGGCGGCGCAATACACGTTGAAGGCCAGTACGGCACGGACGAAAAAACCGGCATCAGGGAAATCAACGGCAATTTCACCGGCAACGGCGCCGAAGGAGCGGCTTATGCCAACGGCGGCGCGATTTACTTCAAAGCAGGCGCCGATCGTGACGGACAAACGGGAACCGGCCTCGTTACAACCACGATTAACGGCAACTTTGCCGACAACTTTGTCAAAGCGGTTACAGCCAACGCCGGAGCCAAAGCCTCGACCGGCGGCGCAATCTCGGTAAAAAGAAAAGACGGTAAAACCGTCGATCTCACATTAAACGGCAGCTTTACCAACAACCGTGTCGAAACCAACGCGACCGAAGCACTGGGCGGCGCGCTTTACAGCGAAGGCATGATCACCCTCGGCAACAACACCGTTTTCAGCGGCAACAGCGCAACTTCGACAACAGGCAAAGCTTTCGGCGGCGCGATTTATAATACCGCGGACGCTACACTGAAAATAAGCAACGCTGTTTTCAGCGGCAACAAAGCAAACGGCCACCTGAACGACATTCATAATCTGGGCGCGCTCAATGTTTCCGGCAACCTTACGCTTGACGGCGGCATTTCCGGCAACGGCACGACCACTTTTGCCCGGGGAGCGCAGCTTACCGTAAAAACCGGGACCACGACCATTTCCAACCGGGTGATCAATAACGGCGCAACATTGAATCTTACCTTTGACAACGGTTTCAGCGGACGATATGAGCTGATCACCGACGGCGGTTCGCTTGACCGCGAATTTTCCATTGCCGGAAACAATCTGTACAACATCACCGGCATTGAAAACGGCATCTATAACGTAAACAAAAAATCCGCGGCCGAAGTCAGCACCGCTACCGGCGCCACCGGAAACCAGGCGGCCGCCCTCACCGCTCTCACCGCGGGCAAGGCAGACAACGCCGTATTTAACGCCGTCGCCGACGCCGTTTCCGCAATGGCCCAGTCGACTGACCGCACACAGGTCAAGGCCGCGTTGGACGCCGTTACCGCTCTTGCTCCCGAGGTCTCGCCGATGGTACAGCACACGCAGTCGCAGACCGCAAACCAGATCTTCGGCGCCGTCGGCACCAGATTTGCAGGAGGCACGATTGCCGCGGCCGAAGGAACTTCCTCCGGCGACAGCGTTTTTGAACGTGCCGCGGTATGGATTCAGGGCCTGTTCAACAAATCGAAAAGGCATGATACGGCAAGAACCGAAGGCTTTGACGCCGACAGCTCGGGCGTTGCCGTGGGCGCTGAAAAATTCGTAACCGACAATTTCAAAATCGGTTTGGGATACGCTTATGCCAACACCGACATCGACGGTTTCATGCGTTCAACCGACGTTGATACCCACAGTGCGATTTTGTACGGCGAATACAAACCCTCCCAATGGTATGTAAACGGCATTGCGACTTACGGCTGGTCCGATTATTCGGAAGGCAAAAACGTCGCCGGCATCGGCGTTGACGCCGATTATGACGTCGAAACGTTCGGCCTGCAGGCCATGACCGGATACGAACTGCAATCAGAGAGCTTCGTTTTTGTACCGGAAACAGGATTGCGCTACGTTCACATCAGTCAGGATGCCTATAAGGATTCCGCCGATCAGCGCGTTTCCGCCAACGACAGCGATCTGTTAACCGGCGTTCTCGGTGCCAGAATCAACCGCTCCTGGGAATTTGAGAACGGCATCAGCCTGAAACCGGAAGCCAGATTTGCCCTGACTTATGATCTGGTCAACGACGCCGGCGGTTCGGTCGTAACCCTGGCCAACGGCAGCGCCTATGCGGTTGACGGCGAAGCACTCGATCGTTTCGGCATGGAACTCGGCGTAGGCGTAACTGCGGAAGTCGACGACAACATTGAAGTTTCGCTCGGCTACGAAGGCAAATTCCGTGAAAAATACCACGACCACACCGGTCTGCTTAATGCCAAATACAAATTTTAACTTCGGCATTGCTGCAAACGCCCCGGAACTTTCCGGGGCGTTTCATTTTATACGCGGCCATGGGCTTTCCGGCCGAAAGCTTAGCTAAACCAAAGGATAAAACGGACGCCGCAGCCGTTGGATTGTCGCAAACAAACACCATATACCACCATTATTGCGAAAACAAACAGACAAAAGGAGTAAATTCGGTGCGTACAGGCGTTGTTTTTGTTCTGACAGCGGTTTTGGGGTGTCCCCCGGCATGGGCCGCAGACTACGAAGTTCCCGTTTCCGGCACATTGGCCAAAGCCATCGCCGCCGCCAACGCCAACACGGACGGCGACACCTACGAAATCGAAATAGCCGGCAGTTCCGCCGATTCCGGAACCGTCCGCAAAAGCGCCTCAATTACCGGCGATTCGACCGCCCGGCTTTCCGGTTCGCTGACATTTACCGGCACCGGCGTCAAATCCGCGCTTGACAATTTGTCGTTTACCGCCGGCAGCGGTACGGCCGTCACCAACGGAACGCTCGGCTTCGGAGAAGCGCAGGACCTGACCGTCAACAACGTCAGCTTCAGCCAAAGAACCGGCGGCTACTACGGCGGCGCCTTTGCCAACCTCGGCAACACCGAGATCAACGGCAGCTCGTTCACCGGCAACCGCGGCAATCTCGGCGGCGCCGTTTACACTACGAGCAAAACGCTGACCGTCAACAACACCTCTTTTTCCGACAACAGCGCTTCCGACAACGGCGGCGCCGTCAACAACTGGGGTACGCTGAGCATTTCCGGCTCGTCTTTTGAGCGCAACCGCTCGGGCGGAAGCTACGGCGGCGCCGTCTATACCAAAGGCAAAACCACAATAACGGACACCGTCTTTTCCGCTAATACGGCAGCCGAAGGAGGCGCCGTTTACGCTTATGACGGCAAAGCCGACCTGACGGTTGCCGACAGCCGTTTCATCGGCAATTACACCTCCGTCAACCAACAGGGAACGTCAAACTACGGCGGCGCAATTTACGGCAACGGAAAAATAAACGTCAGTCAGACGCTGTTTGAAGGCAACCACGCAACCGAAGCCGGCGCCGTAAAAATCGGCCGCACCGGCAGCGAAAGCGTTTTTACCGGCAGCGAATTTAAGGACAATTATGCGGAAATCCGCGACGGCGGCGCCATTGTCCACAGCGGCGGCAAACTGACCGTCGGACAAACCTCATTTACCGGCAACAAATCTTTGGCCGGCAGCGGCGGCGCGATTTTGACGGAATCTACCCTCAACATTACCGGCAACAGCCATTTTTCAGGAAATACGGCGGCCCGCGGCGGCGGCGCCATCCAGGCCATCTACGGCGCGAACGTCACCGTCGACGGCGCTTCTTTTGACAACAACGGCACCCAAAGCGGCAACGGCGGCGCCGTTAACGCTTCTTCCGTCACTCCGCTGAGTGTCAGCAACGCTTCTTTTGTTCAAAATTATACCGGCAAAGGCCATGGCGGCGCGATCTACGCATCGGGCACAACTTTCATTGATAACGCTTCATTTTCCCGAAACCGTACCGATAACGGCTACGGCGGCGCCTTATACGCATCGGGCGAAACCGTGCTGCAAAACGTCGTTTTTGACGGCAATACGGCAACTTACGGCGGCGCCGTCATCAGCTCAGACAACCTCACCATCGGCGGCAACTCCTCTTTCATCGGCAACAAAGCCGAAGCCGGCGGCGCTCTGTTCGCAGAGGGAAAACTGACGCTCGACACTTCGGAAGGCGACATTCTTTTCAGCGGCAACACGGCAACCAATATAAATGAAGGCGGCGCAGACGTTTACCTCAACAACAAAGAAACCGCCGTCGTCATTGAAGGCGATGCCAACACCTTGTCAATGGACGGCGGCTTTGCCGGCGTCGGATCAATCGACAAAAACGGCGCCAACACTCTTATTTTCGATCAAAATGCCGACAACCGCCTGTTTGTCGGAGACTTTACACAGACGGCGGGAACAACTTTGGTTTATGCCGACAACTTTTTCGGCGGCAAGAACACCGTTGCCGAAGGCTCGGTTCTGCATTTTGCCGGCAATGCCGCCGTCAACAACCTGCGGCTGCAAACCGGCGGCCGGCTGGATCTGCGCCGGCCGGGACCTTTTGCCGCCAACACTGTAACGATAACCGACCTGATTTCGGACGGTTCCGCCGTCGTCGTCCTGCAGACGGACGGCACCGACGCTGACCTGTTGAAAATAACCGGTTCCGCCGACGGCATGATAACCATTGACGTCCGGGCAGCCGGTTCCAACCCGACCAAAAAGGAAATAGAAGTGGTCAACACCGAAGAGGCTTCCGGCAACGCCGAATTTAAGCTGGCCGGCGGCAAAGTGGATATCGGCGCGCACGAGTACGGCCTGACGCACGGAGAAGACGCCAACTGGTACCTCAAAACCGAAGGAGAGCTGACCAAAACCGCAAAATCGGTCGAAACCATGCCGGCGCTTCATCTGTCAATCGTCAACGCCGGCATGAACGAACTGCGCAAACGTCTGGGCGATCTGCGCAGCGGCAACCCGGACGCACCCGCCGGCGTCTGGGTCCGCGGCTACGGCAAACGTCTCCGGGTGCATGAAAGAACCGGCGCAAGACTGAACATGCTGGGCATGGAAGGCGGTATTGACGCCGCCGCCGAACTTTTCGGCGGCCGAACCTATCTGGGCGTTATGGGCGGTTACCTTTCCGCCAACGACATTCGTGTCTTTCAATCCGGCGCGCCGGACGCCAAAGGACATACCAAAACCCCGGTCGCCGGCCTTTACGCCACCTGGCTGCCGCACAACAGTCCGTGGTTTGTCGACCTGACCGCCCGTCATTTCTGGGTGCATACCGACCTTGACAACCTTTCCGGCGGCAACCGAACCAACGGCTACGACATCAAAAGGGGCTTTTGGGCCTTTACCGCCGAAACCGGCCGCCTGTTCGACTTCGACGCGCCGCGGGCGCTCAACGCCGGCAGCTCGCTCATAACCTTCGAGCCTAAAATTGAACTGCGTTATGTTCACGGAGAAGCAAAAGACTTTACTGCCGACAACGGCGAAATCGGCTCCATCGATTCCACCAGTTCGCTCGTCAGCAGATTTAACCTGCAAACTTCCTACCTGCCGGAAGGGCGAACCTCAAACTGGAAACTGTTTCTGGAACTGGGACTGTATAACGAATGGATCGGCCGCACCAAAGTCAAATTTGCCGACACGCGCCTCACCACTTCCGACTTGAGCGGCCTGGGCTTTGAAGCGTCACTCGGCTTCAACGCCGCCGTTGCCGAAAACGCCTATTGCTACGGCGCCGTCACCCTGGAAGCCGGCGAAGCCTATACCTCATACCAGTTGAACGCCGGCCTGCGGGTCAGCTTCTGAAACAAAGGGAGAACATGCCGTCTAACCGGAAGGTAAATCGATTTTCGTGTTAAAATCCGAAGTTATTCCTTGAAAGTCAAAGCAATCTTTAATAAGCTCGGGCTAAAAGAATTAACTTAAGAGATGCAAACATGAACGATACGCAACGAACGATTGAACAGGCGCTTTCCTTGCGCGCCCCGCAAAAGGAAAGCCTCGACATTCTGGTACAAATTTTAAACAAAATCGTCTTAAGCAAAGAGATGTCCGCCGACGAAGCGCTGCGCCTGATTCGGGAAGTCTGCCCTTCCGTCAAAGACTTCGAACATGCCTTTCCCTGCATTTGCTTCGCCATTGCCACCGGCGTGGGCAAAACCCGGCTGATGGGAGCGATGATCGCCTATCTGCACGCGGAAAAAGGCATAAAAAACTTCATGGTTCTGGCCCCCAACCTGACAATCTACAACAAGCTCAAAACCGACTTCACGCCCAATACCGAAAAATATGTTTTTCCCGGGTTGAAAGCGCTGGTTGACGTTCCGCAGATCATCACCGGCGACGACTATCATCAGGTCGGCGGTTTGTTTGACAACCCGAATGACAACCGTGTCCGCATCAACATCTTCAATATTTCCAAGATTGATTCCGACAAAGACGCACGCGGCATGCCGCGCGTCCGCCGAATGGCCGAATATCTGGGACAGTCTTATTTCGACTATCTTTCCGGTTTAAAGGATTTGGTTTTGATTATGGATGAAGCGCACCGCTACCGGGCCAACGCCGGCATGGCCGCCATCAATGAACTGCACCCGGTTTTGGGGATTGAACTGACGGCCACCGCAAAATCCGTCGGTGCCAAGGGCAAACCCTTCCGCAACATTGCCTATGAATACAATCTGGCACACGCCATTTGCGACGGTTACGTCAAAAAACCGGCAGTCGTCGGCCGCCTGGATTTTAACCGCGACCTGTACGGAAGCAGCAATTCCGAAGCGTTGGAAAATCTGAAAATCAAAGACGGCATCAAAGTACACGAAAGCATCAAGGCGGAATTGCAGGTTTATGCCGACAACAAGAAGGCCAAACTGGTCAAACCTTTTATGATGATTGTTGCCCAGAACATCGACCATGCGGAAAGCATCGAGGCAAAAATAAAAAGCGACGATTTTGAAGGCGGCCGCTATAAAGACAAGGTTATCGTCGTCAACTCCAAACAAAACGGCGAACTGAAAGACGAAGTTCTGCAACGGCTGCTGGCAATCGAAAACGCCGATGAACCGACCGAAATCGTTATCCATGTCAATATGCTGGGCGAAGGCTGGGACGTCAACAACCTTTATACTATTGTGCCGCTTCGCACCGCCGATTCCAAAATTCTGGTCGAACAGACGATCGGCCGCGGTCTGCGTCTGCCGTTCGGAAAACGAACCGGCATTGACGGCATCGACCGCCTGCATGTGATTGCGCACGACAAATTCTCGGACATCATTAATGCCGCTCAGGCGGAGCAATTTGAGTTTCAGCAGGAATATATCGACAACACGGACAGCGGCCTGACGGGAAAAAAGGCGGAAGACAACACCAGTAAACTGGACGAAGAAGTGAAAAAAGGTCACATCGTCGTCACCCGGCCGGCACCGGACAAACAGGGTACTCTGCCGGTTTTTGACAATGATGTCAATAAACGGATCGGTAACATCGTGCGCGAGGCAATTAACGAAACCAGCCGCTACGCCCTGACCGCCGAAAACCTGCTGACGCCGGACAATCAAAACAAAATTGTCGAAATCGCAACCGAAAAAATCAAGGAAATCCGGCTGGAAAATTCCGAATTATCGCTTGAACCGCTGGTTGACATCAAAGAAACGGCCAAGCGCTATACGGAAAGCTTCATCAAACTGAACATTTCCGTCCCGCGGATAAAAATTCTGTATGAACAGGAAGGTGATTTTACTTTTGACGATTTTGATATTGATACCGCGGATTTTGCCGGTTATCAACCTTTGCGACCGACAGTTATCATCGGTGAACTGATGGATAAAAGCAAACAGGATGAAATGAAGGCCGCATTTGTCGACTGCCATTCGGACATCACGCACTATCTGCTGGTGCCGCTGATTGAAGACCCGGCCATCTCATACCAGAAAAACGCCGACTTGCTGTACAAGCTGATTCATCAGGTGATTGATTACATCACTTCCTACTCCGGCAGCGAACTGAACACCCGGAAGATTCTGTACTTCCACGGTGAAAAACTGGCGCAAAAAATCTGCACGCAGATAAAGGCCCATCTGCGGGAAGCGCCGATGACCAAACGAGTCAAAATAGACAGCGGATATGCCGCGGTCACTTCCGCCTCTTACAAAATCAGCACAACGGAAGGACAGGAGCCTGTAAATATCCGCGCCTTCGTCCGCGACAAGGAAAAAATCCGCAATTTGGTCTTTACCGGTTTCAATAAATGCCTGTTCGCTAAACAAAAATTCGATTCCAATACCGAAAAGGAACTGGCGGAAATTCTGGAACGCACGCCGGCCGTGCAAAAATGGTTCAAAATCAACAACGACCGCGCCGGAGAAATCTTTGACATCAAATATTCGGACGACGATCGACAAATGCACCGTTACTTGCCGGATTTCATCGTCGAAACCGTCGACGCCAAATACATGATCGAAACCAAAGCGGCAAATCAGATGAGCGACAAGGTTGTGCAGGCCAAAAAAGAAGCAGCCGTCGACTGGTGCAAAATTGCCACCGGGTTTGAGCGGGAGCATCACGGCAAACCTTGGCACTACCTGTTGATCCCCGACACGACCATTGTCGCCGACCGCGGTTTTGACAAACTCGTCAGCGATTTTAAGGAAGATTAATGTAAAATATTTCATACACAACGGTGTCAAACAACATTGACATTGTGCATAAAATATCGTATATTTACATTATATCGAGGAGCACGACAATGACAAATGTTTTAAGAAGCCTGAGAGAACAAAAAGGCATCTCTCAGGACGAGTTGGCGTCTGAATTAAAAATAAGCCGTCAGACCCTAAGCAAATACGAAAACGAAGAAACTAAATTTTCTTTAGACATCATAAAAAAATTGGCCAGATTTTTTGATGTCGATTACTCATGCTTCATCGACAACAAAATGCCGCCGGAAACAACCTATAACATTATAGGAAACACGCCCAAAGAAAACAAAACCGATATCCGCATCAACATTCCGCAGGAAAATATCAACAAATTCAAACAGGTTCTGCTTTATATCCTTAACAAAGTCGGCGCTAAACCGAATGTCGGGCAAACGGTAATTTACAAGCTTCTTTACTTCATAGATTTTGATTATTACGAAATATATGAAGAACAGCTGATGGGGCTGAAATATATCAAAAACACATACGGTCCGACGCCGGTTGATTTTGCCAAATTAATAAAACAGATGGAAGACGACGGTTCTTTGGAAGAAATAAAAACCAAATATTTCAACCATGATCAAACCAAATATCTTCCCCGCGTTCAACCTGACTTGTCCCTGCTTTCTGGACAGGAACTGGCGCATATTGACAAAGAACTGGAACGCCTTGCCGGCCGGACGGGAAAAGAACTGTCGGAATTCTCACATAAGGACATTCCGTGGATCGGCGCGGAAATGAACGAGGTTTTGGAGTACGAGGCCGTTTTTTACAGAACCCCGGAAACTTCTGTTCGGGAGTATGACGAAGCAGATGATTAACTACGTAACTGTTCCCGAGTTTGACAAGGATTTCAAAACCTTGTCAAAAAAATTCCGAACTTTGGAAAAAGATTTCGGACATATGAAAAAATACACGATAGAAACGTTTTACGAAAAAGGTGTCCCGACAACGGCGTTTGTCCCCATTGAAGGTTTTTGCGGAGAAAACTATACTTCCAACAAAATGCGCAAGTTTTCCTGCCAGTCGTTAAAAGGCAGAGGTTCGGCATCGGGTATCAGGGTTATTTTCATCTGGGAAGAAGAAACGCGAAAAATAACTTTTATCGAAATCTATTTTAAAGCAGATCAAGCCAACGAAAACAAAGAACGCCTGCAAAAATTTATAAAAGAAAATTTCGGATAGGATAATTCAATATGTATTGTTACTTGTTCTATGAGTTCTATACTCCGACACAAACATCTCATTCAATTTACAACTGGTGGAAAGATATCTGGTTGCCGGCGGCCGGTGCAATAGCAATTCCATTACTGGTTTGGTGGTTAAGTTGGCTTTTTGGAGCAAGCCGTGCTGAACAACAAAAGGAATTGAGAGATTTGAGAAATAATCTTAATTTGCTTTCATCTATACTACTATCAACCTTTCAATCTCTGCTGTCATTAAAAGAAAATTTTGAAAACTGTCAAAAAATATATCCGTTAAAAATTACTCCTTATGATAAAATAAATAAAATTGACAAATGTTTATTCATTGATTTTCCAATACTGAATAATATTGATATTTCTAAATACTCCCCTTGTATAAATGCATATGGTAATTTTGTTATCGACTTAGTGAATATTAAACAAGGTTGTCGCATATTAAACGAAATGATTTTGCACAGAAATGAAGTGTTAAAATCAATCGGTTCCTGTGAGGATGAGCACATGAAAAAACTCAGAATTTTTGATTTTATTGCCGAAGATTCTGAAAATAATATTTCTAATCTGATGAGAACGAACAAACTAATACTGGAAATAAAAGAACTGGTTGATAAAATAAATATTTTAAAAACAAAAATAAAAGGCCTAAACTTAGAAGAAGTAACATTTGATGAAAACTCTTTACAACAATTTAAAAATATAAAATTAGAAATTGAGAAATATATTCAAAATACAAAGGAACCAAATAAATGACTGAAAAATTGCAGAGACTGGAACTGACATGGCCGGGGAAGGAAGACAGATTTAACCCGGAACCGCGGATATTGCTGGAAGACAAGAAAAAGTCCTATTCCCGATCGGCCGAACAGACGGATTTGCTGGACTCTGCGGTCAAGCCGACTTTCGACAACATGCTGATCCACGGTGACAACCTGCTGGCCTTGAAAGCTCTGGAGCAGGACTATAGCGGCAAAATCAAGTGCATTTATATTGATCCGCCGTATAACACCGGCAACGCTTTTGAACATTATGACGACGGTCTGGAACATTCCATCTGGCTTTCTCTGATGAGAGACAGATTGGAGATTTTGAAAAGGTTACTTTCTAATGATGGTGGCTCTATATGGATTTCTATCGATGCCGACGAGAGTCATTATTTAAAGGTTTTATGTGATGAAATCTTCGGCCGTCAATGTTTTGTTGATGAAGTTATCTGGCAACGAGCCTTTGCTCCTGTAAATTTAAAGAAAACGCTTTCACGTTCTCATGATACAATTTTAGTATATTGCAAAAATTCTATAGGATTTGAATTAAATAAACTCCCTCGTTCTGCAGAGACTAACTCCCGTTATAAAAATCCAGATAATGATCCTCGAGGCCCTTGGACTTCAGGAGATTTATCAGTCGGTCCTGCTATTGAAAAAAACATATATGAAATAACAACTCCATCCGGAAGGAAATGTTTACCCCCCAAAGGATACTCATGGCGTGTATCAAAAGAAAAATTACAAGAAATGATAACAGAAAAGAAAATTTATTTTGGGCCTACTGGAGAAAACGCTCCTCGCATCAAACGCTTTTTAGTAGACGTTAAAGATGGTGTAGTTTCAACCACCTTATGGACAAGGAATGAATGCGGAGACAATCAGGAAGCAAAAAGAGAAATTAAGGCCTTATTTTCTGATGAAAAAAATCCGTTTGATACCCCAAAACCCGAACGTTTAATTCAAAGGATCTTAACATTGGCATCCAACCCCGGCGATCTTGTTTTAGACAGCTTTTTAGGCTCCGGCACCACCGCCGCCGTAGCACAAAAAATGGGACGTTGTTGGATTGGAGTGGAAATGGAAGAAACGGCGTATAGTTATTGTCTGCCCCGCCTGAAAAAAGTAATCGACGGCGAAGATCAGGGCGGCATCACCAAAGCGGTTAATTGGCAGGGCGGCGGCAGTTTCAAATTCTATGAACTGGCTTCTTCCCTGATCGTTACCGACAAATACGGACAACAGATCATTTCCAAAGAATACAACGCCGACATGCTGGCCGAAGCCATGTGCAAAATCTTGGGCTATCGCTATAAACCGGATAAGGAAATTTACTGGAAGCAGGGCTTTTCTTCCGAAAAGAACTTTATCTATACCACTACCATGAGCTTGCAGGAAAGTTCGCTTGACCGCCTTGCCGAAGAAATCGGCGACAACAACCTGCTGATTTGTTGCAGCGCCTTCGTCGGCAACAGCAGGATATATCCTAACATCTCGGTCAAAAAAATTCCCGCCGCTATTCTCAAAAAATGCGAATGGGGCCGCGAAGGCTACCCCCTAAACCTTCGCAACTACCACCCAACCGACGAAGAATTTGAGTTCGAAGAAGAAGAGGAGTAACCATGCCCAAACAAGATAGACGACAAATTTATCCTAAGTTTTCTAAAAAAGAAATTAATAAAGCAGCCTCTAATCTCGGACGAACTCTAAAAGAAAATGGATTTATTTCTGCATCAGATGAAGACATTGTTGAAAATTGGAGAGCATCTCATACTCATATCCTAAACACCTGGCAAGTTGTTTTGAGAAATAGAATAAAAGGGAATAGTGTTATTTTTGCACAAAGACTAAAAAGAAAGAATACAATTTACGATAAATTGGAACGCTTTCCCGATATGCAATTAGCCAGAATGCATGATATTGCAGGCTGTCGCTTAATTTTTAAAAATGAAGCGGATATGTTGGAATATATAAGCAAGCTGCATAAGGCTACTGGATTTCATCATATAAGAAAAGAAGGACAATACAAAGACTATATAACAAATCCTAAAGAAAGTGGATATAGAGGCATTCATGATGTTTATGCTTATCAAAGTAAAAAAGGTTATGACCGCTCTGATAAATGGAATGGATTATTAGTTGAAATTCAATATCGTACTATATACCAACACGCATGGGCAACAGCTGTTGAGGTAGCAGATTATCTAACAAATTGCAGGGCTAAATTCAGTCAAGGGAATAGTGACCAGCAAGAATTTTTCAGATATGCAAGTGAAATCATTGCAAGAGCTTATGAAAATAGAGTATCTTGCAAAAATACATTATCAAACCAAGATCTTATAGCTAATTTTAAAAAATTAGAACAAAAAACCAATCTATTACAAAGACTAAAACAGTTAAAAAGCATTTCAAAAATACCAGAAATTTTTAAACAAAATTTAGTTATACATTTTACAATAAAAGATGATCAACCAAAATTTGATATTTATGGCTTTAATAGTTTGCCTGTTGCTGGTATCCATTACTTTATATTAGAAAAAAAATATCCAACCGATGATATTGTATTGGTAAAAAGCTCCGACAGGAAAAGTATATTAGAAGCATATAGGAACTATTTTGCAGATGCTAAGGATTTTACAGGATATATTGAAGAAGGTATAAAAAAACTTTCCTCTTAAATTTTCCAATAGTTTTATCTGGCAAATTCTAATATTTTCCCAATAATTTTCCAACATCAAATTATCAGCTTTTTACTTCCCAGGTAACATCAAACACCTGTTCAATGGTGTAATTCAATTTCAGATTGCGCTTTTTGCCGCCGATGAGGCGGTTGCATTTCTTTTCCAGCTCACGCTCAATGTCAAAAGTATTGAACTCGTTATCGTTCATTTCTTTTTGCAGACGTTTGATTTCTTCATCCAAAGCCAGTTTTTTTGCAAAATCTTTCTCCAACTTAAACTGGCGTTTCAGATTGCCGATCTTGTTTTTCATCTTTTCGCCTTTTAGATGAATGGCCTGTTTTTCATCCGCCAACCAACGAGTAAGCTTGTCTACCTCAATTTTTAACAAAACATCGACCCGGTGCTTTTCGGATTTCTCATATTCGGCAATATTCCTTTCGTGCAGCCGCCGAATCAAATCCTGATACCCCATCTCAACCGGCGCAGCCGTTTTCCGCACATTATCAAAAATGTCTTCCGGTTTTAAATTTAACGCTTCGCCGTGATCGTCAATAACTGCCGACAACAGACGAAAAGACTTTTCCGGCGCATTTTGCCTGAACAAAGACAAAATCAGCCGCCCGCGTTGTCCGGGTTTTAACTTGTCTCCCGCCTTCAACAGCAAATGGCACGCCTCAACCGGCTGCGCCAGCGCCTCCCGTAAAATAATCCGCCCGAACTCACTGTCCGGATTATACGGCGTAGCTCCCCGCCAAACGGCTTTGCGATCCTGCGGAGAAAGAAAACGATTATTGTCGCGGCTTGAAAAATCCAGACAGAAATTGAAATTCTTATTGAAAACAATGTCCGACGGCCGGTCAAAAACCTGTTCTTCAAAAGGGCCGAACACCTGCCGCGCCGGATTGATAAACATATCAGGATGATTTTTTTCCAGCATGATAACCGACAAATCCCAGAAAATTTGCTTGCGGCGTTCCAAATAATCTTCAACCCGCCGCTTGATGACCTGCAGTTTTTCCTGTGTGGTCGGGTTCAGGTTTTCCAGAACCAACTGGCGCGTTTCTTCCATTTTGGCATCACGCTTCACGCCAAGGCTTGCCTGTAATTCGTCAAAAGCACGGTTAATTTCCTCGGTTGTCCGGCACAATTCAAATATGGAGGCCACCGCACGCTCAAAATCCACGCCGTCGGACAATGTGCCCAAAATTTCGTCGCTGGCACCGAATACATCGTCAAACAATTTAAATTTATATTGCAAAATATCATAAAGGCGCACATCGGCAAGATTCTGTTTGTTGATAAAATTGATGATTACAACATCGCATTTTTGCTTATAACGATGAATACGCCCGATTCTCTGTTCTATTCTTTGCGGATTCCACGGCAAATCGTAATTGACCAGCAGCGAACAAAACTGCAAATTCAGCCCCTCGGCCGCCGCCTCGGTGGCAATCATGATCTCCGCCTCTTCCCTGAAAGCCGCAACCAGAGCTTTTTTCATATCGTTGGCTCGCGAACCGGTCAGCTCCGCCGAGTGATTTTCGACAAAATCGTTGTAAATCCGATTGCAAAGCGGGGAATTGTTCTGACCGTTAAAGGTAATGATTTTATCCTTAAAACCGTGAGCCGAAAGATAGTCGAAAAGATAATTCAAAGTCCGGTTGCTTTCCGTAAAAATAATTACCTTGCGCAAACCTCCCTTTTCCCTGATTTTTTCAAATCCCCGGTTGATCGCGCCGACAAGCTTTTCCGTCTTGCCGTCAACTTCGATTTTACCCGCCTTGTCAATCAACGACTGCAAAAATTCCTTTTCGGCTTTAAGGTCAGCATCCGTCGGATAATTCTTAGCATAAGCGTTGCGGCAGCGATCGTCAAAATCCGACAGGGAATCCTGATATTCTTCCAGCAAATCTTCATCAAACACAATAAGATCACCGGTGTTTCCGCCAAGTTTCTCAATACGGCACAGCCTTTCCATCAACTTTTCCAATGTTCCTTTGACCGCCGCGGTGGAAGAACTCATCAATTTGCGTATCATCAGAACAATCAGCGTACGATAACGGGTGGTAACGGCAATTTTTGAAACATCCTGAATATAAGCCGAAACTTCCCGGTAAAGTTCTTCTTCCGCAGGAGTCGGATTAAACGCAACAGTCATTGCCTCGCGATTGGTATATTTAATATACTCCGAAACATCTTTGCGCAAAGTGCGGTGCAAAACGCACTTTAAACGTTCTTTCAGCTCAATATGATGCCGTTCGGAATACAGGTAATTTTCCATAAAAGAATATTCATTGCCCAAAATATGCGGATCAATAATCGTTACCAGCGAAAAAATGTCCATCAGAGAATTTTGAATGGGTGTTGCCGTCAACAAAAGCTTTTTCTTGCCGTAAAAAGCCTCATTAATCCCGTCAGCCGTTTTGGTCTTGCCTTTATAAAAATTACGGAGCTTATGCGCTTCGTCCAAAACGACCAGATCCCAATCATATTGTTTCATGCAATCTTTCAGCTGCACCGCACAATTATACGAACAAACCGTCACGCCTTTAAACAACAGCGGATTTTCCTTTTCCGACTTCAAAGCCTTGCCATAAATCCCGGCCTCAATAACCCGGGTCGGCAAATTAAATTTCTCCTGCATTTCAGCCTGCCATTGCTGGCAAAGACTTGCCGGCGCAACAACCAGAACGGAAGTTCGCCCGCGCGAAAAATATTCGGAAATAACTATGCCTGCCTCAATCGTCTTTCCCAAACCGACTTCATCGGCCAGAATAACACCTTGCGACAACGGGGATTTCAAGGCAAACAACGCCGCTTCGATTTGATGCGGATTCATATCAATTTTAGATGTTTCCAATGAACCGGAAATGTTCCCCATATCCGCCTGGTTATTGGAAGCTAAAACTTCCAAAGCCCAATATTTTGCTTTTATTTCTTCTGTCGTTATCATACCAAAACCACAAACTATAAATATAAAAAGTCAGTTTTTTACCTAAAAACTTTTCCTCCACGCAAACCTGTAAAAATACAACTCCGTTTCATTCCGGCCGCGGACGGCAGCACCGTCCTGCGGCTTCTGTCCCGTCCGGCCATTGCATCGGCTTTGTCTTCCGGTCCTTCGGAAAAACGTTGAATAATTCTATATTCCGTTTTACGCCTTCCCCGCAGCTTAACCGCACGACAAAACCGAACCGGCAGTGGTTTTTCCTTTCTCTCCCGGAGAGTATAGCCGAAGATCAAAAATTCGGCAAAACTAATTTTGACGTTTATAATCAATTATACGGATTTGAAGCAGAAAGTTAATTCACCTTGCAGTTGAAGCCTGACTGAACAGAAAGACTTTCAGGCATAAAAAAATGAGCCGGAAATCATCAGACTCATAAATCTTACCGGCCGCATGGGCAGGATCGGTTCTTCATTCGCCCTCTCCGTCGCTCCGCACCGCTTATCAGCTTCGCCGATCGTCATACCCGCATCTTGCTGCCGCCTGCCGTAAACCCGCTTCTTTGCGGGTTAAACTCCAGCCGCACAATTCAAAAAAAGCCGGTCACAAGAACCGGCTTTTCATTAATGGTTGTGCATTCAAACCAAAGTGAGGAAAAATATAAGAAATAACACCCTGATTTTGCATAATATTAAAAAAAATATCAAACCTTTAGCAAAAATCCGCCACCTCAGACCTTCAAAATCTCGAATCTATCAGAATCATTATATATAACTCCTTTAAATCACAATTAGTTATCTCTCGGTGGAAATTTTTTTTAATAAATAAAACTCATTGACATAAAACAAAATATATTATACATTAAAGCAAATAAAGTAAAATATATTTTACATAATGGTGAAACATGAGACAAAAATTGACTACGCCGATACCTGTTAAAAAGGCTTTGAAAAAGCTTGGAAAAGATATAAGAGAAGCACGTATCCGCCGCCGTATTCCAGTAGCGCTGATGGCAGAACGTGTCGGTATTTCTCGTGTTACGCTAAAATCCGTTGAAGATGGACGGCCGACTGTGTCAATGGGAATTTATGCTACAGCTCTCTATGTTTTGGGAATGTTAGACCGGCTAAAAGATATTGCGGATATTGCTTTTGACTTTGTCGGACAGGCGTTAAGTAGTGAAAAGCTTCCCAAACGTATTATTATCAAAAGGAATAAGATATGCCCAAAACTCTAACGTGTATATATATTAAATTATAATCGTGAAGTTTTCAGTAAGTTTATTGAATAGGTTAAAACTTTGAAGAAAACGCAGGTTAAAGAAAAATTGAGAAAAGTTTATAAGGAATATTTTGATGGATTATATTACAAAAAATGATGCTTCATTTGTGAAAACATCTTTAATTGATTTTTGGCTTAAAAATTATACAGCTGATTTAATTGCAAATGAAGTACCGTTCTTTAAAGGAAATCGTAGAGCCGATTTAATAATGATAAGCAATAATAATTTATTAGGCTTTGAAATTAAAAGTGAGCTTGATTCATTAAAAAATTTAAAATCTCAAATTTTAGATTATAAAAAAATTTTTGATTTCGTTTATGTTGTTATTGATAAAAAATTTAAATTTTCAAAAGAATTAGCAGAGTTACCGTCCCAAATTGGAATATTAGTATATGACAAGGAAATAATGATAAAAAGAGAGGCTAAAAAAATTAAAAAATTTAAAAAAAATGATCTTATTTTACTCTTGTGGAAAAAAGATTTAGAAGTGCTATTAAATAGTAAAAAATTAGACTTAGATCAGTTGCAAAAAAATGCACAAAATATCCTTACCGTAGATAAAATAAAAGCCCAGATACTTACCTCATTAAATAATCGTTATGGAGCAAAATATAAATATTTTCTTCTTGATAGAGGAAATTACACAACTATAGAAGATTTAAGAACAATTACAAGAATAAACTCCCAAATGTTACTTTTTTAATATAGAGATATTGTGCTGTAACATATAAATTTGACCTTACTGCAATCCAATATGAGGGCGCTTTTCCTTCTTCGCCATTATTTGCTCTATTTCTTATCCTTATGTCCCCTTCTGTGATAATTTCAGTTATAGGTTTATAATTATAACTATCAATAACCAGACGTGCTAAAATAGGGTATTCTGAACTTGTATTCTTTTTGTTTCCTCGAGCATAATCATAACAAACTGGTTGCCCTATTTCATCTCTAACAACATAATCTATACGAGGAATCCATCCTCCTCCTCCCATTTCATATTTTGTAGGATGTATAGCAGCATAGTCTCCATGTACAACAGGAATATCAAAATGCTGAACATATTTTTTTACAACACTACTTATAGTATTTTCAAAAGATCTAATTGGCTTTGATACAGAAACAACAAAATTAGGAAAACTTGATGATACAGGAACAATAGCCTTTATTATATCAAGACTGTTAAATTGTTGCATTCCTTTATCTATTATAGTCTCATATATATCAAAATTCTTAATATAACCAAAATCAATAATCAATATCAGTTTTCTGCTTTTGATAAATTGAGCAATCCAAGATATAATACGCTGAATTGATTCATTGAAAACAATATCAGAAGAAAATACATTTTTCGATGAAGTAAATGCAGGTAATTTAACAGCAAGATATTTAAAAGAATTATCTAACTTTTTTATCTGTTCAATTAAATCTTCTTTATAATTAGTGTCGAATTGTATTGTTGGTATTACTAATTTTTTAAATTTATCATCCTTATTTAAAAATGAAATCCATTTTTCATATCCATTATTAGGATCTAGTAATCCCCCATCTTCTTTTAATCCATCATACATAAGGCTTTCATCATCTGTAATGTCTAAAATAAAATGCCTATTTTGTACAAGGTCTAATATTTTATTTATTTTTTTATATATATCGCCACTTCTATGAGTATGCCGTAATTTTTCAATTTTATAATTTTTGGGATATGTATAGCCTAGAGCTCCAGTCATTTCGATTATTGGTAATATTGCATCTTTAACTGCTGGAGCTAACATATCATAAGCATCAATTTCTGATTGACGAGTTTTCAATATTGGACAGTATAGATACTCTATCATTAGATATACTCCGATATTAACCCTAGTTTATAAGCTCTATATTTTACTGCAGACGTAGATAATTGAAACGCCTCTGATAGTTTATCTAATGTATTACAGCCAGATTTTATTTTTTCTATAAAAACATCCTTAGGCATTAATAATTCTGCAGCAAAATCGTTTGCTTCTTTCTCTGTAAGATCAACAGTATTATCTCTGAAGAAAATCAAATCAGGAATAGAGCTTCCCGAAATCATATAGCGATCACGATGTTTTATAAAGTGACCAAGCTCGTGAGCAATAGTAAAGCGTTTTCTCAATTCACTTTCATATTTATTTACAAAAATACACCATTTGCCCCCAATTCTTTCCAAAAATCCAGATACCCCTTTATCAAATTTATCTTCTTTAATTTCAATATTAAAAATGTTCTTAACAACTGATTTAATATCTAACGGATCGGTCTCAATATTAAGATCATGTGCTTTTTTTAATATATCATTAATTGATAATACTTCCATTGAAGAAGTATTTATAGATGTTTTTTGTTTTGTTGGCTGATTTTCATTAAAAAAAGTCTCAATGTTTTCTAAGTTTGTTGCCATATTAATCTCCTTCTTCCAAATTTTCAGGGAGCTTAATTTCTTTTTTGTTATCTTTTATATCTTGTTTTATTCTTTCAATTATATCATTAATCAATTGATCAATATTAACATTAGATGCATCGGGGAATAACTTATCTTTATTCTCAGCAATATATTTTCCAAATACTTCCGTTGTTAACCAGGTTTTATAAAATTCAGAAGATACAACCTTTTGTATTTCTGTATCAATTTCTCCTTTTAAACCGTGTTTTATTTCTTGAACGTCATTCTTTACTTTGGCTTTTAATGAAAACCATGATGTAAATGCCAAAAGCCCTAAAAGAGTTGTTAAAACAGCAATAAAAATAGTGAGAACAGATATTAAGGAATCATAATAACTTAGTGTTTTTCCATAAATTTCATCAATTGGTATGATTCTATTTTTAGCTATTAATCTATCAATGTATATTTTTTCTCTCTTATTTAAGTTATTTGGTTCCATAACAACAAAATTATTAAAATAAAATTTCTCATATTGAGGTTTAGTCCATTGCAAAAAACAACATGCACCTATCATAAAAATAAAGATAACACAAAGTACCCCACAAAGACGAGCAGAACATTTGTAGATACTAATTTTTAACAATTTGAACCAATTTTTCATTACAATATATATTTTGATAAAAGCAACAAGCATACTATATTATAAGACAAGTAAATTTCAAGTTAAATTATTGCATAAAATTGTCTTAAACAGAAAACAAAAATATTTTTTGAACTTGCCAGTACCTAAAACAAGCATCCTTTTGTAGGTATTTGTTCATTATGTCTATTAAGGACGAATATTACAGATATTAATGCTGTGTATATTCCTGTTAATGCGACATTTCGATGGTTCATCATTTGTTCTTCAAATAATTTGTCCTGTACTGAAAATGTATTGCCGACAATAAAGGGGGATAAGTGCTTAAAAGAGCACAAAGTTTGATAATTTTCATAGAGTAGATCAATATCTAAGTTTTCTTCAAAAAAACTAATACCCTGATTATGAAATAATTCTTTAAAATGAGGAAAAGCAATCTTGCTTAAATCTTTGATGCTGTTTGCAAAGCTTCTATACCAATTTTTATCATAACTATTGAAATCTGCTGTATTTTTACCTTTTCCATTATAAAATCGTTCACAATTATAATAGTGCATACGTTGTAGAGTTTTTTCTTGCCAGTGTGGATTTATAGGTAAACTTTTTAGTTGTTCTATAAAAGCAAATTCATAATAATCCCGACCTTTGGTATCATATAGTTTATCAATGCACAGTAGTTGTATTTGGGCTTCAGTTGCCTGGCAGACTAAAGAACAAGCAGTAAATATACGATTGTTTTCCAATAAAGAAAAAGCATCTCGGCAAAGAGCCAAAATTGCACTAGATAAAATTCTCAAAGATAAAAGCGCTGTACTATTAGTTTTCTTAAATTCTATATTTTCCACAATATTAGTTAGTGCCTGTTTAATCAGGGGAACAAAATTTTTTTCAGAGGTCATTGTTCAAATTTCCTTTTAAATACTCTAAAAATGCCTGACAGCCCTCAACGATATCCCGGTAAGTTTCGTCAAAATTTCCAGTGTACCACGGATCTTTAATATTGCGCGGATGGTCTGTAAAATCCAGCAGACGATAGATTTTGTGTTCGGTATCCATGCCGACCAATGATTGAATATCTTCAATGTTGCTGTCATCCATTGCCAGGATATAATCAAAACACGCATAATCATGCGGGCGTATACGGCGGGAATAATGCTCTTCAAACGGCACATGCATGGATTTCAGCATTTGGCGTGTTCCATGATGAATACCGGCATGGCACATCTCGTTGTATCCTTCCGTGGCCGCGGAATCTATTTCAAAATGATCTGCCAGTCCTTTTTCTGCGACCATTTGTTTCAACACAAACTCCGCCATCGGCGATCGGCAAATATTTCCAAGACAGACAAATAAAACTTTAATCATTGCACCTTATTTCTGATCATTCAAGACTTCCCAGTGGCCACCTTTGTCCGGTCCGACACGGCGAATAAACCCTTTTTCTTTCATCTGGCGCATGTTTTTTTCTACACCGGCAATGCTTAAACCGGTTATTTCAGATAATTCTCTGGTGGTAATATAAGGATTATTTGCAATAATCTGCAAAATTTTCTCCTTACTTTTCTCCTTACTTTTCTCCTTACTTTTTAGGGCATCATTTGTCTCGGAGATGGTTTTTATCTGCATTTCGCGATTATCCAACAGATTCTTTTCACCTAACAACAGATTCCCGAAAAATTTATTTAGATATTCCATTGTATAATAAATATCTTGATTCAGATTTTGATAATTTGCCCGTACCAAAGCATTACGAAAATACTTGGAATTTTGCTCAAAAAGATCGTTATTGGTTACAAATCCCAAAGTATAAAGATATTTAATGATAAAAACCGCAGTTGCACGGGTGTTTCCCTCACCGAAGGGATGGATTTGCCAGATTCCAGACGTAAATTTAGCCAGTTGTTCCACTTTTTCACGTTTAGACAGCCCTTTATAATTAAACTTTTTTTCCTGCCCAAAATCATAATCAAGCGTTTCCATAATACTGTCAGCCCGACCGTAAATAACCGTATCACCGTTTAATATCGGTTCTTTTTTGGTAATATCGTATGCGCGGATTTTGCCGGCAATCTCATCATCAAATATTCCGCTAAACAAAGCCTTATGAATGGAAATTAATTCAGCGGGACTGAAAGAAAAAGTATGTGTGCTTAAAAGTTTTGCAATTCGAGCAGAAACCTCATCCGCTTCTTTTTCATTATGCTCCTTGAGGGTCTTAGCCGGATTTTTTTTATAATACTGACTGACCTGTTCGCTGGCCTCATCAATAGAGATTTTTCCTTCAATATTATCCTTTGCAACTTCAATCAGATATTTGGACGGAGTCAGATTATCAACCTGCTGTAAACCAATGGCAACACCCCAGTTTTCAGCCTTTTGTAATTTTTCCGGTTCCCCCTGCTTTTTATACTCTTCAAAATGTTCCATAATACCTCCGGCAATAACTGGCTAAGTATAACCAAACAGACGGTAAAAATCAAGTTAACAAGACAAATGACAAGCAATTTCAGCGGATAAACTTATTTATTAGCATATCATACATTGTTTCATCCATATCATACCAATTCGGCTGTTTAGACAGATCAACGAAGTATTTTTTTGTCAGTTCTCGCAAATCATACTCTCCTTGGTCCCAAATGACAGGATAGCCTAATTTTCTAAGCCGTATAAATGCACGCATGGCATAAACAGTATTGCGGTGACAGCGGGAAAAATAGAAAACCCATTTGTTGGAGGCATACTGCTGATAATTCTTTTTATCATAGCCTACATTTTTATGATTATAGCCTTGCTTCCATAAAAAGCCTGGATTAAAGTTACCTACAGATGTTTCCCAGGGATGCCCCAGATGGACATAGTTAAACAGCCACCACTTGAATTCTTCTGGACTATCGTGGTCTCGGTCGGCCAAAACACCTTCCGGATGTCCGTAGTCAGAATAAAACATTTGCCTTCCATCCATTGTCCTTCGTGCAACTTCTTCCGCCTCCATGTTTTTGAAATTAACCAGTCTATCTTCATATCCAAAACGTTTTGAAAAACCATTCTCATCGCAAAAAGCCAATTCTATTTCTTTAACCAGTTCGAAATATTTGTTTAAGGTTAAATTTTCGATAGGCTGCGGAAGTTTGCCTTGCAACTGCATCATTAAATATCTATGGACTTCTTTTCTTTCTTCATCTGATAGGAAAAAACTTCCCAATCCGAATACTCTTTTTGTTCTACTCATTTAGTTTACCTTTCTATCTCTCAGTTTATCCATCTGCATGCGCACTTCCTTAAGCAATCAGAATACCTGTTCCAAGAGACTTAATTGTTATGTTCATTTCTTATTCTCCGTTTTTCAAACCATTGCTCAGATTTGGTTTTCGTATTCATCTCCCATAATTCATCAAAACGCTGTTGATAAATTTTTGCATAATCAAGTTCATTTATCAAAAACAAGCAATTTTCGCTGTTTTTGCTGGTAGCGGCATTCGTCCAGTTGAACGAACCGGTTGATGCGGATTTTCCGTCAAAGACAGCAAATTTGTTATGTTCAATCTTATTTTTTGTATGCACTCGGATATTCAGGCCATTGCTGTGCATTTCCTCAACTTTTGAGTACTTTCCGGAAGCTTGCAACTTATCTGTCAGGATACGAATGGAAACATCCCTTTGTCTGGCTCTGTACAGGGCTTCTATAATTTGTTGATTGTTTATGGAATACACAGCAACATCAATAGAGCTCTGGCTGTTATTAATAAGTTCGATAATTTTTTCTTCACACACTTTTGACGGAGTAAAAGCTATTTCCACCACGGGATGGGCGGTCTGAACCGTTAAGCAGTAATATAAAAGTGCATAAAAAAATATTTTTAGCATCAACCCACATATAAAAAGACCACCTTGGAATTAAGGCGGCCGGAGAGTTAAGAAATCATCCTTATGAGTTGATCCTTTTAGCCTTTTGAAGTCCGGGGACTCCTGTTGCATACGCTAAAAGCTCCCCGACCAAAACACAGTTTCAATCGGGGATATATTCATCACCGCCCGCAAAATGCAGGCGACAAATCTAACGGCGAATATCCCACGCCGCATAAGGAAAGGTTTCTTACGACCTCCGCGCCATTTTTCCGGCGCTAAGCACAGACAGTAAACCCATGCCTATGCATACACTACAATAATAATGTAAAAAATCAATAAAGAAATTTTATCTCCGAACCAGCCACATGCCGTTTTTTGCAGCGCCTATTCGGGCGACTTTCTTCTCTTTAACAAGCTGATACAGCCTCCATTCCACCGATTTTGGCGTAATTTCAAGAGCCAGTGCCAGCTCATTCATTGTCATTTTCGGATTATTTGAAAGTAAATCAAGGATTTTCTTACGTATTTCTTCCCTGTTTTTCTTTCCTGTTATCCGATTATTGGGGATGATTTTTCTAAAACCGAGAAAATCACGAATAAAGTCGTAGTTTTCCAACAACTTAAGCAAATCATAGGCCTTCAATCCAGTACCTTTGTTGTACCAGTTGCGCACTGTATACAAATTTAGGGAAAGATCATGAGCGACATGTTTTGATACATTGCGTCGATAATGCTCTGCGAGCATTCTTTTCAGCGCTTCAGATAAATCCCAGTTGTTTGTAAAAACAATGACGTCAAGTGTTTTTTTGCACCACTTCTGGTGCTTTTTAGTATTAGACATTTTATATCCTTTCATTAACAATTAAAAAGAAATGGTACAATGCCATTGAAAATTTTTAATGTTAAGAAGAGAAAAATATGCTGTTAAACTATACAAAAATGGAGGAGAAAACAAAAGCGGCCGCATATGTGCGCATGTCGACGGAACACCAGAAATATTCCCCGGAAAATCAAATGGCGGCAATACGAGACTATGCGGATAAGCACGGCTACGAAATAATACAAATATATTCTGATGAGGGGAAAAGCGGCTTAAATATTGCCGGTAGAGCATCTTTGCAACGGATGATTGATGATGTTCAAAACAAAAACGTCAAATACAAGGCCATATTGGTTCTGGATGTCACGCGTTGGGGAAGATTCCAAGATGCGGACGAAAGCGCCTACTACGAATATATATGCAAGCGTTCCGGGGTTCGCGTGCAGTACTGTGCCGAGCAATTTGAAAATGACGACAGTCCGATATCCACTATTGTCAAAGGCGTGAAAAGAACAATGGCCGCAGAATACAGCCGAGAACTGTCGGGCAAAGTATTTACGGGACAGTCAAGACTTATAACACTGGGATACAGACAGGGCGGCCCCGCCGGATACGGCTTGAGAAGAATGTTGATTGATGAACATGGAAATCATAAGGGAATTTTGGCGCGGGGTGAACATAAGAGCATTGCAACAGATCGGGTAATCTTGGTGCCGGGATCTGAAGAAGAACAGGAAAACGTCCGTTGGATGTACAGGGCGTTTGTCTGCGAAGGCAGAAATGAAGGATGGATAGCTGATGAACTGAACCGCAGGGGTGTTAGAACGGATCTAAACAAAGAGTGGACCAAAGCAACGGTTCGGGAAGTTCTCAGCAACGAAAAATATATAGGGAACAATATATTCAACCGCATATCATTTAAGTTAAAAATAAAAAGGGTACGCAATCCAGAAGACATGTGGATCAGGAAAGATCAGGCTTTTCAGGGTATCGTCGATCCCAGTCTGTTTTTTATGGCTAAAGGGATATTTGCCGCCCGATGCAGAAAACTCTCCGATGAAGAAATGTTGCAAAAACTTAAAGAATTGCAGAATAAAAAAGGATATTTATCAGCCATAGTCATAGATGAGGCAGAAGACATGCCTTCCAGCGCAGCTTATTCGGGACGGTTTGGCGGATTGGTGCGCGCCTACCGGCTGATTGGTTTTGATCCGGGACGGGATTTCAGATATGTCGAGATTAACAGATATCTGCGGGAATTGCATCAGGAAAATATCCAAGACACCATACAAAAGCTTATGGATTGCGGAGCGGAGGTTAAACTAAATGAAAGTGGAAATTTGCTTAATGTTAACGATATGTTTTCCGCATCTTTGGTTATTTGCCGATGTAACAGCCTAAACAATGGGAAATACCGCTGGAAAGTACGTTTTGACACGATTCTCAATCCTGATGTAACCATCGCCGTCAGGATGAAGGCAGATAATGCCAGCGTATTAGACTATTACCTGCTTCCTTCACTGGATTTTAGACTCCCAAATATAAAATTGGATGAACACAATGCAGGATTTATCGATTCTTACCGTTTTGAGAACATGGACTATCTTTACGAAATGGCGAAATGCATATCTATCCGGGAGGTAAAACAATGAACAGAGAATTGCGCAACGTGGAAATCAATAAAATTTTCGTGTTGAATCCCAGAGAACGTAATAAACAAATAGCCAAAGAAATCCGTCAGAATATTGAAGATGTTGGATTAAAGCGCCCGATTACGATTTCCAAAAAAGCTGTTCCACAAGATGGATATGAATATGATTTAGTTTGTGGACAAGGCAGGCTTGAAGCCTATATGGCAAAAAATCAAACAACTATTCCTGCTATTATTGTTGATGCCAATGAGGAAGATTCTCTTATCATGAGTCTGGTTGAAAACATCGCCCGCAAAAATTACCAGCCGTATGAGCTTTTTAAAAATGTGAAACAGCTGAGAGACAATGGTTACAATTCCAATGAAATAGCGGAGAAAACAGGATTGGGAAAGGATTACATCAACCAAATGTTAAAATTGCAGGATCGTGGCGAAGAAAGATTAATTAATGCCGTTGAAACAAACAAAGTGCCGCTGAACGTTGCAATTCAAATCATAGAAACGCCGGACAGTGAAATGCAATCACTGTTGCAGGATGCCTATGAACAAAATCTAATCCGCGGAAATAAAATCGGACAAATAAAAAAAATCATAGAACAACGTAAAAAAAGCGGAAAAGGCCTGCGCTCAAGAGCGCATCAGCACAAACCTCTATCTCCGGCGGATTTAAACAAGATATATGAACAGGAAATAAGCAAAAAGCGTTTGCTGATCAGGAAAGCGGATAAAGTAGAAAGTACGCTTATATTCTTGATTGAAAGTTTTAAGAAACTTTTGGTAGACAGTAATTTTGCCAACCTGCTAAAAGCTGAAAATTTAGAAAAATTGCCGCAATTTATATCGGAAAAGGTCAATCAAGATGTCTGAACAACTATTGCTTCCCGCCTTTGAAAACGAAATTCTCAAGATTAATATTGAAGAATTGCATTTTTCTAAGGAAATTCCTCCTCAATTATTAATGGGTAGAAAATTTCAGGTTATTCTCGCCTCAATAAAGGAAGTAGGAATTATCGAACCTCCCGTTGTTACGGTGAAAAATGGAAAATATCTCCTGCTTGATGGACATCTGAGAGTTTCGGCGCTTAAACAACTTGGTTTTTCAACGGTCAGTTGTCTAATGTCCAAAGATGATGAAGCCTTTACCTACAATAAACATGTCAATCGTCTATCCAATGTCCAAGAGCACAAAATGATCGTCAAAGCCATAGAACGCGGAGTCACGCCTGAGCGGCTCGCAAAAGCCTTGGATTTTGACGTTGCAAACATTATCAGAAAAAAGAACCTGTTAGATGGTATCTGTGCCGAAGCAGCGGAAATACTCAATGATAAAGTCATCTCCGGCAGTGTCTTCACATATTTAAAGAAAATGAAGCCGCAACGCCAAGTCGAAGCCGCGTACCTTATGACGGACATGGGAAATTTCAGCGCAAAATTCGCTCGTTCCATTTGGCTGGCAAGTTCTGATAAACAATTGGTAAATCCTATTAAACGTTCTTGCACGTTGGATATGGAAAAGCTTGGACGGCTCGAAAATGAAGTGTCTAAAATCCAAGGAGAATACAAAATTATGGAAGACAAATACGGTATTGATGTCCTCAATCTAACTTTAGTAAAAGGATACATTAGAAGTATTTTTGCCAATCCCAGAGTTGTCGGATACCTCAAAATGCACGAACCGGAAATTTATCAGCAGTTTGCCTCTATTGTGGAGCTTGACAGCATCAATACCGACAATGACAGCCTTATTTAAAGAGCGACATTTTAATCATTTTGGGGAATGACGGAAGCAATTATATGAAAATACGCATTTTATCTGATTTGCATCTGGATATAAACCAGAAAATTCCCTTTTTATTGGAAGACAAGGAAATTTTTACAGTATTATGCGGTGATATTTCAGGAAATCCCGAACAAACAATAGAATGGATAAATCAAAACATAAAACAAGGCGTTTTTGTTGAAGGCAACCACATTGGCTACGATTCGCAACATTCAATCCAGTATATAGAGAACCTCTTGTCCTACGAGTATCCAACCACCGCCACGGTGACATACCTCAAAAATGATTTCAAAATGGTAGACGACATTGTTTTTGTCGGTGGAATTTTATGGACGGATTTTAACTTATATGGCAAAGCATTTCAGACACTGCATAAATTATATGCTTCTCAGTTGATGAATGATTTTCGCTATAACTACACCAACACCAAGCATATCAAAGAAGAAAACAGAAAAAACTTTCAGGAATTGGTGGCCAAAGAATGGATTCGCCAACTTCGTCCCAGCGATACTGAAAAAATGTTTAACTCCACTCTGAAAAGCATAGATCATGCATGCCAAAAATTTCCTAACAAAAAAATTGTTGTGGTTACGCACCATGCTCCAAGCATAAAGTCCATTCCAGATGTCTATCTTTCTGACAAAACAACACCGGCTTTTGCCAGTAATCTGGAACAATTTATTTTGAACCGTCCCAATATTAAACTTTGGTGTCATGGCCACATTCATACTGCCTGCGACTATCATATAGGCAATTGTCGCGTGGTTTGTAATCCTAGAGGTTATGTAAGTTTAGGAGAGAAAAGTGAATTTAAATACAATTTTATAATAAAGTTATGACTTAATACTTGAAAATAAAAGTTTTTATGAAAAATCAAATCTGTAAGTATTTTTATCCATTCACTTGCAATAAAAAATATTATTATGTATTATGCTTGAGGATTATTATATTACGGAGTGTTTTATGGCATATCAGAGTGAAGCCGAATTGGAAAATTTGTTGATAGAACAACTGAAAAACCAGGGATACGAATCAGCAAACATCCAAAATTACGAAGAACTAGAGGCAAATTTTAAAGAGCAATTTGCTCGCTTTAATGCTGCAAAATTAGATAAGCCATTAACAGATAAGGAATGGGAACGCGTTTTAAACCACCTCTTAGGCAAAAGCGTGTTCCAAAGTGCTAAAATTCTCCGTGATAAATTCATATTAGAGTGTGATGATGGCAAAAAGATCTATCTATCGCTTCTTGATGAAGATCATACAAAGAATATTTTTCAAGTCACACACCAAACAACAGTTGTTGGTAAATATGTAAATCGTTATGATGTAACACTTCTTGTCAACGGCCTCCCACTAGTTCAAATAGAATTAAAACGTCGCGGCGTAGATATTAAAGAGGCTGTTAATCAAGTTATGCGATACAAAAAGCATTCGTATAATGGCCTTTATCACTTTATCCAAACGTTTGTCGTGTCCAATGGTGTGGATACAAACTATTTTGCTAATTCTGATAAAGAACTCTTATACAGTCTTGCATTTTTCTGGACAGATGAAAACAATATCCGGATTACTAATTTAAAAGAATTTTCCGTTAGCTTCTTGGCACGTGATCATATTATCAAAATGCTCACAAAATTTACAATTTTGAATGATACTGATAAGTTAATGATGATTATGCGTCCATATCAGGTATATGCAGTTGAAGCATTGGTAAGACAGGCAACTTTAACTGATAAAAACGCTTATATTTGGCATACTACCGGAGCTGGTAAAACTTTGACATCTTTCAAAACCGCTCAAATCCTTGCTTCCAATCCAAACATCAAAAAGGTAATATTCCTTGTTGACCGTAAAGATCTAGATTCTCAAACAACGGAAGAATTTAACAAATTTGAGCTGGGTTCTGTAGATGCTACAGACAAAACCAATGTACTTGTTAAACAAATAAAAGATAAAAACAAACAGCTTATTGTTACCACTATTCAAAAAATGTCCAATGCCATTAAGCGTCCGCAACATGCTAAAGTAATGGAGCTATACAAAGACGAAAAAGTTGTCTTTATTATTGATGAATGCCACCGTAGCCAATTTGGCGAAATGCATAAAGACATTGTCCGCCATTTCCATAAAGCACAGTTTTTTGGTTTTACCGGAACGCCGCGTTTTGAAGAAAATGGAAAAGTTGAAGGAAAAATCTTACAAACAACAGGAAAACTGTTTGGCGACTGTTTGCACAACTACCTCATAAAAAATGCTATTTTTGATAATAATGTTCTTGGGTTTCATGTCGAATACATCAAAACAATTGAGGGCGATTTTGATGAAAATGACCAAACAAGAGCAGAAGCAATTGATGTTAATGAGCTTTATATGGCTGATGAACGTATGACAATGATTGCCAATCATATTGTTTCCAATCATATGGCTAAAACCAGAAATGGGCAATATACAGCTATTTTTGCAGTATCTTCGATTCCGATGCTCATTAAATATTATGAAATTTTCAAAAAAATAGATCATAAGCTAACAATTAGCGGTATTTTTTCATATGGTCAAAACGAGGATGCCGAAGGTAAGGATGAGCATAGTCGCGATGCTTTGGAACGGATTATTAAAGACTATAATCAAACATTTTCTACTAATTTTTCCACGGATACATTCCACGCGTACCACAAAGATATATCAGACCGCGTCAAAGGAAAAAAGACCAAATCCTTAGATATATTACTGGTTGTAAATATGTTTTTGACTGGATTTGATAGTAAACCGTTATCTGTTTTGTATGTCGATAAAGATTTAAGATATCATGATTTACTTCAAGCATATTCCAGAACCAATCGTGTAGAAAAAGAAACCAAACCGTTTGGTATCATTATCTGTTATCGGAATCTGAAAAAGCGCACTGATGATGCAATTGCATTATTTTCTCAGGGGCAAAATGATGGCGTATTAACCCCAGGCTATGAATATTTTGTGGGTAAATATAACGAAGTTGTCTTAAAAATCAGGGATATCGCCTTAGAACCATCCGCAATTGATACATTGCAAAATGAGGAAGATCAACGAAAGTTTGTAGAACTTTTCCGCGAGCTGACCAAATATTTAAACTCTCTGCGCACATTTATTGAATTTAGCATAGATAGTGAAACTTTGTTGATGGGAGATCAGGAATATCAAGACTATAAAAGCAAATATTTAATGCTTTACCACAAAACTCAAACGGAAAAAGAAGTTGTATCCGTTCTGAATGATGTCGATTTCTGTATAGAGTTAATGGAAAGTAATCGGATTAATGTAGCTTACATTATGAATCTTATTCGCAATATTCATTTTGATGATCCAAAACAAAAAAGTTATGATATCAAACAAATTGAAGACGAATTGGATAGAGCAGATAATCCATTATTGCTACGCAAAGTTGAACTCCTGCGCTCTTTCTTGGACAAGGTTGTCAAAGGTCTAAGTAACGGAGATGAAATCGATGCGGCTTATAATGATTTTGAAAATGCAGAAAAGAATAAAGAAATTCAAGAATTTGCCAAAAAAGAAGATGTAGATGCCCAAATATTGACTGATGTGATCTCTGAATTTGAGTTTTCGGGCGTTATTAATACCGGTGGTATCCGTGATAGAATTAAAACACCTATGCCTCTTCTTAAAAAGCGGGCGCTTGTCTCTCGTATCGTCAGTTTCATTAAAAATCTTGCAGAAAAATTTCAATAAGAAAGGAACTAAACTATGGATAATATCCAAACCCATCAAAAAGAATTATGTAATAAACTCTGGAGCATGGCCAATGCTCTGCGCGGCAACATGGAAGCCTATGAGTTTAAAAACTACATTTTGGGAATGATTTTCTATTATTACCTTTCTGACAGAACAGAAAAATACATGGCCAAAATTTTACATGACGACGGCCTGAACTATGAAGAAGCATGGAATGATTCAGAATTGAAAGAAGCTGTTATTGAAGAATCTTTGCGAGATTTAGGTTTTGTTATTGAACCACAATACTTGTTCCGAAAAATGGTTCATATGGTCGAAAATCGTTCTTTTGATATCGAATTTCTGCAAAAAGCAATTAACAGTCTTATGGCATCTACTCAGGGCAATGAGTCCGAAGAAGATTTTGACGGACTGTTTTCTGATATGCAACTCGATTCGACTAAACTGGGACATACAGTAAAAGACCGCTCTTCCGTTATGGCGAAAATCATATCAGCCTTGGATGAGATTGAGTTTGGCGTTGAAGATACTAAAATTGACATTTTAGGTAATGCATATGAATATTTAATTGGACAGTTTGCTGCCACTGCCGGCAAAAAAGCCGGAGAATTTTATACGCCGGCAGCTCCGGCTGAGTTGCTTTGCCGCTTAGCCTGCTATGGTCTGACGGATGTAAAAGCCGCTGCCGACCCTACTTGTGGTTCAGGTTCATTGTTGTTGCGTTTGAAAAAATATGTAAATGTTCGCAACTATTATGGCCAAGAATTGACGTCTACAACTTATAATCTCGCCAGAATGAATATGATTTTGCGCGGTATTCCCTACCAAAATTTTGAAATTTATAATGGCGATACTTTAGAACATGACTATTTTGAAGAAAAGGCCAAAGATAAACAATACCGTATTCAGGTTGCAAATCCGCCATATTCTGCCAATTGGTCAGCAGATGACAAATTTTTAGAAGATGAACGTTTTAACGAATATGGCAAACTTGCTCCCAAAAGCAAAGCAGACTTTGCCTTCGTGCAACACATGGTTCACCACATGGATGAAGATGGACGCATCGCAGTTCTTCTCCCCCATGGTGTTCTGTTTCGCGGTGCTGCTGAAGAGGTTATTCGTAAATATTTGATAGAAAAATTAAATATTTTAGATGCCGTTATTGGTTTGCCGGCTAATTTGTTTTTTGGAACCGGCATCCCAGTGTGTGTGCTTGTATTAAAGAAAAACCGCAATGCCAACGCAAACAACATTTTATTCATTGATGCATCTAAGGATTATGAATCCGGCAAAAATCAAAATATTTTAAGAGATTGCGATATTGATAAAATCGTGGAAACATATGTAAAACGTGAAGATGTTGAAAAATATGCCCATGTTGCAACGATGGAAGAAATCGCAGAAAATGGATTTAATTTGAATATCCCGAGATATGTTGACACTTTTGAGAAAGAGGAAGAAATTGATCTTAATGCGGTATCAGCAGAGATCAAACAGTTACAAACAGAAATAAAAAGCATCAATACTGAGCTCAAACCTTATTTTGATGAATTAGGATTAGATTTTCCGTTCGCAGAGGAGAACTAAATTATGACAAATGAAGTTTTGCAAAAAACAGCCTCTGATGAACAAAATGTATCCTCAAGTAATGGTCTTGAGCCGTCACTTCGGTTTACAGGATTTTATGAAAATTGGCATGAAAAATACATCAAAGATGTTGCAGATGTCATTGGTGGAGGAACTCCTGATACAACAAAATTAGAATATTGGAATGGAAATATTCAATGGTTTACTCCAACAGAAATTGGTCATAACAAGTATGTAAATAAAAGCAAAAGAACCATTACAGAAAAAGGATTAAAAAATTCAAGTGCTAAACTTCTTCCACCAAAAACTATTTTGTTAACTTCAAGAGCAACTATTGGAGAATGTTCTATTATAGAAAAAGAATGCGCAACGAATCAAGGTTTTCAATCATTAGTTCCTAATAGTTTAATTAATAATGAATTTTGTTATTATCTAATAAACACTAAGAAAAAAGAATTGCTCAGAAAAGCATCAGGATCCACATTTTTAGAAATTTCAAATAGCGAAATTAAACAAATAAAATGCAAATTTCCCTCTCTACTAGAGCAGCAAAAAATCGCCGACTTTCTTTTCCTTGTTGACCGCCGGATTGAAAAACAACGCCAATTGGTCGAGAGCTTAAAGAAGTATAAA
>MNTV01000008.1 GCA_001917175.1 Azospirillum sp. 51_20
GAAAAGCAAAAGAAAGAGAAGAAAGGGAAAGAGAGGAAAAAGCGAAAAAAGATAAAAAGACGGAGAAAGAGGAAAGAAAACGGCAAAACAAATCTGCATGATATAATGAACTCAAAGCATATAAGAAGGCAAGCTTATTCTGACGGAGAGGGGTAACCGGACGATCGGAGAATTTCACGGAAGGGCCGCACCGATGGCGGTCAACCGGCCTCCGATGGCCAGCTGGCTTGACAGTGGTGTCGCATTGTCAACTTCGTTTTTGATATTGAAAGGATGGGGATCGGGAAAATTCCCCGTCAGATGCATAGTCAGCTCTCTCAGTCGGAGATATATATCCTTTAGTCTTTTTCGGGCATTTGAAGGTTGCTTCCGCATACGAAGAGCACCGGACAAACAAGGAATCTTTGACGCTCTAGAAATTATGTTCGGGGCATGCTGTCAACTCGCTGCATCGGAACTTCACACGATTTTTTGTGGGGGCCGATGTCTTGAATGTTCCCGCATACGAAGAGCACCGGACAAACCGGAAGGGAGTTTTTGTGTCAGGTTCCCGTCTGGTGCGGGCTCAATTTGTTCTGCCGAACCGTTTCGTGTCTTTCAAACGTTTGCCGGCACTTGAAAGTTGTTCCGCATGCTAAAACCCCCACGTTTTACGTGGGGTGTTTTTTTGCGTTGGTTTTACGTTTACTTGCCAAGCGCTTCTTGCAATTCGTCCCTGATTTCATGCAGCTCGGCAACCGTTTTGTCAAGTACCGACCGCTCGTCCGTTTCCGCAGCAAAAAAATCGTCTTGGATCGTTTCTCCGATCAGTGCCTTAACGCCGGTACTGCGGATTTCCTTTTGCGCTCCCTCAATTGTCAGTCTTTTGACATACAACAGATTTTTTATACATTTCAACAGCTCAACGTCGTCCGGCCGGTAATATCTCCGTCCGCCGTTTCTTTTCATCGGTTTTAGCTGAGAAAATTTTGTTTCCCAAAAGCGCAGCACATGAGTGCCTACGCCGAGTTCCTCGGCAACTTCGGCAATCGTGCGGAATGCGGCTTTTGATTTGTTGACGACCATGTTTATTTCTTGTTGACGGCTTTGCGCATTGTTTGCGAGGGTTTGAAGGAAATGACCCGGCGCGAAGAAATTTCCGCTTCTACACCGGTTTTGGGGTTGCGTCCGATGCGGGGTTTTTTGTCTCTTAAGGCAAACGTTCCGAAAGAAGACAGCTTGACGTCGCTGCCGGCAGCCAGTTCATTGACGATTTCTTCCAAAACCATATCCAGAATCTCTCCGGAATCCTTACGCGACAAGCCTACTTCCTGATAAAGAATTTCGGCGACATCCGCCCGGGTAATCGTTTTCATCATATTTTGCCTCTTTTTCCTTTTTTGGTTTTGCTAAAACAGTGGCGCCAATATATCACAAAATATTTTAGCGCCAACATATAATTTTATTATAAACAGTTTAAATACGAATCACCATTCCGCCCCAGGTAAATCCGGCGCCCATGGCGCTGATGGCGATTACGTCGCCTTTTTTGAATTTGCCGGCGGCAAAAGATTCTGCCAATGCCAAAGGAATGGAAGCGGCCGAAGTGTTGCCGTGATGATCTACGGTCACGACCACTTTGTCCATGTCAATTTCAAGCTTTTTGGCAACGGAATCGATAATCCGCAGGTTGGCCTGATGGGGAACGTACCAATTGACTTCGTTTATGTTTATGCCGGCAATCTTCAGGCTTTCTTCCACGCCCTGTACCAAACTCGGAATGGCTACTTTGAAAACTTCTTTGCCGTCCATGTGGATAAAACCGGCTTTTTGGTTCAGCGAAACGCCGCCGTCCGAACAAAGATGGTCGTACTGGCTGCCGTCGGCATAAATTTTGGTGGCAAGAATCCCGGTATCGCTGCTGTCACCGGTTCCTTCCGCCGCGCGGAAAATTGCCGCGCCGGCACCGTCGCCGAACAGCACGCAGGTATTGCGGTCGGTCCAGTCGGTAATTTTGGAAAGCGTTTCGGCACCGATTACAAGCGCGGTTTTGACTTGCCCCAGGCGGATCATGTTATCGGCGATCTGTGAGGCATACACGAACCCCGAACAGGCGGCGTTGACGTCCATGGCCGGCGTGCCCGGATTGAGTTCCAGCCGTTTTGCCAGTTTGGCGGCGGTAGCCGGAAAAGTATTGTCCGGCGTAACGGTGGCAACGATGACAAAATCAATTTCCGAGTTTTTAATGCCCGCATTTTCAATTGCCGTCAGTGCCGCGTCATATGACAAGTCGCAAGTCGTTTCTCCTTCGGCGGCGATATGGCGGCTCCTGATGCCGGTGCGGGTACTGATCCACTCGTCGTTGGTCTCTACCATTTTCGACAAATCGTCATTAGTAAGTATTTTGGCCGGAAGCTTATATCCCGTACCAATCAATTGAGATCGAATGACCGTCATACGTAGTATCCTTCATAAATGCTTTCTTGATTCAGTTCGTCCAAATCAATTTTTTCGATTTCTTTTCTGATCGTCGCAACAAAATCCTGACGCACGAGTTTGGCGGCGTTTTCTATTGCGACGGAATAGCCGACGGCATCGGTGCCGCCGTGACTTTTGACCGTCAGCCCGTTCAGGCCGATCAGCATGGCGCCGTTATACAAACGGGGATCCATGCTCTTTTTGATTTTGTAAATGACGCCGAGCATGAACGGCAGGCCGATTTTGGCCAAAAACGAACGCTTGATCGCCTTTTTGATCAGACGAACCACCAGACGCGCCGTTCCTTCGGTTGTTTTCAGCGCCACGTTTCCGGTAAAACCGTCGGCGACGATCACGTCTGCCGCACCGTTTGCAATCTCATGCGGCTCAATATAACCGGTGTAATTGATGTCAGTCTGCGAATTGTGCAGCATGCGGGCCGCCTGACGAATTTCTTCCTTGCCCTTCATTGCCTCCGCCCCGATGTTAAGCAGGGCAACCTTCGGTTTCGGCAGGTCGAGGGCATGTTTGGCAAAGACGTTGCCCATAATGGCAAACTCCGCCAGATTGACGGCGTCGCACTCGGTGTTGGCACCAAGGTCAAGCATTACGTAACGGCCGTTTAAATGCGGCATAATGGTGACGATGGCAGGCCGGTGGATTTTCTGCATGGTTTTCAAAACCATTTTGGAAATGGCCATCAGCGCTCCGGTGTTGCCGGCGGAAACGATCGCCTGGGCGCGGCCGGAGCGGACGGCGTCAATTGCCATATACATGCTGGTGTTGCGGTTGCGGATAACCTGGGAAGGCTTGTCTTCGTTTTTTACCCATTCTGCCGTATGACAGATTTTGCACACTTTCGCCAGTCTGGGATATTGCTTGAGCAGCGGCGCGATTTTGGCTTCGTCCCCGAACAGCAGAAAACGGACGTCGGGGTTTTTCCTGGCGGCGATGTTCACCCCCTCAATGACGACTCGAGGGGAATTATCTCCCCCCATCGCATCAATAGATATAACCAGATTATCAGACAAAATTGCGCTCCATCCAGTTCTATGACAGTTTTAGTTTATTCGGCTGCTTTTTTAGCAACGACTTCGCGTTTGTCGTACTGACCGCAGGACGGGCAAACGTTGTGAGGTCTTTTCAGTTCGCCGCAGTTGGGGCATTCGTGATAAGCATTTGCACCCAATGCATCGTGAGAACGGCGCATGTCGCGACGCGATTTTGAAGTTTTATGTTTTGGTGTTGCCATTTTCTTATTCTTTTCAAAAAAACATTGTTAGCACAAAAAATTTCAGGAAAAGCAATACTACAATTTTTTGCAAATTGCAACTTATTTCGCATATTCCCGAAACGGTTAACCGTCTTTTACTCAAAATTTTCGCATTTGGCAAGCATAATTTTTTATTTCTTCAGTTTTGCCAATACGTCAAAAGGATTATGTTTGTCTTCCGTTCCGTCGTCAAATTCGGACTCGAAGACAAATACTTCTCCCGGCCGGCGCGGATAGTCGTCCAGGCGCAGCGCTATCTGTTCGATTACGATGTCGGCCAGGTCGATTTTTCCGCCGACGACCACGTCCGGCAGATCGGCCGTCCAGTCTTCCGCCTCTTCCCGCTGGCTGGCATAAGTGGCGCGGGTGTCAAAACGAAGGGAAAAGTCAAAATCGTAATTCTGGTCGAACAGTTCCAGCGAGATCACGCTTTCAAGCTTTATGCCGGCAAAGACATGTCCGGAAACGTCAAGTATGCCTTCCGCGTGGTTGTTTTTCAGCCGAAGGTCGGCTTCCAGCCGGTTGACGGCGGGAAGCTGCAGAACTTCCGCCAGATAACGGCAGTCCGCTTCCTCCGCCCGCAAACGGTAATGCTGCTCCGCCTGCGGCAGGTCGGCGACGGTCAGCGGATAAGAAAATTTTTTTTGCATAAATATATTCCCCGTGTTATATATGTTTAACAAATTGGAACCTATAATGATAAGGATAAATGATGATGTCAACCAACAAAATCTTTTTTTTAAGCGCGGTTCTGCTCGGGCTTTCCGCCTGTGCCAAGGACACCTTTACCACATATACCGGCAACATGCCGTCCGAGGACAAAATCGAACGCCTGGCGCCGGGAATGGGCAGGGAACAGGTGCGCGAGCTTCTGGGTTCTCCTTCTTCGGTCGTTTCGCTTGACCGTGACACCTGGATTTACATGTCGGCGGAAATCGAACAGATCGCGTTCATGCGCCCGGAGGAAACCGAACGCCGGCTGCTGGTGGTCAAATTCGGTCAGGACGGCAAGGTTGCCGACATCAAACACATCGACAAATCGAAAGGCAGGGAAATTGAGGTCAGCGAACAGGAAACGGCCGTGCCCGAACAGGAACAGGGCTTCTTCCGCAAATATTTCGGCGGGGTCGGGCAAATTACCCCGTTCGGCGGCGGAACCGACATTGACGAACAATAGTCCGAAAAAACTCCCGGAAATTTCCGGGAGTTTTTTTGACGTTTGCAAACATTGAAAAAACGGCGAAAGAAGCAAAAGGCAAGAAGGAAAAGCGCAAAAACAAAGGAACGCCGGAGATTCTCTTTGTCCGGTATCAGTCCACGGCTTTCCGCCAGTCTTGTCCGTTGATCAGCATTCTTTTTGCCAGCGGACGGAAACCGGGAGCAAAACCGTAAACGACTTCAAATACCCTGTCGTCGTTTTCACCGTTGCGGAAAATCCGGTCCAATTCCGCGGCTTTTCGTTCGGGGATATAGAAACGATGGTTGTTTCCCCACAATCCGTCGATTCCGCTTTCATAAAACGCTTCTTTCGGACAGATTCCGTTTTCAAACTGGCCGCAGTCGGTGTTTTCCCAGTCGATCGTATAGGCAATGTAGTGTCCGGACAGCAGGTCCCGCGGGTCGTAACCGGCAATGCGCACGGTAACTTCCGGCAGACCGGCGCGCATGACGGCAAGTGCCGCGGTCAGAAGAGCCAGAAACAAAACCGGCGCGGCCGTAAGCAGCAGGTTGATTTTTTTTGTCATCTGTTTTCTCCTCTGATATTTGCCGTTTTGTCCGTAATTGCTTTCGTGACCAAAACCAACGCCATAATAAGCGCGCCGGAAATGACAAGACCGACGCCGGTCGTCAGCAAATCACCGAAGAGGCGGAGATAGGCGACGAAAAACGAAACGCCGATCATGGCAATGTTGAAATTGGTCATTTTCGGCGAATTGTGCCGGTAATAAATCCATGCCGCCGCAGCGTATGCGGCGATGGCCGCCGCCATGCCCGACACTGTCAGGGACGAAGTGAAGAAGAAGTCGCCGACAAGCAGGAAAAAGGCCGAGCAATAGGCAAAAAATTCAAAATATCCGCGGCATACCGCAAATACCGGATATTTTCGCTTAAAAAGCAGATTCAACCGGTAAAAGGCATAAGCGCCCAGCCCGTAAAAGATGATAAAGAGGGCGCCGGCAACCGCCGGTTCGGCAGAAATGTGATCGTGTATAAACAAAATCACGTTTTCGGCAAATTTCCAAAACGCCGGCCGGAAGCAAAGTCCGTAAAAAAATACCGGCACCCAAAACAAAGGCAGCGCTTTTTTTGCTCTGAATATGCCAAAAACCCGGTTGCTGCGTAATGTGCAACCGGGTTTCTCGACATGCTGTAAGCAGGGGATACAGAGGTACAGATATTTCAGCTTTGTTTTGCCGGGTATCAGGTGCGCTGCACCTGGCCATCGACCTCCGGGTAGGGCAGCTATCTGCAGCGGTGGCCCTTCATGGGTTATAAACAAAAAATTAAATAATGAATCATAGCGGCATCGCGTGGGACGACGCAGCTTGCCATTGTCTACAGGGGCTGTCCTGCACCTCCTATTGAGGAGAATACTCGGCAGATGCGGCGTTTTGTTTTGGCTTTCAAAGTCCAAAATCAGCTGTTTTTGTTCCGGGGCAATCAGCCGGTTTTGTTCCCATAAGGTCAGTCTGTTGTTTAGCCGGCTCATTGCTTTCTCCTTTCGTGCGGCGGTTGTTTAGGCGGTCAGCCGTTTGAAGCCGGCGTTTCTCCGCCGCCGGTTTTGAAAAATATTTTTTCTTCGGCTTTGATGCTTTTGGCGATCCAGCAGGTGGGAACCGTATGCAGTGCAACGTTGTAGTCGCGGACGGCCGCATTATAACGCCGGCGGGCGTTTTGCAACTCTTCTTCCGCTTCCGCAAATTTTTGCTTCAACAGCAAAAACTGCGGATCCTCCGATGCATTTTCTTCGTTTTCCGTTTCGGCAAAAAAGAGCCGAACGGCGTTTCCCAGTTCGTTTTCGGCGTTTTGCCGCTGTTTTATGTCCGTGTCGATTTCCGCACACCGGCGTGCCCGGCTGCACAGTTCTTCCGTCCGCTGCGTTTTGCCGGCCGCCGTGTCGGCAAGCGACGCAAGCAGCCCGTAGCGGCGTTCAAACCGGTTCAGCGCTTCTTTCCACGCTTCGTCGGCCAGAGCGTCGAGTTTTGCCAGCTGGTTGTAAAAAAAGACGCAGCCTACCAAAAGCACAATAAAAACCGAGGCCCAGACCATTTATCTTCTCCTTGTAAAACCGGTTGGCGTTTTTATAATAATCATGTCTGGCGAAAATACAATTTTTTTATCGGCGTTATCGGCAGATTTATTTGCGGTTGAAACGGACGTAAACTTCCCGGTCGTGAAATTCGCCGTAAGTGTAGATAGCTTCCCGCTGAGTGCCTTCATATTCAAAACCGTTGCGCAGGGCAACGCCGGCAGAAGCGCGGTTTAAACTGTCGCAGGTAATTTCCAGCCGGCGGACGCCTTTGTCGAACACGGCCCGGACAAGCGTCTGCACGGCGTCGCTCATATAGCCGAAACCGGTTTTGTCCTTGCGCAGCCAATAGCCGATTGCCGCCGTTCTGTTGGTCAGGTCGATGTCATGGACGTCAATGCTGCCGAGCAGCTTGCCCGAATGTTTGTCGATCAGCGCATAGGCGAACTTCGTTTGTGCGGCCCAGCTTTCGTTAAAATGCCTGGTGGCGGCGGCAACGTCTTCCCGTCCGCGGGTTTTGTCGACCCAAAACAGATACGGACGCAAAAAAGCGCGGTTGGCGTTGATTACGTCCAGCATTTCGGAGTCAAATTCATGCCGGCGTTTTACCAGCCGGACGTTTTTCCCTTCCAGTTCTTCTTTGAGGCAAAAGGGTTCAATCATCTTTTCGTACCGTCCGTGTCAGGTCGTTGAACGCCGTGCGCGCCGCGACAATCGCGCGGATTTTTTCGGCGTCCTCGCCGGTCATGGCGTAAAGCGGAATTGAAAAAGCCGTAAATTGCAAATGCCGGCATATGCGCTGCATGAAAGTGAGACGGCATTTGAAGCCTTCAACCGGGCGAAGCGCGATAATCCGGCGCCGGCGGCCCGGTCCGGCGAAAATTTCGTTTGCTTCGGCAATGTTTTTCCATTTGAGCGGCGCGTTGTCGTCGATTTTGATTTCCTCGTCGGTAACAATGGCCAGCTTTTGCGGAAAAAAGCAGACGTGCGCGGAAGCGAGCGTAGAGAAAAACCACAGCAGAATAACCAGCAGTCCGGCCGGGATCTGCGGATAAAAAATGTTTTTTCCGAAAACGACCAGCGCCGCCAGAACGATCAGGTTAAAGGCCAACAATAGTTTCAGCTTGCGCCGGTCGTAGTAGAAAAGAGCGTAGAGCGGTTTGTTCGTTTTTTTGTTTTTCATCGTCTGTTTTCCCCAAAAATTAAAAACACTCTAGCATTGATAAGTTAAAAGTTTGTGTACGTCCGCGTTCCGGCCGGGCAAAGCGCGTTTTTTTTGCGTTTTCTTGCCGCCGGCGGGAAGAAGGAGAGGCGTCCGGCGGATCGGAACAAAAAAACACTTGACTTAAAGTTAACTCTAAAATGTAAGCTGATCTTCAGAATCGGCGGCGAAAGGAGAAACAAATGAAAATGTTATATATGCCGGACAACAAGGTTACCTGGCTGGAGCCGGTTACGGACGAAGAATATAAGTAAATCAGGAAAGGAGATTGATATGAACTGGAAGAATTTTTTTGCGGCTGTTGCCGGCGGGGCGATAATAAGCGGTTCGGCCGCCGCGGCGGTAATCAACGAGGGGGACAGGATACTGGTGGCATACTATTCCCTCAGCGGCAACACGCGGGCGGTTGCCGAGCAAATTAAACGGGAAACCGGTGCCGACGTTGCCGTAATTGAAACGGCGGAAGCCTATCCCTCCGCCTATAAGGAATTGACCGAACGGGCGAAGAGGGAAATTGCCGACGGCTATAAGCCGGAGTTGAAGAACAAACCGGATTCGATAGCCGCTTACGACGTGGTGTTTGTCGGCTCCCCCTGTTGGTGGGGAACCGTTGCGCCGGCGGTTGCTTCTTTTTTGTCGGCATATGATTTCTCCGGGAAAACGGTAATTCCCTTTATGACTCACGGCGGCAGCGGGCTGGGGCATGCGGAAGCGGACATTAAAACCATGCTTCCCGCCGCCCGTGTTGAAAAGGGGCATGCTTTTTGGGGAAGAAACGCCCGCAATGCCGGCGAGGAAGTTAAAGATTGGATTAAGGAGCTGAAAAATGAGTAAAAAAGTTTTGATTTTATCCGGCAGTTTCCGCAAAGGCGGAAATTCCGACACTCTCTGCGATCGTTTCGCCGAAGGCGCAAGGGATGCAGGCAACGAGGTGGAGAAAATTTTCATCAATGACCGCAACATCGGTTATTGCCGCGGCTGCGGGGTCTGCAACCGTACCCACCGCTGCGTGCAGAAAGACGATATGGAAGAGATTTTAAACAAAATGGTGGCGGCCGACGTCATCGTAATGGCGACCCCGGTTTATTTCTATACCATGAACGGACAGATGAAAACCCTGATCGACCGCACGGTTCCGCGCTATGAGGAAATCAGCGGCAAGGATTTTTATTTTATCGTTGCGGCGGCGGACAGCAGCCGCGCCAACATGGAAAAGACGCTGGAAGGTTTTCGCGGATTTACCGCGGATTGTCTGCCCGACGCGCATGAAAAAGGCGTTGTTTACGGCACCGGCGCCTGGCAGGTCGGCGACATTAAGTCTTCTCCGGCGATGGACGAGGCTTATCAGATGGGACGCTCCGTTGCCTGAACGTTTTTCTCCGCGGAAAGAAAAGCCGCCCCCTGCCGGGCGGCTTTGTTGTATCCGCTTGCATTTCCGGTCATTCTTGCTATGCTTTGCCGCAAAGGAGAAAAATATGGTCAAACACTGGTCGAAAGTCGAATATCTGCATCAGACGGTCAAAAACCCGAACATTGTCGTCAAAGGTACCAAAAGCTATTACAGCTCCGCCTGGAGCGGCAGCTTTGAAGAATCCGTCGTCCGTTATCATTACGGGGACGAATACAGTCTGGCGCATTGGCAGCCGGCCTGGCCGATCGACAGGCTTTATATCGGCGACTATGTCTGCATCGGCGCGGAAAGCGTCATTCTGATGGGCGGCAACAATACCCACCGCAACGATTGGTTTTCCAACTATCCGTTTATGGAAAAGATTGTCGAGAGTTATCGGGGCAAGGGCGACACCGTAATCGAAGATGCGGTCTGGATCGGTATGCGCGCAATGATTATGCCCGGCGTGCATCTGGGCGAAGGGTCGGTCATTGCCGCCGGCAGCGTTGTCGTCAAAGACGTGCCGCCCTATGCGGTGGTCGGCGGCAATCCGGCCAAAATCATCAAGTTCCGTTTTCCCGCCGAGGCGGTTGAGCGGCTGCTGAACTTGAAAATTTACGACCTGCCGGAAGAAGCAATTGACCGGCTGGTTCCCGTGCTCTGTGCCGACCGGATGGATGAGTTGGAAAAAGAAGTGCGCCGGCTGCGTGCGGAATAAGGAAACAAGAGCCCGGAAAATCCGGGCTTTTTGCTTTTCAGACCGTTTCTTTTTTCGGTTGGAACCAGCGGCTGTAGCCGTAACTGATGACCAGCAGCGACCCCGCCAGCCCGAACAAGGCGGAAATCCGCCAGATGCCGTCAAGCGAGGAAACATCGTACAAAAAGACTTTGGCGATCACGAAATAGATCAGCCCGAAAGCCGGTTTGACCAGTGCCCGGCAGCGGAAGGCTGCAACCAGCCACAAACAGCCGAGGATCAGCCAGACGGCGGAATAAGCGAAGACGCTGCCGTCGTCAAAACGGATTCCCGGCAAATAAAGCCGACGGTAAAAGGCAAGCGTCAATACGGCGGAAACCAGAATGAACGACATGAGTGCCGCCATGCGGACGAAGTTGTCGCGGATGTTGCCGTTGGTTTTAAAAGCGCAGAAGGCAAAAATCAGCATCGGCGCACCATAGGCAAACAAAGTGCCCGGCAGGAACACCTCAACCCGGTTGAAAAAGGGCGAACCGCACAACAGCCCGAGCGCGAACAAACGCCAGAGGCCGACGGCGAAAACGACTTTTCCCAAAAGGCGGTTTGAGCCGTATGCGCAGGTGAGGGCACCGAGCAAAAACAGATTGGTCATCAGGGTGTAATCGGCAAAATCCGGCAACAGGCTGATTTTGCCGGCAAACTGCATCTTAACCAGCATATAAAACGAAAACAGGCCGAAGAAAGCAAGCAGCCCGGCGGCAGCCGCGGCAATCGTCCGGCCGCGTCCGCGGGGGCTGACAAAAGCCAGCGCGGCAAAAGCTGCCGACGGGACGATGATGTCCGAAACGTAGAATATCGTCGTCAGCTCTGAGGCGTAAAATTCAACCGGAACGAGCGGCGCCAGAAACAGCAGTTTGAAAATATTGATGATATTTTTGCATTCAACGGCGGCAAACAGCAGGGCGCCGACCCTGATGCCCGGCGTCAGGGTCGTGACGTTCAGCCGGTTGCGCAGGAAGGCCAAAACCAGAATTTCAACGGAAAGGACAACCGGCCAGAAGCGGGCGTCCGCCAGCGAAGCCAGCGCCATCGTCGTCAGCGCGGCGGAAGACAGCAGCAGAAAACCGGCTGCCCGGGCTGCGGCCGCTTCTTTCAGGTTCAGGCGGCAGACCTGCGCGGCGAAGGCGACGGCCGCTATCAATCCGACATAGGGCAGCATTTCCTGAGCGGAAAACAGAAAGTATGCCAGCGCATAAACAAGCGGGGCGGCCGCGGCGGGGAAAAGCAAAAACTCTTTGTGCGGGCGAACCCATGCGGCAATGTAAAATGGCAGCAGCGCAACGGCGGCAAGGAGGGAGAAAAATATTTGTTTTTCAAATGCGGCATCGGCATCCCATAAGGCCAGCAGAATAAAAGTCGTCAGATCCGCGGCAATCAGCAGTCTGAAATAGGTTTGGCGCCGGAACAGGCAGAGCGCGGTCAGGCCGCACAGCATGAGGGCAAGCACGCTCCATTCGGCAAAGCCGAAATCTGTTTTGAGCAGATAAAGAAAACTGAAGACAATGCAAAAGGAAAGCGAAAGCGTTGTCAGCATATTGCCGTTTTCGGTTTTATTGCCGCTGCGGAAAATTCCGGCCGTCGCCGCGGCGGTAAGCACGGTCAGGGCAAACAGCCAGAAAGAGTCGTTCAGGGCAAAATAGAAGAGCAGATAAACGCCGATCCACGAATAGAGTCCGATAAGCGCAAGCAAAGCCGGTAATATGGTGCCGAGACGCCGGCTCATAAACAGCAGGGCGGCGGTGAGGATAAACAGATAAGTGCAGAAACCGGAGATTCCTCCGCCGCCGGCCGTCAGCGCCGGAGTCAGAAAACCGCCGATCAATGCCAGAACGGCCGTCGTCTGTCCGCCGACGGTAAGGGTAAGGCCGATGGAAGCGGCGGTGATGCCGCACATCAGCGCGAAAGAAACGCTTTCCGGCGCCAGCTGATAGATTTTTGCCAGAGCATATGCGGCAAAGTAGAGAGCGGCAATGCCGGCGCCGAGCAGGGCTTCTCCGATTCTTTGATGGTTGGCGACATTTTGTTTATAATGCAGCAGGCAGCCGGCGCCGGTAAGGAGCAGCCCGCCGAGGGTTGCGGCCGTCAGCCGCGCGACGGGACCGAGCAGGCCGTTTTCGATCGAATAGCGGATAAAATAAAAAAAGCCGAGGACGGCGGCAAAACCGGCAATCCAGGTGATCAGCTTCTGACCGAGAAAAGTAATGTTGACGCCGTCGCCGTGGTCGGAAGTTTGAGGGCGGCGCGGCTGTTTTTGCGGCAAGGGAGCGGAAGTTCCGGCCGCCGGCTGCGGAAGCGGCGGAAGCTGAATGGCGGTTTGTTTTTCCGCGTCGTCTTTTTCTTCCGGCCGTTTTTCCGCTTCGGTTTCGGCCGGCGGCATAATCGTTTTTAGGCGCTTGGCCAGTTCGTTCAGCTGCCGTTCCAGCCGGTTGATGTCGGATTTTGCGTTCATCAGCATAATGAACAAAACGAAAATGATAAACCAGAACCAAAATTCCATCGTTTTTCCCCGTCAATAGTCAGTTTATCACATCTTAAGGGAAAATATGCCTAAAAACAACGAAAAAACAAACGAAGTTAATTGTTGAACATCAGCGGATTGTCATTTAAAGTAAAAAGCGCCGGACGAATGCCGGACCGGTGTACGGCGAAGAAAGAAAAAACGGGAGGAAGGGAGAAAAAATGTCGGTGGAAAAAGTCCGCGAATATTTTCGTCAGCATGGTTTGGCGGACCGGATTATGGAATTCGGCCGTTCGAGCGCGACCGTCGAACTGGCGGCCGCGGTGCTGGGATGTGAACCGGGACGGATTGCCAAAACGCTTTCCTTTGCGTTGAAAACAAGGGTTCTGTTGATCGTGGCCGCCGGCGATGCGCGGATCGACAACGCAAAATACAAAGCCCGCTTCGGCGCAAAGGCGAAAATGCTGCTCCGGGAGGAAACGGAAGCGTTTACCGGTCACCCGGCCGGCGGTGTCTGCCCGTTTGCCGTTAATCCGGGAGTGGAAATTTACCTTGACCGTTCGCTGCAAAAATATGACTGCGTTTTTCCCGCCTGCGGCAGCGCCGACAGCGCGATCGGTCTGTCGATTGCCGAACTGGAACGATATTCCGGCGGCGTTTGGGTGGACGTGTGCAAAAACGGGGAAAGTTAAAAATGCAAAGTTATCGGGAAATTAAAACAGATCTGCAACACTTAAAAGCCGGTGCCGGCACGATTGTGGAAAAAAATGAAAAACCGGGACGGGGAGCGGCCGTTGCCGGCTATTTTAACAGCGGTGCCGTTTCTCTTCGTTTTATTTTCGGCGAAAAGGAAAATATTGTTTTTGCCTTTTTGCAATGGGCGGTGATCGGTATCGCTTATTACCTTTGGGTACAGGCTTTGGCTCTGGTGCCGGAGGACGTTTGGCAAAGCGGCGACGGCGGCAACAGTGCCGTCAGCCTTGTTCTGCTGATGTGGTCTTTTGTCTGTGTCGGTTTGGCCGCCTATCCTCTTGGTTTGTTGACGGCTTGCATGAACGCATCGTATATTCTGCGTTTTACGGGCAGGAAGTCGACGGTGGCGGAATGCCTGAAAATAGTGTTGCCAAAATCTTGGAGTCTGTGGGTGTTCAGCTGGTTGGACGGCTGGTGGACGGTTATGCGTATTTTGGAACGTTTGCCAAAGAAAAACGATCGCACGCCGTTGGCGGTCAAACTGGCAAATGAGGCCGTTTATCAGGGATGGAAATTGTCTTCGCTCGGCTTTCTGCCGGCATTGCTCAGCGGTCGAAGCGTCGGAGAGGCTTGCGGCGATTCGCTGAATTTGCTCAAGGAACGTTTCGGCATGCTGGTCAAATTGCGGATTGGGTATTCGCTGGTCTGTTGGGGATTTGGTATCGTTGGCTATCTCGGAATGTTTGCGCTGTTGTGGATGTTGCCGGAACTGAGCGGAAGTATTTTTGAAGACAATGCGGTTTATGAGTTTTATCTGCTGGCCGGCGCGCCTCTGTTGGCAGTATTGATTTTTATCATGCTTGTTTTTCGCCCCGTCTATGTCATTTCCGCTTGCCGCATTTATGCCTTTTATGCCCGGGAAAAAGGAGTGAATATCAAGCTGCCGGAAAGTTCTTCCCGCGGTATCAGCGTCCTGACGGCTTTTCTGCTGTTGGCGGCCGTGCTGGCGGCAGCCTGGTTTTTCCGCGACCGGCTCGGAATTGCGGAACTGATGAATCAAAAATTTTAAATCTGCTTCAGGGCTTAAAAAAAGAGGCTTTGACAAAGCCTCTTTTTTGCCGGTGATTACTGTCGTTGCCGAAATCAATGAGGAAACGCGGACAGAAAAAGACCGCCGATACCGCAAAGCGTCCACCACAGCAAAACCAGTCCCCCGGTCCAGTTGTGCGCAATCTCGTTGCCATGATGATCATACCCGATGCCTTCTTCTTTATCCAGCCGGTTGTCGATGATCAACCCGGCCGCGCCGATAACGACTGTTCCGACGATGCAAATGGTCATAAATGAAAAAACTGACATAAAGTAAGATGTTTTTTTAAGTAAAATAATATATAAATTCTAAAAACAACAGTTTTATTTTAACAGTTTTTTGTCTGATGTAAAGAACGTTTTGAACCAGGTACGGCCCATTGCCGCAAGTGTTCGGTTTTTTATAAAAAAACAGGTGCAATTTTTGCGTCGGGAAACCGATCGTATCCATGCCCCGCTTATTTCCGGCAGTCAAACCGGCATATCACTCTTCCTGTCCGGTTGCTTCCGCGATCTTTATAAAGAAAAAACCTGCACAAGGCAGGCTTTTTTATCTGGTCGGGACGAGAGGATTTGAACCTCCGACTTCTTGCACCCCATGCAAGCGCTCTACCAGGCTGAACTACGTCCCGAATGTAAAACCAAGAATAATATGTTTTTTTGACAAATGCAAGCCGTCTCCGACTTCTTGTCTTGCTTCGTAAGTTTCGCGCACAAAGCGCTCAACAACTCCGCTTCGGTCACTCGTTTTGTAACTTTTGCGTCGCGCCGCTGCCGCGGGCTTGCAAAATAACAAAACTTCGCCTTTCGTCCGAAAAACTTCCGCCGGAATTCCTCAAGCCCCATGCAAGCGCTCTACCAGGCTGAACTACGTCCCGAATATAAAACCAAGAATAATATGTTTTTTTGACAAATGCAAGCCGTCTCCGACTTCTTGTCTTGCTTCGTAAGTTTCGCGCACAAAGCGCTCAACAACTTCGCTTCGGTCACTCGTTTTGTAACTTTTGCGTCGCGCCGCTGCCGCGGGCTTGCAAAATAACAAAACTTCGCCTTTCGTCCGAAAAACTTCCGCCGGAA
>MNTV01000009.1:0-20065 GCA_001917175.1 Azospirillum sp. 51_20
GCTTGGCGGGCGCTACGGTTTCACCGATCAGCTCTCGGCTTACGGTTGGGCGAACTACACGTTCGGTTCGGACTATGACGCGACGACCGTCGGTCTGGGCCTAAACTACGCGTTCTGATCGCAAAGGTTCGCCGTCTGCGGCGGCTTAGCCGGCGCTTTCTGGAAAAATGAAAGCGTCATCTCCTAAGAAAAAACTCCCGGACAACTCCGGGAGTTTTTTTGTTGCATGACTGACGGAAAAAACGCGGGAAAAAACAGAAAAACCCCGCGGGGAAGGATGGAGAAACCCCGAGGAGAAAAGGACGGAACACCAACGCAAGGGAAAACGGGGAATCCTCACAAAGGAAAAAACGCTCCCACGCAAAGGAAAACGGAAAAAACATAAGGGGGAATTCCGCAAAGGGAAGTCTCGTTGCCGGAAAGTCCCATAGCGTTTTGTTGCGGGAAAATTCCGTGAGGCGGCAAGAAAAAATAAAAAAAACTTCCCGAAAAATTCCGGGAAAATTTTTATATTCGGACAACCGATCCCGGATCAAATTCGTTTAATCAGGCAAATGATCCGGTTGGCTTCCCGAAAACCGTTTTGCAGGTGAAACGACAAACTTTCCGAATTGTGAATTTCACAATCGGAAGCAAATTCGGCGCATCCTTTTTCCTTGGCCCATTCCTGACATTTTTGCAGCAAACGGCCGGCAACGCCCTGCCCGCGAAAAGCCGGTTCCACCCATATGCCTTCCAGATAGCCGACGGGAGAACTCTCCGCGCCTTCCACATAATCCCGCCGCAGCTGACATTGGGCAAAACCGACGGCCCGTTTGTCGTCGAAAGCCAAAAACACGGCTCCGTTTTCGGTTGCCGACAGCAACCGTTCATACAATATCCGCAAATCTTCCTCATTGTCATGCGGCCACAGCCGGTGCGCCAAAGCCGCGACCAAACCGCCGTCGCCGGCTTTGGCTTCGACAATCATCGTCATCATCCGAGAAAACGTCCGGCAATCGCCACTTCCGAAGCCGGCAGGGAAGTCGTAACAATGTTGATATTATACAGTTCGACTTTTTCAAACCTTTCATAGAAAAATTCGGTCAACAGTTTGATCAGGCCTTCCTTGTCGTTAAAACCGATCGAATCCATGTAGGCCAGCACGCCTTTGTTTTCCGCGCTGCCGCCGAAGGCCATCGTCTTTTCCTGCGCCAGACTGACGACCACGTAACCGATCGGCTTGCCGAGTTTGGCAGCAATCAGTTCGGACGCACGCCCGACAAACTGCGCGGCGTTTTTGTCCTTCAGTTCGGCATTGGAATAAACTTTCAGAAACGGCATAACATTCTCCTTATAATTCTTGTAATTGATGCAGATAGTCAAAATCCTTTATCCAGGCGGAAGCGTCTTTCGGCATTCCCATTCCGGTTTCCATCGTAATCATGGCGTCTGCCGCCACATATTTTTGCAAAAACGCCTTCAACGGAAAACTGCCTTCGCCGTAATGCATATGACGGTCCTCGGTTCCGTTGATATCGCCGTCGCACAGATGATAAACCGTCGGGTTCAATTTATAAAACCCCGACAATTGTTTTTCAATATCCAGACCGAGAGAATTTGCGGCGCAGACGGCGTGGGAAAAATCAAAGCAGAAACCGCAGCCGGCATAATCCGTCACATATTTTATCTGTTCCGGCGTGGTTCCGTGCATAACGCCTTCGACGTCTTCGGCTTCATAAGGCAGGTTTTCGATCACAATCCGCGGATCGCCGAACAAACGAAACTGCCGCGCCGTTTCTTCCAGATTGACCCGCTCCCCGCCGCCGCCGGCATGAACGACGATAACTTTCGCGTCAAACAAATCGGCGGCCCGCCGCACGGCATCGAGGATCTTTGCGTTACTTTCAAAACGTTCCGGATAACCGGTATCAAAGTTCATGGTATTGTGCGGCGCATGAATGGTCACTTCCAGCCCGGCGAATTTATCGCGGAAAACGTCCCAGTCTTCCGCCGGCGTTGTCGGCACCACCATCAGTTCAATAAACATTTCCCTGTTGTTGGCACGGACAAACGCCGCCGCCTCGTCGATAAACGCCGGATTGTTTTGCAGATTGGTGGAAAACAGCTTAAAGCCGTATTTGCGCATTTTACCTTTTCCTTATAAATTCAGATTATCAAGATACCAGTCAACGGTTTTGACAATGCCGCCGGCAAAGTTCTCGTCGGCTTTCCACCCCAGTTCGGAAGAAAGTTTGTCGGCATTGATGGCATAGCGGCGGTCATGTCCCGGACGGTCTTTGACAAACACCACCTGTTCCTTATAAGACTTTCCGTCTGCCCGCGGCCGGCGCTCGTTCAAAATCGAACAGATGGCATCGACGATTTCCAGATTGTTCTTTTCGTTGTGGCCGCCGACGTTATAGGTTTCTCCGCTTCTGCCGCGATGGAAAATCAAATCGATTGCTTTGCAGTGATCCAGCACGTAAAGCCAGTCGCGCACGTTTTTGCCGTCGCCGTAAATCGGGATTTCCTTCCCCGCCAGCGCATTGGAAACAATCTTCGGGATCAGCTTTTCCGGGTGCTGCTTTGGACCGTAATTGTTGGAACAGTTGGAAACGGTCACGTTCAAGCCGAAAGTGCGGTGATAGGCGCGCGCCAGCATATCCGACCCGGCCTTGGAGGCGGAATACGGCGAACTCGGATCATAGGGCGTGGTTTCGCTGAAAAAGCCGGTTTCGCCCAGAGCGCCGTAAACTTCGTCGGTCGAAATATGATGGAAGCGGCAGTCCCCGTATCCGGGTTTTGTTTTGTGCGGTCCCTCCATCCAATGGTTACGGGCGGCATCAAGCAAAGTAAAAGTGCCTACCAGGTTGGTTTCGATAAAAGCCCGCGGCCCGCTGATCGAATTGTCGACATGGCTTTCGGCGGCAAAATGTACGACCCCGCGGATGTCATGTTCCTTAAACAGACGCGCTGCCAGTTCCGCATCGCAGATATCGCCCCTGACGAACCTGTAATTCGGCGCCCCTTCGCATTCCTTGAGGTTGGCAAGGTTGCCGGCATAAGTCAGCTTGTCAAGGTTAATAATCATATAATCGGGATATTTTTCCACCCAGTAAGGCACGAAATTCGAGCCGATAAAACCGGCGCCGCCGGTAACGAGAACGGTTTTCATAAGTTGTTTTCCTCCAAATTGTCAATACATTCCCTCAAAGCGTCGCGCCAGTGGCGGATGCGGATGCCGAAATCTTTTTTGATCTTCGCCTTGTTTAAGACCGAATACGGCGGTCTGGCTGCTTTCGACGGATATTCCCAGCTCTCGATCGGCCGGATGTCGCAGGAAAGGCCGGACATTTCAATAATTGCCCTGGCAAAATCATACCACGAGCAGACTCCTTCGTTGGAAAAATGATAAATGCTTTTCATTCCCGGCCTGATCTGCGGCAGAATATGCACGATCGCCGCCGCCAGGTCGCCGGCATAGGTCGGGGTGCCGACCTGGTCGAAAATCACCTTCAGCATGCCGCGTTCCTTGCCCAGACGTCGCATGGTCTTGACAAAGTTGCTGCCGTATTCGGAATAAAGCCAGGAAGTGCGGATGATAACGGCCGTATCCGCCCGCGACATCACGATTTTTTCCCCTTCAAACTTGGTACAGCCGTAAACCGACTTCGGCCGTGCGGGATCGGTTTCGATATAGGGAACATAGTTTTTGCCGTCAAACACGTAATCGGTCGAAATATGAATAAGCGGCACGCCGCTGACCGCCAGGTTGGCCGGCCCCTCAATGTTGATTCTGGCCGCCGTTTCGGCATCGTCTTCCGCTTTGTCCACCGCCGTATAGGCCGCGCAGTTGATCACCGCCTGATAACGTTCGGGATTGACCACCAGCCGCACCGCCTCCGGGTTGGTTATGTCAAGCAGGTTGCGGTCGGTATAATCGGCCTTGTCGCCGAGCAGCCTTTTCAGTTCGCTGCCGAGCTGGCCGTTGCTTCCGGTTACTAAATACATGTAATCTCCTTTAACAGCGGATTGTGCCGGTCCTTTTCCGAAAGAACCGCCTTGTCGGTATCTATTTTCCAGTCAATGCCCAGAGCCGGGTCGTTGTAAAGCAGCCCGCCTTCGGCCTCTTTGCAGTATACGTTGTCGCATTTGTAGGCAAACACGGCAGAGGGGGTGAGCACCGAAAAGCCGTGACCGAACCCGCGCGGAATCATCAGTTGTTTTTTGTTTTCCGCCGACAGTTCGACCGCCACGTGCCGGCCGAAAGTCGAAGATCCGGGACGCAGATCGACCGCCACGTCCAACACCGTTCCTTCCAGAACCCGCACCAGTTTGGCCTGGGCAAATTCGCCCTTTTGAAAGTGAATGCCGCGGATGGTGCCGAAACAGGATTTCGACTGGTTGTCCTGAATAAAATCGCAGTCAATTCCCTGCTCTTTCAGCTTCGCCTTGTTCCAGCTTTCGAAAAAATAGCCGCGGGCGTCTTCAAAAACCTGAGGTTCAATGATAAAAACCCCGTCGATTGCCGTTTTAGAAACCTTCATGATAGTCCTCGTAAACACGTTTAAGATAAGCTTTGTAATCCACGCCGTCTTTCAGCCCGTCGATCAGCGCCAGAAGCTCTTCGGAAGAAATGAAACCGCGGCGGTAGGCAATTTCCTCGATACAGGCGATTTTCAAATCCTGCCGCTTCTCGATAATGCCGATAAAATTCGACGCTTCCAAAAGCGACTGCGGCGTTCCCGCGTCCAGCCAGGCATTGCCGCGCTTCATCGGCAGCACGTTTAAGCGCCCCTCTTCCAGATAAAGCCGGTTCAAATCGGTAATTTCCAGCTCTCCGCGGGCAGAAGGCTTGAGGTTCCGCGCTTTTTCCACCACATCGGATTTGTAGAAGTAAAGACCGACCACCGCATAGTTTGACTTCGGCTGTTTGGGTTTTTCCTCAATCGATACCGCTTTGAAATTCTTGTCAAACTCGACCACGCCGAAACGCTGCGGATCCGACACGTGATAACCGAACACGGTGCCGCCGGGATTGTTGGCAATTTCCCGTTCAAACAGACGCTGCTGCTCGCCCATATAAAAAATATTGTCGCCCAAAATCAGGCAGACGTCGTCACTGCCGATAAAATCCGCGCCGATGGTAAAGGCCTGGGCGATGCCCTTCGGCTCTTCCTGCACCTTGTAAGAAAGCTTCAGCCCCAGACGGGAACCGTCGCCGAAAAGTTTTTCTATGTTCGGCGTGTCCTGCGGGGTCGAAATAATCAGGATTTCGCGGATGCCGAACAGCATCAGGGTGGAAAGCGGATAATATATCATCGGCTTGTCATAGACCGGCAGCAGCTGTTTGCTGATGACGTTGGTCAGAGGATACAGACGGGAACCGCTCCCGCCGGCCAGAATAATGCCTTTCATTTTTAAATTCCTCAAAGTTAGTCCTGCTTATGCCTGCCATATTACTCCCTGACATTGACAAATCAAGAAAATTGCCGTTTCTGTTCACAACTGTCTTAACGGCCGGCACTTAGAGAAAGCGCTTGTATTTACGGGATCAGCGGTTATACTTGGCGCATCATACGGATAAACTTTTCACCCGACGGAGAAAAAAATGAACGACCTCATCAGCGTCATCGTCCCGGCCTACAATGCGGAAGCCTTCATCGAACGCTGCCTGAACAGCCTCCTCAGACAGACGTACGAAAACCTCGAAATCATCTGTATCAACGACGCTTCGACCGACAACACGGCACAGACCGTCAAAAAAATCAACGACCCGAGGATTCGTCTGATCAACAACGAACAAAACCTCGGCATCAGCCTCACCCGCAACCGCGGCATGGAAATTGCCCGCGGCAAATATATCGGCTTTATCGATTCCGACGATTTCGTCGATCCCGATTTTTACGAAAAACTCCACCGCGCGGCGGTTGCAAACGACGCCGAAGTCGTCACCGCCGCCACTTCCGTCGAATGGCCGGACAAAACCAAAATCTGGGCCGGCCGTCCCGGCGTCTGCACCGGCTTCGCCGACAAGCTGAAAGCGGTCAGGAACGGCAGCTGTTGGAACAAGCTCTATCAAACGGACTTTCTGCGCAAGCACAAACTGGAATTCCCGGCCGGGCTGATTGCCGAAGACAATTTTTTCATCATCCGCTGCCTGCATTGCTGCGCCAGACTCGCCGTCATCGACGACACCCGTTATCACTACATCATGATGCCTTCTTCGTTAAACTGGTAATATTTGCCGGAAAAGGCCGGTTCAGTGGCCCGATGCCGCAAAATATTGTATTGTTCCGCCGTTAAAACGCGATTTTGAACACAAAAAGGCGGCGGTTGCCTTCATTATCAAAAACGTGGTTGCGGCGCAATATTTCGCCGACATCGGCTACTACCGGCAGTTCAAAGCCTTCGCCGGCTTTTCCGGAATGTTGTTTAAGGCCCGCTTCAAGGCCTTGCGCCGCAAATGGACGGGAAAAATCAAATAAGCGTCGGCCAAAGGCCGAAATAAAAAAACGACGATTAAAATCAACGCCGCCGGTGGAAATTTTCCGCCGGCGCGCTTATTTAAACAGAACCTTCAATCATCAAACGGAGCTGTCAATGCAAAAAAATCGCGTTTTAACGGCGGAACAATACAATATTTTGCGGCATCGGGCCACTGAACCGGCCTTTTCCGGCAAATATTACCAGTTTAACGAAGAAGGCAGGCCTTTTCCGGCAAATATTACCAGTTTAACGAAGAAGGCACCTACGTCTGCGCCGGCTGCGGCAACCCTTTGTTTACTTCCGAACAGAAATTCGACTGCGGCTGCGGATGGCCGAGCTTTGACGCCGCCATTCCCGGCAGTGTCAGGATGGTTCCCGACTACAGCTACGGCATGAGCCGCACCGAAGTCTGCTGCGCCAACTGCCATTCGCATCTCGGACACGTGTTTGACGACGGCCCCACCCTCACCGGCAGCCGTTTCTGCATCAACTCGCTGGCGCTCGAATTTCATCCCCGCCGCAAGAATTAAATCTTGAGGAAACGGCGGATTTCCTTCTTCAAAGTACGGGCCATCAACGGTCCGACATGCCCTTTTTCCGGCACAATTACCAGTTTGGACGCCGGCAGCGCCTTATGCAGGCGCCAGGCGCCGATCAGCGGACAGACCATATCCAGCCGGTTATGAACGATCAGCGCCGGCAGCTCCCTGATGCGCTCGACATTGCTCATAATCTGGTCGTCTTTGAGCATAAACCCCGCTGCCGCATAGTTGATGAAAATCCTCGCCGCATTGACGTCGTCCTGAGTTACTTCCTTTTTCTCAAAAGCGGGCACCAGCTGCCCCAGCACCCGCTCGTAATTGCCGTAAAGGGAAGCCGCCTTAACCTGATCGGAGAGATTGCGGGAATTGACCATTTCGGCGTAATATTCCGGCAGATTCGCGTTTTCCGGCATATTGCGGCGCAGTTTGTCCATCACGTCGGGATAAAACCAGCCGCTGACGTCATCCGTCCAGCCGGCGGAGATTTCGTCAGCAAGGAAAATTTTTGAAAGCAGCAGCGCTTTCACCCGCTCGGGATATTTTTCGGCAAACAGAAGCGCCAGCGTCGCCCCCCAGGAACCGCCGAGCAAAATAACCTTTTCCTTTATATCCAGAAAATCAAGCAGACGGGCGGCGTCGTGCAAAAGGTCGGCGGTGGTGTTGTGCGCGGTTTCTCCCGACGGCTGCGAACGACCGCACCCGCGCTGGTCAAAAAAGACGACCCGGAATTTGCGGCGGTCGAAAGCCTCCGCATGACGAAGGCGGGAAGCGCCGCCCGGCCCGCCATGAAAAACCAGCACCGGCTTTCCGTCTTTGCTGCCGGCTTCCATAAAAAACACCTGATGTCCGTCTTCCTCGGGCAAATATCCCTGATTAAAAACTTTGGGAGCAAACCAATTAAACATGAGCATTTACCTTTTCTTTATTTTTATGTTTCATATTAATATAATCAAATTAATAATAAAGTAAAAAGGATATTTACCCATGAGACTGATTATTTCTCCCGATTACGAGCAATGTTCGCAGTGGGCCGCCGATTACGTCGCCTATAAAATCAAGGCCGCGCGCCCGACGGAAAACAAACCTTTCGTCATGGCCATTCCCGCCGGCAGCTCGCCGCTCGGCATGTTTGAACGCCTGATCGGCATGTTCCGCAAAGGCAGACTTTCGTTTCAAAACGTCGTCATTTTCAACATGGACGAATATGTCGGTTTAAGCCCCGAAGACGAACAGAGCTACCACAACTTCCTGTGGAAAAACTTTTTCGACCATATCGACGTAAAAAAAAGCAACGTTCATCTTTTGAACGGACAGACGACGGACTTTGCCAAAGAATGCACGTCTTATGAAAAGCTGATCCGCAGTTACGGCGGCATCGACCTTCTGATCGGCGGAGTCGGCGAAGACGGCCACGTCGCCTTTAACGAACCGGGTTCTTCTCTTGCTTCCCGCACCCGGGTAAAAACCTTAAACAAAAACACCGTCAAAGCCAACGCCCGCTTTTTTGACGACAATACCGACCTGGTACCGAGAAACGTCCTGACCATCGGCATTGCCACCATTATGGATGCCAAGGAAGTGATGATCATTGCCAGCGGCGACAAAAAGGCAAAAGCCCTGCACTGCGCCATTGAAGGCAGCGTCAACCACATGTGCCCGGTAAGCATTCTGCAAATGCACCCCCACGCGCTGATCGTCTGCGACGAAGAAGCCACTTCCGAACTCAAAGCGGAAACCGTCCGTTACTTTAAGGAAAACGAAGAAGTCAAAATGCCGCAGAAGCGCAGATAACTCCTGCCGTTTAATAGATATCCCCCGGTAAACAGGGGGTGCTAATCAGCTACAAACCTCACGGTTTGACCACACTTGTTGGCGTGGAACAGTATCTAACGACATCTTGGCATTCAGCCCCGAGTAAACTCGGGGTTTTCTGTAAGGAATGTAATAAAACTTCCGCCGGCCGTTTGGAACCTCAAACGCCGAATTTCAGACTTCGCATCCTCACGGCCGGACGGAAGCGTTTGCGTCCACCTGTCCGTACCGACGTCCGAACCATAAAAGAAAAGCCTTTTCTTAAAAACTTTTAAGAAAAGGCTTTTTTGTTCAGTGCCGCATGTTCACATGTTTATCCGGCGGTTTTTGGCTTCTCTGGAACGAAATCCCCATTTGGCCTCATACTCTTTGATCAATTCCTTGTTGCCGCTCTTAAGCAAAGCTACCTCGCCCCGTTCGGACAAAGGAAATTTTTCATACAGTTTGCGGGTTGCGGAAACAAGCTTACTGCTTATTAAAGCTTCCTCGGCATCCACCCACAAAACATGGTACAGATCAAGATACCCCAAAATCAGCGCCTCTATTTTCAAACGCACCATCAACAATTCGTTAAAACTGTCGAAATTCCCTTTTTGCGCTGCCAGCAAAATCAAACGCACGTCCTTTGATGCAATCAACAGAGTCAAACCGTCGCGCGTCAGCTGTTTTGTACGCAGATAAAGTTCCCGTTCTTCGTATGATCCGGATTTCAGCACGCCAATATCCTCTTGCACACGTTCCGGCGTTTCCCAGAAATATTCCATAACCATAAAAATTTAAGTAAATAATAAAATTTTGACAAAAAAAGATATATCCGACGGCAGCAACTGTCAAGAAAATATTACTGCATGGCAATGCTCAGCCCGCACATGAGGACAAAACCGGCAAAGAACGCCAGCGCCGACTTTTTGCTCTGTTTGGCGTCGTAAGTTTCGGGCAAAACCTCGTTGACAATAACAAACAGCATCGCCCCGCCGGCAAAAGCCATTCCGAGCGGCACCATCAGCGACCCGAAGTCGGCGATCAGAAGCCCGAAAACCGCCCCCAGCGGCTGCATCATTCCGCTCAAAGTCGCGGCCAGAGCGGCCTTCAGGCGGGAATAGCCGGCCGCGATCAATGCAATTGCCACGGTCAGCCCCTCGGGAATGTTTTGCAGAGCAATGCCGATGGTCAGACTTTCCGGATTGCTCAAATTTTCACCGCCGTAAGCCACGCCGATCGCCAGCCCTTCCGGCATCTTGTGAATGCTGACGGCAATTACGAACAGCCAGGCGGCGCCGATATTCATCATGCCGCCGTGGTGCCCGGAAATTTCATGTTCGTGCGGCAGCAAAGCGTTCAACATCCCGATCAGACTCATGCCGGCAAACACCGCCGCCGAAAACCACAACGCCGTTTCCCCGCTGCCGGGCAGCAGCTGCTTAAGCCCGGTCAGCGCCGGATCCATCAGCGAAAAGAACGCCGCCGCCAGCATTACTCCGGCCGCCGTGTTCAACATCAGATTGATGTCGTCTTTCGAATAAACCGCCTTGAAAAAAGTGAGAAAGCCGCCGGCTCCGGTCACCAGACCGGCCAAAATCGAAGCCGTCAGCCCTTCCGCCATAAAACCCGTCATATATCCTCCCGTCCGAATTCAAAAAGCCTGCGTCAGTATAATCGCAAAAACGCTGTTTCGGCAACCGGAATTTTTAGCTTTGCGGCAACGGAGAAAAACCGAACCTTTCCCGGACAAAATCCCCTGTCTCACGACGCATTTTCCCGTTTAGGCCGCTGTCGTCATGAAAACGCTGCAAAACGTCAAACATCATGTCGACCAGGTTAAGCCGGAGACAAAAAGCCGCCGAACTGCCATAGTTGAGATCATAAATCCAGCTGACATATCCCAGCATTTCGTCCGCCCGGGTGCGTATCTTCCGCCGGTCGACCGGCTGATGCCGCCAAAAGTCTTCCAGCACGCCGGCAGATATCCGCCGCCTTTTGTCGCTCACCTCTTCCGGATAAGGCACAAACAGGGGCACCAGCATTTTTTGATCATACATCATCAGGTTAAAATTGGCAATTTTATCGGCGTCACGGATCAGAAAAAGTATCTTTTCCACCTCCTCCTTCAAAACCGGATCGGCAATCGCACAATATTCTTCGTCTTTGTAAAAATCGCCGATCAAATGCCCGTGATGCTTAATCGGCAGCGTTATTCGCACATCGCTGTAAAGCGGAATTTTCCTCAGTTTTTCCCCTCCCGCAACGCTGTGGTCAAACGGACCTTTGGCGCCGAGAAAACGTTCCCGGATTTCGTCAAAACGGGCAATGTCGTGCAGCAGCACCGCCGTTTTCGCCAGATCGACGAACTCTTCTCCCCGGCCGGCAAACCAAGGTTCGTGCCGGATGATGAAATTTCCCGCGCCCAAAACCTGCAGACTGTGGCGGTACTTTTCGTCGGCATAAGCCGCATAATGAGGAGAAACCGCCACAATTTCCCGGTTCCCGTAATATTCGTCAAGCAAAATCTTTCGTGCCCCGTCAAGCATTTTTCCCTCCCGCACTCATTATCAAACGGCGCCGGTTACTTTTCCGTAAACAAAACGAAAAAAACGCTTGCCAAAAGAACAAATTTAGAACATTGTAGTTTTCGGCGGATAACTGCAAAGCGCCGTTTGCAATCGACGGCAAATTATCGGATAGTAGAAAACAAATTAAGACAACAAACAGGAAAGTACAAGCAAAATGGAAAAAGACAAAGCATTGGACGCTGCCCTGACCCAGATTGAAAGAACCTTCGGCAAAGGCTCGATCATGCGGCTCGGGCAAAACACCAACATCGACATCGAAGCCATTTCCACCGGTTCGCTCGGAACCGACATCGCGTTGGGAATCGGAGGTTTGCCCAAAGGCCGGATTATCGAAATCTACGGACCGGAAAGCTCCGGCAAAACCACTTTTGCCTTAAGCGTGGTGGCTCAGGCGCAGAAAAAAGGCGGCATCTGCGCGTTTGTCGACGCCGAACACGCCCTGGATCCCTCTTATGCCAAAAAAATCGGCGTAGACATTGAGAACCTGCTGGTTTCCCAGCCGGATTCCGGCGAACAGGCGCTGGAAATCGCCGACACGCTGGTACGCTCCGGCGCCATTGATGTACTGGTCGTCGATTCGGTCGCCGCTCTCGTCCCCAAGGCCGAACTGGAAGGTGAAATGGGCGATTCCCACATGGGGCTGCAGGCCCGCCTGATGAGCCAGGCGCTGCGCAAACTGACCTCCACCGTTTCCCGTTCCAACACGCTGATCATCTTCATCAACCAGATCCGCATGAAAATCGGCGTTATGTTCGGCAGCCCGGAAACCACCACCGGCGGCAACGCGCTGAAATTCTACGCCTCGGTGCGCCTCGACATTCGCCGCATCGGCTCAATCAAAGACAAAGACGAAGTGATCGGCAGCCAGACCAGGGTCAAAATCGTCAAAAACAAAGTGGCTCCTCCGTTTAAGACCGTCGACTTCGACATCATGTACGGGGAAGGCATTTCCAAAACCGGCGAGCTGATCGACCTCGGCGTCAAAGCCGGTCTGGTCGAAAAATCCGGCGCATGGTTCTCCTATAAGGGCGAAAAACTCGGCCAGGGGCGGGAAAACGCCAAGATATTCCTGCGCGACCATCCGGAAATTGCCAACGAGATCGAAAACAAAATCCGCGCGGACGCCGGCCACCTGACGGTGGAAATGATGGGCGACGACGAAAACGAAGCCGTCGGCGAAGATTAAACATCTTTCCGGAAAAATACGGTTTTTGTACCGCACAAAGAAGCCTCCGGTTTTTACCGGGGGCTTCTTTTAACCCGAAAAATCTCCGCCGACCCGCAAAGGAAAAACCACGCCGGCAAAAACCCGGGCACCGCGGGCAATTCCGGCGAACGCCGCAGGACAGGCATTCCTGCCCGCCGGATATTTTGAATAACTGCCGCAAGCGGCTTTTTTTTACCCGCCGTTTTGAAAGCTATATTGTCAAGGAAACATACTCTGCGACAGTAAAAAAGGCGCCGATAACGCGCCTTCCGTTTTTTCTCGGGCAAACATGCTGCCCTTGCTTTTTTGCGGACAGCGCCGACCGCCCTGCCCGCCGGTCCTGCGGAAAAAGAAACGGCTTTTACCCGCCGTGCTTACGAAACACCGCTTTTGCCCTAAAACTCCGTAATATTCCGACAAAGGCGGACGCCGCAAATAAGACATAAATCCCCTTCCCGGCAGTTCCGCATCACTGCTGAAAAAAATAACCGCAAACGGCGTTTTGACGCTGCTGCCGAATCCGACTCAAAAAAACGCCGGCTGCTGCCGCGGCAATAAAAAAGGCGCCGATAACGCGCCTTCCTTTTTTTCTCGGGCAAACATGCTGCCCTTGCTTTTTTGCGGACAGCGCCGACCGCCCTGCCCGCCGGTCCTGCGAGAAAAAGAAACGGCTTTTTACCCCCCGTATCCCGGCAGCGTTTCCTTGTTGTCGTCATAAAGTTTCAGGGCTTCCCTGATCGTTTGCCTGGCATCCTCGGGACCGAGAAACGTTTCAATAATCACTTCCTTGTTTTCAAGAATTTTATAATCCTCAAAAAAGCGTTTCAGCGTTTTCAGACAATGCGGCGGCAGTTCGTCAATCGACGTATAATGATTGTATTCCGGATCATCGACATGAACGGCAATAATCTTGTCGTCCGGTTCGCCCTGATCAATCATTTTCATCACCCCGATCGGCCGCGCCCGCACGATCGTCAGCGGCAGAACAGGCTCCTGCCCCAGCACCAGAATGTCCAGAGGATCGTTGTCGCCGCAATAACTGCGGGGAATAAAACCGTAATTGGCGGGATAATGCACCGCACTGTACAAAATCCGGTCCACCTTCAGCAGACCGCTCAGTTTTTCCAGTTCGTATTTGACGTTGGAACCTTTCGGAACTTCAATGATGGCATTGATGATCTCCGGCCGTTCCTTACCGGCGGTAACGCCGTGCCATGGATGCAGCATTTTTTAAAAATCCTTTCTTAAAAATAACTCTTAAAGTCAATGCCGATGACAATATAATAAAAAAAATCCCTTTTCAAGAGCCCGGGCATCATTCTGCACGGCAAACTTCTTCCAGCCGCCCGCTCTCAATGCAGAAATACCAGCCGCAGAGCCGGAGTTTTCCGGCAGCAACCTTCTCGGCAACGAAAGGAAAAGTTTGCAGGTTGCGGACTGAGATTGCCACCGCTTTCTTTTCGCAGTCACCGTAAACGTCCGCATCGTTTTTCCGCTCCCGTGCCGCTTCGTCGGCAATGCTCAGCCAGGAGTCGATAAAATTGTGCTCATGTCCGTGATCGTCCACCAGCGTTTTTATCCCGCCGCAATGGCTGTGCCCGAGGACAACGATGTTTTCCACCCCGAGGTGGCGCACCGCATACTCAATTGCCGCCGAAGTGCCGTGACAGTGCACAAAATCGCACTCAAACGGCGGCACCAGACTGGCCACGTTGCGGATGACAAACAGCTCGCCCGGCTCGCTTTTGAAAATAATCGACGGATCCACCCGCGAATCGCTGCAGGCGATGACCAGTGTTTTCGGCGCCTGCCCTTCGGCGGAAAGCTTGCGGTAAAGCTCCGGCGAATGAACGAAATATTCGTCGTAAAATTGTTGATAACGATCCAAAAGCTTGTTGATTTCAGTCATTTTTCAGTTTTCTCCAACATCAGGCTCATTTTTTGCTCCTGCGGAACAAAGCCCGATTTCCGATAAAATTCAACCGCGCCGCGGTTATCGTTAAACACGCCGAGCTTAATTTCCTTAAGCTGCCGTTCCCGGCAAAAGGAAAACAGCTCACCCATCAGCCGACCGGCAATTCCCCGCCGGCGAAAGACCTCTCCCACGACCAAAGTATCGACATGGCAGACATCAGGGTTTTCCAGCCAGGGAGAATGTTTGACCGCCGCCGTCAGCAGGCCGGCCAACCGTCCCTCTTCCGCTGCCGCGAAAGCAATCTTGTTTTCATCGGCAATAAAGCTTTTCAGATTCTCCTCTTCCAGAGCATAGTCAAGCGGCGCAAAATAACCTCCGAGCAGCCGCCGGTGATGCTCTCTTATCTCGTTGCACAGCTCAAGCGCCGCCGGCAGGTCGGCAACCGTCAGCCTTCTGATTTCCGTCATCGTCCGCCCCGTCCGAAAACGTTTGCCCCCAAAGCACCGCCCTCCGGCAGCATCTTGTCCCAAAACACTTTCATCGTCCGATAATAGTCCGGATTCTGCTTAAAATAAGCGTTGATTTTGGCACAGGCCTCGGGCGGAAAAAGCTTTTTGCCGGGCATGGCCGCAACCGCCGGCAATGCGTTGCCGAGAACGCTTATCGGATGGCGGAGACGGGAACGGTACCCGGTGCCGGATTTTCCTTCTTGGTCTATCGGCGGGGACTTTTTCGCCCCCCCCGCCCCCAGCCGCCCCCCCACCTCGCTCTCCCCCCCACTTGCATATTGCCGCCCCCATGGGCGCGCCGGTCATCACCTTCGATCATGTGACCAAGACCTACCCGGCCCAGCCGAAGAAGCCCGCCCTAAGCGATGTGACCCTGCAGATCTTCGCCGGCGAGTTCATCTTCCTCGTGGGCCCCTCCGGATCCGGCAAGAGCACCTGCGCCCGGCTGGCCGCCCGGCTGTGGGATGTGCTGATGGAACTGCTGGATCGCTTCGCCGCGGCGCTGGCCGATATTCGTCTGTCGCCCAACCGCCATCTGGAGCTGTTTCGCCTGGTGGCCGGCGTGACCGACCTTGGCTCCAGTCCTCAAAGCCTGGACGCGGTGCAGGTGGGCTGCGCCGATCGGATGCGGTTTTCCAGGAAAGATGCGACAACTCGTGTCCGAGGATAAAAGCCAGCTCGTCCTCGCTCTCGATTGCGGCCAGTTTTTCCCGGTTGAACATAACGACAAAATCCCTGCCCGAAAGATCTGCCGGATCCGACCGGTATTCGCTGCTGCTGATCCTTGCCGGGCTTTTGTCCGGACGATCCTGCAGATAAAAGCCGATCCGGTATTTTTTCAGCGGATTCTCCTCATCCGGCAGAGAAGCCGTCAGTTTTTCCGCCAAATTGCGCATAAAACCGTCAAAAGCAGCGGCACCCCGGTCGTCCAAAGACACCAGATGATTAAAATCCGCCAGATCAATATCAGGCAGACAGCCCCCGTTTTCGTTCTTTTCCATCGTCGCTCTCCGTTTGTAAATCTCGGGCAAAAGTATAACATCCGGAGACACGGCATGTCAAAACCAAAATCTCAGATAACCGGATTATAAGCCCATTGAAGCAAAGCCTGACGCTGCCTGGTCCGGCAGGCAACATCCAACGGCATGCAATTTTTTTCTACCTGTGCCAAATGGCGGCGGAACGAACGCCAGCGTTTGATTTGTATTTCGTCCGCTTCGGGCAGACGGCGGCCGTAATAATAGCGGCAATACCACTGAAACCAGCCGCGGACATCCGGCCCAACAATCCAGCCGCGGCGCCGCCATTCGTTTAAGGAAAGACGCGATTTGACGCCGAAATAGTTATAAAGGGGATTGCTTTTTTCCGGCGACAGAATCGCATGTTCAAACCATTCTTCGGGAAACTCTTCCCAGCAGTCGGTCATATATTTGCCCTCAAATACACCCATGGCAAGCATCTGGATCGGCGTCAGTTCCGGTTTGAAATCGGGATGAAAGTTCTTGCCTTCCGGTTCCGTCAGCATATAGCGGTAATTTTTCTGCATCTTGTCGTTAACGACCACCTCCGTCGGTTCCCGCTTCTCAATCACCGCCATCCGGCAAAACCGGCAATGTTCCGGCATTTCAAAAGAACGTCCGCCGCTCACCGTTTCCTGCGCCATTTTCTTTCTCCTGTTTGTCCAAGCCGTTTTTCTTAAAAAAACATGTTCACGGGATATATAATCCCCTCCGTTGCGTTTTTAACGCTTATATAATTAATTGTTTATCCGTCATTTATCAAAAAATTATACAAATGATGCAATTTTTTGCTTGATTATTTATTTTAATGCGTGTATAAGTCTTCCCGTAAACAAGATGGGCGCTTAGCTCAGCTGGAAGAGCATCTCGTTTACACCGAGAGGGTCGGGAGTTCGAACCTCTCAGCGCCCACCATAAAAAATCCGCCGAAAGGCGGTTTTTTTTATGCTTCGAACGTCAGTTCCGCAGACAGATACAAGCATTCCGGCCCAACCGTCAGGCTTGCGTAACCTTCGGGCTGAGCAAACATCGTCCGCAACAGTTAATGCCTCTTGCGTCAGCTGGTGAAAGTTTATGAATAAAACTCAGGTAAGTACTCTCGGAAAATAAGTTTGCTTCTCTTACGTTCCTTACATTTACCCGGGCGAAACGTTTTAACGTCGGAATGCCGCCGCCCCATGCCTTTTGATTATGATTTAAGCGTCAGCTTGACAGTATTTTAGAAAACAAAGCTGCCAGGATCATTTATACCTTTTGCCGCATCTCTCAGCGTCCGCCGCTTTCCCTTGCCGGCGCTTTGCCGGCAACAGAAACGTTTGCCGTCGTTTGAACATCGGCATTTGTCCGTCCGCATTCGATTCCCTGTTCCCCGGCTTCAATATACCCGCCGCGGACATATACCCGGTGATAATCGCGGATCATGTCGGCAAACAGTCCGTAACTGTCCAGAACATAACCGAAATTGTGGTTTTTCAGCTTGCCGTCCTTAATGTCGTTGTTAAAACCGTAAAAACAATGCTCGCCGCTTTTGTCCTTGCCGGCGTAAATCATCAAATGATTATGGCTGCCCTCAAGCGACGGATTACGTTCCGCTTCCGGATCCATGGTCAGACAAATCAGCGCTCCCGGTTTAATGCCGTTGCGGTCGATAATCTCCTGCACGTCGCGGCAGCCGTCGTCCCCCGAGCGGCGAATATGTCCGGCATATTTTCCGCTTTCCGTTTCCATGAGATGTTTAAACAAAGAGGCCGGATGGGCAAGCCTTTCGGGATCGGTATTGAAGACGGCGTCCAATTCGCCGCTGCGGGCGCTTCTGCGCAGGCATTCCATAACCGAAGCCGTACAGTAGCCTTTGTTCTGCGCCGGATCAAAATACGGATTGAAACGGGAATTGATCCTCATAACCGCCAGTTGATTGTACAAATGCGACTTGACCACGTTTTCAAAAAAGCTTTCTCTTGCCTCTTCCGGCGACAATTCGCGCCCGGAAAACTTTTTTTCCTGTTCCCGGTGCCGCTCGGTCTTCTCGTCAAGTTTCGCCATTTTTTCCGCCGCCGACAACCCGGCACAGTCCCTTTGCTTTTCCATTTCCGCCAGAACAATACTGAGCTTTTGCTCCTCGCTTAATGTCGCATAATGACGGTCAGCCTGTTTTTTCTCTTTTTCCCAGCGATCCCAGAAAGCTTCCACTTCGCCGATAAAAGCCCGCACCTGCCTGCCGGCCGGCGTATTCGGCAGTTCCGACAACCGCCGCTCCAAATCGTTTTTTTGGTATATTTGCTGAAACTTTTCCAACGCATTTCCCCGTTTTTGCAGAAACGCGCTGTTTTTACTTTTCAGTTCCCGGCTGAAGGACGTTACTTTATACCCGGCATTCAAAACCATTTCTGCGCCGAGGATATCGGCCGTATATTCCTGATTTTCCGGCAAATGCCCGCGAAAATCCGCCGGCCGCCCGGCACCGTCGACATAATGCCCAAGTTCATGAGCAATCAGCATCGGCAGCAAACGCCGGTCGCCGAAAGCTCCTTCATACAGACTCACCACACACCTTCTACCGTTTTCGTCATTGATCATCCGGCATTCCCCGTCTTTGTCCGCACTGCCGACAACGGCAAAAGAAACCGGACAGCGCTCGTTTAATTCTTTCAGACGGCGGTTGATTTTTCCGTCGGCGGCACACAAACGCGCAAATATTTCTTCCGCGACTTCGATTTTGTCGGCATGCGCTTCGACCGGCAGCAGCTTACCCGAACGCCACAGTTCTTTAACGTTCAGGCTGCGGTTAAGCGGTTCGCCTTCCCTTTGCAGACTGCGGTAAAACGCCGCCCCGTCCCCGTCTTCGATCATATCCGCCAGCGAGGCAAGATGAGCATGAAGATCAAAATCCGTTTTTTCAGCCGGCGCACCGGGCAGCGGCTTTGATATAAATTCCAATAAAGACATCAGCTTTCGCCGCGTTTCCGGCTCATCTCGCCTGGCATAAAGGAAATCGAGCGTTCGGGCTATCTCCGCCTTTTGTTCGGGACGCGCGTTTTCATAACCGGCAATTTTCAATTCCCCGGCCAGAGCCGTAACTTTTTCCATATTTTCAGCAGAATCAAGATGTTCCATCAACAAACCTTTTTTTGCATTTAAGTTAAGTCTAACATAATCCGCAATTTTTGTCCATATGCAAAAAACGTCCGCCGCATGCAAATACCGCCGTTTTTTCCCCGCTTCCTTCCGAACACAAAAAAAGGACGGCCGTTCAACCGTCCTTTGTCATTCAAAACTGAAAAAGCCGATTAGTTTACAGAATCCTGCAGAGCCTTACCCGGTTTGAATTTGGCAACCTTGCGGGCAGGAATTTTAATCGTTTCGCCGGTACGGGGGTTGCGGCCGGTCGTAGCGGCGCGTTCGCTGACGCCGAAAGTGCCAAAACCGACCAGACGAACTTCTTTGCCTTCCTTTAAAGCTTTGGCAACAGAATTGATGAAAGCGTCAAGAGCTTTGGTAGAATCTGTTTTTGTCAGACCGGTTGCAGCGGCAATGCTGGCAATAAGTTCATTTTTATTCATGAGGAACTCCCTATAAATGTAAGTTGTATTAAAACAAAGCGGTGCAGAACCGCCACACCAAAATTTAAGAACCTTTTTGCCTTCAAGTCAAACAAAAACAAAGCTTTTCCGCACAAAAAAACGATTTTTTTTCTTCAACCCGGCAAATAAAACAGTTATCAACAGGATTTTTAAAACTTTTTATCGTCAAACGGCAAATTTTCCGCAGATTTCCGCGACTCTTAAGACTCGCTCCGGCCGACGTTTTCCCGTCCCTTTCTTCTCATGGTTTCCGTCAGGCATACGACAAAGAAAACTCCCGGAATTGTCCGGGAGTTTTTTCTTAGGAGATGACGCTTTCATTTAGAACGCATAGTTCAGACCCAGACCGACGGTCGTCGCGTCATAGTCCGAACCGAACGTGTAGTTCGCCCAACCGTAAGCCGAGAGCTGATCGGTGAAACCGTAGCGCCCGCCAAGC
>MNTV01000009.1:20094-20412 GCA_001917175.1 Azospirillum sp. 51_20
GACAAGCGTCTGCACGACACTCGGTTTGACATAAACGTTGGCATAGCCTTCGTCAAGACGGAATGCTTTCGTCAGCTTAACGCCAGCTTCCAGTTCAATTTGCTTAAGGTCGTTATATTCCGCCTTCTTGCCCACGTTATCGGTCGCGTCGTCATAGTTGACCTGCGTATAGAATACGCCCAGGCTCGGTGTTAAGTATACCGTATCCGTCAGGTTGTAGTCGTACCCGGCCTCCAAGCTTGCGCCGAACTCAACCCCGTCGGTATCGGACTTAATCCCGTCGTCGGTTTTGATGTCTGCCTGCTGAATGCCGCCGTA
>MNTV01000010.1 GCA_001917175.1 Azospirillum sp. 51_20
CCGATAAAAAGCTTAGAAAACAAGTGCCCGAAACGGAGTTGTCGAACTTACATCATAAGTGAGACCTACGCAGTAAGACCGAGTTCAGTCGCTTTCATTTTCGGCTTTAAGACATCTTCTTTCGCGCTTTTGGTTCTTTTTTCATGTTGACAACAGGGGCGGTTTGGGGTACCGTTTTCAGGTGAAATTTTAATTATTGATTTTATGGATAAAAAAATTATTTGTTGTGTGTTTGTTTTGTTGGGGAGCGTGTTTTTTTCCTCTTGTGATGAAAGACAGACGGCTTCGAAAGGAAATGACGGTTTGATTACGGCCACGGTAACCGGAAAAGAGCGTGTTGTTAAGCATGATCCGGAAGGCGAGACGTATTCTTATTATCTGGTTTATACCGACAAAGAGGTTTTTAAAATTGAAGATTCTCTGCTTTTCGGACAGTTTAACAGTTCTGACGTTTACGGTATGCTGGCTGAAAATACGACCTATAAGTTTAAAGTTTTCGGCGCGAGAATTCCTTTTTTGTCGATGTACAGAAATATTGTCGGTGTTTATACGACTGAAAACGCATCTCTTAAAGCGCCGCAGAGCGATAATTCCAAACGCACTTTTATCGTTAAAGTAACCGGTAAGGAACGCGTTGACGGGCAGTATCTTGTTTATACGGACGAAGGGACTTTTAAAATTGAAGATTCTTTGATTTTCGGCCGGTTTGACAGTTCTGACGTTTATGGCATGTTAAAGAAAGGCAAGTGCTATCGTATCAAGGTGTTCGGCATTCGCAGCGGCTTTTTGTCTTCCTACCGGAATATCGTTGAGGTTGAGGCCTTAGATTAAATTTTTGAATTTTTTATATCTTAAAAAAAGCAGTCTTCGGGCTGCTTTTTTTGTTTTTTTTGCCAGAGCGGTTTGCAGAGGAAGCGGAATTTGCCGGCGAAGCGATATGTTCGTCTGTCCGGATATCGGGCGGAAAAGGGCAAAACGGCAGCAGTTTAAAAAATATCGGCGGCGTATTTTGCGCGAAGTTTCAGGTTGTTTTGTTAATATTTTGTTTTTTCATTGAATTATTAAGCGTGTAAAAGTGTTTATGCATATTAAAAGTAGGGTGTTGACTTTTTGTCTAAAATATGTCATGATAACCGTATGTTTTACTAATTATGTGTATTATGAGAAAGATTATCATTAGCTCCAGTTTCGGTCATGAAGTTATGGCAGTAGCAATCGCAAAGTCTATGAACCTTTCAGTCGTTGTCGTACCTAACAAGGACAACGCTGAAGATTTTCATAAGGAAAGCGAAAACATCTATCTTAAGATGCTGCCGTTCTATTCTAAGTTGGAAACCATTTCTTTTGAAGAAAAGGAAACGGTTCTGGCAGAAAACTGGGACGTAGTTCGCGAGTTGAAGGAAGGTCGTTTTGATGCTTCTTTGTGGGGCAAAATGGCGGCTTCCAAGCTCACTCCTTCTTTCGAAGGTCTTCGCCGTTATCAGCAGCTTGAAGGCAAAATGAACGTTCTGTTCGTGCCTCAGAAGTTGCAAAGTGACGGTGAGTGCGGCGTTACGGCTGCCCAGCAGTCGCTTAACCCGCAGGTTCTTTCCTTTATGAAGGGAACTGCCAACTTGGTGCTTGGCCAACACTTTCACAAAGTAAACGACCTCGCAACGGTCGAAGCTTTGGCGAAAGAGTTTGACCTGTATGTACCGGGTATGAACGATGAGAATCCGGAAGTGTTCGGAATCCGCGGCGTGGCTCATGCCGAGTATTTCAACATGTACCGCAGTCTTGCCGCTTCGGTAGGTATTGCGGGAACTCATACATGGATTCTTTTGGCGCTCTTTCCGGAGATTCCGCAGATCATTCTGTTTAACAAGAACGGCGTGGAAAACTGGAAAGACATCGAGGCTGCTTATCAGAAGGCGGGTTACCGCATTTTCTGCATCGGTTTCGACGAGTCAACGGACATGGCCGAGCTGAGCAAAGAGATAGAAGAGACTTATAAGAAACTCTTCTGATCTTTAGAAAAAATAAGAGAGAGTGCCGGGTAAAACCGGTACTCTCTTTTTTTTGTTTTAAACAACGGGCAGGAGAACGCTTGCCGGAAAAGCGGTTTTCTGTTATGAACGGAAAAGGTGCCGACGGAAGCTGCGGAGTACTGCGGCCGTGATGTTCGAGGTCCGGGATTTGCAAAGCGGCAGAGGTTTGAATAAAGGCGGCAGGGAATCGGCAAAGGCGGCAGACGGCTTGTTGGCAAAAAGAGGAACGGAAAATGCATGACATTTGGAACCCGTGGCACGGATGCGTCAAAAAAAGCGAAGGCTGTGATAATTGTTACATGTATTTTCTCGACCGGCAGAGAAATGCGGACGGCCGCCGTATTTACAAGGTGAAAAGTAATTTTGACTACCCGCTGCAAAAAGACAGAAGCGGCAGTTACCGGGTGATGAGCGGCGAGCAGCTCAGGGTGTGCATGACGTCTGATTTTTTTCTTGCAGAAGCCGACGGCTGGCGGAATGAGGCCTGGCGAATCATAAAACAGCGGCCGGACGTGGTGTTTTTTCTTCTGACCAAGCGGCCGGAGCGGGCGGCGGACTGTCTGCCGCCGGACTGGGGCGACGGCTGGGAAAACGTTTTTTTCAATGTTACCTGCGAAAATCAAAAGCGGGCGGACGAGCGAATCCCGATTATGTTCAAACTGCCTTTTAAACACAAGGGGATTATGGCGGCGCCTTTTGTCGGTGCGGTCAGCATCAGGGATTATCTGCCGGCGGGGCAGATTGAACAGGTGATTGCCGGCGGCGAAAATTATGACGGTTCCCGTCCGCTTGAATACGAATGGGTGAAAACGCTTTATGACGAATGCGTTGCCGCCGACGTTACTTTTTGTTTTATCGAAACCGGTACCAATTTTGTCAAGGACGGCAAAACCTGGCACCTGCCCGACAAACGCCGGCAGAGTTATGCGGCTTGGCGTTCGGGGCTGCAATATCAGGGAAAAAAGATAAATTTCCGTTTGCAGAAACCGCAGTTTTCGCTTTTTGCCGGCAGCGAGTCGGAAGTTTACCGCAAGTTTTTCGGCGAACGCTGCCAAACCTGCGGCAGCAGGCTGATTTGCAACGGCTGTTCAAATTGCGGGCAATGCGGTGCCGGAAATGCGGCAAAGTGAGGAAGGGGAAGAAAAAGGAGAAAAAGGAGAAAAAGGAGAAAAAGGAGAAAAAGGAGAAAAAGGAGAAAAAGGAGAAAAAGGAGAAAAACATGTTGGAGGACTTTGTTCGACGGGCGCGGGATGAAAACGAGAGCGTTGGCGACGAAACGTTTGAGGGAGAGTTGATAAAAGGCGGCGATTTTTCGCAAATTGAATTCGAGCGGGTGCAATTTGTCAAATGCAGATTTGAGCGCGCGAATTTTGAGCATGCCGCCTTTTATCAAAGCAAATTTGTCAACTGCGACTTTTCCAACTGCGTTTTTACCGGCAGCTATTGGAAAAAAACGCAGATTGCCGGCAGCAAAGGTAACGGCGGCCGCTTTGGCGAAAGCTGCTTTAAGGAATGTGGGCTGAGCGAGAGCAGTTTTGATTATGCCGACTTTTCCCGTTCTTCCTGGGAAAGCTGCACGATTGATGGCTGTCGTTTCCGGGAGACGTTTTGCTCGGAAGCAAAATTGAAAAAAATGAAATTGAAAGAGGTTGATTTCAGCCGGGCGGATTTTTTTAAAACGCCGCTGAAGGGGCTTGATTTTTCCGCTTGCATAATTGACGGTATCCAGCTTTCCGAGCATTTGAACGAACTGCGGGGGATGAAGATCGGCGCGGAACAGGCGCTTGCCCTGGTGCGGCTGCTCGGGGTTGAAACGGCATAGACGGAAAACCGGGAGATTTGCCGGCAAAGAAAAAAGGCGGAAAGAATTTCCGCCTTTTTTCGTCGGGACGTTTCAATCAAAACGAATGCTGCGTTTTAGAACGCGTAGTTCAAACCGAAGTTGGCCGAAACATTTTCGTAATCGCTGCCGAACAGCCAGCCGACGTTGCCGAAAACGTTGATGCGGTCGTTTACCCGGTAAGAAACGCCGCCCTTAACGCTGCCCAAGGTCATGTCGTCCAGCGTATGAACGGTGTTGAGTCCGCTGACGGCAACTTTGTCGCCGCTGCCGAAAACCTGAACGATACCCGGCTGGAGGTAAAGCTTGGCCGGTTCTCCGTCCAGCGGCAGCGTTTTTTCAAATTTGATTCCGGCTTCCAGTTCAAACTGTGACGCCGTGTCGTAATTTGCGGTTTTGCCGTAACGGTCGCGGATATCGTCCCAGCCGATGCGGGTATAGCTTAGTCCGGCGCGGTTCGATCGCAAAGGAATCGGAGAGCATAAACGCATAACCGGTGCTGAATGCGGCGCCGAACTGGGCGGCGTCGGAATCTGCCTTAACTCCGTCGGCGGTTTTCAGATCCGCGTTCTGGACGCCGGCAAAGACCGTGGTCATCGCCCATAAAGTGCGATCGGTGTAGCGGTAGTAAAGACCGCCGATATAGCTGTCGATATCTATGTCGCCGGAAGTGTTGACAACATAAAAGTCGTTTTTGCCGTCAAGATCGTATTCGCCGTGACGATATGAGACGAAAAGCCCCAAACGATTGTATGCGTCCTGCTGGAGATCGCCGCCGGCTTCAAAGCCGTAAACGTCAGCGTCGAACTTGACCGGCGCGTCGACCGAAGACAAAGCGTAAACCGGCGAAATCCACAGGTTGTACAAAGGTTCGCGGTTGTAGCAGTTGTCGTAATAGCCGCCGCAGGGGCCGACATAGACCATGGTGGCTGCGGTTTTGTCTTCAATGTTGCGGATCATGCCGCGGGTCTGTTCAAAGCCGGCGGCGGTCAGTCCCATATAGCCGGCGGCTTCCGCTACGACGACGGGTTTCTGTCCGTCCTCGGATTTTTTAACATGCATCGACCACTCGTCGGCGCCGCTTTCCAGCCGTGTGGCTTCCGCTTCCCACTCATAGGCACTATTTTCCACACGCAGGATGTTGAACTTGCCGCTGCCGGGGTTGGCAATTTCGGCAAAGCGAATGCCTTCTTTGCCGGCTGATTTGGCATAGACGGCACTGCTCTCAACGCCCGTGTTGCGAGCGACGACGTTGACGGTTCCGTACAGGTTTTCGGCGGAAATTTCGTCGGCGGTTTTCAAAACCGTGTCGATGTCAATGTGCAGTTCGCCGCTGCCGCCGGTCAGGTTTTTGAAGGCGATGCCGTTGTTGAAACTGCCGTTGTCAAAGTGCAGAGCGCCGCCGTTTAAGGTCAGGCTGCTGCCGTTTAAGCGGTCTTCGCGGTCAAGGCGGACGTGGGCGCCGCTGATGCTGATCAGTCCCGCGTTGGCAACGGTCCGGTTGAAGTTGACAGTGCCTTTGTCGTTGCCGCCGATATTGATCGCGTAGCCGTTTGCGCCGTCGATACCGTCATTAAAGGTAATGGTTCCGCCGTTGGCGGTCAGGTTAAGCGCAGAATCGGCGCTTGCCATGTAAACGGCGTTGGATATGCCGCCGGCCGTGTTGCCGCTGAATTCGGAAAGTTTCCCGTTGTCCGCGAGTACGTTGACGGTTCCGTCGGACCAGACGGCGCCGCCGGCCGTTTCCGCCGTATTGTTCTTCAGGCCGGAGTTGTGAATGTTAAGCACGCCGGAATTTTTGATGAAACCGCCGGTGTCGGAAGCAAAACCTTCGACCGAGGCGACGTTGTCGACGGTGGTCTGCTGGCCTGCCGCAATTGACATGCCGGCATAGGAAGAAATGCCGTCTTCTTTGACGCCGCTTAAGACTTTGTCGTTGCCGTTAATGGTCAATGCCGCGTTTTTTCCGCCTTTGAGTTCGCCCAGATCGCCGAAAACGTTGCGTTCGTCGGCCAGAGAATAGGATTTGGTAACGCTGCTTTCGTCACTGACCGCGGCGTTCAGGCCTTTCAACGTGGACTCGACGGTATCCGTGCTGAGCACGCCGGCGGTGTCGCTTTTGAAAGTGTATTTGTAATCTGCCGTATAAGCCGCAAAGCTGTCTAGGTTGGCAAACCGGGGCGCAATTCCGCCGGCAAAAACGGTGATGTCCTGTCGGCCGTTTTGCAGAATGTTGATGTTGTTCAGGCTGATTTCGGCGCCTTCGGCAACCGCTTGGGCGTTGATTCTGTCCGATTCTCCGGTTGCCAGGTTGGCATCGATTTTCAGTCCGGTGCCGGCGGTTGAAGCAAAGGTGCCGACTTCTACCGTTTGCAGAGCGTCGTTTTGCAGGTCGAGAATGCCGCTGTTTATCGTTAAGTCAACGCCGGCCAGGTCTGCCGCACCGTTTTCCGAAACGCCGAGCGCCAAGGTGACGTTTTCCGAGGTAACGGAGGCGGCGTTGGAGATTTTGTTGTTGAAAGCAACGGTTCCGCTTTCGTCGCCGGTTACGGTAATCGCATAACCTTCCGCGCCGTCGATGCCGTCGTTGAAAATAATGCTGCCGTCAGCAGCGGCTTCCAGTTTCAAGACGGAATCGACGCTGCTTTTTCCGTCTTTGGCCATATAGACGGCATTGCTGGTGGCGGTGCCGTCATGTTGTTTGACGGTGTTGCCGGTAAATTCCGAAACGCCGCCGTTTTCCGCCTTGATCGTCAGCGTGCCGCTGCCCTGATATATGGCGCCGCCCTGTGCCGGATCGTAGGCGATGGAATCGGTGTTTTCCGCCTGATTGTTGAAAAAGGAAGTGTTGACGATTTCGTTGATGACGCCGCTGGTGCTGTAGCTGGCATAGTTGTATATTGCACCGCCCTGGGCGCCTACGGCTTTGGCAATATTGCCGGTAAACGTACTGTTTTCTATTCTGTCGATGGTGCCGTTGTTATAAATGGCGCCGCCGAGGGAGGTGCTGCGGCTGTATTGACTGCCGGTTTCCTTGCCTAAGGCCTTATTGTTGTTAAAATCCGCGCGGATGACGGAAATTTCGTTTTTGTTAAAGATAACGCCGCCGGCTGCATTAGATTTGTCACTTAAAGCCTGGTTGTTTTCGTAAGTGCCGGCCAGCGTGTTGATTTTGCCGTGATTGATGTACATAACGCCGCCGTATGCGGAACCGTTGCCGGCCCGGGCGGTGTTGTTTTTAAAAACGGCGTCGATTTCGTCGATGAGGGCCGAGCTGCCGCCCTGCCACAGAATGCCGCCGTACATGTCGGAACCGCCGTCATACATGCGCTGGGCGGTGTTGTTTGTGAATTCGCCCGTTATTTCGGTGATATGTCCGTCGTCATTGGTAATAAAACCGCCGTTGCCGCGTACGCTGTCTTCCGTTCCCAGAAAATTGTCGTTGAACGTTCCGTTTATGGCCATGGTTCCTTTGTTGGCGATGAACGCGCCGCTGGGCATGTAAGTTTGCCCCGTATGCAGCGGCGTCAGCTTGTTGCTTTCGACGGTTACGTTATCCAAAACGACTTTCCCGCCGGCCGCGTTGTCGACAATCAGACCGGTTGCCGTTTGTCCGCCGAAGTTGGTCAAAACCGTATTTTGGATTGTCAGGCTTTCGCCGTTTCCGAGGGCGAAGCCGGCGCCGCCGTTGCCGTCGATTTTGTATTTTTGCTCCGTTCCGTCAACGACGGCGTTTCCGTTGACATCAACGTTTTGCGGCAGAATAATGTTGTTTCCGAGTTCTATGGAAACGGTGCTGCCCGTCTGGTTGTTGCTAATGATTTCCAGCAGTTTGTCGCCGCTTGAAACGACCTCCGCCCGGGTTGGAACGGAAGTGAGACAGGACAGTGACAACAATAGGGTATATCTGGTGATTTTGTTCATGTCGGTTCCTTTAGTCTAGTTTTTGTATAATTTATCAGTTTTATTTTTTTTGTCAAATCGGTTGTTGCGTTTTTTCGTTCGGAAAAAGACAATGCCGGTTGATAAATTTGCCGTCGGAGATTATGCTCATAGTTATATGGATGTACGTCGGGCAGGAAGGAGAAACGGATGACAGACAAAAACGGGAGCGGCTGGGGGAGAAAAATTTTCCGGTGGGCGCTGACGTCGCCGGTAACGCTTGTTTTGGGCGCATTAATGCTTTATTACGGATTTCGCGCTTACGTTTTGGAGGCGGATCCCTGGCGCAGCAAGGCGATTATGATCGGGCTTGCCGTGTTGTGGGCGCTGTGGCTGGTGTTTAAGAACCTGATCAAATTTTTGCTGCTGGCCGCCGTGGCCGCTGCCGTCTTTTACGGTTATTACCGTTACGAAAACCGCAATGAGATTGCCTGCAGGGAGCAGGGCGGAGTCTGGGACGGGGAAAAAGGCGTTTGCGGGGACAAAACCGGTTGGACGGAAAAACTGGAGGAGTTGTGGAAACGGTTTGCCGACGGGAAAGAGGATGAAAAAAAAGAAACGCCCGGCGGCAGAGAAAAATAAAAGTCTGGCTTTTTGCCGGCGGTGCGCTATATTAGCTACAGTACAACGTGCGGAGTAAAGAAATGAAACTGGTGAACAAAATTGCATCTTTAATGACAGAGGCCGGAAACAAATGGTTTCACCGGAGCGCCGGCAGGCTGATCAGCGTTAAGGCGGCCAAAAATATTCAGAAAAGGGCGTATGAAAACAGTTTTTGCAGCCCGGACGAAAGCTGCACGCCGGTTTATCGGGAGATTGCACTGCAGCTTGAAGACAAAAACGAACAGGTTTTTCGTGCCGCCGTTTACAATTTGTATAAAATTGCCGCGGTTTCCCGCCGTTGCCGGCCGGAGATTCTGGAAATACTGGTAAAAAAGGCGGAAAATCTGCAATTCGGGGCGGAAATGCACAGTTACATGTATGATAAGATTTCCCGTTTGAAAGAGATGTGAAAAATTGCCGTTTTAGTACGCCGTTTTCGTTGTGATTCAACGGAAACGGCATTTTTTTGCCTGTAGCAGAAAAAGGTACGATAAAAAGCGGCAGAAATCAAGACGAAAAAACAAGGGAAAGCGGAGAAAAATAATATAACCATTTATCGTACAATATTTTACATCACCTGAACGAAATATTATGGATAAAGGG
>MNTV01000033.1:0-22801 GCA_001917175.1 Azospirillum sp. 51_20
ATGTCCGGCCGGGGCGCGAAAATCCGGCGAAGCACGTCGTACAAGCCCAGGACAAAATCGTGGGCCTTCGCGCCCAACGCCACGGAATGACGGTTCATGTCCCATTTGACGTAGGAAATGCCGGTGCTGTCCAGAATCCGGGAGACATTCTCCACGATATAATCCCGCACCTCCGGCTTGGTCAAGTCCAGCAGCAGCTGATTGCGCCCCAGCACCGGCCGGAAGCCGTCCGTCAGCGCCCAGTCCGGATGCGCGCGGTAGAGGTCGGAGTCGGGATTTACGGATTCCGGCTCAAACCAGAGTCCGAAGGAAAGTCCCCTGTCCTTCAGGTGCCGGGACAGCCCTTCCAGCCCCTCGGGAAGCTTCTTCCGGTTCACGGTATAATCTCCCAGTCCGGCGCGGTCGTTGTCCCGTCCCGCGAACCAGCCGTCATCCAGCACGAACAGCTCACAGCCCAGCGCCTTCGCCCGGTTGGCCAGACTCAGCAGGCGGCGCTGGCTGAAATCAAAGGTGCAGCCCTCCCAGCTGTTGTACAGCACCGGCCGGGGACGGCCGCGCCAATGGGGCGGGATGATATGGTCGGTGACGAAGGCGTGCATATTGGCGGACAGCCCGCCGAAGCCCTTGCCTGAGTGGCACAGCACCGCTTCCGGGGTCTCAAAGCACGCCCCCGGCGGCAATTCCCGGGAAAAATTGCTGTCATTGATGCCCTGCATCACCCGGGTCAGCCCCTGAAGGGACTGCTGGGCGGCGGCGTAATGGTTGTCGACCGAAGCGCCGGCAAAAACGAGAAAGGCGCAGACGGCAAAAATCAGCCCCATCCGGTCCGCCGCTTTTTTCCTGACGGCCGGCGGCAGGCTTTCATAGTCGAGGTTGAGGCTGAGATGCCGCAGCCATAAAAACAGCCAGAACAGCAGGGCGTACACGGCCAGACGAACGGCCGGCCACCAACCGGACTGGCTGGCGGCGATATGCAGCAGCCAGAACAGAGTCAGCATCAGCATGAAAAGCATGAAACGGCTGACGTTTTTCATCCAGCCGCCGGGCGGCGGCAGAATAAGCGCCAGCCCCGGGAACAGCCACAGCAGCAGATAAGGCAGCGACAATCCGAGGGCAACGCCGCCGAGAATGACAAAAATGTCAACATAGTTTCCGGCCAGGGCAAAACCGATCGCGGTGCCGAGATAAGGCGCCGTGCAGGGGGTGGCCATCAGCACGGCAAAGATGCCGGTCAGAAAATGAAGCAGACGGTTTTCGCTGTCTGTCGTGCGGCTGACGAAGCGGGGAACCCTGATTTCGACGATACCCCATATCTGGGCGACAAAAAGGAGGACGGCAAAAAAGATCAGGCTGACAAACCACGGGTTTTGAAACTGCATGCCCCACCCGACGTTTTCTCCCAGTTGTTTCAGCCCGGCCAGCATGACGGCCAGCAAAGCAAACGACAGCCAGATGCCGAGCAGGGTAAAGGCAAAGCTGCGGCGGACGGAAGAAACGTTGCGGGCGCCGAATTTCGTCAGCGAAAGCAGCTTAAGCGACAGCACCGGAAAGACGCAGGGCATGAAATTGAGCAGCAGACCGCCGATTACCGCTGCGGCAAACATTGCCGTCAGGAGATTCCTGCGGTCGGGTTCGGGCGCATTGCCGCGGACGGGGGAAAGCGTCTGGCGCAAAACATATTTGCGGTTGGCTTCAATGGTAATTTCAAATTCTTTTCCCTCGGCGTCAGATTTGTCGTCAAGCGGCAGCAGGCGGACGGTGGCCCGGCTGCCGTCAATGCGAACCCGGGGACGCTCAAAAGCAAGTCCCGCATCGTTGCCGACGAATATGTTAAACGATTCTATCGTTTCCGGACTGTCAACGGTCAATGTCAGCACTTGTCCCCCGGTCTGCATTTCTTTTAGGGAGAAAGAGCCGATTTTCAGTTCCGACTGCTGCTGCGGCCTCAGGAAACCGGACATCATGCGGACATAGGTGGCGACCGAACTGTCGCGGGTATGGCCGGGCTGCAGCTGCAGTTCCGGAGTCAGCCGAACGGTTTCGCATTGGCTTTTGCTGCGGCACAAATTGAGTTTGACGTCCGCTCTCAGCGTCATCGACCGCGAGGGATCGGCCGCTTCCGCGGTAAAGGGAACGGCGGTTTCGCCGACGTAAACGGTCCAGTCTTCCCGGCTGCCGGCAAGACGGGCGGGAAGCGGCAGCGTATATTCCGCCTTTTTCAGGTTTTCCGAGTTGTCAAAACGGATTTCCGGCTTCATGTATTGTGCGCTGTCAACGGCGGTTATGAAGTACCCGTCGGGAATCAGAAGATGCAGCAGTCCTTCCGTTTTTTGCTTTTCGTTGACGCCGCTCTGAACGGTGATCAGCCGGATTTTGAAGTCGTCCTTGGTCTGCCATTTGCCGATTCCGCGGTTGCCGGTCAGCGGATTGTCGTAAAAAATGTCATAAAACAGGATTTTTTTTAATTCCAGTCGGGAAAAGATGTGGCCGAGCTCCTCAAAGTCTTTCATTTTTCCCGTTTTTGCGCCTTCGCTGGCAAATTTGGCCCGATAGGCCTTGATCTCGCGCGGATTTTGACTGTAAGAAATGATTTTTTTGAAGTCCTGCACCACAACCGTGCCGTCGGCGTCGATATAGTCAAAATCGGGAGAACTGAGGTCATATTCGCTGTCGTCGGCAACAAGCGGCGGCTCTTCCGGCGTAATCAGGGCTTGTTTGTATTTGTCGATCAGCCCCGAGATATAGCGGTAAACTTTCATTCCGCCGCGCAGATACTGCTGATAGTCGTAAACTTCCTGCGGCGTAAATTCGGGATGGTGCCGGGCAATGTCTTCGTGAATGTCACCGTCGATCAGTTCGCCGGGGTATTTTTGTTCGAAGTATTTTGCGGAATCAAGAAAACGGGTGACGGTTTCCTCCAGGCTGACCGGCCGGCTCTGCGGCTTTTCCTCAAGGTTCAAAATGACCGTGGGCTTTTCTTCCGCCGCCGCTGGGAAGCGGAGCAGAAGAAGCGTCAGCAATACCGTTACTTTAAAAAATTTTTTCATTGTTCCCGTTTATTTGGCAGTTTAAAAATACCCCGATCCATGTTATTATATATACCATGATTTAACAAATAGTAATGGTGCGGGTGAAAATGGTCAACAATTATCTTACCGGCAAATGTCTGGTTTCCATGCCGCATATAGATGACGACGTTTTCTCGCGTTCGGTGGTCTATATCTGCATGCACAATCAGGAAGGCGCCATGGGCTTTATGGTGAACAAGCAGCTGAAAGAGTTTTATTTTTCCGACCTCATCAGCCAGTTTAACATCGGCTGCACGGCGCCGGTTGAGCCGATCGTCCTTCATCAGGGCGGTCCGCTGGAACGGATCCGCGGTTTTGTCCTGCACAGTCTGGACTATCGCGGAGAGGGAACTTTGCCGATCGACGACAAATTTGCCGTTTCTTCCTCCGTCAACGTGTTGAACGACATCGCTTTCGGCAAAGGACCGCGCTATAACCTGATAGCGCTCGGCTACAGCAGCTGGAGCCCGCGGCAGCTGGAACAGGAAATCATTTACAACAACTGGCTGGTGGTGGAACCGTCACCGGACCTGCTGTTTAAGACCAAAGACGAGGAAAAGTGGCAGCGGGCGGTGGACGAGCTGGGCTTTGACGTCAACCGCGTCAGCCTGCATACCGGCCGTGCCTGAAAGAGCGTTGCCGCCGCTTGTGCGTGACATCCGTATAAAATGTCGAAAGCCCCGTGGCAAACGGGGCTTTTTTGATGAAAACGAAACGCTTAAATTTTTTCGTCCGGATCACGCAGGACATAGCCGCGCCCCCAGACGGTTTCGATGTAGTTTTTGCCGCCCGAGGCCTTTTCCAGCTTTTTGCGCAGTTTGCAGATAAACACGTCGATGATTTTCAGTTCCGGTTCGTCGATGCCGCCGTAAAGATGGTTTAAGAACTGGTCTTTGTTGAGCGTCGAACCCTTGCGCAGGGAAAGCAGCTCCATAATGCCGTACTCTTTGCCGGTCAGGTGCAGGGTTTCCCCGTTGACGCTGACGGTCTGGGTATCGAGGTTGACTTCGACGTCGCCGGTGCGGATGACGGAGTTGGCATGCCCCTTGGAACGACGGACAACAGCCTGAATCCTGGCCAGCAGTTCGGCCCGGTCAAACGGCTTGGTCAGGTAATCGTCGGCGCCGTAACCCAGCCCTTTGACTTTTTTGTCAGGTTCGGTCAGGCCGGACAAAATCAGCACCGGCGTTTCGATTTTGGCCGAACGCAGGCGTTTGAGCACTTCGTATCCGTTCATGTCGGGCAGCATCAGGTCGAGAATGATGATGTCATAGTCATAAAGCTTGCCGATTTCCAGTCCGTCTTCGCCCAAATCCGTCGTATCTATGATCATTCCTTCTTTTTTCAGCATGGTTTCAATGCTTTGAGAAACCGCATAGTCGTCTTCAACCAATAAAACACGCATTTCGAGCCTCCTTGCCGCTAAAATTCTCTTTTGTCTGTCATCATATATGACAAAATTATAAATGTTAACTTTTTTTCGGAAATGTTAACATTTATTAACAGGATTTTTTTATTTGCCGGCGCATCTGCAGATTTGTCTTGATGAAACGGCGCCGATTGTGCTTATATAATGGTTGTGTTTCAATTTGTTTTCAAGGAGGATCAAATGTCTTTTGAATTACCCGCACTGCCTTATGCCATGGATGCGCTGGAACCCTATATTTCGGCAAAGACGATGGAGTTTCATTACGGCAAGCACCATAAGGCCTATGTTGACAATTTAAATAACCTGATCAAAGACACCCTGTATGCGTCCATGGATCTTGACGACATCATCCGTTCGACCGTCGGCAAGCCGGAGGCCGCGGGCATTTTCAACAATGCGGCACAGGCCTGGAACCATGCCTTTTTCTGGAAATCCATGCGCAAAAACGGCGGCGGCGAACCGGGCGCGGAGCTGAAGGCCAAAATCGAACGCGATTTCGGATCGGTGGAAAAGTTCAAAGAGGAATTTAAGGCGGCGGCCGTTTCCCAGTTCGGCAGCGGCTGGGCCTGGCTGATTGAGGACAACGGTATGCTCCGGGTGGTCAAGACCTCCAATGCCGATACCCCGGTTGCCCATGGTTTTACGCCGATTCTGACCATTGACGTATGGGAACATGCCTATTATCTCGACTACCAGAATCAGCGCGCCGCTTTTGTCGATGCTTATTTGAACCACCTGATCAACTGGTAGTGTCTGTTGTTGACTTTTTTGTCCAATCGTGATATGTTGACAAACAGGATAATATAAGGAGCACCGTAAAATGAGAGCGGGCGAAAGCAGAACCGTCATCAAAAGAATGCAGGAGTTTATGGATAACCTCGACCGGCATGTTTTAAACCAAAAAGTGTTAGGAAACGTCAAAGTGAAGCATCTGGCCGCGGCTTTTCTGGCCTATAAAGCTCTGCAAGGTATGGGGAAAGTTGAAAATGCCGAAACCGCCGGGCAGATTTATGCCGGCGGGCTGCAGGCAATTGCCTCAATGGGCGGCGCTTTCGGCATGATAGGCGAAAAGCATTTCGACGGTCCGGAGAACAGTGATCGCACGGCGTTGAATACGATGATCGTTTCCGCGACTCATTTTATGGTGGCACAGGCAGAAAACGGCGAAAAGCTGTACGATAAGGACGGCCGCTATACGGGGACGGTGGTCAACCGTTATGACCGTGACGGAAAAATCATTGATTCCGTGCCGGTTTATCAAGTGAAAGAGGCGGCAAAGTCGCAAATGCGCAAAGTGGCGAAGAATGTGCAGAACATGTTCATGAACGCCAAAAAGCAGAACGGATAGGCGGAGACGGCCGGTGAGCGAATACGTAACCGAAAAAAAGTTTGTGGTGGCAGAAGGCGACGGCGGCGAACTTTATATTTTTCTCACCGCCAAAAAAGACAATCCCGCTGCGCCGCAAATCATTTATGACGGCAAAGACCATGCCGTTTTTCTGCGTAACCGCGAACAAAAGATCATTTTGGATTATATCCATCCCGATATTCGCGACAAGCTGAAAAAGGCCAAAGAAGTGGTAATGGTAGAAACGCTGCTCGGCGACAATATCAAGGACAGTTATTTTGCCGATATGAAAATTGTTGATCATATTCCCGTTGACTGGAGCCTGATCGGTCTCAGCACCTGGGAGAAGGCGCTGGCCGGCAAACAGTCATAGCCGGAAGACGTCAAAATTCGGAACGTGGCAGAGGATCTTTCGCTTTTTTATAAAAATTAAGACCGGTTGCAGGTGCAGTCGGTCTTTTATGTTGGTTATTCTTGTGTCCAATTGCCGATATATCTTTTGTCGGTTTCAATTCCTTTTTTCCGGGAAGGCGCTCTTTCGCTTTTGGGCAAGCCAAAATGGCGCAGATGGGGCATATTTTGCTGTCCAGATCGCTGAAACAAATCGGTACGTCTGTGTATTCTTCATTTAAGACAATGATATTGCAGAGTTTTTTCATTTGATTTGTACGTCTGCAACTTTTGTCGTGCTTTTGGTCGTGAAACGGTTTTGTTTTCCGGTTTTTTCGGCATTGCTTTTTATTTTGGCGATAAAAACCGTCGCGTTTGAATACGAAATAAAAATGCTCGCTAAACTATGATACATAAACAAAATAATGAAGTTTTTTCATATTTTTTTTATTTTGGTTGATAATAAAATTTTATCAATTCTGTTTATTGTATATCCGAGGCATATTTGCAACCTAAAATTAAGAGTAATCGGGGCTTGTGCTGATTTGTGGCGAAAAAGTGCTTGCATATTTTGTGAATTTGAGGTAATAGACTGACATGACGTTATGGTCCCATCGTCTAGTGGCCTAGGACATCGCCCTCTCACGGCGGTAACACGAGTTCGAATCTCGTTGGGATCACCAATTTGAAAAGAGGAAGTTTATACTTCCTCTTTTTTCGTTTTAAATCCTTATCAACAAGCCCTTTATTCCGCGCCGATTTGCCAAGTGCGCTGGTAACTGCGTTGGAAATCATCTTAAGAGATTTTCGGTCTTTGGGTAGAAAAAATGCCCAAATCTATACTTTTGCCGGAAACCTCTCTATTTTTAGTTACCATTTGCCAGTTTATTGAAAAACAAAAGTTTTCTTGATTGGTTTGCATATCCTGTTTCGCAACTTGATTACCTTACCGATTATCCCGCTCAAACTGCGGTTTACAAAAAAATAAAAAAAGTGAGAACGATTTTTCTTAAATTTGACTTGTTCTTCTGCAAAAGGAGAACAACATGACCGATTTAGAAGATTTTATGATGCTGTTTGGGCCTGAATTTAAAGCCTATTTGCAACACAAAAGTATAGATAATTTATTGCAGAAAGAACTGGATAATAAGCAAAATCCAAGCATTCATTGTGAAACGAAAGGAGTTTCCGATGATTGAGGAAGATTTAGCCAAGCTCAACACCATGAATATTAACGAGTTAAAGAAGCTTTTCTTACGCTATTTTAACGCACACCCAACCTTAAAGACCAAGGAGGCCTATATCCTCAAACTTTCTTATCGGATGCAGGAATTGGAGTTTGGCGGCTTGTCTTCGGCCAGTCGTTCCTTCTTGAGCAAAATCTCAGCCAAGGCACCAAATGTCAAAAAGGTCGCAATCGCACCGATTGGAACCAAAATCATCAAACAATACAAAGGCCGCGATTATGTCATCCGCGTACTTGAAAACGGCTATGAACTAGACGGACAAAGATTTAAGAGCTTGTCCGGCATGGCCAAGAAAATTACCGGTATGAAAATCTCCGGCAGTGCATTCTTTGGATTTAATTTGCGAGGTAAATAATGGAAGAGCAGAAAAAAGTCAGATGTGCAATTTATACCCGAAAATCAACAGATGAAGGGTTAGATAAGGAATTTAATACCCTCGAGGCTCAGAGAGAAGCCGGAGCTAACTATATTTTGAGCCAAAAGCATCAGGGGTGGGTATTGTTGGAGGAACGCTATGATGACGGAGGTTTTAGCGGTGGTAATATCAATCGTCCGGCTCTAAAAAGGTTAATTCATGATGTCGAGGCCGGTAAAATCGATATGATTGTGGTTTATAAAATAGACCGTCTCACACGTTCATTGGCTGATTTTTCTAAGTTGATTGAGGTGTTGGACAAGCACAAATGCTCTTTTGTTTCGGTAACGCAAAATTTTAATACTTATGATTCTATGGGCCGACTAACCTTAAATGTATTATTATCTTTTGCCCAGTTTGAAAGAGAAGTCGGGGCCGAACGTATTCGCGATAAGGTTGCCGCCTCTCGTAAAAAAGGAATGTGGATGGGCGGAAAAGTTCCCTTTGGTTATATGCTCGTAAACAAACATCTTGAAATTAACCCAACTGAGGCAGAGATTGTCCGCCTGATTTTTAATAAATATAGCGCTTGCAAATCTGAACGTGATGTTTGTAGCTTCTTAAAAGCTGGAGGATAGAGTTTGTATCTTGGTACTCATCTATCATAAAGTATTGATAACGCTCTCTTAATTTTTCTAAAACTTCTGGTGAGTTATTAATCAAATCATACAAGGCTTTTTGAATCATAGAAAAATCTAAAGCATTTTCTTGCTCTTGTATTTCAAGGTATTTTAGATAAATCTTAGCCAATTTTTGAATATTTACATCTTCACTTGCTTCCAATTCATCAATATCCAAGGCTTCCTCAGATACTTTATTCACTTGCTTTGCAATCTCTCCGGCCATATCCCACCAATTTTTATTGCCTAACAAGCTTCGGTCTTCATCTATGCTCAAAAATCTATATATATTTTTATAAATAATATACTGTTGATCAAACTGGTCCCAAACAGAATAGTTTCTTTTTAGTTTAGTATAATCTCTAAATTCTTCTAAAATATTCAAAAAAATAGAATGAAGTGTCCCCACACATAAGTTATTTATATTTATGCTTAGTCCCGCTTCATAGACTCTATTTGATATACGAGTAACCAACTCTCTTGCGGCTTTTTCCGTAAAAGTTGATATAAAAATATTTTCCGGCGCAATATTTTTCTCAGTCAGTAAATAAAACACGCGTTCTACCAAGGTATATGTTTTTCCAGCCCCAGGACCAGCTATAATTAAAACAGGACCTTCAGTCGTATGAATGGCTGTTAGTTGTTCTTCGTTCGGCGAATATTGTGCCATATTTAACCTCTTACTACTATTGCGATATTTTTGAAAGATGATACCACATCAAATTATAAAAACAAGACCGGAATTAAAAGTCTTCATCTGCATCGTTATAAAATGGCCCACTATTAAACGTATCCATTGTATTCAGTTCATACATAGATTCTTTGATAATTTGAAGTTCTGTTTCACGCTCTTTGTCAAAAACAAGTATATCTTCAATAATTTTTTTAGAATTTTCATATACATTTTTGTATTGTTTTTTATCAAAATCATAAACAGAAAGTGCGAAAAATGCTTCTGTATATCTTTCTTTATCTGAAACATCTACACTATTTTCGAGCAAATTTAAGAAATTCGTCAAGTGAGATTGTTGGTTAATATGAATTGGTTGATATCTTGTCGGGTAAACCACATTTCTTTCTTCATTATTACTAAAATCATAATGCAGCTCACTACAATATTTATCAAGAGCCTTTACATAGCTATGATATTGATTGATGTGTTGTTGTAACTCTGTGTCAATTTTATGTTTATAGTTTTCTATTATATAAGTTAGCATTAAATACGTAGGTGAAACTACGTCAGGATCATGGGATTTGAAAACAACATTCAAATCTTGGCAGATATGCAACACGTTTCTTGCACTGAGATGAAATATCTTGGCCATCAAATTAAATGTATCGAGAAATTTATATATTTTGCTTTTTCTAGTGTATTGCCAAATTTTTCTAACTTTAAAATATCTACCCCATTCCAAACTCTTAGCTAAGTATCTTATTAATTCTGAAATATCTGGAGCAGGCAAATAGAATTTAAAATCTATAATTTTAGCAAGAAAATCCTCACCATTTTTATTTCCATAAATAACTTCAACGGCAGATTTCAGCTGTTCTTCATCAACGGCAAGTACAAAAATACATCCGTTTACATCGAACAAGTGCTTGATATATTCTAAAAATTTTATCGCATATGCCGGACTACATCTGTCCAAATCATCAATAAAGATAACCAATTTATGATTTTCTTGTGTATTAATAATCTTTTTTAGTGCTTCTTTCAGCTTTAAAATCTGTTCTTTCTTCTTTTTTTCATTCTTTACTTGTTCAATAAAGATATTTTTGCACTCAGCTTTACCTTTAACAAGATTATAGCTTTCTTTTACTTTCTTGGTTCCTTTGGTAATAAAACGAGCTACTATCCCGGCAGCCGGAGAAACAAAATTAAAACAATGTCCCATTATGTCTGGGTTCAATAAAACTTCGTCGGTAAATACCCCCGCAGCACTTTCAATTAACTCTTTCCAAGATGCATCATCTAAACCAAGTTCATCAAAACTTGCAATAAACGACATCAAAGGATTATCGGCTACATCATTTTCCCAAGCATTATAATAAAGTGTTTTGTACCCATTATCTTCTAAATATTTTTTCCACAAATCAATAAAAAAAGTTTTCCCTCCACCATATGGTGAGGAAACAGTCATCACAAAACTCTCTCCAGATAAATTACCAAGAAGTTTTGTGAGTGGTTGTAGGTGTTTTGATCTGTTTAATTTATCTTCTGAACAGTTTAACTTCATTTTGTGATCTCCGATTATTACTAAATAGATAATCACATGAAAACATCTTTAGCAAGGTGGAAAACTAACTATACCCAGTTACCAAATATGAGCAACTAGGGGAGATTTCCGCAACTTTAGGCTAACAGCATCACCACTATAAAAAAGCCTCCGTAAAGGAGGTTTTTTTATAGTGGTAAAGAGCCCGAGAGAGATTTGAACTCGTGGGGACGAGTTCGACTACAAGCGAAAGGCGGGCGTAAGAACGCCGGTCGGTCACCACTATAAAAAAGCCTCCGTAAAGGAGGTTTTTTTGTAGCTGTAAAGAGCCCGAGAGAGATTTGAACTCGTGGGGACGAGTTCGACTACAAGCGAAAGGCGGGCGTAAGAACGCCGGTCGGCCATAGCCGATGAGCGCCGTGGAACAAGCATTGCGAAGCAATGTCGCGGACAATCTCGTTGGGATCACCACTATAAAAAAGCCTCCGTAAAGGAGGTTTTTTTGTAGTGGTAAAGAGCCCGAGAGAGATTTGAACTCATGGGGACGAGTTCGACTACAAGCGAAAGGCGGGCGTAAGAACGCCGGTCGGCCATAGCCGATGAGCGCCGTGGAACAAGCATTGCTGTCGCGGACAATCTCGTTGGGAGCACCACTACAAGCGGCAGGTATAAAAGCTGCCGTTTTTCTTTTGTAAGTTAAGTGCTTAACAGAGTTTGATATTACAGATTTCAAAATTGAATTTTTGGAAATTTGGATTAATTGTCAATTTAATTTTCTTGATTTTTACTTTGGAGTATTTATACTTGCAATAAAGTTATATAATTATGTTTAACAATTAAAATATTTCTAAGTATGGACAAGTTTTCAGACGTTTTAAATTTGATTTGGGATTTTGTTAATCATCCGATTTGGTTTCCTGCTGCTCTGGCTGTCGTTGGCATTATCTTTTTTGTTGTCATGTTTATTAAAGCTAATCGCATTGTTGACAGGCATCGTGCAGAGGTTCAACAAAAAATTGTCAATGAGGCTTATGGTGACAGTGTTTCCCGTAGATATGGCACTCAACAGCCAACCGAGAAATCAGGTAATAAAAAAATTGTCTCGTAAACCGTCGGTTAAGCGTCATCAATGTAAACGGCAGTCAGAACTGCCGTTTTTTTTATAAAGTAGTCGGTTAAGAAAATTAAAGCAGTTTTTTAGCGCCTCAATATCGACGCAAAACTATTTTTCTGTTAACCTTTGATACAAACATGTTAAATCAGAACCGTGAATTGAGAGGTTTGCCGATCAAAAAATGTGACATTTCAAAAGGAACTGATAACTATTTAAATAAGCTTGAAAAACATATTTGTTCAGCAGTATGCTTATTTCATAAATATTGACCAACAATCTTTCTTTTAGGCAAAATGATAATTTTGATTTCCGGGGCGTCCCATACAGGCAAAACCTTATTAGCCCAAAAGCTGTTAGAAAAATATAAATATCCTGTCTTATCAATAGATTTGCTAAAAATGGGATTGATACGCAGCAACAATACGTCATTAACTCCGGAAGATGATGAAAAGTTAGAAAAATATTTATGGCCGATTGTCAGAGAAATGATAAAAACCGCCATAGAAAACAAACAAAATCTTATTGTTGAAGGCGCCTATATTCCTTTTGATTGGAAAAAAGGTTTTGATGTGCCGTATTTGCGACATATTTTGTTTTATTGTTTGGTTATGACGCGAAACTATATACGAAATCATTTCGCGGATATAAAAAAATATGCCGATATTATTGAAAAACGTTTTGATGATACATGGTTTACAAAAGAAACGGCATTGAAAGAAAATATAAAAAACTTAGAATTATGTAAGCAAAATAATTGTTGTTACATCCTGATTGATGATCGTTATGATGTTGATATAGAAATAAACAGGCCTGAAACATTTTCCGTTGTTCCGTAAACCGGCAGATTTGATAAAATGAGTAAAGAGCAGGCATGGCCTGAACTCAATCGAACCGGACTGATATTTAACATATTTGTTAACGGTTTGCCGTAATGTTTGGCAAATGTTTTTTGAGATAATCGGCAAGGGTCGTTGAAAAAAGGATGAGGCGTCTGAAAAAGCCAAAGAAATGTTGCAAAAATGAGAGGGGACGCAATAATCGATTCCTGTCAGCGGGGAATATATTTACGTATCATATCGAAAAGCCTTCGCTTCCGGTTTTTGGAGGCAGTCGTTTGGTTGTTTTTATATAAAAGAGTATCCTCGGTTACAGGATGACGTTTGTTTTTCAGGGAGCCGTGCTTTTTTTCGGAACGAAAAATCTTTCCTGCCAGGCGCCTTCAAGTTTGAGCAGTTTTATCTTTTTGTCGATTCCTCCTGCATAACCCGTCAAATTTCCGGAACTGCCGACAACTCTGTGACAGGGAACAATAATTGATATTTCGTTGTGTCCGACGGCGCTGCCGACCGCCTGAGCCGACATTTGTGCGAGCCCTCTTTGCAGAGCTATGATTCGGGCGATTTCTCCGTAAGTCATCGTTTTCCCGTAGGGGATGGAATATAAAATTTTCCAAACTTCGTTTTGGAAAGGGCTTCCCGTAAAATGAAGCGGCAATTTAAAGTTTGGTTCTTTCCCGGAAAAATAAATGTCTAACCAGTGTTTTGTATCTCTGAAAACGGGCAAATCTTTCTCTTTGTGTTCCCTGTCTAAATACAGCGCAAAATATTTTTGCCCCATGAACCACAAGCCGGTCAATCCCGTGTCGTCGGCCGCCATCAACATTTCCCCGAGAGGAGATGAATATTTGTTTGTATATTGCATTGCCTGTATCTTTCCGTGAAATTCCTGCATATGTATTTTACAGGAGCGGTGTTTGTTTGCAAGCAATTATTTCGGTTTGTTTCCGAGTGCCGTATTTTAATTCTGAAAGGAAAGGTTAAACGCTTTGGTTTTTGACGTTTCGTCCGTTTGAGGTGCTTTGTTTTTACGGTATTGCGGCCGGTGTATAAACTGAATGCTTTTATTGTTTTGATTGATCTGTTAACATAAGAAGAATTGTTCTTTTTGGCTTTGTTGAGTCCTATGGATAAAATCAATATTTTTCTTTATTTTTTAATTTTCTGTTAATATTAACTGGAAATTTTCTTTGCTTTTTATTCTGTTTCGTTTTAAAATTGCTAAAAATAAATATTGCAACTCATAAGATAGTGAGCAATTTATGACAGAAGAAAATTCAAATCCCCAAATGATAGACACGGGCTTGGCCTGTTTCGCGATTATGGCGAATTTCTTTGAAAAACCGATTTCCATTGACCAAATCAGGCATAAATATGACCGGCAGAATTCGCATTTTGAAGAATATGAACTGCTGCAATTGGCAAAAGAATTTTCTTTCAAAGCCCGCTTTGTCGAGACCAAGTGGGAGCGTTTAAACAAGACGGCTCTGCCGGCAATCGCTCAGAGTAAAGACGGTGCTTATTTTATTCTCGGTAGGGTGGCGGATGACAAGGCTTTAATCCAGGATCCGGCCAAAGGCAACCACCCCGAGGTTTTGAACAAAGAAGAATTTATGTGTAGATGGAACGGCAGGCTCTTAATGATGACCTGCCGTGAGTTTATCAACGGTAAAAACCGCAAGTTTGACATTTCATGGTTTATTCCCGCGGTAGTCAAATATCGCAGGCTGTTCGGCGAGGTTATTCTGGCCTCATTCTTTTTACAGCTTTTTGCATTGGTATCACCGCTTTTATTCCAAGTGGTGATTGACAAGGTACTGGTTAACCGAGGTCTTTCAAGTCTTGATGTACTTATGGTGGCTTTAATCTGTATCGGTATTTTTGAAACTTTGCTTGGCGGGTTGCGTACTTATACCTTCTCGCACACCACCACTCGTGTTGATGTGGAGTTAGGCGCGAGTTTGTTTAAGCATCTTATTCGGCTGCCGCTGTCTTATTTCGGTGTGCGGCGGGTCGGCGACACGGTGGCGCGGGTGCATGAGTTGGAGAATATCCGCAATTTTCTGACCGGTTCGACCTTAACCCTGATTATCGATTTCTTTTTTACCATTATCTTTTTTACGGTAATGTTCTTTTATTCCAAGACCTTGACGCTGCTGGTTTTACTCTCCATTCCTTTTTATGTTTTGCTGTCCTTGTTTTTTACCCCGATTTTGCGCTCGCGGATTGATGAGCGGTTTCGCCGCGGGGCAGAAAACCAGTGTAGCTGGCGGCTTATGTCGGGTCTTCTTTCAGAGCATCGCATATCAATAACATTGCCGGACAGTTGGTGCAGTTAGTGCAAAAAATCACAATGGCTCTAACTTTGTGGATTGGCGCTTCTCTCGTCATGAAAGGGGAGCTGTCGGTCGGGCAGCTGATTGCCTTTAATATGCTTTCCGGTCGCGTAACGCAGCCGATTTTGCGCTTGGCGCAGTTGTGGCAGAATTTCCAGCAGGCTAAAATCTCTATTGAAAAGCTGTCTGACATTCTTAATAATCCGGCCGAAAATACCGAAACCCTGTCCAAAGGCTCGATGCCGGAGATTAAAGGCGACGTGGAATTTAAGGACATTACTTTCCGCTATGTGCCGAACGGACCGGAGATTTTGAAAAAGATGAACTTTAAAGTCAGGGCCGGGCAGAAAATCGGCTTTGTCGGACCGAGCGGCTCGGGCAAATCGACCGTTACCAAGCTGATTCAGCGTCTGTATATTCCGGAAAGCGGTAAAGTGCTGATTGACGGGATTGACATTTCCACCGTCGATACGGCATGGTTAAGGAGGCAAATCGGCGTCGTTTTGCAGGAGAACTACTTATTTAACAAGAGTGTGCGGGAAAATATCGCTTTAACCAATCCGGCGATTTCGATGGACAGGATTATTGCCGCCGCCAGACTGGCCGGTGCGCACGATTTTATTACCGAACTCCCCCACGGTTATGACACGATTATTGAGGAACGCGGCTCATCGTTATCCGGCGGACAGCGGCAGCGGATTGCGATTGCTCGCGCTTTGGTCAACAATCCGCGGATTTTGCTTCCATCTGTAAAGGGCGCACGGTGTTTATGATTGCGCACCGCTTATCTACCGTGCGGGACTGCGACCGGATTATCACCATTGAAAAGGGCGAAATTACCGAAACCGGCACCCATCAAGAGCTTTTAAAACGCGGCGGTCGTTATGCTTATCTGTGGAACAGCCAGACCGCGCCGATTGTGCCCGCCAACGAGGAGGTTGCGGCATGATGGAACAGCTTAAAAGATATTGGGAAATTGCCAAGCTGGCTCTGCTGCAGGAAAAAGCCGCCAAAGACAGCAAAATCAAAGGCATGAACGAGCATGAAAAAGAGTTTCTGCCGGCAGTCTTGGAAGTTACCGAAATGCCGCCGTCGCACGCCGCGCGGTTGTTGACATACGTCATCATACTGATGTTCACAACGCTGATTTTATGGTCAATCCTGGGCAAAATCGACATTATTGCCACTTCGGCCGGAAAGCTGATGCCGGCCTCAAACATCAAAACCATCCAGACCCTGACCGACAGCGAGATTGAAGAAATCTATGTTCAGGAAGGGCAATATGTCAAAGAGGGGCAAGACCTGATTAAATTTAACCAGACCGAGGTTCTGGCTAACATCAGCCGGGTGGAAAATGAAATGGAAGCCTTGGAAATTTCCGTTGCCCGTTTACAGGCGCTGCTGACAGACAATCCGGAAGAAAATTTTACTTATAATAAAGAAATTGACGAATACTTAATTAAAATGCATACGGATCTGCTTAAAAGCCAGCTGACTGAGAAAGCGGCCAAGATTGAAGTTCTGAACGGGCAGATTACCAAGGCCGAGAAAGAAAAAGACACTATTCAGGCTGACCTGACCCGGATTGAAAAACTGCTGCCGAGTGTTGAAGAACGGATTGAGAAAAAACGGATTTTGGTCGATAAGAAACTTTTGGCGCGGCTGACTTTTCTGGAACAGGAAGAAGAACTGATCAATTTGCAGGAGCAGCGCAACGTACAGGCCAAGAAAATGGCCGAAACCGAGGCGAATATTGAATCGCTCAAAAAAGAACAGCGGCAATATCTGGCGGAATTTGACAAGAATATTATGCAGGAGCTGACCGAAAGCCGCGAGAAACTGGCGTCTTATCAGCAAGAACTGATTAAATATCAGGAAGCATTAAAGCGGACGGTGGTTAAAGCGCCGCTTTCGGGGTATGTCCAGCAGCTGGTTTATCATACCAAGGGCGGCGTGGTCGAAACCGCCAAGCCGATTATGAACCTTGTGCCGGAAGATTATAAACTGGAGGCGGAAGTGCAGATTTTGAACAAAGACATCGGCTTTGTGCGGCCGGAACAGGACGTGGAAATCAAAATCGACAGCTTTCCGTTTACCAAATACGGCACCATCAAAGGCAAAGTCCGCAACATCTCCGGCGATGCGATACAGGACGAAAAGCTCGGGCTGGTGTTTAACGCCCGGCTGACTTTGCTTGACAACAAAATCAAAGCAGACGGGCAAATAATTCAACTAAAGCCCGGTATGAGCGTAACCGCCGAAATCAAAACCGGCAAACGCCGTGTGATTGAATATCTGCTCTCCCCGGTGATGAAATATCTTGATGAGAGTATGCGGGAGAGGTGAGGGCGGTCGTCGGAACAGGGAAAAGCCAAGCCGCATTCCCGGCCGCAAATGCGGAGAGGAATGCGGCTTGTTGACGGATATTGTTTCAGTAATGAACGTAATATCCGTGTCCGCCGTGCGTATAAACGGCGGCACTGTCAGTTGCGCCGTGGTGGCGGACATATGCCGTGTGCCGGTTTCTTTCTATATGGCAGCAGCCGGCGGCAAGCATGGTCAACAGACAGATCAGGACGGCTTTTTTCAACATTTTCGTTCTCCTTTGGCAGCAGATTTTGCTTCTCATAACTTTAATACGCCTTTAAACGGCGTTTTTAAAGTCTTTTTCCGGCAAACCGCAGGCCAAATTACCGATATAATCGTCGGTGACAGACAGACTGCCGTTTTCGTCGGTCCGGGAAGATGTTTCCGGGGCAAAAGCGTTCATTGCCTGGATCAGCTGCCGGGCTTCGGCAATGCCGATGCTGCTGCCGTCGGCAAAAAGCAATTCTTCGATTTTTCCGCTGCCGTTATGGTTTTTAATCAAAAGACCTTGTCCTTCGTCACCGTTGACGACAATCTTCAGATCGTTGTTTCCCTCGGTAAACGACAGGTTGTCAAGGGTGATGCCTTCGCCGAACGCAATTTTGTCATTCCCCTGTTTGTCGTAAACGGTATCGAATCCGCCGCCGAGTTTGTAAACGTAAATGTCGTCGCCTTCGCCGCCTTCCAGCCGGTCGTTGCCCAAACCGCCGTCGATTATGTCGTTGCCCGAGCCGGCTTTGATTTCGTCATTGCCGTCGCCGGCAAAGATAACGTCGTCAAAATCAGTGGCTTTGAAGCTTTCGTCGCCGTTGGTCTGGGTCAGCGTCAATCCGTTTTCCGCCAGATTGAAACTGCTTCCGTCGGCAAATACCAGTGTTTCGTTCCGGTATCGACTGTTGGCAAAATAATTTTCGATGACAACGCCCTGCGAACGGTCTCCGTTTAGGAAAATGTGCAGATTGTCGTTTTCGTTCATAAAGGTCAGATCGTCAAAAGCAATATTTTCGCCGAAGACGATTTTGTTGTTTGTGCCGTCGGGATCGCTGATACGATCCAGTCCGTCTCCTCTGTTCCAGACGTAAACGTCGTCGCCTTTGCCGCCGTAAAGGACGTCGTTTCCTCTGCCGCCGATGATGATGTCGCTGCCGTCCTCACCGTTGATCTGATCACTGTCGCTGCTGCCGTAAATGACGTCGTCGTTGTCGGTTCCCTCAATTCCTGTGTTGGGGAAAAACTGTTCCAGCACAAAGCCGCCGGCACAGAGGTCTTTGACCGTTCCGTCGGCAAATTCCAGAAAGCGGACGGTTTCCCGCTCACGATCATATTGGTAAAAGAAGTTTTCGATTTTGACGCCTTCGTCTTTTTCGCTTCCGACATAAATGTACAGATAATTGTTGTTGCGGGCAAAATGCAGATCGTCAGAGGCTATGCCTTCGCCGAAACGAAGGGTGTCGGTGCCTTTGCCCGGTTTGATGACGTCCGATCCGTCGCCTTTGTTCCAGATGTAAACGTCATCGCCGTTGCCGCCGTCAAGTGTGTCGTTTCCTCTGCCGCCGGTGAGGAGGTCGTTACCGTCGTTTCCTCTGAGCGTATCATGCCCGCTGCCGCCGATGAGCGTGTCGTTGCCGGCGGTGCCGTCAATGTTTTGCGGAATGCCCTCGCTGCCGAAAACAAGTTCGTCGCGGTCAAGCGTCCGGCTGCTGCCGTCGGCAAACTCAAGTATGTAACTTTGACCGCTGCCATAAAAGAAATCATTGAGTTTCATCCCCTGAGAGGTGCTGCCGCCGACAAAAATCAGCAGGCTGTTATTGTCTTTTTGCCAGCTCAGGTCGTCATAAACGATGCCCGCGCCGAAACGGATGATGTTTTCGCCGTAATCGACGATGGTGTCAAACCCGTCGCCTTTGTTCCAGATGTAAACGTCCCGGCCGTCGCCGCCGTCAAGGTTGTCGTTTCCCTTGCCGCCGCAGAGAATGTCGTCGCCGTTTTGTCCGTGCAGGGAGTCGTCGCCGCCGTTGCCGTACAGAACGTCGTCAAACTGTGTGCCGGATTCGTTGTCGTCTTTGTCCGACTGGCTTAAAAACAGGCCGTCTTCGTCGGGAGAATAAACCGTTCCGTCGGCAAATTCGAGTTTGTATTTGGAAACAAAGTCAACCAGTTCAAGACCTTGGGTGCGGTCGCCGTCGACAAAGATGCTGAGATTGTTGTTGTCCCTTTCGAAAACCAGCTGCTCGAAGGTGATGCCCGCGCCGAAACGGACGGTGTTCACTCCCGCATTGTAATCGATAACGGTGTCAAAACCGTCGCCTTTGTTCCAGACGATGATGTCGTTTCCTTCCTCGCCCCACAGCTCGTCGTCGCCCTTGCCGCCGATCAGAGTGTCGTCGCCGTCTTTGCCGTAAATAATGTCGTTTCCGCTGCCGCCGTAAATAACGTCGTCATGATCGGTGCCGCTGCACGAGCCGGATTTGTCGGACTGCGTGAGCGTCAGTCCGCTTTCGGCCAGGTTGACGTTGGTGCCGTCGGCAAATTCCAGCGTATAGTGGATCCCCTGATCTCTGTAATAAAAGTTGATCAGCCGCATCCCCTGAGTGCGGTCGCCGTTGACATAAATGTCCAGATTGTCGCCGTTTTGCCGGAAAATGAGGTCGTCAAAACTTATCTCTTTGCCGAAGCGGATGATGTTGCTGCCGAGATCGTCGTGCAGTTCGTCAAACCCGTCGCCTTTGTTCCAGATGTAAATGTCGTCGCCGGCGGTTCCAAGAAAAGGTTCGTCGCCGTAAAGAATGTCGTCGCCTTTGCCACCGATGATGATGTCGCTGCCGTCGTTGGCATGGATGGTATCGCTGCCGCCGTTGCCGTAGATGACGTCGTCAAAATCGGTTCCTTCGACCTGTTCGGCCGTATTTTTCTGGGTGAGCGCCAGTCCGCTCTCGGCCAGGTTGAAACTGCTGCCGTCGGCAAACTCCAGTTTCTCGACCATGTATTGTTCTTTCTGGCTGCCGAAAAAATCTCTGATTTTCACGCCTTGCGTGTCGTCTCCGTCAACGGTAATCAGAAGATAGCCGTTTTCATAGGCAAACGTCAGATCGTCAAAGGCAATGCCTTCGCCGAAACGGATGGTGTCGCTGCCGGCATCTTCCCATATCTCGTCCAGTCCGTCGCCTCTGTTCCAGACGTAAACGTCGTCGCCTTCGCCGCCGTAAAGGATGTCGTTTCCCCTGCCGCCGATAATGGTGTCGTTTCCGTGTCCGGCATTCACGCGATCGTCGCCGCCGCCGGCATGGATAATGTCGTCAAACCCGCCGGCCGTGATTTTTTCCGTTTCGTCCGTCTGCCACAGTTCAAACCCTTTGTCCGAAAGGCGCATTTCGCTGCCGTCGGCAAATTGCAGCGTTTTGTAAATTCTCTCCGTTCCGTAGAAAAAATCGCGGATGATAATACCCTGTTTGTCGTTGCCTCTGACCATGATCTGCAAATCATGATCATTGATACAGCGGAATTTGATTTCGTTGGCATAAACCCCTTCGCCGAAAATAATGGTGTCGTTGTTCTCTCCGTCGTTGACGGTGTCCAGCCCGTCGCCCGGACTCCAGAAATAAGTGTCGTTGCCGGCTCCGCCGGAGAGGAAATCATCGCCGCGGCCGCCTTCTATCCAGTCGTTGCCGTCGTTGCCGTAGAGAGAGTCGTCTCCGTCATAGCCGAGCAGAATGTCGTCGCCGTCGGTTCCCGAAAGACTGTTGTCCTGCTCATTGCCGTCGATCGTTTCGCCGCCGCCTTCGCCCGGCACGCTGTTCCAATGTTCGGAAACATAGTCGTAGTCCCAGACGGTGCCGTCGGCAAACTCGATCCGGTCAACCACCGTGCCGGTTGTTCCCTGCCGGTCAAAATAGCTCAGAATGCGAACCGAATCTTCTTCGCTGCCGTCATCGTAGCTGACCGTGATGATGAGGTCAAATCCCTGCCGTTTCAATTCAACATTTTGCGTCAAAATCTCTTCGCCGAAACGAATAACGTCCGGCGCCGTTCCGTCCGCGTCGGCATCAATGTTGTCAAGCGTATCATGGCCGAAGCCCTTGTTGAAAAGATAGAGGTCGGCGCCGTTGCCTCCGGCCAGATAATCGTTGCCCGTGCCGCCGTTTAAAACATCATCGCCGTCGCCGCCGATAAGATAATCGTTGCCGCTTTCGCCCTGCAAAATGTCGTCGCCGTCCTCGCCGTAAAGGTAGTCGTCGCCGTCGCCGCCCAGCACGGTATCGTTGCCGCCGCCGGCATAGATTTTGTCATTGCCGCTGCGGCCGCTCATGTTTTCTTCCGCATCGGTGCCGTAGATGGTGTCGTTGCCGTTGCTGCCGTCAATGTTATAACCGAAATATTTGCCGAGGTCTTCCGCAAAGCCTTCCTTATACAAAGTTTCCGATGCCTGTTTGAAGGCGGTGACAATTTGTTCGAAATTGTCAAAATAACGCAGCGCCGCCGACAACTCGCCGATCACCAGCCGGCATTGCCCGGCGTCTTCCCGGTACAGATCAGCCAGCAGCGAAACGGCCTGTTTGGCGTCTGCCGACCACACGCCGCTTTCCGTGTCATACACCAGCAAAATGCCGTTGACATATTTTTTGTAGTTTCCTTCCAGCAGCAGACAGGCTTTCACATAATCCTGCAACAGGTCAAACGCCTGCAAAATGTAAGGCGCCGCGTGTCCGTGCGGATTGGGATCGCGTTCGCCGCTGCACCAGGTGCCGAGAAATTCCCGCCCCAAAAATTCTTCCAGCGCTTCCAGCTTGCGGCTGTCTCCGAGCACGTTGCCGTAATAGCGGCTCGGGTTGCGTCCTTCCGGATCCATGTCGTAGACGCCGGCCCAGTGGTAAATGATTTCCGGCAGCAGCGCGTTGCGGGCGTCAATGTCCGTTTCCGCCTGGAACTGTTCCACCAGCCGTTGCAGCTCGCCGCTTTTGTCGAGAGCCATTGCTGTGTGTAGGTCATAAACATTTCCGGTACCGCTGACGTTCGGAAGCGCTTTAATGTCGTCTGTTATTTCGACGGATATGTCATTAACGGTATCTTCCGGGTTAGTGTCAAACCAGACGTCGGTTATGGTTCCGGTTGTTCCGTCGGTTTTGATGAATGTTCCGGTTTGTTTGTGTGCGTTTCCGTTTTCGTCGACGTTTTCCTGGTTGTCATAATCCAGGTTGATTCCGGCGATGCCGGCCTGTTCCAGCGTCAGCAGTTCTCCTTCGTCAACGATGCCGTTTCCATTAGCATCTTTCCAAATTTTGACTTCGTTCCAAGCTTTGTCGTTGCGATCGAAAATACCGTCGTTGTTGTCATCAAGGTCTTTTAACGCTTCAAAACCGTTGACGGCCTTTTCCCCGGACGAAAGAACGGAATTGTTGCCAAACAATTCCGTTCCGT
>MNTV01000033.1:22840-24738 GCA_001917175.1 Azospirillum sp. 51_20
CGACCCATCCGCTGTTTTCTTTGAAGCCGTTTGCGTCGTGGTCAAAATAAACACCGCCTTCCGCGGTAACCGTTTCCACACCGTCACCGTCCAAATCAATCACCAGCGGCGAACGTGTCCCTTCCGCCGTTCCAAAAAATTGTTTAATTTTAGATATAATATCAACAATTCCTTTATCGTAAGAGATATCGTTACTATTAATTGATGGAAGAGTTGTCCCATCTTCAGAAAGAATTTTAAAGTCATTATCATTTAATGTGGACACAAGTAATTGTGTTCCATAATCAACCTCAATATCTACAGAACCCGGAAGCCCATCTGCTTCTAAATAAAGAATAAATGGAGGAAGGGCTGTTGGATTTTTTATTGTGAAATCTATTGGTGTAGTAGCTCCTCCTGCAAGATAATCTTTTATTGTTATTTGTTGTCCTCCATCCCAATATACGATAGTAATTTTGACATTTTTTATATGCTCATTGATTGCTGTGATAGATAATGATACAGGGTAAGAATGTTGAGGATTTGTAAATATGGGAGCAAATAATTTTGCTTGATTTGGGAAAAAACCTCCCAACCGAATTGCTGTTTTGGTCATATTTTTTCTCCTATATGTAAGTTTCGGTAAACAAATAATTTAAGGTAAAATAAATTGGCCCATAGTAAGATTGATAAACAAATATTTCGGTTATGCAATACCCTAAATAAGAGAAGAGAGTAAATGGGGTTCCATAGTAAAAACATGTGATTACTAAACTTATTATAAAATATATAAAAAGGAACTTCTTGGTTTTTATATAAAATGTGTGTCCTATCGTATTTGCTAATTTTAATAAGAAAAAATAACTCCATATAAATAAGCTTAAAGATAAAAGATTTCTGATAAAATAGTATAACTTGATAGTATTTTCATTTCCGATCGGATGATAAGAAAAGATAATTCCTATCAGAAATTGAGGAACAATAAAAATGAAAAATAAATTAAAATAAAATTTTCTTTGAACTAAAGAGGATTTAATTGATATCTTCATAAGGCTGATTCCTATAATGCTTCCACATAAAAGTTTTTATATCTACAAATTTTCCATACCTTATTCCTGTATAGAAACAGCTTGTTAGGTAGGATAAAGGTGTGCAATATTGTACATATGTTAAAATAAAAACGAAAAAGATGTAGTAGAAAAGTAGAAAAAATTTAAGAAACAATTTATGTTGGATAATGTCAATGTATTGATACATTAAATAAAAAGAATAAATAGCATAAGATAAAACAATAAAGTATTTTAAAAAGGGAAATAAGATCAAAAAACGTTTTTCCATGCTGGATAAATTTATTGAATTCTCTATATACGGGTAGATATTGACATAGGTAAATATTTCAAATACCCCCATAAGAATATTTCCCAAAAGAAATATAAAGAAAAAAGATTTCCAGAAACCAATTAGCTGATTCATTTGGCGTTGCTCCGTTGGTATACTTATAAGTGTAAGAAAATATGAATTTCACAAATAATAATTGTATATTTTCACTTTAGACGAGAACAAGCGAAAAATACAACTGTATTTTTAAATAAGAACTTAAAACAATCAAAAATAGAATTAAAAATTACCGTCGGAATATAAAAACAGGTTTTAGTTGTGACTGAGACGTATTTTTCTATTTAAGATAGTGAATATTTTACAATTCTCATATTAGGAGAAAACAGGATTCGCCGGTTTTATATTTGAATAATTGCTGTTAAAGTTTTTATCCTGCCAAATTTTGACTTCGTTCCAAGCTTTGTCGTTTCGGTCGAAAATATCGTCGTTGTTGTCATCAAGGTCTTTTAACGCTTCAAAACCGTTGACGGCCTTTTCCCCGGACGAAAGAACGGAATTGTTGCCAAACAATTCCGTTCCGT
>MNTV01000033.1:24813-26522 GCA_001917175.1 Azospirillum sp. 51_20
CGACCCATCCGCTGTTTTCTTTGAAGCCGTTTGCGTCGTGGTCAAAATAAACACCGCCTTCCGCGGTAACCGTTTCCACACCGTCACCGTCCAAATCAACCACCAGCGGCGAACGAACTTCTTCCGCCGTCCCGAACAGGTCTTTGATTTTGCATATTTGTTCTTTTGGAGTTGGTATTAAACACTGCTGTAGCATATCATTAAGATTGATACGGCATTTTTTTTCATCTAAGACCTTTCCACCAGCACTTGTGAAACCTTCTTTAATCAATTCTGAAATAAAATCTTTTAATGTCATAGCTCCATATTTTAAATCTTCCCAGAAATAATCAAGAAGTCCTCCAATTGAAATAGTTCCTAAAACACCAATAATGTAAGGTGAATTTGCCAGTAAAGTTCCTGTTATTAATATTCCAACAGTTGTTTTTGCTACAGGATTAATATCGTTGTTTTGTAAGGTTTCTCGTATTGCTGGAAATAACTCTAACCATCCTCCTAATTTTAAAGTACGTTGAGTGCCTCTTAAAATATCTAGTTTTGTATAAAAATTATTTATGGTATCTTTTCCTGCCTTAGCGAGACCACCTTCTTTAATTACCTTTTCTGCAGCTTGTATATACTGATCAAAGGATTCTACCAATCTTCGTGCTCCTTCTCCTATTAAAGGAAATCCTATGTTATTAAATATTTCTTTTACTTCATTTGCCACAGATTGTTTTTCTAAATCAGATAATTTATGTTCCATAGATTCCTCCTAATATAAAAATTATTTACTAAAAGTGGCGATTTTATATAGTATCAGATAATATGATGATCGCATCATCGTGAAAATCATTACCGGAAAGAGGATAAAGATTAGAGGAGAACTGTTTCTAATAATAATCTTAAACCAATCCTCTGTTATACCTGTATTAAATGGTCCAGAATTATTATTTCCGCAGATGATTAAGTATATCAGAAAAGGAAATATTGATGAAAAGATAAGATAGTTTCTGTAAAGGTGAGAGTTGGGATTATCTTTTTTAAAAGAATAAAAGCTTCTGTACAGAAAATACGTGCAGTTACAATAACTGAGAATTACTCCAATTGTTGTATAAGATAATATATTTAGGCAAACATAAGTATTATAATTAAATTTTTTTAAGCCATTATTGGTAAAAAATATATAAAAATTTTTTATCTCTTCAGAAGGAATATTTGCTCGCGGATCATAGATAACCATTAGCATAGAATAAAAGAAGGCCGAGTAAAGGATTATATTATTTGTGATATTAGAGCGATGATCTAAGCAAAGAATATTATTTCTTTTATATCCATTTCGGAAACAAAAAGTTGCAAGAATAACCGGAAATATATTCCATTTATAACCATAAGATTTCTCGTATAAAATGATCATTAAAAATACCCAGATATAAATCAGTAATCCTATGGATAAAAACGAATAAACGGGATGATGGTCAGTCGGAGTTTCCATGTTGATGAGTTTTTGTTTTAATGGATTATCGTCACTGAGTTGTTCACTCAATTTGTTTTCATAGACGGTATATTTCTTAAAGAGCATAATTATTCCTCATCAAAATGCGTTAAAAGATTATTAGTTGTATAAAAGCATTTCACAAATAATAATTGTATATTTTCACTTTAGACGAGAAAAAGCAAGCGAAAAATACAACTGTATTTTTAAATAAGAACTTAAAACAATCAAAAAT
>MNTV01000033.1:26622-48786 GCA_001917175.1 Azospirillum sp. 51_20
TTAAGATGGTGAATATTTTACAATTCTCATATTAAGCGAAAACAGGATTCGCTGACTTTACAATTGAATAATTGCCGTTAAAGTTTTTATCCTGCCAAATTTTGACTTCGTTCCAAGCTTTGTCGTTGCGATCGAAAATACCGTCGTTGTTGTCGTCAAGATCTTTTAACGCTTCAAAACCGTTGACGGCCTTTTCCCCGGACGAAAGAACGGAATTGTTGCCAAACAATTCCGTTCCGTTATCGATAATTCCGTTTCCGCATCCTGTCCGACCCATCCGCTGTTTTCTTTGAAGCCGTTTGCGTCGTGGTCAAAATAAACGCCGCCTTCCGCCGTAACCGTTTCCACGCCGTCGCCGTCCATATCAACCACCAGCGGCGAACGAACTTCTTCCGCCGTCCCGAACAGGTCTTTGATTTTTTTCACAACTCTCCAATTGTCTAAGTAATATGGTAACTTTTGAAATAAGAACGCAAATCCGTCCGATAAAACGTCTATTGTATCATCCCAAAATTGATCGACAATGTATCCCGCTATTCCGCATATAACCAGAGAAGTGGTAGCAGAGATGCCTATAGCAATTAATCCACTGCCAATCAAAGCACCTACAGCTAATTGAGTTAATGTTTTGGATGTTTCATTAAGAGGGATGCCGTTTCCTGTCCAATCGCTATATATAGCAGTAAGTAAAGCTGCTGCTGGACCTGCTTTTTTTAGTAATCCGGCTAGCCCTCGTGAAATATCACGCATAAATAATAGAGAATTTTGATTCCGAACTCCTGATATTGAACTTGTAAATATAGGACTTATTTGTTGCCAATTATATTGTTTTGCCATTTTTAATAATTTTGAAGCAAATTGATCTGTTATTAGTTCTCCGATAATTGACTTAGAAATTCCTAACTCTTGAGCATATTGTGTTAGAAAGTCTTTAAATGTATTAATTTCACTTGAAGAAACGTTAGTATTGGACATGTTTTGTTTTCCTGATTATAAATTAGATTTATTGATGCCAAAAGAAAGATTGCGAAGCAGATACAAAGTGAAAACAGATAAGATATATAAGATGGTATAAGATAAATAACTTTCAAAAAAAAGACATAAAGACTGGAAGAAAATGTTATGTTCTTTTGATAAAAAGGAATCATATGTTGCCCATATAAGTGCTGTACAAATAATGGGAGCCAATAATTGCGCTATTAAGAAAAATCTTTTTTGTTCACCTTGCTGAATAAATATTGCCTGATAATATGTATATAAGATAAAGATATTATTATATAAAAAGATAAGGTGAAGGAGAAAACCGATTATAATGGAATAAATGAAAAAAAAGTTGTCGGAAGAAAATTTTATATTCCAGATACCGTTGTCAGAAGAAATGGTATAATTTATTATTAAAATTCCCAAAATTACGCTGCTGTATAAAATAAAAAATATTTGCCAATATGCATTTTTTATTCTTTTTTCGATATTTTCTTTACTTTGAAAGACTACGTGGTGATAATTTAATCCGATATAGCAGCATAGTGAAAGAGTTAATGGCAACATAGCCCATGCATATTGGTTGCCATTGAAAAATACAAAAATTTGTGTGCTGATGCCGTATAATAAACATAATATGCAGAAGCTTTTGTATCCCCAACCGTGTTTTGTTTTATTTTCCAAATGATACATAAACTTTTTGAAAGGATTGTTTTCTGCCAACAGGTGTGAAATTTTAACATCGTTAATAAAATGTTCCGTGAGACCGGAGATGATTTGAGAAGTATCCATATGTATTTTTCCATATATTAAAAGATTATTAGTTGTATAAAAGCGTTTCACAAATAATAATTGTATATTTTCACTTTAGACGAGAAAAAGCAAGCGAAAAATACAACTGTATTTTTAAATAAGAACTTAAAACAATCAAAAATAAATTAAAAATTACCGTCGGAATATAAAAACAGGTTTTAGTTGTGGCTGAGACGTATTTTTTCTATTTAAGATGGTGAATATTTTACAATTCTCATATTAAGCGAAAACAGGATTCGCTGACTTTACAATTGAATAATTGCCGTTAAAGTTTTTATCCTGCCAAATAGTTAAGGAAGGTTAACCCAAAATTGGGGAAAAATTGCATAAAAAATAATAAGATTAAACAAAAGCAATAAAGATATAATAATTTTGTTATTTTTTGATATCGGTTGTCTTTTATGTATTTTTTTATAAAATGGAAGTAACAGAATTATCCAACATCCCCAGAAAGAATAATTTTGTACAGCATAATCGCTATTGAAAATTAATATGAATAAAGCGTATACGGGAAAAAGAAATGAATTTTGCAGGAAAGAATATAGCTTATGAGGAGTGTAAATGTCGGCTAAATTAATGGAAATAAAAAGTACGATAAAATTTAAAATATACTCGTAAAATTGATTAATGCTTATTTTCCTAATTAAATAAAATACAATAAAACCATCAAAAAGGAACAATAAAAAAAGTTTCCATATGAATTCAACATTATCACTTCTATAAATATATAAAAACATTAAAGTCTCTTGGGTATTGATAGTTTCTATATATTTGCGGTAAAAAGCATAAGCTGAATTACTTACCCATATTGTAAAAGCAATTATAAATAAATAAGCGAGAACATAAAAATTTAATTTGGATTTTTGAATGAGATCTTTGTACATATTATTTCTTTCTAGTGGTAGTTGTAAGAGGAATGATAGCAGGAGATTTTGTGAATATAGCACTAATTGCAATTCGTTGTGTTAGAAAGTCTTTAAATGTGAAAATTCCTTTGTTATATTTATTAAGATGCAACGCTGCTGATGACCACAAGATATGCGACCAGAGGAGGAAAATTAATAATGAGAGCTATTCCCCAGTAAATTATGAATTGAGTTAGAGGCGGCATTGATATTTGAATATTTTTTGCTTTTTTGCCAAAAATTAGGTAGAAAGTGCTAAAGATGATAAATGTTGAAATTAGAATGAAATAATTCATGCAGAAAGTTCCGATAATTAAATAAGCTATATAATATTTTTTCGGGGCGGCAATAGGAGCAAAGTCTTTCGCCAATTCTGCCAGTTTATATATATGTAAGAGGAAAAACATTAATGTCATATAAAAAGTAATTATGTGAATTTTTATAATATTTAATTTCTGCCGATAATTGTTGAAAGAACGAATTAATAACCAGTATAAGAATACAAAGGCTGTAAAAAGGGTTGCGGATATCAATAAAATAATGTTGTCTTCGGCTCTGGGAGGAGTTGGAGTATATACATATATTCCTGACAATATAGTGATAAACAACATAAAGATAAGAGTGAACCAATATCTTTTAGGAAGTTTAGTTGTGTTTTTTTCCGGCAGTACAGGTTTCATACATAATCTCCCAACAATTGTAATTTATAAGATGCGATTTTGTTATGAAATACAAGTACATATAACTCTCGGACACAAAATCACAAATAATAATTGTATGGTTTCATAATAATTTAGAAAAGGCAAGCAAAAAATACAACCTTATGTTATAAAAACAACCTTAACATTATTAATAGCAAAATTAGAAAGGAAACATATTTTAGTTGTTAATGTGGTGTGTGAATCCATCAAAAGTCGTAAATATATTATAATGCATTTATAAATAGAAAATTGAAATGCTGTTTTCTCTCAACTAATATTTGTTTTTTTGTTTTGTGCAGACAATTAACAATATACAATTTTTGGTAATCAAAAGTTATATTTCTCATTTTTTAACAATAACTGCTTTTGGTTGTAAAAATAATCTAAATATTTTATTACTAGAAGTTTTTGGTCATTTTTTTGATGTATCTTTTGAAAATAACCGGTAACGGTGGTATATACGGCTCAAACGTTTATGTCGCAGTTTGAAAAAGTTTTTAATGGTTGCGGAGCAAAAGTGCCTTTAGGTTGCGGCAATAACAGTTGTTTTTATCTATGACGCCCGCTTCATTTTTTATTAAACGATTTTGTGCTAAAAAATAAAAATGATGAAGAATAAAAAACTTTATGCGGCAATCGGTGCAACGGTATTGATCTGTGCCGCGGCTGCCGGATTTTATTTCAGCTCGCTCGCTTATCGGCTGAATCGTCTTGCCGCCGGCAAAGATTGCCGGGTCGGGGCGGCCGTTATTGCCGGTTCTCATTCTTTTGTTCATGGGGAAGGAAAATATCCGCTTCTGAGCGTGTTCAAACTTTTTATTGCCGCGCAGGTTCTTGACAAACTGGGACGGGAAAACACCGATCCCTGCAAAACGGAATTAACGATTACCCGCGACATGATCGACGAACGAACCTACAGTCCGATGCGCGACGAACGGCGAACCTATCCTTACGGGATAAGCGTTGCCCGTCTGTTGGAATACATGGTTGCCGAAAGCGACAACAACGCGGCCGACATTTTGCTGGCCTATGCCGGGGGAGCGGAGCAGACGCAGGCTTATTTAAATCGTCTTGGCTTCGGCGGGATTGATGTTTCCGTCAGCGAGAAGGAAATGAATGCGGATATTGCCAAACAATATGTCAACCGTGCTTCGCCGGCAGATGTTGTCCGATTTTTAAAAACCGTGCGCGAAGGCGATATTTTGACGCCGGAAAACCGCAAATTTTTCGATAAGATAATGACGGCAACCGTGACCGGCGGCGATAAGTTGAAAGCGGGGCTGCTGCAGGGAACGGTTTTCGGGCATAAGACAGGCTCGTCTTCGCGAACGGCCGAAGGGATAAAAATTGCCGACAATGACGCCGGTTTTGTGATTTTGCCGGACGGCCGGACATATTATATCGCGGTGATGGTTTCCGATTCCCGGATGTCTGACCGGGAAAATGCGGCTCTTGCCGCGGAAATTTCCGCCGTTGTCTATAACCGTTTACGATAGTCTGCAGAATATTTTAACTTGACAAATACCCTTATGGGGTATATAAACAGAATACCCGTATAGGGTATTAAAAGGAGAAAAGAAACAATGAGCAAATGTAAAAACCCGAACTGTACCTGCGAAAACTGTCAATGCGGCGACGATTGCCGCTGCGGTAAAGACTGTTCCTGCGGCGATAACTGCCAGTGCACGCCGGAAAACAAATGCGGCGATGACTGTGCCTGCGGGAGCAAATAAACTCTGCCGGAAAGATGCCGGAACGTTTTTTTTTCGTTCCGGCTGTACTTTTTGGATAAAAGCGGTTATTCTTGCCGGCAGCGTCAACCTTTGAAAAGGGGAAAACAATGGAAGAACATAATCCGAGCCATCTGGAAAACATTCCGCGCTTAAATCGCATTGCCGGGCAGATCGAAGGCATAAAAAAAATGATCGAAGACGGGCGCTATTGTCCCGATATCCTCAGCCAGCTGCGGGCGGTGCGTTCTGCTGTCAAGGCGGTGGAAGGCAATATTCTGCAAAAGCATCTCCGGCATTGCGTCGCCCGTTCTTTTGCCGACGAAGCGGTCAGGGAAGAGAAAATAGAGGAGCTGAAAAGACTGTTTGACCGTTACGGCGACTGAATGTTCCGATACGGGCGCGGTCGACGAAACGGTTTTTAAAAAACTCCCGCGGCTTCGGCGGGAGTTTTTTTTGTTTGCCGGATTGTCCGGCGGCTACTTGATTTTCAGACAGAGCGGGTAGTTGCGGCCCTGCATGCCGAGATAGAATTCGCCGTCCTGTTTGGTAAAGGAAACCTGCGATACCGCGTCTTCGTATTTTTCACCCGCCGGCGAGGCGACTTTGGTCAGTACATGATCGATGCCGTTGGCGCGTACGATCATGGAGTTGTCGTTTAAGACCGTTACCCGGATGATCTGGTCTCCGCATTTGTAACTGGCCTGGTCTTTGACGTCAACGCTGTGGGAACAGGCCATAACCATCAGTGACAGTCCGAGAATCCAATATTTCATGATATTTCCCTTTCGTTATGTAAATAATGACAAAAATCATATAATCATGTTTCGGATGATATAAAGGTTTGACTTCTAAAAACAATGGCGGGGTTATTCCAGATTGCGTTTGAATGTCATGGCGGCAAAGCCGAGGGTGACGGCAGCAATGACGGATAACGGCACCAGTTCCGGCCAGATGTCGGTGACGCCGACATCTTTAAGAAACAATCCGTTGCCGATTTTGATGAAAAAGCGGATCGGATTGGCGTAAGTCAGATATTGCAAAAACGCCGGCATGTCTTCAACCGGCGACACGAAGCCGGAAAGCAAAATGGCCGGCATCATGAAAGCAAACGCCCCGAGTATCGCCTGCTGCTGGTTGGCGCAGACGGAAGAAATGAACAGTCCGACGCCGACAAAAGAAAGCAGGGCGATAAAAGAAGAGAAAATGAAAAGGAAGAACGAGCCGGTAAACGGAATGGCGAAAAAGAAAACGGCGGCCAGCGTCATGGCCGATTGCAGGATCAGCGCGATGAAAAGCGGCGGCACGGTCTTGCCGACGAGGATTTCAAAGGCCGTATACGGGCTGACGATCAACTGTTCAAAAGTGCCCAGCTCCCGTTCTCTGGCCACCGACAGCGAAGTCAGCATCAGGGTAATGACGAGCGCCAGAATCACGATCAGCGAAATCACCAGATACCACTGGTAAACCGCGTTCGGGTTAAACCAGCTGCGGGCTGCCGTCACAACCGAAGCGCCGGCGACGCCCGTCCGGGCGGCGAACTTTTGCGAGAAGGCGGCGGCAATCTGCGTGACATAGCCGTTTAAGCCGGTGGCCGTCGTCGGCGTCCGGCCGTCCAAAATCAGCAGGACGTCGGCGTTTTGTCCTTTTTTCAGTCGGCGGGCAAAGTCCTGCCGGATGACGAGAATGCCGTGGATCTTTTCGTTTTTCAGATTCTCGCGCGCCTGCCGGAGGTTGTCGGAACGGATGACGCGGCCGAACCAGCGGGAATTCTCAATACCGGCGACGAATTCCCGCGATTCCAGCGTGTTTGAAGCGTCGATCACCGCAATGTCGGCGTTTTTTGTTTCCATGGTCAGGATGTTGGCAAACAGCGCCAGCTGGATGAGCGGCGGGGCAATGATAATGATGCGGCTTTTGGGGTCACGCAAGATGGTCAGAAATTCTTTTTTGATCAGCGCCCACAGGCGGGAGATGCGTTCAGTCATCAAGCCTCCTTGCGGTTTTTTTGTAAACCAGCAGCGAAAACAAAAATCCGAGCAGCAGCAGAAACAGCGAACTGGTCAGCGCGTTTTGCCAAATGGTGCCGGCCAGAAATTCGCTTTTGATGAAGCTGACGTAATGAGTCGGCGGCAGCAGCTTGGTCAGCCAGCGGAAAAACGGCGGCATTGAAAGGATCGGAAAGACAACGCCGGACATCATCAGCGCCGGCAGAAAGCCGATGATCAGCGAGGCCATGCTGGCCAGCAGCTGGTCGCGCAGAAGGCTGGATATGATCAGCCCGATGCCGAGCGAAGCGTACAAAAACAAAGCGCTGACGATAAAAAGCACCCAATAGCTGCCGCCAAACGGCAGGCCGAAGACAAAGATAATGACAAACATGCTGAACGTAAGCGACAACATGCCGACGACAAAATAAGGAACATATTTGCCGATGACAATATGAATCGGACGAATGTTGGCAGCAAGCAGCGCTTCCATGGTGCCTCGTTCCCATTCGCGGGAAACGACCAGCGCGGTCAGCAGAATGCCGATCAGCGTCATGGTAACGGCCAGCGAACTCGGCACCAGCGCCCGTCGTCCGTCGGCGTTCTGATTGTACCGATAGCGTGCCTGCACCTCGACGGCGGGAGAAGCCGCCGTGGCAAATCCGCTTTTTTGCAGCCAGCCGGAAACAATTTGATTGACGTAGTTTTGCGTATGGCTCACCTGATTGATGTTGGCGCCGTCGGTAATAAGCTGCAGGGAGGCGTCTTTACCGGCCGCCAGCCGCCGCGTGAAATCCGACGGAATGGTAAGCGCGCCCTGAATTTTTGCGCGGGTAAGGTCGGCCTGCATTTGTTTTCTGTCGTCGTAGCGTACGGCGGTAATAAAACGGTTTTGTCCGAAGGCGCCGGCCAGTTCCTCGGTTGCCGGGCTGCCGTCGTCGTTTTTGATGCCCAGCCGGACGTTGGCAAAATCGAGGTTGATGCGTAGGCGTAAATAAACAGCAGCAATGTCGGCAGCACAAAGGCGATGATCAGGCTGGAGGGGTCGCGGATAATCTGCAAAAATTCCTTTTTGATAAATGCAAGGGTAATACTCATGCGGTTTGTTCCCCCTGTTGCAAAATGATGTTGACGAAGGCTTCTTCCAGCGTGCGGGCGCCGGTTTCGTTTTTCAGTTCCGCCGGGGTGCCGGTGGCAATGGTCCGGCCGCGGTAAAACAGGCTGATACGGTCGCAGAATTCGGCCTCGTCCATAAAGTGAGTGGTGATCAATACGGTGACGCCTTTGCGGGCAAGCGAAACGATATGATTCCAAAATTCGCGCCGGGTGATGACGTCAACGCCCGAAGTCGGTTCGTCGAGAAACAGCACCGGCGGGTTATGCATGACGGCGCAGGCCAGCGACAGCCGCTGTTTGTAGCCGAGCGGCAGTTCGCTGGCGTCGCTGTCAAGATAACGCGCAAAGCCGAAAATTTCGGTCATTCGTTCAACCGCTTCCTTTCCCTCCCGGCCGAAAAGTCCGTAGGCGCCGGCAAAAAATTCAAGATTCTGGCGAACGCTCAAGTTCGGGTAAAGCGAAAACTTCTGTGCCATGTAACCGAGATGGGCGCGCGCCGCCGAAGCGTTCCGGACGATGTCCGTTCCCATGATGCGGGCGGTGCCGGACGTGGGTTTGGCCAGGCCGCACATCATTTTGAAAGAAGTCGATTTGCCGGCGCCGTTGGGACCGAGCAGACCGAAAATTTCACCTTTGCGGATATGAAAGGTGTTGTTTTTCACCGCGTAAAAATCGCCGTAACGTTTGACCAGATCAAGCGCTTCGACCGTGTATTCGCATTTTGCCGGCGGCATCGAAAAGTTTGCGGCGACCGGCGATTCCTTTTGCTCATAGCCGCCCGTCAGCTCGATTACCTTTTCTTCGAAACGGCGGCTGTCGGGCGCCAGGTCGCCGGGCCGTCCCTGATAAATGATCCGCCCTTTGTCAATAACGATCACGGTGTCAAATCCGTGGGCTTCGTCCATATAGGCGGTGGACCACAACACCGTTGCCTTGCCGCCGGCCGCGCTTTTAACCATTTTTAAAAGTTCCCGGCGGGAAACTGGATCGACCCCGACCGAAGGTTCGTCAAGCAGGATCAGTTCGGGGCTGCCGGCCAGCGCGCAGACCAGTCCCAGCTTTTGTTTCATGCCGCCGGAAAGCTTTCCCGCAAGCCGTTCCTGAAAGGCGCTGAGACCGGCAAAGGCAAGCATTGCGGAAAAATCGCGGCCGATGTTTTTCAAATCGGCGTAAAACTCCAGATTTTCCCGCACCGTCAGGTCTTCGTAAAGGCCGAACTTTTGCGGCATGTAACCGATTTTGGCGGAAAGCCGTGCCTTGTCCTTCACCGGATCCAGCCCGCAGACGGAAAGGCTGCCGGCGTCCGGCAGCAGCAGTCCTCCGATCAGCCGGAGAAGGGTGGTTTTGCCGGCGCCGTCGGCGCCGATCAGACCGACCGTCTGCCCTTTTTCAATCGTCAGCGACAGATGATCGACGGCAGTCGTTTTGCCGCCGGCGAAAGTCTTGACCAGATCCTTTGTTTCAATGCAGTTTTTCGCCGTCATCGCTTTTCTCCGCGTGTTCGGCATAAATTTTTACCGTCGTCGGCATTCCCTGTTTCAAAAAACGGTCGGCATCGTCGACATAGATGTTGAGGCGGTAAACCAGATCGGTTCGCAGTTCTTCCGTCTGTACGGTTTTGGGGGTAAATTCCGCCACCGGGGAAATGTAGCCGACATGTCCGCGGTAATGTTTTCTTTCACCGGTTGCCGGGTCGATGCCGTCGGTGACGATGACTGCCTTGCTGCCGTAATCTACGCGGCCGAGCTTGGGTTCCGGCAGGTAAACGCGGATCCACAAAGGTTCGGTTTTGGTTACGGTATAAACCGGCTGTCCGGCGGAAACGGTAGCGCCGGGCTCCTGAATACGGGAACTGACGATGCCGTCTGCCGGCGCGTATATTTTGGTGTATTCAAGCTGGTTCTTTTCATAACGTCCGGCGCTTTTGGCCGCTTCGACGGCGGCGGCCGCTTCGTCGCGGGCGTTGGCATAGGAAATGCAGCTTCGTTCGGAAGAAATTTTCTGCTTGCACAGGGGCAGGTTGGTTTCAAGCAGCGAAACCGCTTCCCTCAGCTGTGCTTCGCATCGTTTGATTTCCGCCAGCGACTTTTCGTATGTCCGGCGATAGTCTTCGTCGTCGAGCGCGGCCAGCAGATCGCCTTTTTGGACCCGTTCGCCTTCTTCAAAAAACATTTCCTTTAACGTTCCCGGTACCCGGAAGCTCATGTCTACCTGGCGGATGTCAACGTTGCCGTAAAGAGTGATCACGCCGTCATCGTCTTTTTTGCCGGCAGTCAGCAGGAAAAAGGCGGCGACCGCTGCGGCGGCAGCAATCAGAATTGTCGGAATCTTTTTCATTTTTGCCTCCTTGCCTGTTCCAATATGGCGTCGCAGTTTTCCTCAATGTGTTTTTTTATCTCATTCAGCAGTTCCGGCGTATACTGTTTGATTTTCATCCGCCGCAGCAGGGCTTCCTTGTGGATGCGGAACATCACCGCCTGGCCGAACAGGGTATGGGTCAGGATAAGCACCTGCGGGCTGTTTTCGTCCGCGCCTGTTTCCTGTGCCGCCAGTCGGGAAATCTGCCGGTGCGCCGGCTCCAGAATGTTTTGGTAAATTTTGTCGTAAACGGACGACGGACTGATGATTTCGTTGATCATCAGCCGGGCCTGCACGTCGGAAATTTTGTCGCCGCACAGAAAATCGAAGAAACGGCCGATGACGGTTTTGACGTTTTCCCGGGGATTGTCCGCGGCCGGTGCCCCGTTTCCCGGCACCGACAACAGGTTTTGTCTGACGGTGTCAATCACTTCGTCGATCACCGCCTCGTACAGTTTTTGTTTGGAACCGAAATAATAGCTGATGGCGCACAGGTTTACGCCTGCCTGCCCGGCCAGTTCGCGGGTGGAAACGCCTTCCGTGCCGCGGCTGGCAAACAGTCGGGCGGCGGTTTTTAACAGCTTGGCCTTGGTGTTTTTCATTGGTTTTTCCTTTCCGACAGCCGGGCGGCGGTTTTTAACGGTTTGCGCCTCGGTGCCTTTCATTGGTTTTTCCTTTCCGGCAGCCGGGCGGTGGTTTTTAAAGGTTTGCGCTTCGGTGCCTTTCATTGGTTTTTGTTTTTCATTTTGAACGAAGCTTTTCCGGCGATGTTGGCACAGTGGCAGCCGGAACATTCTCCGAAATTATAAAATAATCATAGCACAATCTTAAAATTAAGTCAATCGTTTGAAATATTTTTAAAAACGTCAAACGCTTTTGAGGATGCAAATAGGCGGAAAAACAGATGATTGGCAAAGAAAAATCAAATCGTAAAAATTTTCTTTCGACTTGCGCAACTCGGCTCGGTTTTACGTCGGCTCTTAGCCGGGCAAGTTGGATGATTGCGCCGGTAGCAGCATTTTTTTCTTAGGGACGGCAGGGAGCTTTTAATGAAATAAAGGCTCAATTGATATAAACGCAGCTTTTTGAATACCGTTTTTTATTTAATTATTTTAAAGCTGCGGTTTTCCGTCTTTTTGTTTCTTCCCGTATTTTGTCCGGTCTGCACCAAATTTGCCCTTCGGAGAAATCGACGGGGCGTATGAAGCTTTACAAATGAACATGTCTTCCAAGTTTTCGGAATGTTTGCCGATGCCGATAACCTGACAATGACGGTCGTTTTTATAAAGTTTATAGATTGCGTGGGCTGTCATAATAAAAAATCCATGGTCTGACGGCTCGTAAAAAGCTCTGAAAAAATACATTTCTGTCAGGTGAGGCAAAATAAAAAAAAGGATGCGGCATTAAGCAGCATCCTTTTTTTGTATCCGTCGGCGGGACGTTTTATCAGAAACGATAACCGATACCCGCGCGAACAGAAAGATTGTCATAATATATATACCCCCCCCCCGTATTGGATTTGGGGAACATATAGCTGACATCTACATTGACGAACAGTCTTTTGCTGATCGCAATGTTGGTTCCGGCTTTGAGACGCCAGTGGAACAGGTCTTTTTCAAAGACGTCATGCCCGCAATGGTTGTTGTCTGCCCCTTCCAACACCGTACTGCCCCAATTTATCCAGGAACTCATGAGGTAAACCTCATATTTCTTTTGGAAAGTATGAGCCAGACCGAAAGACGGGCTGAAGTACAGCATTTGTTTGCGCGAGAAAGAAGCCCCCGGATCAATCCAGCTGCCGCCGATTTCAAACTCTGCTCTCAGAAAGTAACAGTTAAGTCCGATCGCGGCACCATAGATTGGCGCGGGTTCCAGAACGTTTGCTCCGGCATAGACAATAGCGCTCGCTTTGATTGCATCGTCTGCCCAATAATTGTTCTCACTTGCGCTTTGCGCGGATACACTCATAGCTGAAAAGCACATGGCTGCAGCTAAAACTGAAAAATAATTTCTCATATGGCTTAATAATTTGGTATTCTGTTTTCATTATAGAATATATTACGCAAAAGTAAATCGAAAATTGACAAAAAGGTTGCCGCAAACCGAAAAGGTGAAAAGTTTTAGATATTTAGTCTACTATTAAATGATATTGCAAAAAATAACAAATTAGAAGTGTCTTATATTTTGAAAGAATCGGCGGCGTTTTTTTCGGCAAAACAAAAATGTCCTTCTTTAACGGAAGGACATTTTTGTTAAAAGCGGGCGAATTTATTTGCCGCAGGGGCTGACCAGCTCGGAAAGGGAGATGACGCCAAGCAGGTAATCGTTGGTGCAAACTCTTTGGCTGCCGATGGTTCCGCGGGTGCCGGTGCAGGCGGACAAGGCCAGCAGTACGACGACGAGAGCTAATTTTTTCATATTTGTAGTCCTTTTTGTTAGTTTTTGTAAAGTGTCATTTCTGACACATCAAATGTTATATAAGCGGCGGGTAAAAAGCAAACCAAAATTTCGGGCGGGGGATTATTTTGCCGCTTCCGGCATCCACTCAATGATGCCGTCCGTTTTTTGCTGTTGCCGCCATCTGACAAAATCATCGTAGTTTTCGATCCCGTCGCGAAGAACCGCCATATAATATTCTATGCCGGCAATCTTTGCGTCGTCCGGCGTTTCGTATTTCAGCCGCAGGATGGTTTTTCTTTCTTCGGCGCCGGCGGCGGCATTGATCCGGTCGGCAAATTTTTCAAAGTAACCGTCCCAGCGGCAGCCCTCCGCCATATGGATCATGTCAATCTGCCAGGTGTTTCCGTCATCACTTTGATACCATGCGTGCCATTCCAGACAGGCGTCTTCTTCTGCTGTCAGGTTGACGTATTCCGTTTTGACGATTCGCGGATTTTCCGCCAGCCGCGTCATTGCCCGAAAGCTTTCGTCCACATTGAGTCGCGATGTGTAAACATGAAAATCTATGTCCCGGTGTTTCATCAACAGGCCGGTTTTGAGCGAACCGATCAGGTTGATTCTGGCGCCGACGCTTTGCCAGCAGCCGATGACGTTGCTTTGCTCAATGACGCGAAAGGCCTGTTGCCGGTTTTCGGCCGCCAGTTTCAGTATTTTTTCCGTCGTTTCCATTTTCTGCTCTCCTCCTGTTGACGGCGGCATTATAAACGGTTTATCATACCGGGCAATTGAAAAATCCGTCCGGCGGAATAAATAAAAGTACGGTCGGAAAATGCAAACGGAGAAAAAAATGAAGGTATTGATGATAAACGGCAGCCCCAACGAACACGGCTGCACCGACACGGCTTTGAAAATCGTTTCCGGCGCGTTGGCGGAAGACGGCGTCGAAAGCGAAACCGTCTGGCTCGGCAACCGCGCCGTGCAGGACTGCATCGGCTGCGGCGCCTGCCGGAAGCTGAACAACCGTTGCGTGTTTGACGACGACATTGTCAACCGCATTTTGGAGAAAGCGGAGCAGGCCGACGGTTTCGTTTTTGGTTCGCCGACGTTTTATGCGCATTCAAGCGGCCGGATCCTGTCGGTTCTTGACCGGGTGTTTTATGCCGGTTCGTCCGTTTTTGCCGGCAAACCCGGTGCCGCCGTCGTTTCCGCCCGCCGGGCGGGCACCACCGCCAACCTTGATGTCATCAACAAATATTTCATGATCAGCCGTATGCCGGTTGTCAGCAGCTGTTACTGGAACATGGTGCACGGCAACAAGCCGGAAGAAGTCTGGCAGGATAAGGAAGGCGTGCAGATCATGCGCATTTTGGGGCACGAGATGTCATGGCTGTTAAAATCGATTGAAGCCGGCCGGAAGTCCGGTCTTTCCCGGCCGGAACCGGAAGAGAAAATCCGTACCAATTTTATCCGTTGAATGCCGGCGTAAGAAAAAGCTCCCGCAGATTTTGCGGGAGCTTTTCCGTTGGCGGAATTTTTCCGGTTATCTGCCGAAAACGGCGTCTTTGAGGCGTTTGAGGGTGGCGCGGGCGACCGGTCGCGCTTTGGCGGCGCCTTCTTCCAGCATGCCTTCCACCTCATCGTAGTGAGCCATGTAGTAGTTGTATTTTTCCCGGGCGTCTCTTATCTCGCTGACAACGGCGTCAAGCAGCATGTTTTTGATGTGGCCGTAGCCGAGTCTGCCCTGCCGCAGGCCGTCGCCCATTTCCCGCAGTTGTTCGGGGGAAGCGATGGATTTGTAAATTTCATAAACCAGAATTTCATCCGGGTTTTTGGGTTCTTCCATCGGCCGGGAGTCGGTTTTGATTGAAAAAATGGCTTTCTTGATTGCCTTGTCGTCTTCAAACAGCGGGATTACGTTACCGTAGGATTTGCTCATCTTGCGGCCGTCGATGCCGGGAACGACCGCCACGTTTTCGTCGATCGAATATTCCGGCAGCACCAACAATTGTTTGTTGTAATGAGCATTGATGGCGCCGGCGATGTCGCGGGCGATTTCCACGTGCTGCACCTGATCCTTGCCGACCGGCACGATATCAGTGTCATAAGCAAGGATGTCGGCGGCCATCAGCGTGGGGTAAGTATAGAGTCCCATGTTGATGCCGTCGTCATCGGGTTTGCCGGCTTCGCGGTTGCGGTCGACCGCGGCTTTGTAGGCGTGCGCCTTGTTCATAAAGCCTTTTGGCGTATAGGCATACAGGATGGTGGTGATTTCCGGAATTTCCGCAATGTCCGACTGACGATAGAAAACCGAACGGGAAGGGTCGAGGCCGGCTGCCAGGTAGATGCAGGCGATCTCTTTGAGTTTCTGGTTTAAGACCGCCGGGTCTTTCTCCGCGTTGATGGCATGATAATCGGCAATGAACATGTAATGCTTTCCGCCGGCGTCAAGCGCCTGATGTCCCAGCCGGATGGCCGGTTTGATGGCGCCGAGATAGTTGCCGAGATGCGGTGTTCCGGTCGGCTTCACACCGGTTAAAACTTTTTTGTCTTCAAACATTTTTTGTCGGTCCTCTTAAAATTTTTATTGTATTTATTTGTAAAATTGATACTCTGTCCGCGTTTATAAATCAATCAAAAAACTAAGGACATGTGAAATGCTGGATATAAAATTCATTATCGAAAATCAGAAACTGGTGGAAGAAGGCATTGCCAAAAAAGGTTTGTCCGTCGACATTCCCGCCCTGATCGCCCTGCATTTGGACATCAACAAGCTGAAAACCTCTTCTCAGGCGTTGGCCGAAGAAAAGAACCGGCTGAGCAATTCGATCAAATCCGCTTCCGCGGAAGAACGTCCGGCAATCATCGCCAAAAGCAAAGCCCTCGGCGAAGAACTGAAGGTTGAACTGGAAAAACTGGCGGTTGAACAGAAAAAGTTTGACGATATCATGTGGCGCATGCCCAACCTGCCGAGCCCGGAAAGCCCGGTCGGCGCCGACGACAGCGAAAACGTGGTTCGCCGCCGCGTGGGCGAGCCGACAAAGTTTGACTTCACGCCCCGCGACCATGTCGAACTGATGGAATTAAACGGCTGGAGCGAAATGGAACGGATCACCAAAGTCTGCGGTTCCCGCACCTATGCCATTACCGGAGAGCTGGCGCGGTTGGAACTGGCGATTCATCTGCTGGTAATGGACAAGCTGGCGGAAAACGGCTTCCGCGTAATTACCGTGCCTTCGCTGTCCAAGGAAAAGCCGCTTTACGGCCAGGGATATCTGCCGTTTGCCCGTGATGAAATTTATTACATGCCCGAAGACGACCTTTATTTGTCGGGAACGGCCGAACTGATTTTGAACTCACTCAGAGCCGACGAAATCATTCCCGAAAACGAACTGCCGATTCTTTATGCCGGCTTTTCTCCCTGCTTCCGCCGCGAGGCCGGTGCCGCCGGCAAAGATACCCGCGGGCTGACCAGGGTTCACCAGTTTATGAAGACGGAACAGTTCGTTATCTGCAAAAACGACGTTAACGAAAGCGAAAAGTGGCATCAGAAACTGCTGCAGATTTCCGAAGAGGTTTTGCAGGATCTGGAATTGCCTTATCAGGTGCTGGAAGTCTGCACCGGCGACATGGGTGCGCCCAAATACCGCCAATATGACCTTGAGGCCTGGGTGCCGAGCCAGAACTGCTATCGCGAAACCCACAGCTGTTCCAACATTACCGACTGGCAGGCCCGCCGTACCAACCTGCGTTATCGCGACAACGCCGACGGCAGAGTCAAATTCGTGCATACGCTGAACAATACCGGCATTGCCACCCCGCGGGCGCTGGTGCCGTTCCTGGAAAATCATCAGCAGGCCGACGGCTCGGTTCGCATTCCGGAAAAGCTGCAGCCTTACATGATGGGCAAAAAGTTCATCGGCGGCAAAAAATAGACGCATAAAGGCAAAACCCCGGGTTTCCAGGGTTTTGTTTTGCAATCTTTCTCCTTCGGCCGGACCGGGAGGAGAAATTTTTCCGCAGGATACAAAAGTTTCCGATGAAAAATTGACAAAAAAACGAAGCCGTATATAATTAAGAAAACGGCCAAAGACGGATTTTGCGGGGGAAAATATGAGTAATCAGGTATTGTTGGGGCAGGCGCTGCGGTCGATTGTCCTGAAAGGTTCAAAGGAAACCGAAGAGCGTTATGAACGGGAGTTGGCCGCGGCGGAAGCCGACCGCAAAAAGGCCGAAGCCGAATTCAGGGCCGCCGGCGCCGTCCGCATCAAGGAGATAAAACGGCGGATCGGAGAGCTTTCGTCAGAGATCAGACAGGCTGCGCCGGAACAAAAAAGAACGCTCGGCGAAGAAATCAAAAAGCTGAATGCTGAGATTGAGAGCCTGAAAACGCCGCCGGCCAACCGTTTTGCTTATCTTGACAGCGAAATCAAGGCCTATGCCGGCAGCCAGCTGCTGTTCAAGCCGCTGCTTTCGCCGCAGACGCTGGCAAAATACGGCGTTGCCTTTTCTTTTAACCGGCAGGGACGACTGGTGCTTGACGCCGACGAATTGCGCGAAAGTCCCCTCGGCGACAAAATCCGCTCCGGCGCCGATTATATTTTCGAACGCACCCGCGAGCTTGGCGGGAAAATTACCCGTGCCGCCGACGTCAACAACATTGTGCTGATGGATGCCAAAAGGCTGTTGTCGAGGGAACCGGAAGAAATAGATTTTGAACTGATTGAGGAGTGTCATAACGCGTTCAATGCGGAGAAGACCGAGCGGGAAAAGAAAAACAAGGAGCTTGCCCGCCGCCGTGAAGAAAGCCGCACCGGCATCAGGGTGATAAAAGAGTATCCCGACGGCTATTCGATGGTCGAAATGCTGCCGAGTCCGGTTTATGACGAAAACGGAAAACTGCTTCATCATGTTTCGCTGAAATACGAATCCGACGAGATGGGGCACTGCGTCGGCCGCGGGGGATATAACGACCGTATCGGCACCGAAGGCTGGCATTTTTATTCGCTGCGCGGCCCGAACGAGGACGGCGTGTTGGTGCCGCACTGTACGATTTCGATAGAAAACGGCCGCCTGGCGCAAATCAAAGGCAACTCCAACCTGGCGGTCAAAAACCGTTATGTGGCCGACGTGCGCGATTTTGTGCAGTCGCTTGACATGCCGATTCCCGATTCGGAAAAAGAACGCATCGGTTATGTAAAAGACGTTAACAGACGGGAAGTCGACCTGTTTGATTTGCAGCCGGGAACGGAACTGGAGAGTCTGAAGCTTGCGGCCGGCGATTATAAGGGCATCCGGTTGCAAAATGTTGCCCGGGTCGGCCGTCTGAGTTTTGAAGGCAAAGTCGACCTCAGGGATTACCGCGAGGCGGCGGCAATCGGCCGTATCGATTCCCTGACGCTGGAAACGGCGGAAGACGCGGCCTTGTATGATCAGGTGCCGCTCAATGCCGGCAAACTGCTGATCACCGGCGGCATTCTGCCGCGGCATCTGGGACGGGCCGAAACCGTTGTGCTGGGCAAAGATGCAAAAGCGGACTTTTCCCGCGACTGGGAGAACGTCCGCCGGCTGGAACTGAACGATGAAACCGTTCTTGACGCCCGGCGGCTGCCGGTGTTTGCCGAAGGGATCAAAGGCGGCGTCTGGCATCATGTGGAAAATCTGACAACGTTTGAATTGTTGAACAAAATGCTCGGAAGCGAATGGACGGCTGCTCATTGCCGGGTTGAAAACGGCAAGACGATTGTTGATGCCGACCTGGACTTAAGCGGCCGCGGCCTTGTCCGGCTGCCGCCGGATATGAAAAATACGATAGTTCTGGGAACGCTTGATTTGTCGGACAACCGGCTGGACGACGTCAGTGCGCCGCTTGCGTATCCGGATTGCGAAAGAATGATTTTGCGGAACGGTTTCGGCGTATATAATCCCGATCGTTTTGAAGCGCTGCCGTATTTGGCGGAGGGAATAGACTGCCGTCCCCGGGACGTATATCTGGAAAACCGCAATTTGGCCGAAGTGCTGGACAAATTTGCTCTGATCGACAGGGCGCGGATTAAAAACGAAAACGGCCGTTTTATAATTGACGGCGACCTGGATCTGGATTCGCTGAATACGTTTGACGGTTCCGGTTTTCCCGGCCGTAACATTGAGAACATTGAAGTGACGGGGCGGTTTACGGCGTTGCCCGAAATGACAGAATATCCTTCCTGTCGCACGCTTTGCCTGAGAGCTCTGCCGCAGGACGTTACGGTGTCTGATCAAACGGAAAAGGTGGTGTTTTTGCCGTCCCGCGAACATATAAGCAGGTTGAAAGGCAAAAATCTGAAACGGGTTGTTTTCAATGACTGCTATCTGACCTGCGCGGATTTGCATAAATTTGATCCCGGCATCAGTTATGAAGGAACTTTTTACTTAAAGGACGAGCCGGAAGCGGAAAAACCGGCAATGCAAGACTTCTCCGGCCTGCGGTTTGAAGGCATGTTAACAATTTCCGGCACCTGCAACATTGAAGGCATCAGTCGTTTGCCCCATTGTAAAAAAGTGAATTTTCACGGGCGCGTAACGGAAAAGGAACTGCTGATACTGCATCCCGAAACCGAAGAACTGCTCTGTCCCGACACGTTTGATTTGGATATGCTTCCCACCGGCAGCCGTTTGAAATATATTTCTCTCAACAGCAATTTTTATCACCGGAAAAAGGAGGAGTATACGGATTTTCTGCGTCGGGCTTCCGAGCGCGGAATCGTGTGCGGCTACGGCATTGAACCCGACTTGTCGCAGGATTTGTCCGATTGTCTGTTGAAAAAGGTTGAGCTTCGTTGGGATGAGAAACATAAGGACATTTCAACCCTGCCGCAGGCGGAAGAACTGTGCATACTCAGTCCCGCTTACGGTTTTGACAATCGTTTTTTAAAAGATGCTTCGTCATCTCTGAAAGTGTTGGACCTGTCCTATATGCGCGGTCCTGTCGATTTTTCGGCACTGCCGCGGGATGTCGCTTTGCGGGAACTTTCCCTTGGCGACAGTCCGATGCAAAACGATATTCTCGGGCAGCTGCCGAAATCGCTTGAATCAATCCGGTTTCTGCGTTGTTCGGGCAATCCTGATCTGGAACCGATTAACCATATGCCGAATTTGCAGCGTCTTGACGTTTCCCAGATGACGCTCCCGGCCGACGCGCTCGACCGGATTGACCCCGATCGTTTGGCAGCGCTTGAGGTGAGTGGCGACACCGGTTTGGTCATGCGGGCGGAGGAGATCGTTGCCATCCGTCGGCTGCCGCCGTCAAAGGAAAATGATCAGATCAGGAAAATGCATGAGTGGCTGACGACGGAAAACAAGGAAGTGCCCTATTTTGTCCGGCAGGTTGTTTTTTACGGAACGGCCGGAGAGATATTGTCCGGCAAACATCCGCAGGCGGTTACGGCGGAGGAAATCGCCGCCAGGGTCAAAGGCGTGGAAAACTTCATGCTGGACAACTGTGCCAAAATCATCATGGCGGAAGAACGCGGACACAAAACCGGCAGCGAAAAGGCCGGTCGCGCCGTTTTGGGGGAAAACAAAGGGAAAAAGCCCGGTTTCTACGGTCATGTCACCGGTTATTATACGCATAGTCCCGATATTTCCAAAGCCGGCAAAATCGCCAGGTCGGTTTTGACCCGCAGTATCCGCCATCATCCTGATTTTGCCAAAGCGGAAGAACTTGTTGCCGGCCGTCTGTCCGCGCATGCCCGAAATTTGCAGTTGAATTTCAACCGGCAGCTGACGGATCGGGGACAAACGCTCAAAGCTTACGTCAATGCCGCACGGTACAACCAAGGCAATGCCGGTTTTAACGCTGCGGTTCGAAAAATGCACGAGTACAAAAGATACGGCTGACCGGCTGCATATGTCTGTAATTTGCAGGCGAGTTTCAACCGGCAGCAGGCAGCCGGGCAGAGCTTGCCGCTCAAGTTTACGCTGCACGATACAGCCAAAACAGCGCCGGTTTTAACGCTGCGGTTTGAAAAATGCACGAGCATAAAAGATACGGCTGAATGCCGGCACATGCTTAGAATTTGCCGTTGAGTTTCAACCGGCGGCAGGCAGCCGGGCAGAGCTTGCCGCTCAAGTTTACGCTGCGCGATACAGCCAAAACAGCGCCGGTTTTAACGCTGCGGTTTGAAAAATGCACGAGTACAAAAGATACGGCTGACCGGCTGCATATGTCTGTAATTTGCCGTTGAGTTTCAACCGGCGGCAGGCAGCCGGGCAGAGCTTGCCGCTCAAGTTTATGCTGCACGATACAGCCAAAACAGCGCCGGTTTTAACGCTGCGGTTTGAAAAATGCACGAGCATAAAAGATACGGCTGAATGCCGGCACATGGTTTTGGGATTTTTTTTTCGCACAAAAGGCGGAATTAAATTTCCGCTTGCCTGACATCGGTTATTTTTTTATGTTGCATTTTTCTTTTCTTTTTCTTTGTTTCTTTCCTTCCTCTTTTTTCCATTTCCTTTCCTTTTTTCTTGTTTTACTCCTCTTTCCCTTGTTTCCTTCTTTCTTTTTTCTTCCCGTTCCTCTATCTCTTTTCTCTTTTCTCTTTTTTCTTTTTTCTTGTTTTACTCCTCTTTCCCTTGTTTTCTCCTTTCCTTTTTCTTTTGCTCTTTCCTCCTTTTTCCTTTGTTTTTCCCTCTCTTTTTCTCTCTTCCTTTCTCTCTTTTTCCCCAGTGAGATTCAAAACAAGTTCAAAATAATCAATCCGTCGAGCCATTCCGTATACCGCAAAGCTTACGCTTATATACCGATAAGTTCTTCCTTATGGATAGAACCGTTATATCGAAACCTTCGGACAACTATGCTGAATTTTCCCGGTTTTCGGGTTGAATTTGTTCCGGCATCTTATGCTCTGCTTTGAGTCTTTCGCATTTTTTATTTTTCTCTGTTTCCTTTATTTCTCTTTCTTTCCCGTTGTTTGGGTGAGATCTATGAATTTGCTCATTTTATTTGCTTGCGGAATGACGGAGCCGAGCGGTTTCTGCTTATGTGCGGAGGCTTTTTCTGTCATGATTCCGGCAGGCGAGGTCTTGACGAATTGAGAAATTCCTTCTCCTTCTCCTTCTCCTTCTCCTTCTCCTTCTCCTTCTCCTTCTCCTTCTCCTTCTCCTTCTCCTTCTCCTTCTCCTTCTCCTTCTCCTT